>JAIXWX010000010.1 GCA_027491075.1 Flavobacteriales bacterium
GTGCCAAACCACTCCGTCGATGTGAGCTCTTGGGAGTGATCAGCCTGTTATCCCCGGAGTACCTTTTATCCTTTGAGCGATGGCCCTTCCATGCGGAACCACCGGATCACTATGCTCTACTTTCGTACCTGATCGACTTGTCAGTCTCACAGTCAAGCACCCTTATGCCATTGCACTCTACGTACGATTACCAACCGTACTGAGGGTACCTTTAGAAGCCTCCGATACGCTTTCGGAGGCGACCACCCCAGTCAAACTACCCGCCAAGCACTGTCCCAGTGGTTAGATATCAATTAAACAAAGGGTGGTATTTCAAGGACGACTCCACAACCCCTAGCGAGGCCGCTTCAAAGTCTCCCACCTATCCTACACATCGTTTAACCGACACCAATGCTAAGCTATAGTGAAGGTTCACAGGGTCTTTCCGTCCCGTTGCGGGTAATCGGCATCTTCACCGATACTACAATTTCACCGAGCTCACGGTTGAGACAGCGCCCAGATCGTTACACCATTCGTGCAGGTCGGAACTTACCCGACAAGGAATTTCGCTACCTTAGGACCGTTATAGTTACGGCCGCCGTTTACTGGGGCTTCAATTCAATGCTTCTCCTTGCGGATGACATCTCCTTTTAACCTTCCAGCACCGGGCAGGTGTCAGGCCATATACATCATCTTTCGATTTAGCATAGCCATGTGTTTTTGATAAACAGTCGCCAGGGCCATTTCTCTGCGACCCGACATAGTCGGGTGTCTCTTTTTCCGAAGTTACGAGACTAATTTGCCTAGTTCCTTAACCGTGATTCACTCGAGCGCCTCAGTATATTCTACTCGACCACCTGTGTCGGTTTCGGGTACGGACCGCTTATCTCGCTTTTCTTGGAAGAGATTTTATGGTTTCGCTTTGCCTGAAGGCTCGGCTCAGAGGTACATTTCCGTCAGTACCTAACCACCACGTCTCTCCGTCACTTTTAATGATAAGCAGGTTCAGGAATATAAACCTGATTTCCATCGGCTGCCCCTATCGGGTTCACCTAAGGATCCGACTAAACCTGATCCGATTAACGTTGATCAGGAACCCTTGGTCTTTTGGCGAGGAGGTTTTTCACCTCCTTAATCGTTACTTATGCCTACATTTTCTTTTCTCAACGCTCCAGAGATCCTTACGAATCGCCTTCACTGCAGATGAGAATGCTCCCCTACCATAAATCTACTGCTTCGGCGCTATACTTATGCCCGATTATTATCCACGCATGATCGCTCGACTAGTGAGCTGTTACGCACTCTTTAAATGAATTGCTGCTTCCAAGCAAACATCCTAGCTGTCAATGCAACCACACCACGTTTTATCAACTTAGTATAGACTTGGGGGCCTTAGCAGATAGTCTGGGTTGATTCCCTCTCGGATACGGACCTTAGCACCCATACCCTCACTCCCGTGTATATGAGACGGCATTCGGAGTTCGTCAGGGTTTGGTAGGTTGTGACACCCCCTAGCCCAATCGGTAGCTCTACCTCCGTCGCACTCAACCACGAGGCTGCACCTAAATGCATTTCGGGGAGAACGAGCTATTTCCCAGTTTGATAAGCCTTTCACCCCTACTCACAACTCATCCCAAAACTTTTCAACGTTAACGGGTTCGGTCCTCCACCCCGTATTACCGGGGCTTCAACCTGGTCATGAGTAGATCACTAAGGTTTCGCGTCTACCCCCTCTGACTAAACGCCCTATTTAGACTTGCTTTCGCTTCGGATGCCCCCGAGACGGGGTTATCCTTGCCAAAGAGGAGTAACTCGTAGGCTCATTATGCAAAAGGCAGGCCGTCACTTTCGCTCCGACCGCTTGTAAGCACGTGGTTTCAGGTTCTATTTCACTCCTCTGTTCGAGGTTCTTTTCACCTTTCCTTCGCAGTACTAGTACACTATCGGTCTCTTGGTATATTTAGCCTTACCGGATGGTTCCGGCAGATTCACACAGAATTTCACGTGTTCCGCGCTACTCAGGATACTGCTCAACTTGATATCAGCATTTGTACAGGCCTATCACCTTCTATGGGAGAACTTTCCAGAACTCTTCCAAAATCTATATCAAGTCTAAATGCAGTCCTACAACCCCAATGTTGCCGAAACAACTTTGGTTTGGGCTCTTCCCGCTTCGCTCGCCACTACTAAGGGAATCATATGTTATTTTCTTTTCCTCCTGGTACTTAGATGTTTCAGTTCCCAGGGTGTGCTTCCTTTCGGATTACCGATCTTCAATCGGTAGGGTTGCCCCATTCGGAAATCTGCACCTCGAAGGCTATTTGCGCCTCAGTGCAGCTTATCGCAGCTTATCACGTCCTTCATCGCTACCAAGAGCCAAGGCATCCTCCACGTGCCCTTAATTGCTTATTAAACTCTATCAATATATCAAAGAACTTATCGACTTCAGATCGTATCTGAGTCTTGCTCACTCTCATCTAGTGGAGTGAACTCAGTGGAGAATAACGGATTCGAACCGTTGACCCCCTGCGTGCAAGGCAGGTGCTCTAGCCAGCTGAGCTAATTCCCCATTTTATTTTTTGTAGTCCTGAGCAGATTTGAACTGCTGACCCCTACATTATCAGTGTAGTGCTCTAACCAACTGAGCTACAGGACTGAAAATAAAATGGAAATGCAGCAGAAAACAGTAAAGATCAAGCTTTTCTCTATAAAGGAGGTATTCCAGCCGCACCTTCCGGTACGGCTACCTTGTTACGACTTAGCCCCAGTTACTGGTTTTGCCTTAGGCAGCTCCTTTCGGTGGCCGACTTTAGGCACTCCCAACTTCCATGGCTTGACGGGCGGTGTGTACAAGGCCCGGGAACGTATTCACCGGATCATGGCTGATATCCGATTACTAGCGATTCCAGCTTCATGAGGTCGGGTTGCAGACCTCAATCCGAACTGAGATAGGGTTTATAGAGTAGCTCACCATTGCTGGCGTGCAACGCACTGTCCCTACCATTGTAGCACGTGTGTCGCCCTGGACGTAAGGGCCGTGATGACTTGACGTCATCCCCACCTTCCTCACCGCTTACACGGGCAGTTTCTTTAGAGTCCCCGACATTACTCGCTGGCAACTAAAGATAGGGGTTGCGCTCGTTATGGAACTTAATCCGACACCTCACGGCACGAGCTGACGACAGCCATGCAGCACCTAGTTTCGTGTCCTTGCGGAAAGTCCCCTTTCAGGGACGGTCACTAACTTTCAAGCCCAGGTAAGGTTCCTCGCGTATCATCGAATTAAACCACATGCTCCACCGCTTGTGCGGGCCCCCGTCAATTCCTTTGAGTTTCATCCTTGCGGACGTACTCCCCAGGTGGATCACTAAACACTTTCGCTTGGACTCTGATCTTGCGACCAAAATCTAGTGATCATCGTTTACGGTGTGGACTACCAGGGTATCTAATCCTGTTTGATCCCCACACTTTCGTCCCTCAGCGTCAATCGTGTGTTAGTCAGCTGCCTTCGCAATCGGTGTTCTGTGTGATATCTAAGCATTTCACCGCTACACCACACATTCCGCCAACTTCACACACATTCAAGACCGCCAGTATCCATGGCAGTTCTACCGTTGAGCGGTAGGCTTTCACCACAGACTTAACGGTCCGCCTACGGACCCTTTAAACCCAATAAATCCGGATAACGCTTGCACCCTCCGTATTACCGCGGCTGCTGGCACGGAGTTAGCCGGTGCTTATTCTTATAGTACCTTCAGCCCCGCTCACGAGCGGGGGTTTATTCCTATACAAAAGAAGTTTACAACCCATAGGGCCTTCAATCCTTCACGCGGCATGGCTGCGTCAGACTTTCGTCCATTGCGCAATATTCCTCACTGCTGCCTCCCGTAGGAGTCTGGTCCGTGTCTCAGTACCAGTGTGGGGGATCATCCTCTCAGAACCCCTACCAATCGTAGCCTTGGTGAGCCATTACCTCGCCAACTAGCTAATTGGGCGCATGCTCATCTTATACCGCCGGAGCTTTAATCATAAAGTGATGCCACTTCATAATGTTATGGGGTATTAGCATCGATTTCTCGAAGTTATCCCCCTGTATAAGGTAGATTGCATACGTGTTACGCACCCGTGCGCCGGTCTAGCTTAATTAATATTGCTATCAATCAAGTTACCCCTCGACTTGCATGTGTTAGGCCTGCCGCTAGCGTTCATCCTGAGCCAGGATCAAACTCTCCATTGTAAAAAGTTTAATCTCTTGGCTTAACCTTTTCCTGTTTTACTGCTGCATTATTTCAAAGAACTTTTTTACTTCCAGCGTCTCGACTTTTTCGAAACGGGCGGCAAACATACTACCAGAGTTTCTCTCAATCCAAATCTTTTTTCAGATTTTTTTTCAAGGCTCGCTTTGTGCCTGTTTACCTTCCCTTTTGATTGGGGCGGCAAAAGTACTACATCACTTCCTCTCAAACCAAATCTTTTTTCAGATTTTTTTCATTTCAACTGATGACTCACTCGTTCGTTTCGTCTGCCTCCCTTTTTCAAGGGGCGGCAAAAGTACTGTAAGCTGATCTCTCAATCCAAATTTTTATCGAGATTTTTTTTCTCTGCTTTCCGTTTGATCAAAGAACGTTTTGTTGTTTTGAAAAGCGGGTGCAAAAGTAATCCCTTTTTTTTCTCCCGCAAGCCCCAACACGAAAAATAATGGCAACAATTACTTAATGTGTTGATAATGAAAAGAAAAAATTTATCTCCGATAAACAATTTCGCCATTCACTACTGTCATCATACATTTTATATCCCTCAATTGCTCTTCTCCACACTTTAATATATCCCTATCTAGAACTATAAAATCAGCAACCTTGCCTGCCTCTAGTGTACCCTTATAGTGATCTTCAAAATTGGCAACCGCATTCCAAATTGTCATTCCATACATGGCTTGCATTGGACTTAATGCCTGATCTTTATAGTAAGATGTATCAGAATCAGTGCGCGATCCTATAGGCTTTCTAAATACACTACTATAATACGTCGCGAAAGGATTGATGTCTTCAACAGGGAAATCTGTACCCAACGCTACAAGACCATTTTGTTCCATCAACTCTTTATACCTGTAGGCTCTGATGACTCGATTCCTACCTAATCGCTGCCATGCCCAAGACATATCACTAGTGGCATGGGTAGGCTGAACTGAAGGGATCACCCCAAGTTCTCTAAAGTATAGCATGTCCTTTTCACTAACTACTTGAGCGTGCTCCATTCGCCAACGCTTATCATTAATTCCTCCTAGAACTTTCTTATACACTTCAAACACAACACGGACAGCGCTATCACCAATGGCATGGGTGTTCATCTGAAAACCCGCGCGCTCCAAGAGAATTGCTTTGCGTAATAATTCCTCTGGTGACTCCAATAACAATCCGTATTGCTTTATACCTGTTTGCCTAAATACATCGTCATAGGGTGTCAGCAAACACGCTCCTCTGCTTCCCAAGGCTCCGTCTGCATAAAATTTAAAGCTTCGCACATTGAGAAATCTATTGCTGGTATCTATGCCTTTTTTTAAGTAGATCTCGTAATTTTCTGGATGATCAGAGAGCATAGCATAAATGCGCATTTTCAACTTTCCAGATTTCTGCAAAGAATCTATTAATGAGATATCATAATGCATGAGTCCAGCTTCGTCTAAAGTTGTTAAGCCATATGAAAAGCATGCTTCCTGCGCTTGAAGCAGTGCGAGCTCTTTCTCTTTTGGGGTTCTTAAGGGTAAAATGTTCTCTATTAACTGCATTGCGTTGTCCACCAAGATGCCCGTACATCGTCCATTCTTTACCTCCACATATCCGCCCTTCACATTCGTATTCGCATTAATCCCAGCAAGCTCGAGGGCTTTGGAGTTTGCTAATGCTGCATGGCCATCTATGCGAGTTAGATACACTGGGTCGTTGGGGAATAAGCTATCAAGAACTTGATTGTTTGGAAAGATTTGACTGATCGTATCGGTCTCAGAATTGGTCCAGTCGTTCTGATCCCAACCTCTGCCGAATATCCACGTCGACAAGCGCCTTGGCGCATATTGTACCAATCGTTCTATCATTTCTTTTTCTGAAGTGCAGCCAATGAGATTGGCATCTTGAAGTGTGATTCCGTAATTCAAAAAATGGCAATGACCGTCAATTAATCCTGGATATATATTCTTTTTTCCTGCATCGTAGATTACGGGTGCATCATATTGATTCATAATTTCTCTTTCCGGCCCAATTGCTACGATAACCCCTTCTTTGATAGCCATGGCATCGAATGTTTTTCCTTCTATATCCATGCTATGAATAACTGCATTGTGTACGATCATGTCTACTTTTTCATTTCCAAAATGACATGCGGACAGAGCTGCTAGTAATAGTACGAAGAAGATATTTTTCATTTAATCTTTATTAAAGGTAGTAGAGTTGGCTTGGGCGGTTGGCATTATGAGAATATCAGAAATATTCACGTGATCTGGTCGGGTCACCATGTATTCCACTGCATCAGCAATGTCTTCTGCTCTTAGGGGTAAATAGCCTTTATAAATACTTCTGGCCTTTTCAGCATCACCTTTAAATCTCACCAAAGAAAACTCTGTTTCTGCAGCGCCTGGGGCTACTTGCCCTACTTTGATGTTGTAAGGTAGAAAGTCTATTCTCATGCTTCTGGTGAGTCCTTCTACAGCAAACTTTGTTGCGCTATATACATTACCACCAGCATATGCATCTCTACCTGCTATAGAACCGATGTTGATGATTATTCCTTTTCTGTTTTCTATCATCACCCGAACGAACGTTCGGGTTACGTACAATAATCCTTTGATATTGGTATCGATCATTTGATTCCAATCGTTTGAGTCCCCTTCGTGAAGGGACTCTTTTCCTGCTGCCAATCCTGCGTTATTGATTAGAACTGACCAGTTTCTCCAGTGCTCGGGGATGGTCAGAAAAGCGGACTCTACTTGTTTTTCATCGCGAACATCGAAGCACAAAGGAAGACTCTGAACATCGTACGAAGACTGTATGGTACTGGCTACTTCTAGGAGTCGCTCTTTCCTTCTACCTGTTAAAATGAGGTGATAACCCAGTGAAGCAAGTTTGAAGGCTATAGCTTTTCCGAAGCCGCTGGTAGCTCCTGTTACAACTGCAATTTTATTCACACGACAAATTTTGCCGTGAATTTACATCATTAGGAGAATTTTACCAATACGCTTTCAATGACACTAGCAGTGCTCACAAGGCTACCTGTAGCGCTTGTCATGAAAGACAATACTTCTTTCACCTTTAAGACCTCTAATGGTCCATTGTTGTCTTTGAATAGACTTCCGATGGCTTCATCATAAAGTTCATCAGCTAGCTTCTCATATTCCTTGATTTTAGACAAGCTCTGTCTCATTTGAGAGGAGTATTTCAAGGTGTGCAGATTCTTAATCAAACCATCTAGCTCTTTTGCGCTTTCATGAATGTATACTGACATTTGAAGCATTGCAGGAGGTAAGTGGTGGATCTTGTAGAGTTCAATTCTTTTAGAAGATCCATGGATAAAATCCAAGACATCGTCGAGGGTTACTGCGAGCGTTTGAATATCCTCTCTATCAAAAGGAGTAATAAAAGTAGAGGCTGCCTCACGCAGTAGCCCATGTGTGTACTCATCTCCTTGATTTTCTAGGTGTTCAATCTTTTTATGGGTGTTCAATCTGGTAACACTGTCGCTATGTAGGGCAGATCGAAGCATTTCCGCAGCTTCCAAAACGTTGGCAGAGGCCTGAACAAACAATGGAATGAACTTCTTGTCTTTTGGAACAAGGGCTTGAAAAATCGTATTTAAGGAAATGTTCATGGTTCTAATTGTAGGTCAAAAATAGATGACAAATCTGTTAATTAGGTTAAGACACTGTTTTGAGAACATCAAAGAATTGCACTCAAGCTTGGCCCTTTTTCTTTTCTATAACGTGTTCTGCACGGCTTCCTTTAAACAAAGTGTATTTGCAGAATCGGCACTCTATGGATCCATTCATTAGGGGTGTTTTGCGCGATGGCTTCAAACCGAAACTTTTCAACCCTTCTGGGCTTCCCGTAATCATCCAAGCATCAAATCCTGACCAATTTTTCTTGAGGGTATCTCCTATTCTCTTGTAGAAAAACTCGAGTTGTTCTGGATCTATGCGTTCTCCATATGGTGGATTGAGCACTACTATTCCGCCGTTAGATACGGGTGTTTGTAAGAAGAAGTCTGATTCTTCTAACTCAATGATCTCTTGAAATCCCGCATTTTTTATGTTCTGACGTGCAATTGCTAATGTCTTTTTGTCTATATCTCCCGCCCAGATTTTACTCTGAATTGGAACCACATTACTTAAAGCTGCTTGCTTCACTTTCTTCCAAACAGTTTCATCGAATCCTTTCCATTTTTTAAATGCAAAAGAATCATTGAAAAACAGCGCAGGAGTATTCGTTGCGATAAAGGCAGCTTCTATTGCTATTGTTCCACCTCCACACATCGGAATATAGATGTTGCTGGATGAATTCCATTCGCTGATCTGAAGCATGGCTGCTGCTAGAACTTCATTGAGTGGTGCTGCACCTCCCAAAACTCTATAACCTCTTTTGTTCAATGAAAAGCCTGAACTATCCAAGCTGACCGTTACTTTATGTTCATCAATATGTAAATGAAACAAAACATCCGGATTTTCTTTTTCAATATCCGGTCGATTTCCGTATTTATCTTTAAAAAAATCTACGATAGCATCCTTCATTCTTAAGGCTGCAAAATGTGGCAACTTATACTCTTTTGAATGAACAGAAGAGTCGATAAGAAATGTGGATTGCACAGTAAGTACGTCATCCCAATTAAACTTCTTCAGGCTGCGGTACAAATCATCGGAGTTTCGACTGTTGAAGCTCATAATTGGCACTAGCACACGTAGGGCAGTTCTCAGTTGATAATTGCATCTGTATAGAAATTCTATATCCCCTGTGCAGTGTACGATGCGTTTACCAATTTGAATGTTTTTCGCTCCGAGAGTGATGAGTTCCTTTTCTAAAAGTGGTTCAAGAAACTGGAGTGTTTTTACGGAGATTTTAAAATCTCCTAAGGCAAGATTCTTCATTAACTACCTGCTTTTTTGCCTTTGTATCCGGCTTTTAAAATAATGTCTAAAATTTTTTCTCGATGATCCCCTTGAATGATGATCTCTCCGTCTTTGGCGGAACCTCCTGTGCCACATTTAGTTTTTAGCATTTTCGCCAATGATTCTAAATCCTCTATGTTTCCAACAAATCCCTTAATCACCGTAGCTACTTTTCCTCCTCTATGATTTTTCTCCAACCAAATTCGCAAGTCTTGTTGCGCGTTGGGTAGGGTTTCTATCTTTTGTTCTTGCTCAGCGGGAAGGTCTTTATTGGTTGAATATACAAGACCTCCAAGGGATTCAAGTGACTTTGCCATTTTTCAAAGATACTCAAGTGTTTTCGATTTCTTCTCGTTCACTGGGAAATAGGGCGCTCAATAGTACAACATCGATAACAATGTGAGCGACTATTGCAGTAAGTAACCCAATGCTCTGAGCCATCCAACCCATCGTCGCGATGATGAGGGTCATTACTACTCCATAAATGGACAGTCTCCAATTTAATGGGTTTAGATATCCATGAATAGCCACAAAAAGCACGGATGTGATTGGAATGCCCAGAAGTGGTTGTATAGCGCCCCTGAACAACAGCTCCTCTCCCACTCCTGCGCAAAAAGAAATAAACCAAATTTGCGAGGTGTCCAAATCGAAATCCCGAAATATATTTTCGTATTTCGTTCGAACGGGTTCCATGAACTTCAAGCCTACTAGCATTCGTGCTAAGAGTCCAGCCACTACGCCATAAACGGCACCGATTAGCAGCTGGTTCCACCAGGAAAGTCCTCCCAGGATCATCCGTGAAATATCAACGGTATCTGAATAGAAGTGAATGATTAAAGCAATCGTTGACATCCCAAACAAGGTCAGCAATCCTAGACGCAGCATATGTTGCAAATTCATTATGCTTCGTTGTTTAGGTCTGAAATCCATCTCTTCATATCGCTTCCGCTGGGACTTTGAAAAATCTCCAATTCAAAAATGGGGACCGAAGCAAAGAGATGGTCGAATATATCTGCAGCAACTTTCTCGAACGCCTCAAACTCTTTAATTTTTGAAAAGGCATAGACTTCTAAAGGCAATCCATGCTCCGTGGCTTGAAGCTGCCTAACCATAACGGTCATTGAATTGTTGATGTTTGGATTTTCCTCCAAGTAGGTTTCAGCATAGACTCTAAAGATCCCAATATTGGTCATGTGACGGCCGTTGATGAGGACCGATTTATCCACCCCATTCAACTCATTGAATCCTTTTATTTCGGTTTCTCTGCTATGCAAATACTCCTTAATTCTCTCTACTTTTCCTAGTTTAGCGAGCATTTTCTCATCTACGAACTTTATGCTGGAAATTTTTATGTTTAGATGTCTCTTTATTCTTCTTCCATCACTCTCTTGCATTCCTCGCCAGTTCTTAAAACTTTCGCTAACAATAGCATAACTAGGAACCACGGTGATAGTCATGTCCCAGTTCTGCACTTTGATGGTGGTGAGGTTGATTTCAATAACTTCTCCATCGGCGCCGTATTTTTCTACGGTGATCCAATCCCCTATTCTCACTAAATCCAATACGCTCATCTGAATGCTGGCTACAAATCCCAGTATGGGGTCTCTAAAAATCAATAAGAACACAGCGGTAACGGCCCCGAAGCCTGTTAAAATGTAGATAGGACTTTGACCAATAATTATCGCAAGAATAAAAACCAAGCCCACTAAATAAAAAACGATTTTAGTAACTTGTTTGTAGCTTCTAAGTGGTTTGTCCTTGAGCGAATCAATGGTTTCTAGTATACCCAAAACAGCGTTCAATAGGGCGTTGAACGCAAACATTATACTCAATACTACATATATGTCTGCTGTGATTTGAGCTATGTTTTTCCAATTAGGAAAGTCTACAAATAAGATCGGAACTGCCCTTTGAATAGCTAAAGAGATAATGATAAAAGCTATACTGCGAAAGACCTTGTATCGGTAAAACATATCGTCCCAAGTAGAAGCGCTTCTTCGAACGATGCGCTTGACCACTCGAATAATGATAATTCTACTGATCAACCAAATCAAAAAGCAATAAACAATCAGCATTGCCAAGCCAATAAAAAGATGTGCATATGCCAATTTCGTCCCCGAGAAAAATGACTGATGAAGTAGGGCTTTGATCCAAGCAGATATCTCTATGAAATTCATGAAGCAAATGTAATCGAATAAAAAAGGTTGTACTTCTCTTATAAAGTTAACACCTTTGCATTTGAAAAAGTCGTATGAATTTTCTACCGGAAGAAATAGAACAATATGCCATGGCTCATTCTGAGACAGAGGATCCCACGCTCTCTCAGCTCACACGTGAAATTTGGCAAACAATGGTCATGCCTCGCATGAGTAGTGGCCATTTTCAAGGGCGCTATTTAAGTGCAATATCAAATATGATTTGCCCAAAGAATATTCTTGAAATCGGCACATACGCAGCCTACAGTACATGGTGTCTTTTGGAAGGGCTTCAAAATGATGGTAAAATCATTACGATAGATATCAATGATGAACTGGCAAGGATTCACCAGAAATATGCGCTTTTGCTAGATCCAATGCAAAGAGTACAATTCATGTATGGAACTGCCAAATCCATACTTCCAAACTTACCTTTTGAATGGGATCTGGTATTTATCGATGCCGATAAGGAAAGCTATATTGATTATTACGAAATGATTCTCCCTTCTGTTCGCAAAGGCGGCTGGATTCTAATTGACAATGTACTTTGGAGCGGGAAAGTAGTAGAGCCAGTAAAATCTGGAGATATAGAAACACGGGTTTTAGTAGAACTTAATGAGCGGATTACACAAGATCCAAGGGTTGAAAACATGCTTCTGCCCATACGCGATGGCATTATGATGGCGAGGAAGAAGTAGTTATTTCTCTGGGAGAATGGTCTCGATAACGGTTTCTTGTTTCTTCCAAGTCCATTCTTTTTTCGACCAATACCATTGGTTGTTTGACATTTTCTCCAAGTCTGGAGGATACTCTGTGACCACCTTCCATTCAGGATCGTTATTGATCCCTACTGTAATTTTGGAATCATAATGTTGAATTCCACCGCCAGGATTTAAACTTTCGTGCATTTCACTTACTGCACCATTGGAGTGAAAAGACTTAATAGTAGTTATGTGCTGATAAGAGAGAAGCGCATCTTCATGCTCATATGTCATTTTCCCCCAAGGATCGAATAGTTGTAATTTTCTTCTGCCCTCTTTCCATGGAGTGATGATGACCGATATTTTTGAGGAATTCCTGTAATAATGAAACACGGTATCTTCCTTTGCCTTCTGTAGATTTTTAGACTCCATAGGCTTTGGTACTTCCTTTATGATTTCCCGCGGAGTTGGTAACGATGGATTTCCTGGTTTGATATCCGTTGTTACGGGTACATTCAACGAGTCAGCATCCTGCGGCATCAGTTGTGCTACAAGGCGGTGTAAAGAATCAATCTTTTTTTCCAGGGAAATCAGTTCTTCACTTTTTGCAACAGACTCTTTGCTGCCTTCCTGATTAGAATTGCAACTACAAAGGACCACCGCCATAAGCCATAAAAGCCAACGTGAAGACATGACTCAAATATAGTAAAAGAAGTGCAGCCGATTAGGCCAACACTTCCTTCACCTTATCTGCCGCTTCTTGAAGCGTAATAGCAGAGTGCACAGCTAAGCCGCTGCTATCAATCAGAGCTTTTGCTTCCTCAGCATTTGTTCCCTGTAACCTTACGATAATTGGAACACTAATATTTTCGATATTCTTATACGCATCTACAATTCCTTGCGCAACGCGATCGCATCGAACGATACCACCGAAGATATTGACCAGAATCGCTTTCACATTTGGATCGCGAAGGATCATTCGAAACGCGGTTTCTACACGTTTTGCATCCGCAGTTCCACCCACGTCAAGGAAGTTGGCTGGATCACCTCCAGAAAGTTTGATGATGTCCATAGTGGCCATTGCCAGACCAGCTCCATTTACCATGCATCCTACGTTTCCATCGAGCTTCACGTAGTTAAGTCCAGCAGCAGTTGCTTCAACTTCCAAAGGATCTTCTTCGGTAACATCTCTCATGGCAGCATAATCTGAATGACGCGAAAGGCTGTTTCCATCCAAAGTAACTTTAGCATCTACCGCTATGATTCTATCGTCACTCGTTTTAAGTACTGGATTGATCTCAAACATAGAAGCATCACAACCCATATACGCTTTGTAAAGATTCTTTACGAACTTGCCCATTTCCTTGAAGGCATTTCCTTCAAGTCCAAGATTGAATGCAATTTTTCTACACTGAAAATCATTGACTCCTGTTAGTGGATCTATGACTTCTTTAAAAATTCTCTCTGGTGTATTATGAGCAACATCCTCAATATTCATTCCGCCATCTGGGGAATAGACGATTACGTTTCTGCTTTGACCTCTGTCCAATAGAATAGACATGTAAAACTCTTTGGGTTCAGAAGCGCCTGGAGCATAAACGTCCTCAGCGATGAACACTTTATTCACTTTCTTACCTTCCGCTTTTGTTTGTAGCGTAACAAGGTGCCCACCTAAAATTCCTTTAGCTTTATCGGCAACCTCATCCAAGCCTTTAGCGAGCACCACTCCTCGAGAACCTGTTTCCGTAACGGTTCCTTTTCCTCTTCCTCCAGCATGGATTTGCGCTTTAACAACGAACCAACCTGTTTTGGTTTCTTCCTGGAGTTTCTTAGCTACTTCAGTAGCTTCTTCGGGCGTCTCCGCCACATATCCTCTTTGAATGGCAACACCATAGCTGCTCAGAATCGATTTTCCTTGATATTCGTGAATGTTCATTCTTCTGAATTTTGGTTGCGAATGTAAATCATGAAATCGAATTAGTCTTCATTTTTTGATTTTCTTTGCTATATGATAAGAACAGAAGGTCTTAGGAAGACTTATGGCAGTTTAGAAGTACTGAAGGGTGTTGATTTAGAAATACATAAGGGTGAAGTCGTTTCCATAGTTGGCGCTTCTGGCGCTGGAAAGTCTACTTTGCTTCACTTGCTTGGAACCCTTGACAAGCCAACCGCTGGTGCCCTGTTTTTCAACGATACAGAAATTTCCAAATGGAACGACCGCACCTTGGCTAGTTTCAGAAATAAGAACATTGGTTTTATTTTTCAATTTCACAATCTACTCCCCGAATTCACCGCTTTAGAAAACGTTTGTATTCCCGCTTTCATCATGGATCTCAATAAAGATGAAGCGGAAAAGAAAGCCTTGGAATTACTTGATATCCTAGGAATGGGTCATCGAAAAGAACACAAGCCAAGTGCATTATCTGGAGGCGAGCAACAACGAGTAGCAGTAGCGCGTGCCCTGATGAATCGTCCGTCTGTTATTTTCGCTGATGAGCCATCGGGAAACCTAGATTCAAAAAATGCCAAGGAATTACACGAGCTTTTTTTCCAATTACGAAAAGAGTTCAATCAAACCTTTGTGATTGTGACACACAATGAAGAATTAGCTAAAATGGCTGATCGAATGTTGGTAATGAAAGATGGAAAAGTTATAGGTTTGTAGCGTATGAAATTCGTTCATCCTGAAATATTGTGGGGGCTTGGAGCAGTTGCTATACCCGTGATAGTCCATTTATTCAACTTTAGAAAGTTTAAAAAAGTACTATTCCCGAATGTAGCTTTTCTCCAAGAAATTCAACAGGAAACAAAGAGTAAATCAAAACTAAAGCATTTGCTTATATTGATTTCACGAATGTTTGCAGTGGCTTGTATCGTGCTTGCATTTGCACAACCTTACGTTCCAATTGCAGGAGATTTGGCTGGAGGTGGCAACAAAGCGATTAGCATTTTTATAGACAACAGCTTTAGTATGGAGGCGGATGGTGAAAGAGGGGAACTCTTGGAACAAGCCAAAGCCAAAGCCATTTCATTAGTGGAAGCCCATCAACCATCTGATAAGTTTCAGCTTCTCACAAACGACTTTGAAGGCAGGCATCAGCGATTGGTCTCAAAAGATGAAATCATACAATTGATTCAAGAAGTGAAGCCAAGTGCTTCCACAAGGAAATGGAGCGAGGTTTTTCTCCGACAAAATGATCTTCTTCAAAAATCATCGTTGAATTCGAAAGTGGCCTATTTAGTTACAGATGGTCAAAAGAACCGCATTGACGCCGTTGATTTATCGCCTGATAGTTCGATTGTGTACAGAGCAGTAATTGAAAATGGAAAGTCTGTTTCTAACTTGAGTGTTGATTCTGTATGGTTTTCTACCCCTGTAAGACAACTCAATCAAACAGAAGTGCTTTGGGTTAAAGTAACCAATAGGAGCAACGACGATCGAGAAAATGTATCCATCCATCTAAAGATCAATGGACAACAAAAGAGTGTAGCCACTGCTACCATTCCAGCGCGCTCTTCGGTGGAGGTGGAACTCTCTTTTACCAATACTGAAAGTGGATTGAAGTCTGCAGAAGTCGCAGTGGATGACAATCCCATTGTTTTTGATAACTCCTATTTTTTCTCCTATAAAGTTGCGCCTCAGATTAAAATTTTTGAAATAAAAAGCAGTGACTTGGCAGAAAATCCATTCGACTTGTTATTAAGCGGAGATGCTTATTTCGCTGTCACCAGTTCTACAGAAAACGCAATCGATTTTAGTCAAATTAATCAGAATAATCTCGTCATACTAAATCAATTAAAAACAATAGGAAGCGGGCTTGCACTGGAATTAGAGAAGTTTATTCTCAACGGTGGAAGTGTATGGCTTATACCCCATTCGCAAGGAGATTTTTTAAGCTACAATGAGCTATTAAGCTCTTGTGGTGCTTCTCCCTATGAAGGAAGGATGAACTATGGAATGAATCCAGGAAACCCGGTTCATCAAGTCAATTTTGATCATTACCTATTGAAAGGTGTATTGGAAAAAAATGGAAACTCCAATGAAAAAGTAGAATACCCTATCGTTGGGAGTTTCTTCAAAATTTCCAATGGAAACTCTGAACCCATCATGAGCATGTTGGGGGGTGAATCATTTATTACCTCCGCAAGCCACGGTGGAGGGAGGATCTATACCTCTGCAACTTCCTTGCAGAGAGAAGAAAGCAACTTCATCACTCATAGTTTCTTTCCAACGCTTACTCTCCGAATAGCTGAGTTCAGCCAAAATTCCGATGCAATAGCCTACGAGCTTGGGAAAGAGCAGGCGATTTTGCTACGGAACTTTACAATTTCTAATGAACAAACATTTCGCCTGGCCAAATCTGGTCAAGAAGAAATTATTCCTGAACACCGCAGTGTTGGTGGTAATACCGAAATTTTTCTGCACAGTGATCTAAGTATCTCAGGGTGTTACGATCTAGTCATTGGCGATAGTATCGTGAACACAGTTGCTCTGAACTACTCCAGATTAGAAAGTGATTTAGACTATGCAACACCATCAGAGATTCAAAACATGATGACTGATGCGGGTAAAAATGGAATAAGTGTATTGCAAGCAGATATTGAAACTATGGCCAGCTTTGCCGATGAGCTCGAAAATGGAAAGAAATACTGGCTGACAATGATTATCTGGGCCTTGATACTTTTGGCGATAGAAATTTTACTAATAAAATACTGGCGTTGATGAAAATTCTCTTAAAATCCGCTACCATTATTGATATTCATAGTACTCTTCATAACAAGAAGAGAGATATCTTAATAGACAAAGGAGAAATAATAAAGATTGGGACAAATCTTATCGATGCTAAAGCCAAAGAAGTCAAAGCCAATTCACTTTGTATTTCACCGGGCTGGGTGGACATGAAAGCTAAAATTCCTGACCCTGGTTTCGAATATAAAGACACCGTTCAATCTAGTCTGGACGCCGCACTGAAGGGGGGATTCAAATATGTAGTGGCCATGCCAGACACCGATCCAGTGATTGATAACAAGTCACAAGTAGAATATCTACTAAGTCGAAGTAAGTCCCACGCTGTGCGTATTTTACCTTCGGGCGCGCTATCACAAGGTATGCAAGGCAAGTTGCTCGCTGAAATGTATGATATGCATCAGCACGGTGCTATACTCTTTAGTGACAACAAGAAATCAGTAGGTACCGAAATGATGACACGAGCGCTCGAGTACGCTCAAAACTTTAACGGACTGATTGGAAGTTTTCCATTCGACACAGGAGTAAATCCAGGGGGAATGGTCAATGAAAGCAATATATCCGTGCAGATGGGATTAAAAGGACTTTCTTCATCGTCGGAAGAAATACGACTTCAACGCGACATTGAATTGCTCAAATACACCAAGGGCAGAATGCATGTAATGTTGATAAGCACTGAAGGAAGTGTGGAATTGATTCGCAAAGCAAAAAAAGCGGGATTGCATATTACATGCGGTATCGCTGCACATCAACTGGCATTCATGGATAAAGATGTTGCCGACTTCGATTCCAACCTCAAGGTATTACCACCTTTTCGTCAAAGTCAGGATATTAAGGCGTTGATTAAAGGTTTAAAAGATGGCATCATCGATGTCATTTGCAGCGATCATGAACCAGAAGACCATGAGCACAAAGCACTTGAATTTGAATACGCCAATTATGGTATTAGCTCAATCCAAACAGCAGCTCACGTTGCTTTTTCTGTACTTAATAAAGAAATGAGTGTAGATCAAATCGTTGAGAAAATAAGCACGAATCCAGCAAAAATATTGGGTATAGAATACCCAGTTGTACGCGAAGGACAGAAAGGCCCCTGGACCATATTCTCGCTTGGTACCGAACAATCATTCGGTATTTCGGGGTGGAAATCTCTATCGAGAAACTCTCCATTCATAGAGAAGAGTTTCCCAATAGAAGTGATTTCATAGTGATTAAGCTTGACCTTGTGGGCCGCCAAAATTCATTGGCATGACGTGATCTGGAGCGGCAGACTCTGCTATTTTACCATTCTGTGACTCGAACTTAGCGATGTTCTCTGCCAAAGCTCTCATTAATCGTTTCGCATGTTGCGGAGTCAATATAATTCTTGACTGCACGCGCGCCTTTGGCACTCCAGGCATCACTCGAATGAAGTCAACTACAAATTCCGCTGGAGAATGTGTAATGACTGCAAGGTTCGAATAAATACCTTGAGCTACTTCTTCATTCAGTTCAATATTGAGCTGATTTTGTTGATTCTTGTTTTCTTCCATTGTTAGAAAAATGATATAAGCTCATGCAGATCATCTACAGTGAGCGTCGGTTTATAATTATGTCTGATTAAATTGTTTGCCTTTCCTCTCAGCTCGTTTTGCATTCTTTCCGTTTTTGTGAGAAAAACTTGATCGATTCCAAAATCCCTCGCACCTAAAATGTCTGCATCCCAATCGTCTCCAATCATTATTGAATGGTCAGGCAAAGCATTTGCCTTTTGAAGTGCAAACTCATAAATTCCTCGATCGGGTTTTTTCACTCCTGCATCTTCACTATTTATTATCTCTTCGAAAAAATGATCAATTCCCGCCGCCTTCATCTTAATGCCCTGCACTTCTTTAAATCCATTGGTAATAATATGCATATGATATCGTCCCTTCAGGGAGTTGAGCAATTCCAAGGCTCCTTCCACTCGATGAGGTAGGGCCGGACAAACTTCAAGAAATCGTTCTGCAAACCGTTCATAGAAATCGACAGACTTTTCAATTCCCAATTCAAGAAAAGCTTTAGAGAAACGCTCTGTTCTAAGGACTTCCTTCTTTATTTTTCCTTCACGATACAATGCCCACACGATTTCATTATGGTGGTGATAATGTTGGTAGAAGGATTTAAAATTTAATTCTTGTAGTTCAAACTCTACTACTAGTTGGCGAAGAGCCAGTTCTGTGTTTTTATACAAATCCCAGAGGGTTCCGTCAAGATCAAAAAATAGATGTTTGTATTTTTTCATGCCGTAGATGCAAGTCGAATTAAATAGGCCAATGAGGTGAGAACAACGCTCCAAATACTGAAGGCGAAGATCAACTTAGCCATTGCATTCGCATCGTGTCTGAAATACCGAGCACAAAGCATGGCAGATACAGGAACAGATATCAAACCGCAAATAAGCATCAATCCTTTTATTCCCATTTTATTTTTTATAGAAATAATTTTTCTTCTTGTTGAAGAAAAAGTCTTCCCTTTTGGAAATGGCCAATGCCTCAGAATCCAATCACCGAAATGATAAAATATAAAAACACCCAAAGCAGCACCCGAAGTAGTAATTAGAATAATTTCAAGTACCGACCAATGTTCTGACCCTGGATTAGTGATCATCACAAAAGGGGTGAATAGAAATTTAACAATACTCAAAATCCACCATCCAAGCACCTTAATAAAGTACTCCCACATCAAGCCTTTCCTCCAAATGCAAGGTCTCCGGCATCACCTAGCCCGGGCACAATATAAGCTTGAGCAGTAAGTTCATCGTCAATATCTCCTATCCAAAATGAAGTTGATTCGGGCATCTTACTTCTCAAGTGATTCAAGCCCGTTCTACTTGCAATTATCGCTGCGATTATGACCCGTTGAGGTTGGCCTTTTCGAACTAAACTTTTATAGGCAAGTTCCAAACTCGAGCCCGTTGCAAGCATAGGATCCAATAATATCAGAGTTTTTCCTTCTAAAGAAGGAGAAGAAGTGTAATCCACCTCAATTTCAAACTCTCCACCTTTGTGGTGTCTACGATAAGCTGCAACAAACGCATTTTCTGCTTTATCAAAAAAATTAAGAAAGCCTTGATGCATGGGTAAAGCCGCTCTGAGCACTGCTCCTATTACAATGGATTCATTCGGTACATTGACATTCGCTACTCCCAAAGGAGTTACTACTTCTTTTTCTACCGAAACTAAAGACTTTGATATTTCATAAGCCATCACCTCGCCGATGCGTTCCAGGTTTTTCCTAAATCGCATGGAGTCTTTTTGAATTTCCTCATCTCTTATTTCTAATAAGAATTGATTGAAAACGGAACTGTGTGTTGCTAAGTGATGAATCATGTATTTTTAATTTTATTCCCAATTTTCTGAAGAAATCATTTCTATAAGATCTGCGAGCCTGCTGCTGTAGCCATACTCATTGTCATACCATCCTACTACTTTCACCATCTTACCGATAACGGATGTCAGAGATGCGTCGAACAAACAACTGTGAGGGTTATCAATTACATCTACTGAAACCACAGGATCTTCTGTGTACTCTAGAATATTTAGCCATCTGCCTTCTGCGGCACTTTTAAATGCAGCATTCAAAGATTGAATAGTGGCCGTAGTTCTTACGATACACGTGATATCCGTCAATGAGCCATCAGGCACCGGCACTCGAATACCGCAACCCCCCATTTTATCAGACAGGTGTGGAAATATTCTGGTAACAGCCTTTGCCGCTCCTGTGCTCGTGGGAACGATGGATTCGGCTGCTGCTCTTGCTCGTCTCAAGTCTTTATGCGGTGCATCATGCAAGCGCTGATCTCCTGTATAAGAGTGAACAGTAGTAATATAACAGCTTTCTATACCCAACATCTCATCTATCAATTGAATCATGTGAGCTGCGCTATTGGTTGTGCACGACGCGTTCGAAACTATCTTATCCTCACTGCCTAAAAGGTGATCATTTACACCGATTACAATGGTCTTAATGCGCTCATCCTCTGGTGGAGTGCTTAGCACTACCCGCTTTGCTCCCGCAGAAATATGACGTTGACAGTCCTCCAGAGTTTTAAATACCCCTGTTGACTCCACTACAATATCTACATCCAGATCTTTCCAAGGCAATTGTTCTGGCCGAGCAGCGCTGAAATAAGAAATGCAATGCTGGTCAATCACTAATTGATTTGGGGCAGAGGACACCTTGCCCTTGTACCTACCGTGTACGGTATCATATTTAAAAAGGTGAGCCATCGTTCTAGCATCCGCCAAATCATTGATTGCTACTATTTCCACTTGATTTCTTTCTAACAAAACCCTCAGTAGCGTTCTACCTATACGACCGAATCCATTGATGGCGACTTTTACTTTTCGACTCACTCTTTTTTGCTTAATCTAATATTACAATTCAAAAATGTGCTTCTCTGCATGATAAGAAGACCTTACTAGCGGCCCACTTTCCACGTACCTGAATCCCATTTTAAGGCCAACCTCCTTATACTCTGCAAACTTCTCAGGGGTAATAAACTCTTTAACGGGTAAGTGTTTGGGAGTTGGTTGAAGATACTGACCTAGCGTTAAAATATCCACTCCAACAGAGCGAAGATCTTGCATGGTTTCTAATACCTCCTCTTCTGTCTCTCCTAAGCCCAGCATGACACCTGATTTAGTGCGCATTCCCCCTTGTTTCAAACGGAGCAATACCTCAAGGCTTCTGTCATACTTTGCTTGAATTCGAACTTCTTTCGTTAAACGTCGAACTGTTTCCAGATTATGGGACACTATTTCGGGTGCTGCGTCAATTATACGCTGTAAGTTCTCCCATTTTCCAGCAAAGTCTGGAATCAAAGTTTCCATTGTAGTTCCTGGACTTATTCTTCTCACAGCAGCTACAGTATCAAACCAGATTTGACTTCCTCCATCGCTCAAGTCATCTCTATCTACTGAGGTAATAACTGCATGCTTTACTTGCATAAGTTGAATTGACCTTGCTACGCGAGCAGGTTCAAACGGATCTGCCGCCTCTGGTCTACCCGTAGCGACGGCACAAAATCCACAAGATCGCGTACAAATGTTTCCTAAAATCATGAAAGTTGCAGTACCCTCTCCCCAGCATTCGCCCATATTGGGACAACTCCCGCTTTCACAGATTGTATGGAGTTTGTGTTCGTCTACAAGTGACCTAACTTTTTTAAAGTTTTCACCTGTTGGTAGTTTTACCCTCAACCACTTTGGTTTCGGAATTCGGGTTTTTACTATTTCTTGCGTTTCTGTTGATTCCATCACACCTTACTTGCTATGCTTTCTTCCAAAGAAAAAGTTTATATATAA
This sequence comes from Flavobacteriales bacterium, assembly GCA_027491075.1. GTDB lineage: Bacteria > Bacteroidota > Bacteroidia > Flavobacteriales_D > Sanyastnellaceae > JAIXWP01. The sequence goes on from JAIXWX010000010.1 coordinate 22,098, forward strand.
AGACGGGAAAAACTGATGATTTCTTGCTTCCTCCTCTTGTTCTTCCAGAATTTTTTCACTCATGATAGGGATTCTTCTTGCGAAGGCATCCAACTGTGCTCCAACCTCGATACCCTTCAATCCATCGCGGTAGTTGGCATACTCCACCAAAATACCCCAACGAAGAAAAACACCAGGATGAAAGCGAATTTCATTTAAACCCCGCAGTCCTGAGGCTCTTCCGTAGATATTATCTATAAAATGCCTTTCTGGATCAAATTTCTCGACACGAATAGAATAGGTTTCTATTGGGCTGGTTTCAATGTAAAAAATTTCTAAATAGATAGGTTTTGTAAATCCCAAAGAAGCTCCGCCAATCCAATTATGACTCAATTGTACTCCGTTCTTTCTCAGTTTTTCAGTGATAATTTTCTTCTTTCCCATTCCAGCGTGGAGTACGTAGAAAGAATTCATTTTTCCATAAAAATATCCTCTGGCATTGGGGTCTGCACTAAAACGCTTTACCTCTTTCTCGTGCTTTACAAATTGAAGATCTGCATAAAATAGCCTCAGGTTTGTTGCGTCCTTATATTTAGCGTATGTAAAAAAGCCCCCCCATCCATTCGATGTCAGACCTCCTCCACCGTAGTATTGGTGGCTGTACAGTACAGTGGGCTGATCTGGAAAAGCAGACTGGGCATCGACTTCATTCAAGAAACTGAATGCCAAGAGGTATAAAATTATTATCCTTTTCAAATCTGCAGAAAATATATTCTTCAAAACTACAAGAAAAAACGATTTTATCCTCCTAATGTTCCCTAAAAGAAAAACTAATCAGAAAAATACGGAGCACTTAAATTTGACAAAAAAAGTCACATGATCTCAATGATTGTAACCTACGATGGCCATCTGCACACCACAGGGGTTCATCTTAAAAGCGGTAAGCAGATAGAAACTGACGCTCCCGTAGATAACAACGGCAAGGGCAATGCATTCTCTCCCACTGATTTGCTTTGCGCTTCTTTAGCCTCATGCATGATGACCATTATGGGAATAACGGCGGAATCTAAAGGAATTCCATTGAATACAATAGAATGCAGTATTCAAAAAGTAATGGAATCGAACCCTCGGAGAGTGGCAGGAATTTACCTTGATATGGCTTTAGAAAACCTAAACTACTCAGAAAAAGATCAACAAATATTGTCCAACGCGGCTCTCACTTGCCCAGTGGCGAAGAGTTTACATCCAGAAATAGAAGTTCGATTAAATATATCTTGGAAATGACTACTTCTCTTGATGAAGTTCCACTCTGTCGTAGGCGGCACAAGAAGCTTTCTTTTTTCTGCAACCTACAGAAGTTATTGTGATTACAGTCAATAATATCAATACCACAACTCGTTTCGTCATATTCAAAAAGTACATGTTCGAGCAAATATAAACTCGAATTTCAGTTTTACTTGCTAAAGAATGCTGATGATTTATCAACACCCCACCCATAGAATGATTAGACCAGTCCAATACTTTTGGCTGTTTTTGGCGGTGTTGCTTCCTTTATCAAATGCTATCAGTCAAACTACTACATCCCCCCCTTCAATCCTTGTCAGTGTTGACAAAAATGGTCAGGAGGTAAACATTTTTTCAAGTAAGAATCAACTCAATGATTTTATTGATAAAGAGCTCTCAAAATATTGGGGAAAAGGATACCTCAATGCCAAGGCGGACACCTTTAAATGGAAGGATACGCTTTATTTGGAAATATTCGCAGGACCGCTTTTTCAAGTAGAATCGAAGGTCACACTTCGCGAAAAAGTTATTCTCGAAGAAAACGGAGTGTTGGACTCTAGTTTCTTAGGCTCTATTCTCGATCCAATAAAGCGCCTCGAAAATAGTGGTTATCCTTTTGCAAGCCTGCTTATGGACTCTCTCGTCGAGAAGAGCACATTGACACAGATTTTTTGGACTTTGAGACCAGGTCCGTATACTGTCTTGGATAGCATTGTTATTCAATCTTCTGATCCAATTCCAATAAACTACTTGCTTCGCTACTTGGATTTGAGAAAAGGCCAGCCATACAACGAAAGAAAACTGCGCGAGCTAAGCACCAGAATAAGAGAAATCCCTTTTTTGGAACCAAACGGACCGACAGAAGTAATCTTCAAACAGAAAGGTGCTACAGTCTTCATCAAAGTAAAGAAAAGAAAAGCCAACACTTTCAATGGTGTTCTAGGCTTACGACCCAATGAAGCTACCGGAGAAATTTTGTTTACAGGAGATGCCGACTTAAGAATAATCAATGCACTTAACAAGGGAGAAGATATCAATCTTGTGTGGAAAAGACTTCAAACACAAACCCAAGAACTCATTTTAGCCGCTAAAACACCTTTCATCCTGAATAGACCAATCTCCTTGGACGGAATGATCCGAATCTATCGAAGAGACAGTACTTTTTCTCAATTTAGAGGTATTGCAGGAGTTAGCTTTGCACTCACGGGAGGCGCTAGTATAAGGTTGTTTACTGAGTCCAACCAGACCAACAGACTCAGTGAACAAGTCAACGAATTGAATACTGGAAATTCTAATTTGAACTTATACGGTTTAGGACTCCGCAAACTCGCTTTAGACTATCTCTACAACCCAGCTAGAGGATACTTCATAAACCTTGAAGCATCCGTTGGAACAAGACAAAGCAGAAACGAGGAAAATCAAAGCAATCAAAGGCAAAACATACTTCGAACAGACTGGCAAATAGAGTATTACATCCCCTTGTTTGATAAAAACACTCTGAAGCTGTCTAATATAGGAAGCACTTACATCGGAGAATCCTTGTTCACCAGTGAGCTCTACCGAATAGGCGGACTTCGAACAATACGCGGGTTCGATGAAGAATCTATTTTCGCCAATAATTGGACAGTGAGTTCATTAGAGTATCGATTTTTACCAGAACTCAACACGGCGATTTATGCTTTCTTCGATCATGCATGGTATGAAAAAAAAGATCAGGTGAGCTATGTTCGCGATCTTCCATACAGTTTCGGCATTGGCACAAACTTTCAGACCAAAGCTGGTATTTTCACTTTCAACTACGCGTTGGGGCAGCAGTTTGATAACCCTCTGCTCGTGAGAAATGCTAAAATTAGCTTTGGATTTAGAAATATTTTTTAGTCAACTAGTCCATTGCCCCGCGCTATATTTGCAATAATGGAGCGGTTCATCTCGAATAAAAACTTCCTTTCATTATTTTTTACCATTTCTGTAATGGTTTGGTGTTCCTGTAAAGGTGGTGGAGAGAACTTGACTTCCTCAGAGGAGCTACTCTACGATCAGAATCAGTTTGTTTTTATCCCTGAAATGAACGCTTATCATTTTAGCGCTGATTCCACCGAAATTATGTTCTCCATTCCTTCAAAAGATGTACTTTTTGTACGTACCAATGCATCTGCTCCTTTCCAATCTTCTATAGAATCTAAAATAATTATTAGAGAAGGCAATACCATTGTGGATACGCTCACTGCAAATTGGAACATACCAATGCCTTCAAGCAAAAAAGCACGATTGAGTTTCAGTAAGAAGATTGCTTTGAAAACGGGGATGTTTGCCGCCGAAATAACTATAAAAGATCTGAATAGAAATTTTGGATTTAAGAGGTCGCTCAAATTAAATAAATCAGGAGACTACAATGGACAGTATTTCAAGTTGGTGAATGCCAGTACCAATGAAGTTTTAACCTCTACTTCCGTGGAGGAAAATTCCACCTTCTTTATCGAGTCTGGCCTTGTTCCTAAGGACTCAGCCCTCTATTTGCGCACCTTGGAGGTAGAAGTCAAACTTCCCCCCGCCCCCTTCTCTACGAGCCGCCCTGAAATTCCTGCACGTGCAGATTGCAGCCTTCGAAGCATTCTCAGTTATGGAGGAAAAAGGAAAGTCACAATTGATCGCGGATTGTATCAACTGGTCAAATCTCCAGAATCAAGCAGCGGACTCACTCTTTTTACTGCACAAGGTGGATATCCAGATGTGCGTAAAATAGCGGCCCTGCATCAACCATTGCGATATTTGACGACCAAAAGCGAGTTTGAAAGCATTTCAACCGCTAAGAATCCTAAAGAGAAGGTAGATCAATTTTGGATTGAATGTGGTGGAACAAAAGATCGCGCCAGAGAGCTCATTCGAAGCTATTATACCCGTGTTGAAGAAGCCAATCAGTACTTTTCTTCCTACACAGAGGGTTGGAGAACAGACCGGGGAATGATTCACTTGGTTTTTGGCGATCCTTCAAGGATTGTGAAAGAAATTTATGGGGAAACTTGGATCTATGGGGAAGAAAACTCGGTGAGTTCATTGAGATTTAATTTCCAAAAAATCGAAAATCCATGGAGCGACAATGTTTTTGTCTTGAACAGGGATCAAATGTTTCGTCTCCACTGGGAAAGAATGGTCACAGCATGGCGCAATGGCCGAATTTTTTCCAACTAAATCTATACTTAAGAAATTGTACAAAAACTCATTCCATAAAAAGCCTGCCCCTACCAACATGGTAGCTGGATTCAGAGCGATAGAAGAAGCGGTAAAATCAGGAAAAGAATTTGACAAAGTCCTCATACAAAGAGGCTTGAAGGGTCCACTTTTTTCAGAAGTAATGACTTTGATCAAAGACTACAGCATTCCTTTCCAATACGTACCGCAAGAAAAACTTGATGGTCTTACTAAAGTAAACCACCAAGGGATGATCGGCTTCACCGCTCCTATTCAGTTTAGCGATGTGGAATCAATTGTAGATGAAGTTTTTGCTTCGGGTCAAAGTCCTAAGTTCATTTATTTGGATGGAGTAACCGACGTTAGAAATTTTGGAGCCATTTGCAGAACAGCTGAGTGTTGTGGTTTTCATGCAGTCATTGTACCTGAGAAAGGATCTGCAGCAATCAATGAAGATGCCGTGAAAACAAGTGCAGGTGCACTTTTTCATATTCCAGTTTGTAGGGTGCGATCTACAAGAGCTTTCATTGAAAAATTGAGAAACTCTGGGGTAAAAATGATGGGCTGTACTGAAAAATCTGATAAGAGAATTCAGGATGTCGACCTTTCCTCTCCTTTCTGTATTATAATGGGCGCCGAGGACACTGGTATTTCCGAGGAGTTCATGCGTCATGCCGATGAATTGGCTAAAATTGAAATGTTGGGGAAAACATCCTCTCTAAACGTCTCTGTGGCCGCTGGTATGGTGATGTACGAGCTAAATCGACAACGCAATCCTTGAGTTCTTTAACTAGATAATAAGAAAAATCCGCATCAATTGGACTGATTTTATCGATATTTGCCACTGAGGAGGAAGCTCCTACACCTAAACATATTATAACGAACCAAAGCCATGCAGAAATTACTTGCTCTTGCATTATTTTGTCTTTTATCTGCCATCTCCTTGCACTCAAGCGCACAAACGAATGAAGCATCCTTAATCTACATCGACTGCGCAGACCTCACTCCGGAGAAGTACGGAGCTATTTTCAAAAAATTGAATGATAACTCAGAATTCAAAATTTCGGAAGCCTGCGTTCCTGCAAAAGTTTTTTCTATAAAAACAAGCAATGCTCAAAGCGATAAAGTACAACAATTCGCCAAAATCAAACAAGTGTTGCATGAAGTAGGTACGGATAAAATGGTACTGCTACCACATTTCAATGATGAACTATTCATGAATAGATGCAGCGCTGCTCGCCTAGGTAGATAATTTATAAAACGTCTTTATTTAAACTCTATGATAAAGCTTATTTCACGTGTGTTTCCTGTTTTAACCATAATCACAGGAATCTTGATAAACACACCTGTGCTCTCTCAACAAATTCCTGGAACACTAACGGTTGACCCCTTGCTGCCACCGCAACAGATGGTGCAAAATCTGGTAGGACCTGGAGTTCAAATCTCTAACGTCCAAGTGACAGCAGCCTCGGGTTCCTACGGCTACTTCAATATCACCGGAACAGAAATCGGTACCTCAGAGGGAATCATTCTTTCTACTGGTAAAGCTGTAAATGCTATCGGTCCAAACGATGAAAGCGGTTTGCCTCTTTTAGGGCCTCCGCCAACCTTCACTTGTTTGAATTGTGCAAACTACAACAACAATGCTCCTGGAAGCGCGCTGCTCAATGCTGCGCAAGACAGAACTACATTTGACGCCTCTCAAATCGAATTTGATATTATCCCGCAAGGTGACTCTTTGCGCTTTAGATACACTTTCGCATCCGAAGAATATAATGAATGGGTCGGTTCACCTTTCAACGACGTTTTTGGATTTTTCATCTCTGGTCCGAATATCGGAACTAACGTAAACATTGCATTGGTTCCGCAAACGAGTACCGTTGTGGCGATCAATACTGTTAACGCAGTCAGCAATTCTCAATATTGGGTTAACAATATCACACCTCCAGGTCAAGGCTTTCAATTTGACGGCTTCACTATTGACTTGGTTGCCGCGGTGGGCAATTTGATCCCCTGCGAATCGTACCACCTCACCTTAGTTATTGCAGACGGATCAGATAGGATTTATGACTCTGCTGTTTTGATCAATCAAATTGAATCCAACCCGATTCAAATTGAAACTTCCACAGCAGGTGGAACAGAATACATGATTGAAGGTTGTAATAGTGGCTTTGTTACTTTTAGCAGACCTGCAGCACTCCCTACTCCTCAAAACATTACCTACTTCATTGGTGGTTCGGCCCTCAATGGTGTAGACTATACCCAAATTGGAAATGGTATCCCCAATGAGCCAATTACCGTTGTCATACCCGCGAATCAGGCAAGTGTATCCGTACCTATCGATGCGTTTGCGGACGGAATAACCGAAGGCTCTGAATTCATTAGTGTTTTTCTTCAAAATCCTTCTTGTACTGCACCCGATTTCTTGGACAGCGTCAACTTCGAAATTCGAGATTTTCTTGAAGTCAGTATAACACCCCCTTCCGCCGGTATATGCAATGGACAATGCGTGGACTTGATTGGAGATGCAGTAGTAACGAACGTGAGTTCATTTACTTGGTCTCCAACAAATAATCTTTCAAATTCAACCACTCTAACACCTACTGCTTGCCCAACAACGAGCACGACCTATACACTTACATCAAATGTTTCTGAATGCGTAGCCACGGCAAGTGTATCGATAAGTGTTTCTTCAATCACCCTTGGACTTGATACGGACCCTATCAATTGTCCAAATGGAAACAATGGCTCTATTGATCTGACGGTATTGAACGCCAACCCTCCTTATTCTTACTCGTGGACTGGTCCAAATGGATTTACGTCCAATGTGGAAGATCCAATAGGTGTCGAAGAAGGAGAATATTGCGTAGAGGTGGAAGATGCCAATGGTTGTGTAGCTTCTGGCTGTGTAACGGTATTCGAATTCAACGTACTTACCATCACAGATGTGGATATTATTCCTAACGGATGTTTCCCTATTTCATGTTTTGGAGCATGCGATGGAACTGTAAATACCTTAGTTACAGGCGGACAGGCTCCGTACACATTTGCATGGTTAGATGAAACCAACACATCGGTTGCAAGTACTCAAAATGTAAATTCACTTTGTGCTGGCGTTTACACTTTCGTAGTAACAGATGCTAATGGATGCGAAGTAAGCACCATCGTTGTTATTGAACAACCAAATGAATTAGTCATTAACCTCGTGGGTACTTCTGATGTTCTTTGCGATGGTACAAGCACTGGTTCTATCACAGTGGATGCCTCAGGCGGTTGCTCTCCCTATTTCTATAACTGGTCGGGTTTCCCAGCCAATCAATCACCAGTGCTGAACAATATTCCAACTGGAAATTATCAAGTAAGTGTTTCAGATGTGAACGGATGCTCAAGCGGAAATAGCCTAAATATTGTAGTCAATCCTCCTATCGATCCTCTAGAAGTTACTATTGATGCCATCAGCTCTTATCCAGGTGGCTTCAATACATCTTGTCCAGGTAGCACAGACGGTTCGATTCAAGTAACTGCTTCTTTTGGTACCGCGCCATACACCTTTGAGTGGATCAATAGTGAAACAAATACAGTGGTAGGAACATCCGAAGATCTAGAAAACGTACCGTGTGGTGAATATCAATTGACCGTCACTGACGTGAATGGTTGTGAAGAGGTTGTAGGAGCAACGCTCACATGTGTGCCTCTGATTCAAATAACCTTTGATACTGAGCCAAATCCTTGCGGCGACGAAAATGCAGGTGTAGGAGAAATCAATATTCTTACAACCAATGGCGGGCACGGCGGACCATATACGTATATCTATACAGGTCCAAGCTGCGCTCCATGTTCTGCTGAAGATTTAACAGGACTCAATTCTGGTGCCTATACTCTAACCGTATTTGATGCATTAGGTTGTTCAAGACAGTTTACCATCAATGTAGGAACTGACAGTGAGTTTCAAGTAAATGCCAATGTAACAGATCCTACCTGTGGTCTGGATTGCAACGGCTCCATTAATATCACCGTAACACCAGCAGACATTTATACGTTTGTTTGGACCAATGGAAATGGTGATATCATTGGAAGCAATGAAGACATATCAAATCTCTGTGCAGGAGATTATCAACTTCAAGTTTCAGCAAACGGATGTGACGGATTCTACGCTTATACCCTCACAGCGCCTGAGCCACTGGATATTGATATTGCTAACGTCATCAATCCTATTTGTTTTGGTCAAAATAATGGCAGTATCGACATTGAAGTTTCTGGAGGTGTAGGTCCTTACACATACGCATGGTCTTCAAACAATGGATGTATCTTCTTTGGTTCTTCAGACGAAGACATTACCAATCTTTTCGATTGTTGTTACACGGTTGTAGTGACCGATGCCACGGGTTGTCAAGTCACTCAGGAGATTTGTCTTGAGGCTCCCCAGGTGATGGACTTATTTGTAAGCACTCCAAGTGATGCAACTGGACTATTTGATATTAGCTGCTTCGGTGCAAGCGATGGATCCATTTCAGCGAGTGCGTCTGGTGGAACGCCTGATTGCAATGCGTTTCCAAACTGCTACCTGTTCGAATGGAGCGTGGATGTGACACAGTTCGGTAACCCTGATCCTAACGCTGCCTTTATCACTGGACTTCCAGCAGGAACCTACGCCCTGAATGTTACAGACATCAATGGCTGCTTGGCCACGACCACTATCAACCTAACAGAACCATCCCAATGTGTTTCTAATTTTGTCATCCAAGATGTAAGCTGCAATGGAGCTTCTGATGGAACTATCGCACCAAATATTTCAGGAGGTAGTGGCACATTTGTGAACTTCCTTTGGGAACCTTCTGTCGCCCCTAACGCCGCAGATGCTGAGATACTCACGGGTCTGGATGCCGGTTGTTATACTTTGACAGTTACCGATAGTCAAGACTGTACCAATACATTTACTTATTGTATAGAAGAACCAGAAGAACTTACAGCGAACTTGGATGTAGCAGCTCCTACCCCATGCGTAGCTCTTTGTGATGGATTTATTAGCGTAAATGTATCAGGCGGTACAGAGCCTTACACTGTTACTGCCGTAGACGGCGATGGCAATACCTACTCTGGAAACTTCCTTCAAGACTTATGCGATGGAGAATATACCGTTACAGTAGTAGATGCAAATGGCTGTATTTTCACTACTGAAACATCTTTGGATTCTCCAGAGCCATTTACAGTAGAAATTTTTCCTGATATCTTGAACCCTGGTCAGCCTTTCACACTCAACTGTACGGGTGATTGTGATGGCGCTCTCACCTCATTGATAACAGGTGGTACAGGTCCATTTACCTATGAGTGGTCAAACACTCAAGGAGATGTATTGGGTGATACAGAAAATATTTCAGACTTATGCGCTGGAACCTACTGTGTGGTGGTAACCGATGCAAATGGTTGCGAAGTAGAAGAATGTTTTACTATCACCGAACCCAACGAGCCACTCTTAGTTTCTAGTACTCCAACCGTATATGCTGGAGGCTATAACATCAGCTGCTTTGGTGCTTGTGATGGAGCAATTGATATCACAGTAACTGGTGGTGTTCCTGGCTACACTTATTTGTGGAACGATGGAAATATTCTAAGTCCAGAAGAAGACCAAAGCAATCTTTGTGCTGGTTACATTGAAGTTTTGGTTACAGATGAAAACGGTTGTGAAGTGCTTGTTCCTTTTGATCTCACTGAACCAGCCCCAATAGTGGTCAACGCATCGATTTCAACTTTCACAGGAAATGTAAACGTTTCGTGTTCTGATGCTTGCGATGGAAGTATCACCTTGGAGATACTTGGTGGAGAAGCACCATTCACTGTGAATTGGCCAGATCTCGGCATCTCCGATGACGCGAGTATTGATGGACTATGCCCTGGAGTATACAACGCGATTGTCACGGATGCCATCGGCTGCACCAGCGAAGTGAGCTACACCTTAAATGCTCCAGCTCCTCTTGCCATTCAGTTTACATCGACTTTTGATTGTGCAACTGGCGTAACTAACATCTGCGCACTTCCTAGCGGAGGAACTGCACCGTATAGCTATAGCTGGAATAATTCTACGAGCACCAATTGCACCGATGTTTCTGCAAATGGAGAATACTGCGTAACCATTACAGATACGAATGGTTGTGAGTTTACGGCGTGCTTTACTGTGAATGCTCCAAGCCCCATTACAGCAACTGCCATTATCACAGAGTCCACTTGTGGCCAATGCAACGGTGCCATACAAACAACGGTAATCGGTGGAGACGGAAGTTATCTCCTCGATTGGAACGGAACTGGAACAAGCGACAATGAATTAAACCAATCCAATTTGTGCGCTGGTACCTATGACTTAACAATAGACGACCAAAATGGATGTGCTATAAACGTAGAATTCGTCGTACCTGGACAACCAGCCCCTTTTGCACAAAGTGTAGTCAATGATGTAAGTTGTAATGGAAGCCAAGACGGTAGCGTTGCAGTCAACTTTGTAAATACAGTCGGCAATGTCAACACTACATGGAATATCAATGGAAATATTGTTTCTGGAGGAAACACTGTAACGGGACTTGGTTTCTCCGCTGTTACACTCACTTGGAGTGATGAAAACGGTTGTTCTGGAACCGAACAGTTCTTTGTACTTCAGCCAGACAGTCTTGAAATTGAAGGCCTATTAAGCCTTTCTACGGAAGGATTCAACATTTCAGTGCTGGGTGGAAATGATGGAGCGATTGACTTGACAGTAAATGGAGGAACAGAGCCTTACGATTACAACTGGTCACACATCACAAACATACCTGAACCCGAGGATGTAGCAAACCTCACTGCAGGTAATTACACCATCATCGTCATCGACGCAAACGGATGTTCTGATACTGCTAGCTTTACATTAACTGAACCCGGAGAATTGGAATGGCCTACAGGTATCACTCCAAATGGCGATGGATTTAATGATGTATATTTTATCAAGGGCATTGAAAAATATAGAAGTAACGAATTCAAGGTATTCAACAGATGGGGCAATTTGGTGTATGAGAAGAAGAACTACAACCAAAACTGGTTTGGTCAAAACTCAGACAACGAAACGCTACCTGATGGAACCTACTTCGTGATTTTCACCAGTGGCAATGTTTCATTTAACACTTATGTAGATCTAAGAAGATAAAAAGAAACATTTCCCTAATAATCGAAGCATTATGAAAAAGATATATATCCTACTTTTAATGACAATCATCTCTTTGAGCGGATGGGCTCAACAGGAGATCATGATTAGTCAATATATGTTTAATGGCTTGGTGTTGAACCCCGCTTATGCTGGTTCACACGCCTATTGGAGTGGCAGCGCATTGTACCGCAAACAATGGGTGCAATTTGACGGTGCCCCCACCACGCAAACGGTTGCCATTGATGGTCCTATCGCAAATCGCAGACTGGGTGTAGGTCTTACCTTCTCCAACGATCAAATAGGAATCACTCGTCAACAAGAAGTAGGTCTCAACTTTGCAGCAAAAGTGAGCACTGGTTCTGGTAGACTAGCAATGGGTATTCGTTTGGCTGGCGCATTCTATAGTGCCAACTTCAATGACCTCGTCGTATTTGACGAAAATGATCCTACCTACAATGCGAATCTTACTTCACAATTCATCCCGAAAGTGGGAGCTGGAATGTATTACTACGAAAGAAAATGGTTCGTTGGATTGTCCATGCCTACCATCTTTGCTTTGGATGATAACATTCTACCGGATGTAACCATCAATGATCGATTCTTTAAAACACACACCTATTTGAATGCAGGATACGTTTTTGAACCCTCTTCCATCCTTGCAGTGAAGCCATCCGTGCTTGTGAAATATCAAGGAGAAGCTCCAGTACAAGCTGACTTTAATTGTAATCTTTTATTCTTTAAGAAATTTTGGTTGGGTGCTGGATATAGAACAGGAGATGCGGTTATCGTAATGGCAGAATGGAACATCACGAATATGTTCAGACTTGGTTATGCATACGACTTAACCACAACAGATATCAGCACCTACAGTCAAGGCTCTCATGAGGTAATGCTTGGAGTTGATTTTGGAAAAGATGTAAACCTAAAAGTTCGCTCACCTCGCTATTTCTAATGCAGCTATGAAAAAATTTAATTACTCTATAATAGCCCTCTCGGCAGCGTTCTTATTGAATAGCTGTGCTTCTCTCTATATTAAAAGCGGTAAGGAAGCTTATACCGAATTAAAATATCAAGAGGCAATCAAGTACCTAGATAAAGGTCTTGCGAAGAAAGAAGATGAAAATGGCCGCAGAATGCTCGCTGAAAGCTATCTCCGTGTGAATGAATATTCTAACGCAGTTACACAATTTGAAAGAGCTAATTTGTATACCGGAACTACCGATATCGATCGAATGAACTACGCTCGATCGCTAATGGGAGTTGGAAGATATGCAGAGGCAAAAACCATTCTTGAAGGCATCGTTAGCCGAGACGCAGAGAATCAACAAGCTCAAAATCTGTTGACTAGCTGTAAAAAAGCAGATGACCTTCGCGCTGATTCGTTGATGTTTACAGTGGCACAAGTAAATATTCCTGCAGAGAATCCCGTATTCTCTTCATTCCCTTATGACGGAGGATTGATTGTAACCTCCAGCGCTGCGCTGAAAGGAGACAAAGATCCTTATACCAGTAGAGCATTTACCGATCTCTTTTTTACTAAACAAGAAGGTGCTGCTTGGACTGCATTAAAACCCGTAGAAGGCGTTAATAGCAAATCACACGATGCTGTGGCCGCTGTTGCCCCGAATGGACAAACAATGATTTTCACGAGAAGCTTTCAAATTAAAAATAACCTAAGCGGTAATAGCAAAGAAGAAAATCCTACGCAGCTATACGTGAGCAAGAAGAATACAGATGGTAGTTGGTCAAAGCCAGAGATTTTACCTTTCTGTGATGTCAATAACATGTATGCACACCCTAGTTTTTCTCCCGATGGAACCGTGCTGTATTTCGCGAGTGACATGCCAGGAGGAAAAGGTGGAATGGATATTTACAAGTCAACTCTATTGGATGGATCTTGGGGAAATCCTGTGAATCTAGGTGGAGATGTAAATACAAAAGGCGATGAGCTTTTCCCTGTGGTAAAAGATGCAGGAACTTTATACTTCTCAAGCAATGGACACTCTACCTTGGGTGGACTGGATGTTTTGAGAACGAATTTGATCAATGGTACGTGGTCACTTCCTCAACATCTTTCTTATCCGATCAATACATCTTATGATGATTTTAGTATGATGTTTAATCCTGACGGAAAAACGGGCTACTTCAGCAGCGACCGCAGTGGAAGCGACCGCATTTATTCCTTTGAAATGAACGATGCTCAAATCAAACTGGAAGGAATTGTTACTGGTAAAGATAGTATGCTACCACTTGGAGGTGCGCGAATCACCGTTCAGAACCTAACAGACGGAACCGAAAAAGTGTACTTCAGCGACGGCGATGGAAAATTCTCCATTGACCTAGCACCTGGAAAAGATTACAAAGTAAAAACAGATCTTGACGGATATTTTTCTCAATCAGAGGATGTCAGCACAAAAGGAATCAATCAATCCAAAACATTGAAGAAAATTGTGGAGATGCCTGAAGTCTATGTTTCCAAAGATGAAAAGAACGGGAACGGGAACGGGAACGGGAACGGGAACGGGAACGGGAACGGAAATAACAATTCTAACAATGGCCAGAAAAAAGGAGTTTATCCTGTGCCAAATATTTACTGGGATTATAATACTTGGGAAATCAGACCCGATGCGCAACCATATCTAGACGATTTGGTGAAATTATTTAGAAACAACCAAAACCTCAAGTTTGAAATTCGAAGCCACTGCGATTGCCGAGGTAGTTTTGAATACAATGATGATCTCAGCTCTAAGAGAGCAAAAGCTGTTACGGAATACCTTATCACCAAAGGGGTTCCAAGATCTATCATTGTAAGCCGCGGATATGGAGAAAGAGAACTACTCAATGAATGTTCCGATGGAACCTTCTGCGAGGAATCGAAGCACCAAGAAAACAGAAGAACGGAATTCATTGTTACCGATAAAAAGTAAAATGAATTTCTGAGAAATAAAAAAGCCCCGCGATGCGGGGCTTTCTTTTTTATCTTCTTAAAACCGAATTCCGAAAGACAATAATACTTGAATCACATTCGTACTCAAACGAGCCTCTTGAACTAACGATGGATCATACAACCAATACGACTCTTCATTGGCAAAATACAAACCTGCCAAATCCATTGAAAAAGAACCTTTCCGATATCCAATACCTCCCGTATAAGTGATCAGAGGATTATTCAATGCAAAGGACGATTTGAAAGGACTAGTTTGATAAATCAAACCTGCACGTGCTCTCCAAACATCATGAATTCTTCCTTCCACCCCCATCTTAGCACGATGCACTCTTCTGTATACAGTTTCTATAGTTCTATTCTCAAAAGCGTAATCGTAACCAGACGATAATCCAACTCCGTCCATTTGAATATTGTCAAAAGAAGTAGTCTCGTAGTCAGCGCTTATCAAACCAAATTTCCCCATTACAAAAGCCGAACTCAATTGAAGCCTGCCCGGTACACGAACGCTGAAATTTGTTATCAATTCTGGTGAAAGCGCGGTGTATGACGAACCGTCGACAAAATTTGATGTAATTGAAGTGCTATATGCGTCGCTGATTTCGAGATTGACTGGAGAATGCCATGATGCTCCCAATCTCAACCACTCCGTTGGTCTGTAGATCGCTCCTAAACGCAACGAAACTGCGTTTCCGCTTGCATTGATATCCTCAGTGAATGTATAATTTCTCAAATACTCAGAATCCCAAAAGTTTTCTGTATAAACCGAAGCATCTCTATAAAATACAGATTGAATTCCTATAGTAGCCCCAACATAAAGCTTGTCCTTGTAATTTCCACTAGC
The DNA here is from genome assembly GCA_027491075.1 of Flavobacteriales bacterium. Classification (GTDB taxonomy): domain Bacteria; phylum Bacteroidota; class Bacteroidia; order Flavobacteriales_D; family Sanyastnellaceae; genus JAIXWP01. The sequence goes on from JAIXWX010000010.1 coordinate 37,506, forward strand.
AGCAAATGTAGTTTCTGAATGACGGCCTAAGCGTTGTATAGAACGCTCTTGCTTTATTCTTCCAACCGATTCTGCAGGCATGTAAGACAAGGAAGCGGAGTCCAAGGGGTCAATTAAAAACGTTTCCCATGCCAGACCTGCGCCAAAAGAATGGGCGTTGTAAACATCATTGTAAGGTGTACCATCTGCTGTCGCAGCGAACGATTCCAATAGTGTTCGATCTCTATTTATGCCTTCTATCAAAAGGTTTTGATGATAATTTGAAAGCAGACCAAAACCAATTCCGTAAACAAAAGACCAATCTTTCAATCCTTCATATTCCCGATAGCCGACAATGCCTAAGCTTTGAATCTGTGTTCTAAACTTGGAGTCTGATTCTTCGTTATTCAGAAAATTTGAGTTCGTAATACGATCAAAAAAGTTCAGAGAAATTTCTGCAGTTGTTCTTTTATAAATCGCTAATCCAGCAGGGTTATTCCAAAATGCAGAGTGATCTGCTCCGATGGATCCAAATGCTCCTCCCATACCTAAAGATCGTGCAGTCCCGGTAGGCGCAATATTGGAATATCGCAGGGCATCGACCTCATTTTGCGAAAATGAAAAAAACGAACACAGCGATCCACAAATAGCCAATAGGATCCTATTTATCATACCAAATTATTTTTTTGCTTTTATCTTCTGCGCGTTCCGCCTCCACCTCGACTAGGAGCGGGGCTACTGCCTCCTCCTCCCCTGTTGGGACTTGAAACTCCACCTCCTCTGCTTGGTGCTGGTGAGGAAGGTGCTGGTCTGGACATTCCACCGCTGTCTCTTGGACGCTCACTAGGCCTTGTATCTCTTGAAGGTCTGCTTGGAGCAACATTCGGACGAGTCTGAACATCTTGACCAGGATTGCGCGATGGTCGACCAGGATCTGCATTCGTGGATCCTGATCTCGAAGGAACTGAAAAGAAATCATCGTCTACTTCAACAGGTTGCCCATTCGTAGTGCCTGGGTCAGGTCTTCCTGGCTGCTTTCGGGGATTCAACGTTTGAAATTCCTGTGTTCCTGAAGAGTTGTTGTTGAAGCCACTGCCCGCTCCACCACGATTGCCAAACTGAACATTGTTGTTGTTCTCATTATTAAATGCATTGTTCCAAGCCCAAGCATTGCCGAGTTGATTCCAATACATCGAGTTCCAAGGATTATTATTCCAAGGACTGTTGAAGGTCCCGTAGGGATTGTTCCAGCCATTGTTCCAACCGAAACCATTGTTCCAACCGAAACCATTGTTCATCCATGGATCATTCCACCCCCAACCATTGTTCATCCAGGGATCGTTCCACCCCCAACCATTGTTCATCCAGGGATCGTTCCATCCCCAATTGTTCATCCAAGGGTCATAACAACCCCAACAATTATTTGACATCCCAAACCCCATGTTCAAACCGCCCATTCCATTATTGAAAGGATTCCAATAGGTATATCTCCATCCCCAAAGCGGATCATACATGAATCGTCCTGGACTATTATTTAGACCACTATTAAACTGATCCACATCTCCATAATAATTGTTAATCACGTCTCCCTGGTTGGTATTACCAGAATAATAATCATCTTCTGTAGGAGAGGTTGTTCCAACCGATGGGGTTGAAGATGAATTCGAAGATGCCGTAGGAGCTTCCGTGATAAAGGTTTCTCCCGGTTGATAGTAAACTTCATCATCCTCGTACAACGCCGATGTATTAAGGCTTTTAGAAGAGTTACATGAATAGAGAACAATCAGCAGCGATGCGAGTGCGAGACTTTGTTTTACTAGTTTCATGGCGTTGTGCGTTTTATTAATCATCCAAACAAATCAAATATAGGCAAAAAAAAGAACTACTTTTGGCCCTCAATTTTACTCAATTATCATACCACCTCATTATGGCGGAAAAGCTTACCTCACGTGCTGAAGATTACAGCAAGTGGTACAACGAATTAGTAGTAATGGCAGACCTAGCGCAGCATAGCGATGTTAAAGGCTGCATGGTTATCAAACCCTATGGTTATGCCATTTGGGAAAAGATGAAAGACGCGCTAGACGTGATGTTCAAAGAGACTGGCCATCAAAACGCATACTTTCCGTTATTTATTCCTAAATCTTATCTAAGCAAAGAGGCAGCGCACGTTGAAGGCTTTGCAAAGGAATGCGCGGTCGTTACACACTACCGATTAAAAACTGAAAACGGACAGGTAGTCGTTGATCCAGATGCCAAATTAGAAGAAGAGTTGATCGTGCGACCTACTTCAGAAACGATTATTTGGAACACCTACAAAGGATGGATACAGAGCTATAGAGACCTTCCGATTTTGATCAACCAATGGGCCAATGTAGTGCGCTGGGAAATGCGTACACGTTTGTTTTTAAGAACAGCGGAGTTTCTGTGGCAAGAAGGACACACTGCGCATAGCACAGCAAAAGAAGCCATAGAGGAAACCGAACGAATGCTCGATGTGTATGAAGACTTCGCACAGAACTTCATGGCAATGCCTGTTATCAAGGGAAGGAAATCTGAATCCGAGCGATTTGCAGGAGCGGTAGATACTTTATGCATCGAAGCATTGATGCAAGATGGTAAAGCATTGCAAGCCGGCACCTCCCATTTTCTTGGACAAAATTTCGCGAAAGCATTTGACGTAAAGTTCGCATCAAAAGAAGGAGTGAATGATTATGTATGGGCCACTTCATGGGGAGTTTCCACACGTCTCATGGGAGCCTTGATCATGACGCACAGCGACGACAAAGGTTTGAGACTGCCTCCAAAACTTGCGCCCATCCACGTGGTCATTGTACCTATTTATAAAGGTCAAGAACAAATGGAACTTATCCGTGAACGCATCACTCCATTGATGAAAGAACTCAAGGATCTTGGAATTACCGCAAAGTTTGACGCCGACGACACCAAGCGTTCCGGTTGGAAATTCGCGGAGTACGAACTCAAAGGAGTGCCTGTGCGATTGGCCGTTGGTCCAAAGGATCTTGAAAACAACACCGTGGAAGTAGCTAGAAGAGACAATGGTTCCAAAGAAACACTTGGTATGGAAGGATTAGCGGCTGCGATAAAGCTAATTTTGGATGAAATACAGACCAACTTGTTCCAAGAGGCCTTAGAGAGAAGACAAACTTTAACAACTCCAGTGGATTCTTATGAAGAATTTAAGAAACTTTTGGATGAAAAGGGCGGTTTCTTTTTTGCACATTGGGACGGTACTTCAGAGACCGAGGAGAAAGTAAAAGCAGAAACCAAAGCGACCATCCGATGCATCCCTTTTGATTCACCAGAAGAAGACGGAAAATGCATGGTATCTGGCAAGCCTAGCAAGAGAAGAGTACTGTTTGCAAGAGCATATTAAAAGAAACATATATGGCTGAACAACCCGCACAAACAATTAATCGATTACTCAACGAGAAAAGTGTTTTAAAACAAGATGTGTTTTATCTAACGATCGACACCTTTCACAACTTAAAAGAAGTATTGAAGGAAGTCATTAGCGAGACACAGAAGAACTTCAATGATGCTGACAAGCGCGTGGAGATTTATTATAAAGATCGAGGAGATTTTCAAGCTGAGATCAAAGTAGGCAGTGATGTTTTGATTTTTCAGATGCACACCAACGTGTTTCAGTTTGATGGAGAGCATCCTTTGTGGAAGAGCAGTTACTTCAAAGAAGACGATCGCAACTCCTACGTTGGGATCATCAATGTCTATAATTTTTTGTCAGACAGTATCAAGTACCAGCGTCAGTGGGACATGGGTTATTTGATTTCAAGAATCTTCGTGAATCGAGAGAGTCATTTCATGGTTCAGGGCAAGCGACAATTGGGTTTTTTGTACAATGACATGATCAACTCAGTACTCACCAAAGAAAAGTTACGCGAAGTTGTTTACAGCACCATACTTTACACCTTGGATTTTGATCTATTGGTTCCTCCGTATGAGAATTTACAGGAGGTTACCGTAGAGCAGATACAGAGCATCAGTCAGAGTCATACTCTTGCAACTGGCAAGCGCTTGGGATTTCGTTTTGGTTTAGACGACGTTAGTTTTTAAGAAAAAGCACGAAAACCGCATCTTCATCATTCAGGATGAGGACATTGGTTTAATAGAAATATTTTTTTAAGAAAAGCTTGACAGTAAAAAAAGTCTAATTATATTTGCACCCGCTTTCTAGTACGGCCCGTTCGTCTAGGGGTCAGGACACAAGATTTTCATTCTTGGAACAGGGGTTCGATTCCCCTACGGGCTACAAAACATGCGGAGATGAAATTTAAGTTTAAATTCTTCTCTTGAAAAATCAAAAAAGTGAACCAATTGGTTCACTTTTTTTTTGAAATCTAAGTCACAATTATAAACATGAATTCTCAGGCCAACGCCTCTTGAACAGAATGCATTGGCTTTCTGGATATTCTTAAAAAATTAGAGTATCAACAAGACAGATTTATTCCATTTAATTCGTCTAGCACATGAGAAAATCTCTAAATTGAATTTCGCCTTAATAACTCCACTGAAAAAACTAAACGATAACGACTTGTGATTGAGATCAAAACCTTTGAATACTGTATAAACCATTCGACAAGCTCAGAATCGTACATTCATTTATTCATTTTCTTGTCTCTAGTTACTAGTCACTAGTATCTAGTCACTAGTATCTAGTATCTAGTCACTAGTATCTAGTATCTAGTATCTAGTCACTAGTATCTAGTCACTAATCTCTAGAAGTTAGCCCCAGCTTTCCAAGAATCGGAAAAAATTCCCAAAAATAGAAAAACACCTATTAACTGGAAGAATTAACGAGCTATCAATCAGATATTTAACAACCCAAAGCAGCTCGGCATGATTTGAGTAAATCGCTTTTGCGTAAATCTATTCAAACCATTTAAAAATGCGCTTAAGTACTTCTACATGTTCTTCCATGACCATGAATGCCATGGTCTCTTTTATGCAAAAAAACACCGCTAAAAAGAGTCTCGTAAATGGAATTCAAGCGAAAGAAATGTCATCTGAGTACATCGCGCTTTGCCTGTCTTTCCTTAGAAAAAATCAAAACCTGCCCGCTGAAGTAAATAACTTCTACGAGATGTCTTCTCCAATTTTCAAACAAGAAGTAAACTGGCTGCTTCGCCCCCTCTCTATTGAATTTGATGACCTGCAAAACGGAAGAAAAGAGGCCATCCATCGACTAGTGAATTCTCTCTCTTAACCGTTGAACCTTCAATATTTGAGGCAGTTTTAATCTCACTCGATGAAGTCACGATGCTATATTCGTGGCATGGACTCGTTTAAAATATTCATTGTTGAAGACGACATTTGGTATGGTGAAATCCTTGAATACCACTTGTCTTTAAATCCTGATTACCAAATCACTCGATTTGGCAATGGAGCCGAAGTACTAGAACAGTTGCATCTCCAGCCGGATTTAATCACCTTGGATATCAGTCTACCAGATAGCACGGGCGAAGAACTTTATAAAAAAATTCGACAGTACAATGAAGAGGTTCCTGTCATTGTCATCAGCGCACAAGAAGAGATAAGTGTTGCTGTAAACCTGCTTAAACTGGGTGTTTCGGATTACCTGGTGAAAGACGACAACACCAAAGATCTTCTTTGGAACAGTGTTATCAAAGTGCGCGAAACAAGCACACTCAAGCAACAAGTTCAACACCTTCGAGAGGAATTAGGTCAAAAATATGCTTTCGAAAAATCCATTAAGGGCCAAAGTGCCGCTATTCGAAAGGTATTTACGCTCATGGAAAAAGCGACCATGACCAATATCAATGTATCTATCACGGGAGAAACAGGAACGGGAAAAGAGGTGGTAGCTAAGGCAATTCACTACAATTCTTCGAGAAAGAAAAGACCTTTTGTAGCGGTCAACATGGCGGCCATTCCAAAAGAATTGATCGAAAGTGAATTGTTTGGTCATGAAAAAGGAGCATTCACTGGAGCCATCTCAAGAAAAATAGGAAAGTTTGAAGAGGCCAATGGGGGAACCATTTTTCTTGATGAAGTAGCAGAACTGGACCTGAGCGTGCAGAGCAAATTGCTTCGCGTATTGCAAGAAAGAGAAGTTGTACGCGTCGGAGGAAATGAAAATGTAAAACTGGATGTAAGGCTCATTGTGGCTACTCACAAATCTTTGTCGGAAGAAGTAAAAAAGACCAACTTCAGAGAAGATTTATACTATCGTATTATTGGTTTGCCAATAGAACTTCCCCCGCTTCGCTCTCGCGGCAATGACATCTTGATCTTGGCAAAGCATTTTTTGGAAGAATTTGTCCACGATAATAGAATGGCCCCTATCAGCATCAGCGAGGATGCGAAAGAAAAACTGATGCGATACAATTACCCTGGAAACGTGCGCGAACTGAAAGCCATGATTGACTTGGCCGCGGTCATGAGCGATGGAAAAGAGATAAAAAGTGAAGACATCACCTTTACGGATGCAAGGCCGGATGAGAGCTTTACCAAAGAAGAAAAAACACTCCGCGAATACACGTGTGAAATTATCAAGTTTTATTTGAAAAAATATGACAACGACGTCGTCTTCGTAGCAGATAAATTGGACATTGGGAAGAGTACCATCTATAAAATGATCCAGCAAAGGGAGATTGTCATCTAATTATCCATCGATGTCATAAGTCACGCCGACGAAGGTGTTGAAAGTAGATTTCACAATATCCTTCGGTGGACGTGAATCGTAGAAGTGTGTCAACTCTACACGCATCGACCAGTTGTGATTTAATGCCCAACTAAAAGCATGCTGCCCCGCCCAACGATGATCTGCCAGTCGATTCATGATGGGTTGAAAATACGTGGTGCTGCTAAAAGCCCATTTCCCAGGGTCATTGAAACTCCAAGAGATATAGCCCGAGGCACGACCAAACCATTCACTTTTTGTTCCTCCTCTGATCTTTTCAAGTTCCACCATTGCAAGGGTTCCCGTGAAGAGTCGAAAGCGGTCATCATCCCAGATCACAAACCGAGGTCCTGTGCCACACAAATGCCTTCTTTGTAAACCCAAGAGCCTGTTTTGTTGGACCTGTGCAAAGGATTCCCACCGAACCCACGGCTTAAGTTCGTAGTTGTTTCTCACATGGATGAGGGAATTGTTGTTCAATTGAACTTGATCCGCCACAGAAATGCCTGCATCCACTAGCAATAACCAAAGTTCTCGATCCATTTTATGTTGAATGACTCCTCTCAATGCGGCATTGTAGAATACGTCCCGATACTTCTGAGCAGAAAAGGTTCCATTGAGCATTCCGGCCCATCCGAGGCTGTCCATGCGAATTCTCGCCTGTTCAATATTCACCACCTGTGCTTGGTGTTTGAGAAAAATGATAAGGAGACAAAGAAGGAGGATCAACTTTTTCATAACAAGTAGGCAAAATTAATGTGTAGCGCACGAAGAATTTTATACATTTAAAGCACTCATTCCAAAACCTTAACAACATGGTTACTATTCAATTGAAAATTGTAGAAGAGGGTTTGAAGCATCCTCTAGCAGAATTGACAAGAGAATTGACCCACCAACTGTTCGAGGACGATATTTTGGTGAGAACGAAGGCAGACTTGACGTTAAAAATCAAGTTTACCAGAGACGGAGATCAAGATCTCGTTTTACTTCAGTTGAGAGAGTCAGATTCTAAAAACAAGTTGGGAGAAAAGGTGATTCCCTACATGGATCATCGTTGGATTTCCGATGTGGTAGCAGAGGCGCATGCCTTGCTCGTTCCGCTCTCGGTATCTTCCTAACAATAAGTTCTTCGTAAACAGATGTACTTAAAAATCCTCCCTTTTGGAGGATTTTTAATTTCGTATCCTTTCGAAGCCAATTCACCTGAAACCAATGCAATGGTTCTTCGTATAACCTTCAAATCCTTGAAATAGATAGATGGATCATTCCTCCACTGGTATACATCCCCTTCTGGCATTGTTTGACCTCTACCTTAAGTTTAGGTCACAGCAGTCCGTTTTTTGTTACCGTGGGGTCTTCAACGAGGAATTTACGAGCACTATCATTGATATTAGCGAAGGAGCCAACTTTCGCTCAGAGATCAACGTAAATCGCAAGGTGTCCTTTTTACTGGTCGAATGTTTCCAAAACATCATCAAGCACGGAGAGAATCATTCAGAAGTTCAAGAACGATCGGAAGGAATATTTAGCTATCGTCTGGGGCCAAATGGCTTTATTATCAACTCCATCAACCCCATTCTTCAACAAGACAAGCCCACATTGAAGCATCTTGTAGATGAAATCAATTCCAAAGACAGTAAGGAGCTCAAGGAATTATACATCCGAAAACTAAGCGAGAATCAGCTAACAGAAAAAGGTGGCGCAGGATTGGGGCTAATAGAATTGGCGAGGAAGTCAGGTCAGAAGTTGCTTTATCAATTTGAGGACGTTCGTGAAGACATTTCCTTGTTTCATCAGCAGGTTACATTTTTATCCAACGAAGAAGCTCCGATGGAGAACTTATTGGAAGATACAGGCACATTAGATAACATGCTTGCCTTGGAAGATGCTTTCCTGATGTACAAAGGTGACTTTTCTCAGAAATCCATATTGCCCATTTTGAGTATTGTAGAGCAAAATGTTTCAGCAGAAGGCAAGGTAAAAAACACCACTAGAAAGGTAGCTCACCTGTTGGTTGAATTGTTGCAAAACATTTCAAAACACAGCGAAGAAGATGAAACCGGAAGAAAAGAAGGTATCTTTTTAATCGGTAAAACCCGCGATAGTGTTTTCATTGAATGTGGTAATGAAATAAATGAGCGGGAGATGCACTTTTTGAAAGAAAAACTCAGTTATTTGACAAGCCTAAGCACCTCTGAGCTAGTTAGCTTACACAAAACCGCAATGAAAGCAAGTATCAAGTTTGAAAATAAGTACAAATCTGGTTTAGGCCTTATTGAAGTCGTTAAAGGCGCTGAAAAAGGAGTAGTTTACAGTTTTGAAAAACTAGATACTGATAAATTTTTGTTTGCCATAAAGATTTCTTTTTAGAACTTCGGCCCACTAAGTATGTCGCTAATAGACAATTTACATATCGCCCAAACAGAAGACACACCGGAAGTTTATTTCGATGTTCAGGCTGGTCGTTTTCGAATTACGGGAAGATCTCTTCCTGAAAATGCCTATGTATTTTATCGTCCTATACTGGAATACGTTTCGAATTTTCTAGGTATAAATAAAAAATCTCCTGTGGAGATGGAGTTCAAGATGGACTATTTCAATTCATCCTCCGGCCGTTTCATTTTTGAATTGCTCACCATGATAGAGGAAAGCAAGTTTGGAAAGACCGATTTTCGGGTGATTTGGAACGTCGATGTTGACGATGAATTGATGATTGAGAAAGGAGAAGAGTTGCAGTCACTTCTTGATCTTTCTTTTGAAATAAAAAAGCTCTAGTTACAAAGTTGCCCCGATGATAAGAACATCATCCGTCTGAGGCATTCCACTGCGCCAATCGTTTAATTTCTTTAAGCATACCTCTTCTCCTTGACTGGAAATTTGTTCCGCTTTTCTCAGATTAGAAAGCAATTGTTTGAAGCGTGCTTTATTGAATTTCTTTCCCTCTGGACCTCCAAGTTGGTCGAAGAATCCATCTGAATACATGAATAGTTTATCTCCTTCTGCGTAGTAATATTCTTGGGTTTCGAATGGATTGGTTTTGTTATTCATCACCTTTTCGTACACGATGCCACCCAAGCTGAAAGGCTGAGGTTTTAGTTCAATAAGTTCTTCGTTGTGAGCGATATACACTCCTAAGTTTGCGCCCGCAAAGCGAATCAATTTTTTCTGTTGGTCGATGACACACAAGCTGATATCCAAACCATCCTGCGCGTTTTGAGGATCAAGGTCTTGATTGAGAATATGAAGAATCTCATTGTGCAAGGCATAAAGAATATCATGTGGTTCCCTAAGCTTAAGTTCGTTGATTGTTTTGTTCAGTTTAGAATTTGCAATAAGCGACATGAACGCTCCAGGAACACCATGACCAGTGCAATCGATAGCGGCTATATACAAACGGTCGTCGATCCAGCGGTACCAATAAAAGTCACCCGAAACAATATCCTTCGGTTGAAAAAACACAAAGCTATCCGGTAAAAATTGCTTTAAATGCTCTTTGATCGGGAGAATAGAGTTCTGAATTCTTCTTGCATAATTGATAGAAGAAATGACTTTATGACGCTGTCTCTTGATCTCGTTGTTTTGTTCTTTCAACAACAAGTTTAGTTTTTTCTTTCTAAAGAAATTGTATATCAAAACTACCAATATCGCTATCAGCGCGATACCGACAATGATTGAAATGCGAAACATGGCATTCTTCTGCTGTATGACTTGCGCCTGCTTTGCGATTTCAGACTCTCTTTTCTCGGATTCATATTTCGCATTCAGCTCAGAGATTCGATTGTAGTTATTGATTCGATCCAGGCTATCCTTCAGTACTTCATATTTTCTGGAGAAATCATAAGCCATTTGGAAGTTGTTCTTCTCTGCATACATTTCTGCTTTGGCTTGGTACAGGGAAAGCAGCAAGTCGTTGTAATCGTTTTTAAGAATGATCTTCTCTGCTTCGTTCAAATCGCGCTGACACAGTTCTATTTGATCCTGTTTGAAATAAACTTGTGCACGTGAAATCAGGATACTTGCGACAAATACTTCATCTCCTTCACTGACGCTGATATCATAGGACTTGTTTAGACACATTAGGGCAGAGTCAAGTTTATTTTCTGCCATGAAGAGCTCCGCTTCAATGTGACATGGATCAATACTGGTTTTCGAGATTCGATTGAAATTTCTCAATTGCGCTAAAGACTCGCGCACCTTATCCAAGCTCTTTAGACTGAGATACCCTCCAGCGATGTTAAAAATGTTTGATGCGGCCTCATCAATTAGATTCAACTCAACATTGGTAGCGAATGCTTCTTCATACATTTTTATAGCCTTCTCATGCTCGCCCAGATTCGTAAACACCACAGCCATGTTGTTGGTGGCTTTTACGGCACCAGAGCGATCTCCAATGGACTTATAAAGTGCTTGAGAACGCTGATAATGCTCCAATGAGGTGAGCAAATGGCCCTTGGTGTACTCTATGATTCCAAGATAATTTTCAGACTTGGCCATCATTGCAGTATTCTTGCAATCTTCGGCCTTTTTCAGGGCACGACGTGTAAAATAAGCCGCTGTGTCGGGATTGTTGAAGATGAACTCGTCTGCAATATCAATGTTGAGCTTGATGTACAAAGAATCCGATACGCCTACTTCCAAGATTTGAAGAAAGCCCTCAATTTTCGCGGCATTCTGTGCTTGGATACTCCCGCACAAAAAGACCAGAAAGTTGATTATCATATATTTACAGCGACTCGGAAACAAGCTACAGGGTTATTTGGAGATTCTTACGCGCGGAACTTTTTTTAGTTACCTTTCAAAAAAATAGCACATAGCTTGGTGAGAAATAAAAGTTTACTATATTTGCAGCCCAATTTTTAGACAATGGCAAATCACAAGTCAGCAATTAAGAGAATACGTTCGAACGACGCGAAGAGACTGCGCAATAAGTATATCCACAAGACTACTCGTAATGCAGTAAGAAAGCTGCGTGCGCTTTCAAAGAAGGCAGAGGCAGAGGCGTTGTTGCCGAAAGTGGTATCCATGCTTGATAAGTTGGCTAAAAACAACATTATTCACAAGAACAAGGCTGGAAACATCAAGTCTAGCTTGACAGTTTTCGTGAACAAGTTGAAATAAGCTTAGAATATTCCAGAATATATGAATACCCCGCCAATGGCGGGGTATTTTATTTTTGTAGAAATTGAAAACATGAAAACCACAGGTACGGGTATTAAGAATTGGAGTAAGGAAAGTAGACCGAGAGAACGATTAGCAGAAAAAGGCCCTATGGCGCTTACCGACTCGGAGCTGTTGGCCATATTGATAGGTACCGGAAGCGGTGATTCCAGTGCCCTTGATTTAGCACAAAAGCTGTTAGGCATCACCCAACATAACTTAAACGATTTATCCCGCCTCTCCTATCAGGAAATGACCAAAATACGTGGCATTGGTCCGGCCAAGGCCATCACCCTTCAAGCAGCATTTGAACTTGGCGTTCGCAGGCGAAGCAGTGAAGTAAGGCAAAAACAGAAGATAGAGAGCAGCAAAGACGTGTTCGAATACTTCGTTACACAATTGGGTGATCTGCCACACGAGGAGTTTTGGGTAATGAACTTGAATCGATCTAATCAGGTGCTTTCACTCAAAAAAATTAGCGAGGGCGGGTGGCACAGCACGATTGTGGATCCCAAGAAAGTGTTCTCCGGAGCGCTGGAAGAAAAAGCAAGTGCCATCATACTTGCGCACAATCATCCCAGCGGAAGTTTGAATCCTAGCAATGAGGACAAGCGCATCACACTAAAGCTCCGCAGGTGCGGACTCGATATGGAATTGCCGGTTTTGGATCATCTTATCATAGCTTCGCACGGTTATTATAGTTTTGCCGACGAAGGCATTTTAGATTTATGATGAAGAAGATACTGACCATTATCGGTGCGCGACCGCAGATTATCAAGGCTGCGGCTATCTCCAGAGCCATTGGTTCCAATGCGCAATTAAAACTGCAAGAAGATTTGCTGCATACAGGGCAGCACTATGATAGCAATATGAGTGAGGTTTTCTTTAATGAAATGGGAATACCCACACCTCGATTTCAATTGAGTGTTGGCTCTGGCAGTCATGGAAAACAAACGGGTAGCATGCTTCAAGGTATCGAAGAAGTGCTAATAAAAGAACCCTATGATGCAGTATTGGTCTACGGCGATACCAATAGCACTCTTGCTGGTGCTATGGCCGCATCTAAACTGCACATTCCCTTGATCCATGTCGAAGCGGGATTGCGTTCTTTCAATAAGAAAATGCCGGAAGAAATCAACCGGATCATGTGCGATCACTCCTCTACCCTGCTCTTCTCCCCTACTCAAGAAGGCATCAAAAATCTTCAAAGAGAAGGACTGCAGCATCAAGAGATGCCATGGTCAATGGATAGACCAGGGATTTTTCACACTGGAGACATCATGTTTGATAATTCGCTTTTTTTCTCAGAAAGTGCAGCAGCCAAAAAGCGTCCGTCATTTCTAGGATCTGAAGTTTCTAACTTTCTTCTGGCAACAGTACACCGAGACACCAACACCGATGATGAGGAGAAGTTAAATGCCATTTTGTTGGCCATGGGACGGTTGACCTTAAACAGCAATATGCATGTGATTTTCCCCATGCATCCGCGCACGCGTGCAAAGCTTTCTTCCGAATCCAAAAGGCTATTGAGCAGTCATCCGATGATTGTTATAACCGAGCCACTTTCATTCTTGGAAATGGTATGGATGGAAAAAAACTGCTCAATGATTGTAACAGACAGTGGTGGAGTGCAGAAAGAAGCTTTTTTCTTCAAAAAGCCATGTATCATACTACGTGAACAAACCGAGTGGGTTGAATTGGTAAGTAATGGAAATGCAATATTGACAGGTCCTTCAGAGCAAAAGATCATACAAGCATATGAAAATTTGCGAAAAAACGAACAAAGTATGACTTGGCCTGCTTACTTTGGCGATGGAAAAGCAGCTGAATTCATCTGCGAAACTATTTCGAGCTTCTTGCATTATGGTGATACTCTGTGATCAAATCACACCTCGTATAAAATATGCTTTCGAGCATCTCTTAGAAGATGTTCGGCAAGAGTTGATTTTTACCGAGGACCCAGCCGAGTTTCGATCGGCATCGGGTGCTAAATTGATTTTCACTCGCAAAGAAGGTGCAGCCTCAGGAGAGCTTACTTTTCGATCCGCTGGGATTCTCGAGCATACCGACTATGCCCGACTTAAAGTGGATTTCACCGAGTGGGAAGGTTTGCCAGCCATCTTTCCTGTAACTTCCTCAGCTCTTCCATTTGATATTTTCAGCGCTACATTTTTCTTACTCACACGCTACGAGGAATATTGGGGATTCGAAGGGGACGACATGGGGCGCTATGTTCCCGCATTATCTTGTTTATCTCGCTTGGGATGTTTGGACAGACCCATAGTTGATTTATGGAGAAAGAAGCTCAATGCATTTCTTGTTTCAAAGTTTCCTGACCTTCCAATTCAATCTCGAGAATCTGGATGCTTGTTGACCATTGATGTAGATCACGCATACAAATACAAGTGCAAGGGAGCGATCAGAACTTATGGTGGATTGATCAAAGATCTTTTCAAAGCGAATTGGATGGGGTTGAGTAAACGCTGGAACGTTCTAAGAGGAACCTCTCCTGATCCATTCGACACATACGATTACATTCTAAATACCGAACGAAAATTCGGTTACTCTGCTTTGTATTTTTTCCTCATGGCGGATCGCAGTGAGTACGATGACGGATTGTATTTTGCTCACAGAGGAATGAAATCGCTCATAAAGAAATTGGCAAGGACTAACACACTCGGCATACATCCTGGAGTGGGAAGTCATAAACGTTTCAACACCATTGTTCGCGAACGCAACAGATTAGAAAACTTAATTGGAAAATCCATCAAGAATAGCAGGCAACATTATCTAATGTTGAAGTTTAGAACCACGTATCGATTGGCTAAAGCAGCAGGTATCAAGCACGATTTTACACTTGGTTATGCGCATAAGGCTGGTTTTCGTGCAGGTACTTCTCGCCCATTCTATTGGTTTGACATTAAGAAAAATCAAGTCACTGATTTGATGATCCATCCTTTTGCAGCCATGGATACTACGCTCAACAAGTATATGGAGTTGAGTATCGAGGAAGCAAAAAGCCTTTCCAAAAGCATCATAGAAGACATCCACTCTGTTGGAGGAGATTTCATTTTATTGTGGCACAATGAAACGCTATCGGAAGAAAACGATTGGAAGGGTTGGCGAGAAGTGTATGAGTTTCAGCTAAGCGAAGCACAAAAATTAGGCATGCACAACATTCCTGTATCTTTCTAATCGCATTTCTCCATTTTCAAACACAGCAAAGCTATGATGGTGCAACCATTCTCCTAAATTGATGTACCTGCTGTTTTCTGATAGGGAAATATCTAGGGGTAAATGTCGGTGTCCGAATATAAAAAAATCGTAGTGTTTCGTTTTCAAAATCTCTTTGCAGTAAACAACAAGCCACTCGTTTTCTTCTCCTAAAAAAATTCTATCGCTCTCTCCTGTAGCAGCCCTGCTGTATTTACTGCTTCGATTGGCCAGCCATATACCAAAGTTGGGATGTAGCCTAGCAAATAGCCATTGACAGACCGGAGAGGCGAAAACTCTCTTTAGTACTTTGTACCCACGATCTCCAGGTCCTAATCCATCCCCGTGTCCAATAAGAAAAGACTTTCCACCGAATGAACGTTCGATGGGTGCACGATGAAGAATCACACCGCATTCTTTGGGCAAGTAATCGAAAATCCACATATCGTGATTTCCAGTGAAAACATGAACGGGAATTCCGCTGTCTGTTATTTGAGAAAGCGTTCCCAGAAGTCTCGTAAATCCTCTGGGAACCGCTCTTTTATATTCGAACCAAAAATCAAAAATATCTCCCACCAAAAATATTTCAGTGGCATCTTTAGCGGCCTCTTGGAGCCATTCCACAACTAGTTTTTCGCGTTTCAGGCTTTCCTCAAAAGAGGGGACCCCGAGATGAAAGTCGCTTGCAAAATATATTTTTTCTCTTTTCTCCAAATTAGCGCAAGAAGTTAAATGGATTCATCTGCGTGAGATTGAGTTCAAACATAATGTAATTTCCTACATTAAGACCTCTCGCATCCAAGCGATCTGTTGTTTGCGCATCAAAGACAAGAGGAAGATATACTTGGAAAACATCTCTCACAATAGGAAGAGAAACACCCGCGCTCCATTTTGGAGAATTTTCATCTGCAAATCCCATTGCTCCAAATATGCTGATTGGCAACTTGATGGGAAGATCCGCTTCGATTTGCACGGTAGACATCACTGAGGAATTTGCAAATACGTCTCTCAATTCAGGAATCAACAATCCTCCTTGATCAGAAACAAGTTGATTGCTTAACAATCCTGTTCCCGCAGATCTTGCGAAAAACAATTCATTGTAGAAATAATCCGCATTTCCTGTGGTACCAGACACCCCGATTGGCAGCGCTTGCTGATCTTCACCGAAACCAGTGCCCGCAACGAAAGTGCGTAAAAACAATTTTCTTTTCTTCTTTTTCCAATAGGTGTATTCCAAATCGGCTGAAAGACGGGCCAAAGAGTATCGACCTCCAAAGTCTGTGAACAAATTATCATACACGGGGCGAAGTTTCAACTTAGCACCAATAAAATCTTTCACAATGCTCGCAGACAATCTTACACCGCTATTGAAGAAGGTACTTCCATTGAATGAATCAAATTCGCTATTGTTCTCATAATTTGAAAAGAAGCCGTTGAAAAATCCATCTATGCGCATGAGAGCAGTCCATGCATTGATGGCATTTCTAATTGGGAACTTGTATTCCACATAAGGGTTGATAGTGCGGTAAAAAGAGAAGAGTTCTACTTCGCCCTGTGCTATCCCAGCATTGGTGAACACTCTATTGCGAGCAAATTGTTGCCCTCTCACTCCAACGTTCCATCTTCTGCCATTGAAACGTACGCTCCACATTCCTTGAAGCATTCTAGAAGATAAACTGTACATGGGAGTAACAGCAAACTCAAACTTTCTCAGAGGCACCGTTCTGTTGTGAATGCAAAGTCCGCCCATCCAACGGTCGTAATCATTCCAACCAACCACGGGCATCCAAAACAAACGAGTAAGACTAGGATCATCATATCCTGTTAGAAAATCAAGTTCTAATTTCTCTCTGGTTTTAAAAATTCCTTTCGTCCGAATGTTGTTATTCCCGCGATCAATGTCCAAGCTTCCTCTATCTTGATTGAGCACCAATACATCCCCCTTCATGAGACCCGGCACCTTGACTTTGGTCCAATCACCTGCTTCTACTCCTTCGTACCATTGCTTTGACACTTCTTTACCCTCTCTCATCAAGGAAACGGAAAATGGTGCAGGCACATCGCCCGTGTTCATGACCGTCAATTCAGAATCATCCCCTTTGAACTTGAATTTTTCCGCTTTGTAGTCCAATGGTTCATCCGTAGTAATGACACCTTGAAAGAACCAATCCAAATTTTTATTGCTCACTCTTTCGAATACCTCCTCAATGTCTTCTGGTTGTGGGTGTTTGAACTTCCATTCTTCGAAATAGGTATTCATGCACTTTTTGAATAACTCATCGCCCAAATAATTTCTCAGATAATTGAATGCAAGCCCAGTCTTCTTGTACATGATGGTTCCATAGTTCATGGAAGAGAAAGCTTCACTAGACGTCGATATCGCTTGGTCCTTTCCGGGGCGACTGCTGAACTGATATAGCAATTCATTCTGGTAGTTCAAAGGAAACTTATCCAATCCGAGCAACTTACCAATCTTATCGTCCATGATTCCCTCGTAGAGTTTGGCCTCTGGAAACTTGCTTTCCATCGTAAGTGTTTCCATGAAACTATTGATTCCTTCATCCATCCAGCCGTGTTCTCTTTCATTGCTTCCTAGAATTCCGTAGAACCAATTGTGTCCAACTTCATGCACAATCACTTGAGCTAAAAGAAAAGGATTGCTTGTAGATCCTATTACAGTCACATTGGGATACTCCATTCCACCACCCGCACTGATAGTGCCGTCCACGGCGGTGCATTGATCGTAAGGATATTCACCTACCCATTGCGAGTAGGACAATAAACCATCAGCAATGTATTCATTTCCTTTGCTCCATGCTTCTGCATTGGCAGGGGTAAACATTGCCCAAGTAGTGACTATTCTTCCAGAAGGCATGTTAGCTTCTCCCTTTCTTACAATCCATCTTTTATCAGCAAACCATCCGAAATCATGTACATTCTTTTGAGTGTATCGAAGTGTTTTCATTTCTGGCACACTGGCCGGAAAGTCGTTGTTTGCCTTACTCGGAATCGGCAGCTGCGAGAGTGCATTCAAGCGTTCCACTTCAGATGCTGTCTGAAGATCTCCGGTTGCACCCACCGTGTAATTCGCGGGCAGGGTGATGCTCACATCAAAACTTCCAAACTCACTGTAAAACTCACCTTGACCGAGATATGGAATAGGATTCCATCCATTCTTATCATATACCGCTGGCTTGGGGTACCACTGAGTAATTTGATAGCTTTCTCCAACGTGCCCAAGTCGCGAAATGGAACCACTGGGCAACTTCACTCTGAAAGGAGTTGAAATTTTCATGGAAGCACCTGGTGCAAGAGGCTTCGGTAAATCAATTTTAGCGATATCAATATAATTTTGATAGAGGCTAAAAGAAACCGGTTGATTATTGATTTCAAAGTTCAATGAGTCAATACCCCCGCGATCTTTTCCTTGCGAGTAATACAAGAAATAATCTCCTTCACGGGCCAATTGTTTCGCGAGAGAAGACTTTGCGTTTTTGTATGCGTTTGGCCACAAGTGCATGTAGATTTCTTTCAGCGTATCTGGAGAATGGTTGATATACTCCATTTCAACAGACGCATGGATGTAATGACTTTTGTCATCCAAGCGTGCATCAATGGTATAATTGACCTCTTGTTGAAAATAGCTCTGTGATTTCTGGGCGAATGATTGTGATGCCCAAATCAAGAGCGAAAGGATCGTAGCGTATTTCATATGGTTAAGGACTTATGTCACGATGGACGTTTTACCGCGGTGAAAGTTACAAAAAAACCGCACCATCCTTTCGAATGATGCGGTCTCAACTGTTACTAAAATGGTCAGCTAGTGACCAAAAATCGATTTTAAGTTACTTTCCAGCAGGGGGCCACGGATATCGTTGCCGTATGCAATAACTTTTCCTTCCTTATCAATGAGCACAGGGAAAGGAATACTGTGAACACCATAATCTTGTGCAGCTTGGCTAGACCAAAACTTAAGATCACTGACGTGGTTGGGCCAAATCAATCCATCTTGTTTGATCGCTTCTTTCCAAGGCTCAGCGCTCTTATCCAAGGATACTGAATATACTTCGAAGCCATCCTTTTTGTAATTGTTATAAACGGCGACAACATTAGGATTCTCTCTACGGCAAGGTCCGCACCATGAAGCCCAAAAGTCGATGAGCACCACTTTTCCTTTTAGGTCTGATAGCTTCCGCACTTTTCCTTTCGGATCGGGAAGTGCAATTTCCGGTGCGGGTTGTCCTTTCGCAATCTTCGCACCTGGTGGTTGCTGCTGCGCTTCGTTTTGAGGATCTGCTCCTTGAAGTGCTGCTTGATCAACTTGCTTTTTTAGCAGTTTGTAATGAACACTATGATTCATTTTTCCAGACACCTTGTCCAATACCTTTCTGTAGGTAGGCAATTCAGCGCGATAGTCCAACATTTGCACTACGGCCAAAGCCGCAGGAGTTGAACTGTTCGATTCAAGCCAACGCTTCACATGATCCGTTCTTTCCTTTCTTATATTCACTACATCCGACTTCAACTGAGCTTGCATTTCAGGAGAGGACTCCGTTTGAAGCTGTGCTATTTTCTTTTCTTCTTTCTCAAAATAGTCTTGAAGTGACAATTCAAAATCGCGAAGGATTCCAGTATTTTCCGAACCAGATATTTTCGCTTTCATGTTTAAGTCACCTGCTTCTCCTATGACATCAATTGATTCAGTGCTATCAGCGATGAGAACTACAAAATCATTTTCATCCAATAGCAATCGATAGAAGTCGAGTTCTAAAGATTGAACAGGCACCATTTTGAAAGAGCCATCTGTTCCCAAAACGGTAGAGTCCGTTTTGCCCCAGCGATTGTTGACCAATCTTTCTAAGTAGATTGTTTTGCCCTCCGCACCTGTAATTTTTCCTGTAATAACAGTGCTTCCTCCGCCGCTGCACCCGAAGATTCCAGCGAATAAAATCAAGGCACTCCAACTAATATATTTCAAAGTATTCATCATCATTATTTCAAAAGATCTTGAAAAATTGCAGTAGCCATTTTAGGATTGGCCTTGCCTCCTGACTTTTTCATGAGTTCACCCATAAAAAGCCCCATCATTCCTTTATTTCCGTTTTTATAGTTGGCCACTTTATCTGGCCAAGCCTCTAAAATTTCCTTTGCCAACCCAATGATTTCGTCCTCATTCGAAGATTGAATCAAATCCAATTCCTCTGCAATTTGTAATGCATTTTTAGAAGTATGTTTTACCAGCTCTGGAAGTATTTTTTCCGCGGCTGCAGAGGCAGATATTTTGCCATCATCCACTAATGCAATGGCTGACGCAATCTGCTCTGGTGATGCAGTAAAGTCGTCGATGTGCAAAGCGTTCTCGTTTAGATATGCTTTGATGGGACCATTGATCCAATTGCACGCAGATTTATAATTCTTGGTGTGTTTAATCAACTCCTCATACCACAAAGCGATTTCTTTTTCATTGGTCAATACCATCGCATCGTATTCTGACAAACCAAACTGAGAAACGTACTTATCGTGCAGCTCCTGAGGTAGCGCAGGCATCTGCGCTTTAAGGTCTTCTATTTGTTTCTGAGAAATCAAAAGAGGTTGTAAATCTGGCTCAGGGAAATAGCGATAATCGTGTGCTAGCTCTTTGGAGCGTAGACTAAATGTTGTTCCGTTTGCTGCATCAAAGCTTCTTGTCTCTTGTTGAATCGTTCCGCCTGCCTCAATGACATCAATTTGACGCTTCATTTCATATTCAATCGCTCGTTGCACATTGCGAATCGAATTCATGTTTTTTACCTCACAACGAGTTCCAAAGGCTGTTTCTCCTTTTATGCGTACTGAGATGTTGGCATCGCAGCGCATTGATCCCTCTTCCATATTGCCATCACAAATTTCAAGATAGCGAACCAGCTTTCTCAACTCTGTAAGATAGTTGTATGCTTCTTTTGAGGAACGGATTTCGGGTTCAGACACTACCTCAATCAGCGGAACACCCGCGCGGTTGAGGTCGATGAGCGTATCAAACGGATCTTGATCGTGCATGCTCTTCCCAGCATCTTCTTCCAAATGTGCACGCGTAATCGTGATCCACTTATCTGAATTATCTTCTGTCTTGATTTTTATCTGACCACCGGTACAGATGGGAGTTTTGTCTTGTGTAATTTGATATCCTTTCGGAAGGTCTGCGTAGAAATAATTTTTTCTAGCAAAAAAAACGTATTTGTGAATGTCCATTCCACATGCAAGTGCAAGTTTGATTGCACATTCCACAGACTTGCTGTTGACGCGTGGCAGAGTACCAGGATGACCAAGACTGATGGCGCTCACATTGGTGTTCGGAAGATTGCCATACTCGTTGGCATCACCCGAATATGCTTTCGATTTGGTCATCAATTGCATGTGCACTTCCAATCCAACCACCAATTCATATTTATCGTAAACAGTACTCACTTTGATTTTCTTTCGCTTGATTTATGTTTCTTCATTAACCCTTCCAACGTCTCTTGCCATGACTTTCCCTTCTCTCCTATAGCAACAAAACGAATCGGAATGTAAAAAACGGGGAGTTCTTTCCACGCCTTCCAATTTCTCCACCTCATTGCGTCTTTTTCCGTGGTAAAAATGGCATTTTCTCCCTCGCCAAAAGTACTGAATTCCTTTTGAAGAAAGGACATATCCTCTGGACGAAAGCGGTGATGATCGGGGTAAGTTTTGGTTTTTTTAAGAGAATATTTGGTTTTCAAATACCTAAAGAAATAATCTGGCTTTGCAACACCACACACCGCCATCACCGAATCAGGGTTGAAATTCAAAGTATTACCTGTAAAAACTCCTACTGGATGAGCGTATTCCACTCCAAAAAAGAATACAGGTTTACTTGCTAGATCAGGAAACTTGGAAAGCCAATGTCTTAATTGCGTTTCATCCACTCCTTCTGGAACTTTGGTAATAAACACCATATCAGCGGTTTTCCACCGATTTGGTGTATCCCGCAAAGTGCCAGCCGGTAGCACGTGGTCTTGAAAAAAAGGCTTGTTGTAATCCACCAAAAGAATCGAGATATCTGGAATCAGCTTTCGATGCTGGAAAGCATCGTCCAGAACCAACCATTCGGTCTGACTACTCATCAATTCTTGAGCACCTTTCAATCGGTCCTCTGCCACTACTACGGGGAGTGATGGAAATCGGTTTTTAATCAATAAAGGTTCGTCTCCAGAATCATCCGCATCATCCTCCATTTCCACCCAACGGACCCCTTTGGAAGTTCTTCCATAACCTCTAGATAGCAAGGCAACTCGGTACTTTCTAGATAAATAGTCCAAAATCATCGCAGCAACAGGAGTCTTCCCTGTGCCGCCGAGGCTCAGGTTGCCAATAACGATCGTAGGGATGGGAGCCTTTTTAGAAGAAAGCCACCCTTTGTTGTAGGCCAAGTGCCTCGTTTCCAATACCATGCGGTAGAGAAAGGAAAAAGGCCATAAGAGTATCGAAAGGGCGCTCATTGTACTAAATTAGTCCACTGCAAAGAAACCGCAAAAAATGAGAATTCAAGATCTGCTTAACTTTCTGGAATCCAAAGCTCCAGGAATGTTGCAGGAAAGTTACGATAACAGCGGATTGCTCGTTGGAGACCCTCGCTGGGAGGCCACAGGAGTAATGATCTGTCTCGACTCTACCGAGGAAGTAATCGAGGAAGCCATCGCGAAAAAGTGCAACGTAGTGTTGGCACATCATCCTATTATTTTCTCAGGCTTAAAGAGAATCACTGGAAAAAATTATATCGAGCGAGCGGTTATAAAAGCCATCAAAAATGACATTGCGATCATTTCTTGTCACACCAATTTGGACCATGTTCAAGAGGGGGTAAATCACCGAATTTGTGCACATTTATGCTTGATAGAAACACGCATTTTATCTCCAAAAAAAGACCTGTTACAAAAGCTGAGTGTCTATGTTCCTGATTCGCATTTAGAGGCGGTTGAAACAGCTGTTTTCACTGCAGGAGCGGGCCAAATTGGTTCCTATTCTGAATGCAGTTTTACCAGCGACGGACAGGGATCTTTCAAAGGAAATGAGCACAGCAACCCCCGCTTGGGTGCGCGAGGAAAACGGGAAACAGTTGGCGAGAAGAAATTAGAAGTTATTGTACCGGTCTGGAAAACGGGATCCGTTTTAGAAGCAATGAAGCAAGCCCACTTGTATGAGGAAGTGGCCTATGATTTAATTCCAATGCAAAACGTGCATCAAGAGGTAGGCAGTGGTATGATTGGAAGGTTAGAAAAGCCTATGGCGACTATGGACTTCTTGAATTTTGTAAAGAATACCTTTCAGTGCGGCGGATTGCGCTACACCACTCCCGTCAACGAAAAAATTCAAACCGTTGCTGTATGCGGGGGTAGCGGCAGTTTTCTCTTGGATACCGCAATACGATCTGGCGCGGATGTGTTGGTCACCTCCGACTTTAAATACCATCAATTTTTCGATGCCGATGGACGCATATTGATTGCTGATATTGGGCATTTTGAGACAGAACAATACACAATTGATCTCCTGTTTGATTGGTTCGCGGAAAAATTCCCTACTTTCGCGTCCCACAAAACCGGAGTGGTTACAAATCCCATCAACTATCTCTGACACTATGGCGAAGAAAACAATCAAACCAGCCAAAGGCAAAGCAGTGAAGAAAGCCGCACCGGCTAAACCTGCCAAGAAAGTTGCATCGAAAAAAGTTGCACCCAAGAAGCCTGCGGCGAAAAAGCCCGTTGCTAAAAAAGCAGCACCTAAAAAGCCTGTGAAGAAAGCTGTTGTGAAGAAAGCTGTAGCCAAAAAGGCGGCACCGAAAAAAGCGGCACCGGCAAAAAAGGCTGTTGTTAAAAAAGCAACACCCAAACCTGTTGCAAAAAAAGTAGCACCCAAGCCAGTAGCCAAAAAACCGGCACCCAAGCCAGCGAAAAAGGCTGCACCGGCTAAAAAAACAGTAGTCGCTAAAAAGGCTGCACCTAAGAAGAAAGCAGCTCCAATAAAAGTAGTAACTACGAAAAAAGCGGCACCTGCAAAGAAAGCGTCACCCGCGAAGAAGGTAGCTCCTATAAAAAAAGCAGCCCCTGCGAAGAAGGTAGCTCCTGCAAAAAAGTCCGTTGCTGTTAAGCCTGCTGCACCAGTTAAACCTGCTGCACCGGCAAAAAAAATAATTGAGAAAAAAGAAGTGCCTCAAAAACCTGTGGTTAAAGCACCAGAGGTGAAGAAAGAAGCAGCCAAGCCTGCAGCACCAGCGGCTAAGCAAACCGTTGCACCCAAACCTGCAGCAGTAGTAGCCAAGAAAGAAGTTCCCGCACCACCCAAGGAAACATTTCCAGTGAGACCGATCGAACCCCAAGCTCCAAAGCCTGTGGCCAATCCGATTTATAGTCCTCCTGGACCCGATGGCAAACCAGGAATTAAGTTTGCCCCGATCGCTAAAATTGAGCGTCCGGCTGAAAAAGAAAAACCCATCAATAAGGAAGCAATAGAAGATATGGCAAGTAAAACTTCACCGCGTCTAGCCTTCATGGAAGGTGATGATGCTAAAAAAGGCGTGAGCGTAGAAGCAAAGCTCCGCGCCCTGTATGACATTCAACTAATCGATTCTAGAATCGATAAAATCCGTGCAATGCGCGGAGAATTGCCACTGGAAGTAGAAGATTTGGAAGATGAAGTAGCGGGATTGGAAACAAGAATCTCCAATACACAAACTGAAATCACCAACTTAGACAATGAAATCAATGGAAAGAAAAACGGTATCAAAGATGCCGAAGCGTTGATCAAGAAATACAAAGAGCAGTTGAACAAGGTGAAGAACAACCGCGAATTTGAAAGTTTAAATAAGGAAATTGAATTTCAAGAATTAGAAATTCAACTTCACGAAAAGCGCATCAGAGAGTTCAAGGCTCAGCTCACACAGAAGTCTGAATTGCTTGCAGCTGCTGAGCAGAAGCTTGCTGAACGTGGCAACGATTTGAAAGTGAAGAAAACCGAATTGGACGAAATCATTTCTGAAACGAAGAAAGAAGAAGATTTTCTTCGTGCAAAAAGCGACGAGGCCAAGCAATTGATTGATCAGCGTTTGTTGGATGCTTATGAGCGTATTCGCAGCGGTGCTCAAAATGGATTGGCTGTTGTACCTATTGAAAGAGAAGCTAGCGCAGGTTCTTTCATTCAAATTCCACCGCAGAAGCAAATGGATGTTGCTGCGCGCAAGAAAGTCATCGTTGATGAGCACAGCGGTCGTATCCTCGTAGATGGGGATTTGGCACGAGAAGAACAAGAAAGAATCGATTCTCTTCTTGCGAAAGAATTAGGAAAATAAAAAATCCCAAATCGAATCAAAGAAACCGCCTCGAAAGGGCGGTTTTTTTATGCGCAAAGGGGGACAATTCGCAAAGGGGGAATTCGCAAAGGGATAATTCGCAATGGGGAATTCGCAAAGGGGGGAATTCGCAAGGGGGAATTCGCAAAGGGGGAATTCGCAAGGGGGAATTCGCAAGGGGGAATTCGCAAGGGGGGAATTCGCAAGGGGGAATTCGCAAGGGGGAATTCGCAAAGGGGAATTCGCAAGGGGGAATTCGCAAGGGGGAATTCGCAAGGGGGGAATTCGCAAGGGGGAATTCGCAAAGGGATAATTCGCAATGGGGAATTCGCAATGGGGAATTCGCAAGGAGGGATTCACATGAGCATCGCGAATTAGAAATTGCGAATAAGTAGTTGCGAATCAGTCATCGCTCACTCCATTTTATCTACCCTAGCTTGCCCTGCGCCCATGCTTCGAAGTCGAAATATTTAAACACGATTTCATTTTCTGCCTCTTGCTTCAATATCTTCAACTCATTGTGGAAAGCAGTGAATTGTTTCTTTCTCTCCGATTCCGATTGATTTCTGATGAGCTTTTTGAAATAATCAATGATCATCTTCTCCATTGGAAAATCGCGCTCTCTTTTTTGAAGATAGCGAGAAGTGGACTTAATGGTGTATTCCAATAAATCAAAATTGCCTAATTCAAAGTGTATCGCCAAATTGAAAAGGCGTGCATAACTGTAGATGTCTTGACGCAAGGTATTCTCATTGTCATTAAGTACCTTGTTGATCCAGTAGAGTGCCTTGTTGTATTGTTTCGCGCCAAAATAGATGTATGCAAATTGATAGAAGAAACTAAGTTCGTGCTCTTTGTGCATTTTTCCTTCGAACTCTGCCAGTCGTTGCATGATCGCTTCTGCCGCATTGATACCATTGACAAAGTCTGCAGTGTAGTGATATAGTTCTAACTCAGAAAGACCCGCACTTCTGAAAATACTCACTTGTGTATCCACATGATGGAATCCATCCATCTCTCCAAGGTTCTTCAAGGTCTCGATATTTGTTCGCGCTTCATCGAATTGCCCTTGATCCAACATACAGGTGATCATGTTGGCCATGGTTCGAATGTAACGTTTGGGTAAATCACTGCGCAAATGATCCGCTTCGTCGAGGATTTGCTTCACCCGTTTGAACTTTTCCAAGGCGGTTTTGTAATCTCCATTGGCCAGATTGCAAAAGCCTTGGGTATAGTAGCAAATGGAGGCCGCCCGCTTTGAAAGAGCCGTATTCTTTCCCTTGATCAAGGGGTGATTGACGATTTCATCCACGATGTTTCTGTTCTCTTCAGTGCGTGCATATCCCCCACTCCGAAATACGTAATTGATTTTAGAATACAAAACATGGTATTCTGCAAGATTGCGCAACTGGTCGATTACCTTCTGTTCTTCTTCAATTAAGGCATCGATGTCCTTGTTGAATTGCCCATCTTCAAAGGCCTCTTCCATCAAGGTTTTCTCCCAATTGATTAATTCAAAAACATAGTAGAACTTCTCATATTTAACAGCAAGCTTCTTGGCTCTCAACAAAAACTTATTGCATTCATCAAATAATGCTTTGTTATAAAGAATTTCAATGTTCTTTATTTCTTGTTTGAGAATGCTAGAAATACTCGTATCGCTGTAATAACTTCTCAGCGCTTTTAAGATCAACTTGTACAGGTGATTCTTCTCGCTTGGAAGATGTTTGATGAATTTTTCTCCTTTGAAAACCTTTTTAATGGCCTCCTCGTCGTACTCGTCCATTCGGTCGACACAATCAAAAAGACGAACGTAGTTCTTGTCACCACTTTGAAGGGCGCTCTGCAACTTAAAAAAACGTTTTTCGCTCTTCGTTAAGGTCTTGATAAGATCAAAAAGTTCATTGCTCGGTTTCATATCTTGCGGTTAGGATTCCAAATATAAAAGTACACCTAAGGAAAGCTACTCCCTACTTTTTCTTCAAAAAAAAGAGATTATATTCGACTCCCTAATATCCAAAGCCATGCGATTGTTCGCCGTTGTCCTCTTTTATTTTACGTGCCTCCTGGGCCATTCGCAACATATGTGCAGCCACCGTTCGGGCGGGGGCGCTGGTTTCTTTACAGATCCTGGAAATTCACGCAGTGACTCCATCGATGTGGCCAATTATGGGATTTATCTCGACATGACCGAGATGGACAATGGCATTCTAAAGGGGCATTGCGATGTGCTTTTCTCCTCCAAAATAGATGACTTGAACGAGTTACATCTCGATCTACAGGCACTAACAGTGGATTCTGTGCTATACGAAGGGAATCCTCTTGCTTTTACACACCTTGGATTTTCACTCAAGATACATCTTAGCACTCCAATGCTTTTGGGAGAAAGTCGAAGCATTCGCGTTTACTATGGCGGCAATCCTGACACCGATGCGATTTTTGGTGGCTTCTACCATCAAGGAAATTACGCATACAACTTAGGCGTAGGATTTATAGCGGATCCACATAATTTTGGTCGTGCATGGTTTCCGTGTGTCGACAATTTTGTGGAACGGAGCACTTACACCATCAACGTGCTCACCAATGAAGGTCGCACTGCATACTGCGGAGGCTTGCCAGTTGAGACTATTGCAGTAGGGCAAGACAGCTTACTTACTCTTTGGCACTTGTCTGAAGAAATTCCAACCTATTTGGCATCCGTTGCTGTGAGCGATTACACGCATGTAGATTGGAGTTATGAAAAGCAAAACGGAGAAACGGTTCCCGTCTATCTCGCCTCACGCGCAGCCGATACCACTGCGTTTAAAGGTTCTATGGTGAATCTACTCGAATGGTTGGATGTTTCTGAAAGTCTATTTGGAGAATACCAGTGGTCCCGAGCTGGCTATGTGGCAGTTCCTTTCAATGGTGGAGCAATGGAACATGCAACCAACATTGCCTATCCCCTTTTCGCAATCGACGGGACGGACGCATTTGGAACACTCATGGCTCACGAACTTTCTCACCACTGGTGGGGAGATTTGGTAACCTGCGAAACAGCCGAGGACATGTGGCTCAACGAAGGATGGGCTTCTTATAATGAAGCTCTTTATTTAGAAAACATATACGACTATAGTTCATTCCGAACTTACATGCGGGCGAATCATAAAGATGTTTTGCAGAATGCACACGACATGGACGGAGGCTATTATCCTGTTGCTGGTGTTCCGCATGAATTGGTGTATGGTGCGCATGTATACAACAAAGGAGCGCTTGTGGCCCATAGCTTGCGCGGATATATGGGTGATGAAGCTTTCTTTCAAGCATGCACCGATTTTCTCAGCACCCATGCTTTTACCTCGATCACTAGTTTAGAGATGCGCGATTTTTTTCAGCTTTATACCGATAAAAATCTTACTTCATTCTTTAACCAATGGGTTTTTGCTCCAGGCTTTCCTGAGTTTCGTATTCATCACTGGGAACAAAATGGAGAAGTAGTTCAACTCGATCTAGAATCTTTTACGCACAACGCTCCTGAACCGCATACCAATATACCCATTGAGGTGACATTGACCGATTGGGCGGGTAATACGCAGCGCACAGAAGTGGTGCTCGACGATTCATTCGGTTCGTTTGAAATTCCCCTTACGGAAAACTTCAATGTCGTTTCGGTGCTGCTCAATCAAGAGGAGAAAATTACACCGGCCATCTTACCAGAAACCAGAATTCGCTATACTACTGGAATCGCTGCCTTCAATCAAGCGCTGATGGATGTCAACGTCCAAGATCTTGCTGGAAACGACAGCGTGATCATTCATATCGAGAACCATTGGGCTACGGCGCATTCTCCTGCGTTTATTCCAGGAACAGACCTCTTTGTTTCTCCTGATCGATGGTGGTTGGTGGACGGAAAATTTGATGGTGCGCAACTTCGCGGTACGATTCGTTTTTACGGAAGCGAAACCAATCCAAATTATTTTGATCCGCAATTTTTCACTTATCTAGAAACAACCTCCTTGACGGAAAACGACATCAAGTGTTTCTATCGTGTGGACGGCACACAACCGTGGCAAGAGTGGAGCGATTATTCGATCGAAACTCTTGGCAACAATACCAATTGGGACGGTCGCGTGCGCATCAACAACATGCAGAAAGGACAATACTGTTTTGGCGTCAATACCGGAGTCATTGGTCTAGAAGAACAAAAGAATGCACTGGGTTGTAGTGTTTACACAGATCGTCAAAATCAATTGCATATTCAAACTGCCTCTATGCATTATGATGTGCGTCTTTATGACCGCTATGGTCGCCTGGTAAAATCAGCATTATCGATGAGCGGCAATGCTTTGATTTCACTTCAAGAACTTGCAACAGGAACCTATAGCGTTGTTTTAAAAGAGCAAGACGGAACGACGAAAACGTTTCATATTTTCCATCCATGACCGATTACAACCCTAATTCTCGTCGCTATTGGTTGTTTATTTTCCTCGCAGGATTGTTTGTGACCAATGCGATTACCGCTGAATTAATTTCCAATAAACTAGTAGAGATTCCCTTTAGTTTTTCGCTTTTTGGAAAACAATTTGGACCCTTTGTGACCATCGTCGGCATCCTTCCGTGGCCCGTGGTGTTTCTCTTGACCGATTTGATCAATGAGTTTTACGGCCAAAAAGCGATACGTCGCTTGAGCTGGATCACCGCGGTCTTGATCTCCTATTGCTTCGTGATCGTGTTGATAGCTTTGCACGTCAACACGAAAGAAATCCCTGGTTCCGGCTTAGCCACCGATGAAGAGTTTAGAAAGGTTTTTGGACAAGCACCTTGGGTCATTGCAGGAAGTATAACTGCGTTTTTATTTTCTCAAATACTCGACGCCACCTTGTTTCATCGTATCAAACAATGGACGGGCAATAAGTACATCGGATTGAGAAGTACAGGCAGCACGATGGTGTCGCAGTTGTTTGACAGTTACATTGTTTTGTACATCGGCTTTGTTTTGCCAGGAAGAATGAGCTGGTCGGATTACATGTCCATCGCTCCGACCAATTACATTCTAAAACTGATCATCGCCATTTCGCTCACGCCGCTCATTTATCTCGGGCATTACGCTGTTCGGCGTTACCTTGGGGGGAATGAGAATTAGTGATTCGCAGTGACTGATTCGCAATGACTAATTCGAAATGACTAATTCGCAATTTTCAATTCGCAATTCTAAATTCTAAACTCCAAATTCTAAATTTCAAATTCTAAACTCCAAATTCTAAACTCCAAACTCCAAATTCTAAACTCCAAATTCCAAATTCTAAACTCCAAATTCCAAATTATAAATTCCAAATTCTAAACTCTAAACTCTAAATTGTCACTCCTCTAGGAACCCGAATTTTCCTTGGTTGTAGTCTTTGATCGCTTGGTGTATTTCCTCGTAGGTATTCATTAAAAACGGGCCGTGTGCTGCAATGGGTTCGTTGAGACCTTGACCGCTGAGAAGTAATAGCTGCGCGCCGCTCTGGGATTTCAAATGGATGTCCGTTCCGCTATTTTGAAACAATACGAATTGATTTTCTTCCGCGAAATAATCCTCTTGAAGATTTACGTTTCCATCTACGACAAGAATTCCTGTATTGAAGGTTTCTTCCAAACCGAATGAATATTCGGCTCCGGCTTGAAGTTCAATGACGGCCATGACGATTGGAGAAAAAGTAGATGCGGGTCCTGTTTTTCCTTCTATTTCTCCTGCGATGAGCCGCACCTCTACTCCATAGTGTTTAATGGTAGTCATTTGTTCTTTTGAAATCCCTTGGTATTTGGGGGCCGTCATCTTATCCTTCGCGGGCAAGTTGACCCAGAGTTGCACCATTTGAAAGAGTCCTCCCGTCTTACTGAACGTTTCATCGTGATATTCTTTGTGCAACACGCCCGATCCGGCGGTCATCCATTGGACACCGCCTTCCGTGATCACTCCGCTGTTGCCCGCACTGTCATGATGGGCCACGCGACCGTGGAAAGCAATCGTTACCGTTTCAAAACCACGGTGTGGATGTACACCGACTCCGCGAGGTTTGTCGGTGGGGGAAAACTCTACCTTCGAGTTATAATCCATCAGAAAAAACGGACTCATGCGGTCTTGCGGCATATCATATCCGCTGGGAAAGAAGTTGTGAACTCTGAAACCATCTCCCACCATATGCGGTGCGGGAGGCGGAAGGATTTGTTGGATGGGTTTTCGCATTGCGCGAAATTAAAGGAAGTCCTCTTCTCTTCATCGTAGCGTTCTATCTTTTCTTTTTCCTTCTGTTTCTCATTCTGTTTCTCCTTCTATCGTCATTCTCATTCTGTTTCTGTTTCTCATTCTTAACGCATTTCTCATCTTTAAACGTTTACAGCGGGGCGAGGGTAGGTGAAGAATGAGAATGACAATCACAATGAGAATGACAATCAGAATGAGAATGACGAGAGGAGGAGGAGGACGTGTAGAATTAGAATGACAATCACAATGAGAATGACGAGAGGAGTATGAGATTTAGAGTTCTAAGAGATCTAGAGTTCAATTAAATGGAAGCGGGCGAATAACTCCTCAGAATACCAATTGAGTTCTTTCGTTTTTTGGATGGCTTCTAGATGTAGCGGATTCTTATACGCATAGGCGCGCATGTGTTCTTGCGACTCCCATACACTGAGCGTTGCTTGCAGAAGAAGGGGAAACTCACCGACGCCGATGCTGAATAACCGACCATTGACGTGTTGTAAAGCCTCGGTGGTTTTGGGTACGAAATCCCAAAACTTCTTGACCATTCTCCACTTGATACGCGCTCTGGTCAAAACGAGGATTTGACCATCTTCTACAACCAAATCTTTTCTCACTTCAAAAGGTTGAACGCCGCTCCACTTGCCGTGGACTTGATAAGCCACGCCGTAGCGTTTTTCCACATGCTCCGACATTTTGCAATACCTGGAGAACAATCGATTGTTCGCTTCAAATGCTTTGAGATTTTCTACATGGTCCCAAACCATGATAGCAGCGTAAACTTTAAAATTCGGCGACAATCCGAATCCTCCAGTTCCTCCCCCACTGCCCATTACCTTCACGAAGCGGCATCCTTTCGCCCTTCTAAACAGTACGGCAGCGTAGGCCATCTTCACCAACGCGCTGTATTGATATTTCGGCTTGATGGTGAAGACATAGAAGGAAGTTGTTTGCATTTTGTAGGCCGTTACTCGCCCATAACACAACATGGTGGGCAGTAGAATGTTCGGAGAGAAGCAATTCGCAAGGGGACAAATCGCAATAACTAATTCGCAAGGGGACAATTCGCAATAACTAATTCGCAAGGAAAGGATTCGCAAAGGGAAATATGAGTATTTTATCTAATAATACTGTATTATTAGCTTTTAAACTAATAAATTAACATTATCAGTTATTGAACTTATAGTTTTCATTCCGAGTTGTTCAATGTTCTAATTAACTATCTATGTTGATAGCACCTCCCTGAAGGGTGTGAAGTCTTGTGTTTACAACGATTTCCAGATCTGGTGATGCCAGAACATTGTTGTTCACGGGCTTCTTGAAGCGAACAGGCAGTATTAGTTTCTAATATTTGAACCTTGTAATGGTAGCCTTTGTCGTTGATGAATGTACACCCTCCTCCGTCATCGATTTCAGGAGCTGTGAAGTGCTCCGTATCCATGAAGCCATCTGGAAAAAAAACCTTCACTAAACGATTACTTTCTACTTCAACAAAAAGGGTATATGTACTAGAAGTGCCCGTTTGAGGATTGTAATATTCAATACTTGCACAACGCTGACCTGACAATAGCTTTCGTTTATTTACTTTTTGATCCCCTTCGCTTCCTATTGCCTCTCCCCTTGAGTTATCAGTAGAATTATTTACTTTCTCACCTTGATCACACCCCAGAAGAAAAATTGATAATAGGAGGATATGTATGAATTTGATTGGAGACATTGAAGTGCGGTATTTAAAATCAGAATGGTATTTTGATCATATTGAAGACAAAAATACAGGGACGAGGAAAATTTTTAACTACGAACCAATTAAACGGTTCGAAGTAAATTTAACAGGATTGAAAATTTTATATTATAAAAACTGGCTTAGTTTGAAAAGGTTGATGAACTAGGCTGATTGAAATCTCAAAGAAGTGTCCCCCCATCACTCCTCAAAATACCCGGGGTCGAATTCGCGGATGATGTAAGTGGATTTTATTTTGCAGCCGATGTTGAAGTCGATCATGTACTGAGTGAGCTCGCGGCCATCGACGAGGATGATCTTCTTGTCGGAGTGGTTTTTAGATTTGGTCAAGTACACCAACAGGAACTGAGTAGTGACTACTATTAACAATAAAAAGGAACGGCGAAAATCCAAATAGTAAAATATTTTTAATATGATTGCACAAGTAACCCTGACACCACCCTACAAAAAGTCTAAATGAGCAAAAAAGATAACATTCTAAATGTGATTATTACTCTTATTACCCTTATTGGAGTAGTAGCATTTATTAAACATCTTATTAGCCAGACGGAAACTAGATTGTTTTCAGATGATGCTGTGAGCACTTTGAATAACAGGGAGGAATTGTTGAAGATTGAAAAAGAACTGCACCCTGATAACTAGTGTAGCGTATTTCCGCTTATCTGAATAACTTTTAATACTTACATCTTGAGCCTTACCCTAGACTTCATATTGCTAAGTGTATTGCCCCTCACCCATCCACTTCCAAAATCTCAACGTAGTGCTCGAGTTGGCCGAGCTTGACGATGTCTCCGGGGAGGTGGCCGAGGATGGACTTGGCCAAGGGTGATCCTGAACTCACCACTTGTACGCCGCCTTTCGTCTCACTCTTATTGGCATTGTCACTGTCGCTAATGTGAACAGTCAGCTTTTTGCCATCGTTTACATATAACAACTTCACGGTACTGCCTACTTTTATTTCATTCTGAAATAAACTTTCCTGGCGCGTTGTGGTCTTCTTCGATTTCTTCAAATCCACTTTGCTTGCTTCACTCGAAAGGGTCTCCACAATGTCCGCGGAGATGGGTGAATGCTCATGATTCACTGTGATGTTCACAGTGTCGGTAAAAGCGGTGGTGACGGATGCATCCACGGGCTTTTTCTTGTAGGTGCCGTTCTCCACTTCTCGAAGAAACTCTATCAACTTCATCGCTTCTCGCTTGGGATTGCGCCACCAATTGGTACTCCAAATGCGATGGAATACAAATCCATAATCTTCTAATATTTGTTGCCTGTGTTTGTCATACAAATATGCTTCCTGACTGGAATGGTACTTCGCACCGTCGCACTCAATGGCAACCATTGGCGATTGCGGATTCTGAGGCTGATATACGATGTCAATTCTAAAGCCGCCATATCGATATTGTAATTTGAACCGATCCGGACTAAAGGCATCCATTAAGTAACTATACACCTCTTCTTCAAAAGGCGACTCCAAAACACCCAGCGCTTGTCCTTCTTCATCCCGATGGGCAGTGGTAAACTCCTGAAGCGTTCGGAGTATTTTTTCGCGTGAAGCTTCGTCGCCTTCGCTCACGGCTTTAGCGTAGGCTAAATAGGCATAGAAAACAGCTCTCCTATCATTGGAGCCTTCGGTGACCAAATAATCCCTGTAATTCAAGATAATGCTATCGGGCACTGAGGTGCATACGTATATCTTGTATTTGGCTCTGGTGATGATTACATTCAATAATCGATAACCCTTGCTATGATTGACAGGGCCAAGGCGCTGAAGAAACTTGCCATCTTTGTTAACACCATAGGTGGTCGATAAAATGATAACATCCCGCTCGTCTCCTTGGATATTCTCAAGATTCTTTACAAAAAATCCATTCTGCTCTAGTTCGAATATCTTATCATTAAACTGCTGATACTTCTCAAAATTCCTCCTTTGTGAAATCTTCTCGAGTATCAAGTTTCTCTGGGTGATATTGAAGGTGGCAATGCCCACTGTTGGATACTGCCCATTGGGCAAGCGATGTATGTTGTTTTCAATAATGGATAAGACTACTTCAGCTTCAGCTTCATTGGTGTGTTCGGAAAATGTGCCGTTCACAGACACGAAGGTGATGGGAGTATAGTCAAACTTCTTAGGCAGCGGTTTCAACCTCGATTGATAGAAGGCGAAATTGGAAAAGTCAATCAAATAAGGGTGTCTGGACCTGTAGTGAAAATCCAAATACCGTTTTTCAAAGTTGAGAGAGGTTCCAAAGTCTAGCAACGAATCACACGAAAGCAAGACTTCGTCTTCATTCAATTTGTACTCCTCTTCTTCTTGAATGTCCTCTTCGTCTTCCACTGCTCCTTCATAAATCTTTGCGAAAAAATTTGATGGCGGCATCTGATGTTCGTCACCGGCAATGATGACTTGCTTTCCCTTTAAAAGCGCTGGGAGCGTGTCTTCCAATCGCAACTGCGAGGCTTCATCGAATAGCACTATATCGAAAAACTTATTCTTGCCTTTGAATAAATTCGAACACACATCAGGTGTGGTAAGTATGACAGGGAAAAACGAGGTGAAAAGCTCTAAATCATAATTGACAATCTGTCGCAACGACAATTTCTTATGCCTCTGACTACTGCGCTTGTTATATAGGTTTTCAATAGAGAGATTGCTATTCTTCATCTCAAAATTTCGAGCGGCATTGACTTGTTTTGAAAACCAATATTGTCTAATAAACTTCAACTGTTCATGCCCAAGTCCACTCAGCGCAACATTCAAGTCGCGGTGTTCTGTATCATCAAAGGGTAGGCGGTCATCTGCATTTATTCTTAATAGAGCATTCAGATAAAAAATAGTGAACAATCTTGTCCACTCCTCCTCTTCTAGTATTGCACTTACAATACTCCGCTCTTGCTCATTCAGCTTAGCGACGAAACTGAACCAGTCATACTCTACTTGCAGGAGATTGTCTTGATGATTGAAAAATGCTTTCTTCTTGTCCAAGGCGTCCTTCATACTCGAAAGAAATTCTGTAAACTCCCCGTCGCATGAAACATTCTTTAATAATTCGTTTTTGAGAA
Source organism: Flavobacteriales bacterium (assembly GCA_027491075.1). Lineage (GTDB taxonomy): Bacteria > Bacteroidota > Bacteroidia > Flavobacteriales_D > Sanyastnellaceae > JAIXWP01. Next base: position 73,903 of record JAIXWX010000010.1, read on the forward strand.
CCAACTCCTTCAATTCTTGAAATCTACTGGAAAAAGAAGTATATGTTTCCGTATGGTAACGCTGATCTTTAAATTTCAAATGACTCAAGGAATTGAACTCAGAAAGTAGTTTTGACTCCAGATTCTGTCGCTCCATATCCAGTCGTTCAATGAGCGTCTTAATATCCACCATCAACTTTTGCTCAAACGCTAGGTTGACGCTCAGGTTGAAAAACTTGGAATTCTGCAAACTAGAGATCAACTCTTGAATTCTATCTTGTACTTCACGCTGCGCATCTTTTAATTGTCTTTTCTCTTGCTGAAAAATGGCAGAAAGACGGTACACCAGACTATTGGTGCTCTCTACATTAAAGAAGGTGACACTAGTCTCATATTTCGACACCACTTCATGGATTCGTACTGCCAGGTTGCGGTGCGTTTTAAAAGTGCTATCCTCCTCATTTAATCTTAGTTCTAAGTGTTCTTGTTTCCATTTTGAAAACAACTCATCCAGATCTAGTAGTGCGCGCTCGTATGCCTTGAATGAACTGTGTACAGCGTCTTCGAGCGCAAAAATATTCCCCTCAGCATACTTCAGAGGGTTTAAAAAAGAATATGAAGTATAGGGTTTAAATCTCTTGTACAACTGCTCTCCTTTGGAGAGCACATCAATCAAGCGCGTGAATTCTTCTTGTGAAAAAACAAAAGAGACCTCATCAAATTGCAAATTATTTTCTTTCTCATTCTGTCTTAATTCTCGCAATAAAATTCCCACGGTATTGGTCCAATTGTTATCTGCAAACACCGCAGTTCCAATCTTCGAATGTTTCGAGTTGATGCGCTTAATAATTTCACTTGCTTTATTCAAAATGCCTTTGAGCGCGGTATCCGAAACATTATATACATACTTTCGAAACTCTGAATACTCGATTCTTTCCCTCACTGAATCCACCACCGCCTTTCGGTCTTTGGCGATATCTTTGATCAAAACGCAATTGGCATCTAGATCAAGCCTTTCCATTGCGTTGTGCAATACTTCCAGCGCCGTTCGTTTTTCACATACCACGAGCACTTTCTTATTGTTTTCAAGCGCATTGGTGAGCACCGCAGTGAGCGTTTGACTCTTCCCCGTTCCAGGAGGCCCTTGTATCAATAGGTTCCGCTTGGTCATCAGCGAATACAATATGCTCTGTTGCGAAGGATCTGTTTGAACCGATGATATGGGTTGAAAGAAATGGTTCTCCATATCATTCGTATCCAAGTCGGCTAAATCCAATGCTTGCAACACATCAAAATCATCTATGATGCTTTGCTTTTGAACTTCAAAAAGAGAAAACAATCCCCCGAATTCTATGACTGCATTGGACGACTTATTCAGCAAAGATTCATACTTGGCCTTGTCGCCAATCGAAGACACAGACTCGATACGCTCCAAGCAGTTTTGATAAAACGTTGAATCGGCTTGAGGATTTATACCTCCTATAAAGTTGGATAAGATTTCAGCGAGTTCTGTTTTGCTAATAAAGCCATCGTCCAACATTTCTGATGGAAAAGGCTCAATAGCCATGCCCGTATCTCCATTCAAATGATTGATAAGCACATCGTTCATATAGATTGGATCTTCCTCATTGCGCAGGACTTCCCACGTATTGAATTCACGCGAATGGCGCATGCGTAGCGACCAAATCATGATGGGAGCCACGGTGATTTTGCCATCGGCCAAATCTCTTCTCACCAAAAGTGGATAACCAAAACCGAAGGTATTGATCCCTTTTTCAGACTCTACCGCATCCGACTGATTAATGAGGTTTTCCAGTGCTCTGGAGATTTGAACCAAACTTGCTTGATCCTCTTCAAACAGTGCGGCCAAATCTGGCACATTGTTTTTCCAAGTGATTTTGAATTTGAAGGAGTTATTAGATAAGAGCGCGTTTACAAAATCCCGCGGCATGTTTTCCTGAATCTTGGCAAGGCGACTGATATCAAATTTATAGGCCGATCGCCCCGGAATGGCGTTTAGATGCACCCCTTTTCGATTTCCGACCTTGAGTCTTCGTTGTAGTTCTGATAATAGTATTTTAGATAATTGCATTCGCGGATTGAGCTTGTTCTTCGGAGTAAACTTAGTGGTAATTATTTAGAAAAAAGAAAGCCATTTGTAATTCTAATTATTCCATGTATCTCAGCGTTTGCTAAGGTAAATGAAAATCAGATATACAAATTACAACACCCAAAGAACACAAAATAAAAGTCAGCCCAGATGTAGGATAAGCGGGTTTCTCGGAATGATTGTAAAGACTCTATGGAACGCCACTGTTCCCATCCCTAGAATATTGACAAATTGGAGTGGCATGGGGGGGGGGGAGGTTTATTTGAAGTGAGCAGTTATTGCTAATAAAGAAGATCATTCGGAATATAAAAGTTATCACAATTATTGATAAGCCGGACAAAACCCTCTCGGTAGGTTATACCTGCGCCTTCCATGACGTCTTTAACTTTATCAAGAACTACTTCAGCATTGACGTCTTGAATCACTAATTTAGATAGCGTCCCCTTCATCCTCTCAAGAATCTTAACGTCAATCTTTCGATTTGAATCAGGAAAAGAATATCCGATCACCACCAGCATATTACATTCGAAAAATTCTTTCGAATTATTAAAATATTGTACTATTCTTTCTTCATTCCACGCATATTGAATATCATCGGATCTGAAACCATTACACACTTTTAATTGCTCAGTTAAGAGTGCCCGAATCACTTGTGACAAGTTCTGGCTACTCTCAAGGTAGCGTTGAGACTGAAAATGTTCTATTTCATTACTGTAACAGCTCAATTCTCCGTTAATTTTTAGGTGATTATCTCTATGGATGTAATTCTGAATATTATAATCTCTAAATGTTCTGTCATTATATCTGTACAACCCTTTATTGTTAAGGACACGAAGAATAGCAGACTGAACTTGCCGATCATAATTCCAAGACAGAATTTTAAGATTCTCTGGTAAAGTACTTGAACCTTCAGATAAGATGTTAGAAAAGAAAGTTTCATATCTTGGATCGTTACCATTGAGATATTCTAGAGAAGATAGATATAAATTCGTCACCGCTTTGATCTTTTGCATCATGCCTTGATCTCCCTGAATTAGTGACTTTTTCGCCCATGTATCAATCGTAGAGTGTTTTCCTGACATCAGCCCATTAAATACCTCTTGGGTCGTTTCCACTAACTCAGAAACCAAAGACTCAAATCGTCTATCCTCGTGAAAAACACTAACTTGTTTTAATGCAGTTAAAAAAAAATCCATCGAAAAAGAAGCACGTTCTTGAAGCTCTGGTTGACTTAAAATAAATTCACTTAATAGCGGTAGCGAGCGCCTGCTTGCACCAGCACCTAGAAGATATGTGATGTTCTTTCTTGACATTTCTAAGTTTCAGTATTTCTAATTTGTTTAACCTAGCGCCGACCTACTCCTCAAAATACCCGGGGTCGAATTCGCGGATGATGTAAGTGGATTTTATTTTGCAGCCGATGTTGAAGTCGATCATGTGGGCGGTGAGTTCTTTGCCGTCGATGAGGATGATTTTCTTGTCGGAATTGCTGGCGTAATCCTTTGCTTCTTGGGAGAAATTGCCCGTGGTGATGAATACTCCTTTGGTGGCGCGTTTGCCGCCGAGGGCGCCGTAAAACTTCTGAATGTCAGGTCGGCCTACGACACTGCCTTCTTTCCACTTCTTGGCTTGAATATAGATGGTTTCAAGCCCTAATCTATCTTCTTTGATGAATCCATCTATTCCTTCATCGCCACTGCGCTTTAAGGCCTCTCCTGCGTCTTTGTGCGATCCGCCGTATCCCATTGCAATCAGTAAATCCACCACGAGTTGTTCGAAGAATTGCCACGACATATTTTCAATGGCACTGAGCAAATCCGATTGCAAAGCAGAGCGCAATTTTTTCTCCGCTTGATTCATTTCTTCATCTGGTGTGATGTCTTCGGAAGCTTCGTTCGTAACGGCGTCATTAGAACCCACGGTAGCAACTCCAATGAATTCTTTGAATGAATCAAATTGTTTTAGAAAACGATTGTCTATTCGATTGGGTTTATCCGCCAATATTTTCTTACCGAGGGGTGTGATTTCAAATTCACCTCTTTTGGGCGAAGCAATCAAACCTGACTTCTTGAGATAGGTAGTAGCCCAACCCACACGATTATCAAAAGCGCGCTGAGTGCCGCTTGGAAGCAGCATATTGCGCTCTTCGTTTGAAAGTTCGTATCGCACGGCCAAGGCTTCGATGAGGGCTCTATATTTCTGCACCCCGCCATTCCCTAGTTCTTCCAATACCGGAAGCATGATAGATTGATAGTCTGGGATCATGAAGGTTTTGGTGTGTTTTTCAATTATCTATCTATTCATATAAAATCTAATATCACTCTATTCCGTTTCGTCACAATACCCATTCCAAAATCTTTCAAGTGTTCGGTTAAATTTCAATTCTTCATTAAAAATCTCTTCTTTCCATTTGTAATATTCCCGCTCATTTGCTTTGCTCCTTTTGTACTTTTCGGCATTGCTTCTAAAATAGTCGTTTTCTCCTGCAATGCCGTTTAATAATATTTGATCTATTGTCGGGTAGATTGAATTTAATACACTTTCCAACTCAAGATTATTAAGATCTCAAAGACCAACGTATGTCTTCTTAAAAATCGCCACAATTTTCGCCATCTTATCAAAAGAACAATTATTACTGAACAACTCTTTCGCTTCAGAGATAATTTTTTCGCAATACCTTTCAAGTTAGCCGATAGTTCTATGCACAGTTCATCGTGAATTTAATGATAATCTCCACCTGTCCTAATATATTCATCAACGACAATCTGCAATTTGGAAGATTCTATTGCATCAGCAATAACTTTATTGGTTGTAAATCCTCTTCTCACCGCCGCGGCGGCTGTCCAGCAGGCGAAGTTGTGGAGGTGTTCGTTGGGAGTGTAGTCTTTCATATTTGTTCAAATTACTTGCAAAAGTATTCAATTCTTGCAAGCATATATTTGTATATAGATGAACCGAAACCAAAAAGAAACTTCGCACTATTAATACTAATAATGTGTGCTATCTAAGAAGAAAACTACGCGTGAAAATCTCTAGTAATCTTGAAAATAAAGAAGAAATTTAATATAATTGTCTGCAAATAGAAAAATTAACTTTATGACAGAACTCGAATTTCTTCAAACTAAAATGCTTTTTGATGCTGGAAATGTGGAGTTTAATCATGGCCAAAGTGTATTAGCCTTCAGCTATCAGAAACGTTGGTATCCTGCTAAAGCCTTTGTTAGTCAAAACATTCCGGATGTGAACACCTACCAATCCGTAGTGGAATTAATTAAAATTTGGCCGACGTTATTTTTTAAGGAAGTTAATTTTATAAATGCAAATGGACTCCCTCTTGAAGTAACGGGTCAAGAAATTAAAGATGAAATGAAAGTTCTGGCTAAACGGCTGTTGGAACTAGTCGACTAGATTTTGCAATTGAAGTAGTGATAAAGAGAAATATTCAAGTAGAGGGTCTAGCTAAAGTTTGTAAAGACTATTTGGGTGCATTAAAATATTTCGCCAGAGCTGAATCCACAAAATTTGGCTTGTTTTCGTATGTTTCCAAGTGAGGTTCCAATGCCCTCATAATTTCATACTTCGTTTGTTCCGAAAGCCGATATCCAAAAATGACTGAATCTATGCTAACATATGGGAAGATTCGTTTGGCAATTTTCTGATAATCCTTACTCTCAAATTTATTCCATCGGCAATCTTCAAGGGCTAACTCTCGATATGTACAAAACTGCATTTTAGAGTTCAAATCTTGAATTCCTCTATCCTCGTGAAGCTTTGTGAAATCATTATTAAAAAGTAGCCTCACTTCGGCTTCGTCTTGATAAATTTTTTGTTTATGGAAAGCAAGAAGATTGTAGAAAAAAGCCTCAAAATTATTGACTACAAAACTATTTGTGAGTACAAATTCATTATAAGCCTGAATAGTTCTAAGCAATCCGTCAAAATGATTATTGCCGTAATGAATCTAGCTTAAAACAAAGTTGCGCCAATGATTACGATTAGATTTCGAAAAACGAAGCACCAATCCAACTCCGTTACCATCTTGACCGAATTGACGCCACATGCTAAGACTCTTCTCCTTGGTTTCAAGTTCAAAGCGACACATAGACAAACTGTAGATTCTTCTTTTAATCATAGAGACTTTGTAAGGATCCCCATTTAAATCCAACGCTTTGTTTGCAAAATCAAATTCATCCTTGTCGTCCATAGACTCCAAATCATACATGCGCAGTCTTTTTTCCCTTACTATACTTAAAAGTTTATGAGGAGAGGTAAAATGAATGAATTTGTAATCACCGGTATGATAATACTTGGACTGCTCATATTCACCATATTCAGTTGGAAGATATATGGAAGCGTAGTTGTGTTCATCTATGTTCGCAGAGCCGAAAACATGCCCACCTTTATATTCCATTCTGGGTAAAAGATTCTTTCTCAGTACATCATTAAAAAAGAGGTCTATTTTCTTCCTGTCTATCATTTTGTAATTTTTACAGAATTAAGTCGGAACAACGCACTACTTGCCAAATCTCCAAGACAAAACATAGCCAATTACGGTTCCGAACATTACTCCAAATGTGCTCTTGTCGATGAGCTGATGATCATGGGTATAAATTAGAATGTAAACCACTAGACAGGCAATCCCAATGGTTACAATTGTCTGGAATATATCATCCCAAATCTTACTGAAAGATATTATTCTTCTAAGAAGTCTACTCCATTTTCCGCTTTCTTTAGACCGTAAAAGTGATAAGAGTGATGCAAGTATATCTTGATTGGGCTCTTGGTTTTGTTGAGGTGCTGGATTCTCGCTCATTGTAAATGGTTTTCGAAGAACCCATAACATTCATGCCAACATATCAATTTCCAATCTTAATATAATTGCTTTATGTAGTCGCGACACCTTAAAACGACAGGAATGTGATATAATAACAAGTTCTATTCAATGCTTCCTTTCCTCTTGAAGCCACTCATATAAAGTATTTCCTTCTATGATTTCTCTATTCTTGGAGATGGTGTTTTTAAGGATTTATAAACTCTCTATTCTTGTGTAATATATCCCCGGCTCTAACACGACCATATAGAAATAACTTTTTTCAGCGTTAACTATTTTCAGCAATAAAGATAGCGGATGTGAGGTAGTATTCTTTGGTGCTGTTGATTTTGCGCGGTACATCCTCCAACCATTCTTCCTGATTAAAGTTGTTTACTCTACAGCTTATTAAAAAAGAATAAACCATAGCGGAACACTGCGCATTGAAGGGAGATCAACTAGATTCATGACTCTTTATACCAATAACTTTTGCTCGGATTTTACTTTCTATCGGAATAATATCGATGTGACTCTTTCCTTCTTGAGTATAGCTCATAAGCTCCTCTCTTGATGTTGAGTTGAAGAGCCTTGTAGATTGAAAATTCAGATGTTAACTTATTTATTGTGTGCGCAATTTAATCGAAAATATTATTGAGCCTCGAAACTGAGATTTCTTTTAACAGCTTCTTTTTCCCACGTCTTTAATTTTATACTTACTAAGCTATGCCTTCCATAACCAAACGAGTAAAATTTTCCAGCCTCAAAGGGGGGGCATTTCAATCAAAGTACTAAATTTGACAACTCTGTCCAAATTAATTTGTCTAAATGAGCAATATTACATTTTGTGACTATATCAGAAAACGAAGGGAAGAAATAGAACTTCCATTGCGGAAGGTTGCTGCTTATCTCGACATTGATACTTCAACTCTCAGTAAAGTTGAACGTGGTGAGCGACCAGCATCACCTGACTATTTAAAACCGCTTTCAGAAATTTTGGAACTGGACTTGAAAGAAGTGCAGACAACTTACATAGCAGACAAAATCACAAAAGACTTTGGTGGACTGGAACATTTAAGTGAAGGATTAAAAGAGGCGGAGAAACAGATAAAAAGAAACAAAAAGTAATGGCAACTAAATTTTTTACAAATAAAGACGACAAAACCCTGATTGGTAAGTTCGAAGGAATATTTACCAATACTCATGTACATTACTTTGACGCATTAGTTGGCTTTTTCAGAGCTTCTGGTTATTTCAAAGTTAGACCTCTTCTAAAAGACGTTTCTAAAATCAGAATTTTGGTCGGTATTGATGTTGACCATTTAATTAGTGAAGCTGCAAGGAAAGGACTCGAATTCAATTTCAATACAGATGTAACCAGGGACGTATTTATCGCTGAACTGAAATCAGACATTCAAAATGCAGAATACAAAAGAAATGTTGAAGATGGAATTCTAGAATTTGTAAATGACATCATTGACAAAAAGATTGAAATCAAAGCACACCCGAGCCAAAAACTTCATTCCAAAATTTACATTTTCAGACCAGAGAATTTTAACGAACATAATTCAGGTTCGGTAATCACAGGTTCAAGCAATCTTTCAGAATCAGGGCTTGAAAGGAATTTTGAATTCAATGTTGAGTTAAGAGACTTTGACGATGTGGCTTATGCTTTAAAAACTTTCAATGAACTGTGGGAAGAGAGCATTAGCATTATACCCTCGTCGATTGCCGAACTTAAAACAGAGACTTACCTGAACGAGGATTTCACTCCTTTTGAGGTTTACATCAAGTTTTTAATTGAATATTTTGGCAAGAGTATCGAGTACGACCCTGAATCTGTAACTGATTTACCAAAAGGTTATAAAAAGCTACATTATCAGATTGATGCGGTAAATGATGGCTATAACAAATTGGTTCAGCACAGCGGTTTTGTATTGGCAGACGTTGTGGGATTGGGTAAAACAATCATTGCCACTATAGTGGCAAAGAAGTTTTATTTCTCCAACGGCTACCGAACCAAAATACTAATTATTCATCCTCCAGCATTACGACCTAACTGGGAAAGAACTATTCGTGATTTCGAAGTTCCGAATGTTACATTGATTACCAATGGTAGCTTACACAAGGTTACACACCCCGAAATATATGATTTAATCATTGTTGATGAAGCTCACAAATTCAGAAGTGATGAATCTGAAATGTTCAACTTCCTTCAAAAAATTTGCAAGACTCCAAGAAAAAACCCTGCACCTGATGGAAGCAGAGAGAAAAAAGTAATTCTAGTTACAGCTACACCACTTAACAATAAACCTGATGATATCCGAAATCAGTTGTATTTATTCCAAGATGCAAAGAACTCAACTCTTGAAATCGGAAACTTACAACACTTTTTCAGACCACTCATTGACCGATATGACAAACTGAAAAAACAAAAAGATAAATATATCATCGCTTCTGAGGTTAAGAAAATCTATGACGAAATCAGGGTTAAGGTTTTAGAACCAATCATCGTTAGAAGAACTCGTACCGACATTAGAAACACAGAAGAATATTGGAAGGACATTAAAGAACAAGGTTACACCTTCCCGGACATAGAGCCACCAAGACAGATTCTTTATCAGATGGATTTGGAATTGAGTGAATTGTATGATGAAACGCTAAAGCAACTTAAAGACACAAAAAATGGCTTAAAGTATTTCCGCTATCAGGCAATAAAGTTTTTACCTGAAGAAATCAAAAAGAAATTTTTTAATAAGAATGCCGACATCATCTCCGAGTCATTGGCTAAAATCATGAAAACGCTTTTGGTGAAAAGAATTGACAGCAGTTTTGAGGCCTTCAAAATGAGTTTAAAGCGTTACCATAATGCTAATACAGCTATGGTAAAGATGATTGAAAACGGCAGAATTTTCATTGCTCCCAAATTGGGTGTGAATGACTACATCCTCAATGATGATGAAGAGAGCCTACAAAAGTTATTAGAAGATACCCAAGACCCGAATATCATTCAGGCATTTTCGGTAGAAGAATTTGCACCTGAATTTATTGTTGGCATTTACCACGACCAAAAGGTTTTGGACAAGTTGGTTGAAAGTTGGAACAAAATAATCCAAGATCCCAAGTATGACGAATTGGTTTTCAGACTGAAAAATGAGTTGATGAATAGAGACATCAACGACAACAGGAAACTCATACTTTTCAGTGAGTCGAAGGAAACAACTGATTATATCAGTAAAAGGTTGAAAAAAGACGGCTTTGAAAGATTGATTGCAGTGGACAGTTCTAATCAAAAAGACCTTTCAGAAATAATTGCTGCAAACTTTGATGCAAACCTAAAACTAGAAGAACAAAAGAATGATTACGACATCATCATTACCACAGAAGTTTTGGCTGAGGGTGTAAACCTTCACCGTTCTAATGTTATTGTAAATTATGACATTCCGTGGAACGCAACCCGTTTGATGCAGCGTATTGGGCGTGTAAACCGTATTGGTACGCCTTCGGATAAAGTGTATATTTATAATTTTTTTCCAACCGCAAAAACAGATAATGAAATAGAGTTGAATAAAAAGGCTTACATCAAGCTTCAAGCTTTTCACTCTGCATTGGGAGAGGATAGCCAAATCTACTCAGATGATGAGGAATACGGAACTTTTGGATTGTTCGAGAAAGTACCCGAGGAAGAACGAGATGAGCGTTTAATATTCCTAAATGAGTTAAGAAAGTTCAAGGACGAGCAACCAGAATTTTATAAAAAGATTCGTGACCGTGTGCCAAAACGAGCAAGGACCGGCAGAAACGACAAGAGCAGAAAAGAAACATCATTGGTGTATATCAAAAACCAAAAACGTGACAGTTTTTATTACATCAACAACAAATTGGAGTTTGAAGAACTTACTTTCATTGAGGCTGCTCGAATATTCAAAGCACACATAACTGAAAAGGCAGTACGGCTTCACCAATTTCACCACGACCAAATCGGAACAGCACTTCAAACTTTCAGAGAAGAAGAAAATCTTGCTGCATTAGGGCAGTTAGGAACTGTAAAGATGGGGCCGAACGACCAACGGGCCATTGAGTATTTACACGGTCAAATTCATTTTAACTTTGTAAGTCCTGGTGAAAAAGAGTTACTGAATGCTGCCAAAGCAGCCATTTCTAAAGGTAAATTTCAAAAATTACCAAGAGAGATAAACAAACTGGCAAAAGAACGGAAACGACTTTTTGAGGATTCACGCAAAAATCCTACGGTGAAACCCATGACCAATATAGATGCATTTCAGCAGTTGATTAGAATTCTGAAAGCTTATCCATTGATTGATGCCATGAAAGAAGACGAGCAGGAACCGAAAACAAAGAAACTTGAAACCAGGTACAACGCACCGCAGATAATTATATCAGAATCATTCGTAGGCTAATGACAAAAGAAGAACTACACGAACATTTAAGAGCCGAATATTCACGGGACAATTGGAAGAAAATTGTAAACGCCATCTTCCCCAACCGTGAATTTTTTACCACTGAAGAGCCTGTGGATATGACCAAGCAGGCACAACGTGACCTTACACAGAAAATCATTCGTTTTGGTAACATCAAACTGGATGATGGTAATAGTTTGGCATTATATGAAGTTGAACTCAAAACTAATGCTACACACATCACCCGCAACCGTGTTGGCTTACGCAATTTGATTACCAATGAAGTAATTCCTGGGGTGGTAGATGGTGCCTTGATTGTTTACCACCAACCGGGACATAACGACTGGCGTTTTTCCTTTTACTCCAAGTCGAAATATTGGGATGATGAAGGCAATGAGATAAAGAAAGAAACACACCCCAAGCGATACACTTATGTATTGGGCAAAGACGAAACTTGTGTAACACCCAGAGAACGTTTTTGGCATTTGGTAGAAAAGCGAACCCGAACAATAAAGGATGTATTAGAGGCATTCTCAGTAGAAAAGGTTTCCAAGGAGTTTTTCGTAAAGTATAAAAAGCATTATCAGGCATTTGTTGAAAGCCTGATAGATTCAAATTTCAAAGCCAGCATCTTTAATGGCAATGAAAAAGCCATTCGTGACTTTGTAAAGAAAATGTTGGGCAGGATTGTCTTTCTTCAATTCCTACAAAAGAAAGGCTGGTTAGATGTTGCACAAGACAAACACTATGGAGAAGGCAACAAGAATTTCTTAGCAGAATTTTTTGAAGCCAATTGCAATGATGTCTTTTACAGCAACTGTCTTGTGCCCTTATTCTTTGAAACACTTAACAATCCGAAGGATGAAGTTTTCAAAGTAACCAAAACCAAGTTTCCTTATCTGAATGGTGGTTTGTTTGAACGTGATGAAATTGAAAAGAAAGCCAAAGCCGATTTCATTGTTTTCAAAAAAGAACTGTTTGAAAACCTGTTCTCATTTTTTGGCGAATACAATTTCACCATTGATGAAAGTACGCCTGATGATTTGGATGTGGGTATTGACCCTGAAATGCTTGGGCACATTTTTGAAAACCTACTCGAAGATAACCGTGAGAAAGGGGCTTTTTATACGCCCAAACTCATTGTGCAATACATGTGTCAGGAAGTATTGATTCAATACCTTGAACTAAACTTGGGCAAACATGAAGCCATTGCTAACTTCATCCGATATAAAGACCGTGGAGATGAAAAAGCCAAAGACAACTTTATACGAAACAACGCATCCCAAATTGAAAAGCTTCTAGATGATGTAAAAATTTGTGACCCAGCTATTGGTTCGGGTGCTTTTCCTATGGGATTGTTGCAGGAAATATTTCACGCCAAACTGGCTTTGGACTGGACTTTACTCGATAAAAAAGGTGAGGTCAAACGAGCCATTATACAAAACTCTATTTATGGAGTGGATAAAGACAAAGGTGCGGTGGATATTGCACGTTTGCGTTTTTGGTTGAGTTTGATTGTAGATGAAGAGGTAAAGAAAGGCGAAAAGCCACAACCACTACCCAACTTCGATTACAAAATCATGCAAGGAGATTCTTTGCTTGAAAGTTTCAAAGGGTATTCTTTAAAGTATCACGACATACAAGAAGAGCCACAACAAACAGATTTATTTAATACACAAACACAGGTTAATCTGTTTAAGAAAACACATACCGATTTAGCTAAACTCGAAAAGGATTTTTTTGACCCGAAAAACAACCACCGTAAAGAAGAAATACGAAATGAAATTGATGCTTTGGTGGCTCATAGTATTGAGCAATCGTTTAAAGACTTGATTGCTGAAAAGAAAAAGACAGTTGCATCCATTTCAAGAAACTTTGCTCCAGATAAAAGCCGCAAAACAAAACAGGAGAAAAACATAGCAACATTAGATGCAGAAATTGAGGATATGCAACAGGCCTTGAAAGACATTAAACCACTTTTAAAAAAAGATGAAAAGCCTTGGTTTATGTGGCATTTGTACTTCAAAGATGTGTTTGATAAAGGTGGTTTTGATATTGTGATAGGTAACCCACCCTACATACGACAGGAAAACATTACCGACATTAAACCCTATTTAGAGAAGATTGACGGTAAACCTAATTATGAAGTGTACAACAGCACCAGCGACATTTATACCTACTTCTTTGAATTGGGGCATAAAATTTTGAAGCAGGAAAAAGGGGTTTTCTCTTATATCTGTTCAAAGAAATATACAAGAGCAAAATATGGGCAAAACTTGCGTAAATACCTGTTGTCAAAAACCCAATTGAGCGGATATGTTGATTTTAATGAAGTTCAGGTATTTGGTGCAACAGTTGATACCTCAATTATTTTCTTTCGGAAATCATCAAAGCCATCAGATAACTACTCTTTTACATTCTGTCTTGTTGGGAATGATTTGCAAAGGAATGAACCACTTATTGATTATATTAATAAAAATGGAAATAAATATCAAAGAAAGTATTTAAATGATTCAAGTTGGTCATTTGCTGATAAATTTTCTGAGTATGTTAAACAAATAATTGAGATGGTACCCAAGAAATTAAAAGATTGGAATACTGAAATCAATTATGGGATTAAGTCAGGTTGCAATGAGGCTTTTTACATTAATGAAAAAACAAGAAACATACTTATTTCTGAAAATCCAGCTTGCGCAGATTACATAAAGCCCCTTTTACGAGGTAGGGACATAAAACGTTTTATTACCGACTATAAAAAGCAGTATCTGATTTTTATAAGACGAAATGATGATGTTACAAGGATTAATAATATTCTTACTTATTTGAATCAATACAGAGAAAGATTGGAGCCAAGGCCCCTTGAATGGCAGCCTTTACGTAATGGAGAGAAATGGAAGGGCAGAAAATCTGGGCCTTATAAATGGTATGAAATACAAGATAATGTGGCTTACTACTCGGATTTTGAAAGGGAAAAAATTGTATGGTTAGTTCTTTCTGATAAAGCAACCTTTGCTATTGACAAAGAAGGTTATTACACCAACGATAGTACCTTTATAATGTTAGGTGCAAATTTAGAGTACTTATGTTCTATCTTAAATTCTAAATTGTGTGAATGGTACTTTGATAAGATAGCTACTAGTTCAGGTGTTGGTACAAACATGTGGAAGAAGGCATACATCGAACAAATCCCAATTCCTGAAATTCCCAAGATGGAAATGAAGCCATTTGAGATTTTGGTGGATTACATCACCTTCATCAAAAAATATTCAGAACGCATCAGTCCATATACTCCCAACGACCACATGGCAGCCAACTTTGAAGAACTGGTAGATGCCTGTGTGTATGAATTGTATTTCAAGGAACACATGGAGGAGAAAGGTATTGCTGTTTTAAAAGAAGTAAACCAACTTCTAAAACCCATAGACCACCTGGATGAAAAAACACAGGCGGACAAGATTGTGAGAATCATCAATTCGGTATATGACGAATACAAAAGCACCGACAACATTATCCGCAGGCGTATTTTAGACTTTCCGGTGAAAAGTCCTGACATCATCAATGTAATACAGAATGGGTAAACATGTTGAAATACAAATACCTAGATTTTTTTTCTGCAAACTTTTCTTTGAAAACGTTTACGGAATTCAAAAACTTGTTTTACTTTCGCATCAACATGTCCACCCCCCTTCCCGTTAGATCAGGGCGCTCAGGGTGGACTTTTTATTTTCATGCCTATGCCTAGAGTGCCATATATCAAACCGGCACTCAGTTATGCCGATCAACTTCAACAGTTAAAAGATAGGGGGCTTATCATAGAAAGTGAGGCCAAAGCCTTGCATTTACTCGAAAACATCAGCTATTACCGACTTAGTGGCTATTGGCATCCAATGCTAGCACAACCAAAAACTACTCATAATTTCAAACCTGGTTCAACTTTTAATAATGCGTTTAAGCTCTATTGCTTCGACCGGGAGCTTAGAAAAGTAATTTTAGGTGAACTTGAGAAAATCGAAGTCGCAATTCGTGCCAAGATGATTTACGAATTGTCCCATAGGCACGGTTCATTTTGGTATACATTACCCGGAATCTTTACGAACGCAAACAATCATGCAAAGACGCTCCTTAAGATTACCGATGAATTTACACGGAGCGATGAAAAATTCATTTTGGATTTTAAACAAAAATATCTTGATCCGATGCCTCCTAGTTGGATGATGTTAGAACTGACATCGTTTGGGAGTTTATCTATGTTGTATAAAAATTTATCCGGCACACATGACCGAAGAGATTTAGCCCACTATTTTGGCCTTGATGACACTACATTTGAATCGTGGCTTCACAGTATAGTTTATGTGCGAAATGTTTGTGCCCATCATTCTAGGCTGTGGAGCAGGGTGATGCGTATTACTCCTGCGATTCCTGCAAATCCAAGGTACACCTTTCTGAATCACACGATTATCTATGACCCAACAACTGGAAGACCCACGAATAATAACAGAACTTATTTCTTGTTGAGCATGCTTATTTATTGGCTTAACATCATCAACCCTAAGCATACGTTTAAAAACAAACTTTTCAGATTACTTAAATCCTACCCAATGGTAGACGTCAGGGCTATGGGGTTCCCTTCAAACTGGGAAACAGAACCCATATGGAACTGGCAAAAAGTAATTGATGATGAAAAATGGTTTAATCGCATTTTAAAGACATTTGGAATCAAAAAGTAAATGGCTAAAAAGTACTTACATAGCATAGAGTTGCAAAACTTCAAGGCGTTTCCTTATAACGCTGAAATAAAATTTAATGGTAGGCATGCTTTAGTTTTTGGTGTTAATGGTAGTGGAAAGTCTTCTATTTTTTGGGCATTATATACAGCATTACAGTGTAGTGGTAAGAAACCTAATGAACACAAGAAGTATTTTGAAAAAATTACTCCGCTTTCACAAAGTTTAAGAAATGTATATCAAAAAGACGAAGTTGATTCCTTCATTCATTTGAATTTCAAAGAAAAAAACAGCAAGTCCCTAACATCCTTTAAGCTTTCTGAAACGGATGATGATTGTAAAGACCCATTTATTAAACAAGTAAATTCATCAAGTGAATTTATTACGCATCGCTTGCTATTGAACTTTAGTAATTTCAGGAACTCTGAACCACTAAATCTCTGGCCATTTTTCTTACGTGATATTATCCCATTTGCCCAAAGCAGCACTGGCATTAACCTTCTTGAGCTCTACAATAAAATAATTGATGGATGCAATAACAACGAGAAGATTGCAACACTAAACAAATGGCGTAGCGAATTTAATAACGCACTGGAAGACCTTATAGACCCTTTGAAACTAAAAGGGAGCTCAAGTCTAGTTAGTCAATATTATAACACATATTTAGCGAGAGATGGTGAAAAAGCTGAAATAGGCGTTTATGTCCAAAGTCCCCTTGAAGAGTTTGATAGGAACAGGCAAGTTTCAAAAATCAAGATTCACCTAACAGCTACATTTGGTGATGACAAGACGGGATTAATTAATATTGACAAACCGCATATCTTCTTCAATGAAGCAAGGATAAACGCAATTGCATTGGCAATTCGTTTCGTTTTGATGGAAGTAAGAAAAAAGAACTCTCTAGCAGGCCATGAAGATGATTTGAATCTATTAGTTTTAGATGACTTACTAATAAGCTTGGATTTGAACAATCGTCTAAAAGTGATTGATTTGGTCATTGATAAGTATTCGGAGGATTATCAAATTATCATTCTAACCCACGAAAAAGGTTTTTATAACGAGCTTAAAAGAAAAATACATGACAATATCAGCAAATGGCAGTTGATGGTATTTGAACCAACTCCTATTCATGAAAATCCGAAAATCAGATATGACAGAAGTGATTTTCTAACAAAAGCAATTGATAACTATAAAAATGGTGATTATGAAGCCTGTGCTTTGTATTTGCGAAAAGAAACAGAATCAATTCTCGGTAAATACACTGACCCTGAACTAAAATATATTTGGGCCAATACAAGTTGGACAAGCCTTGGTTCTATGATTGAATCTTTACTTAATAAGTCAGACGAAAGCCAACTATTAGGTGATTTACGAAGCCTCCTAAAGAAAATGAAACTTACTAAGGAGGAGTTAGAAGACTTAAAGGGCGATTTAGATACCAATACAAAGTATAATGCTACACCCCCTATAAAACGTAATCAACTAAAATCTTTCAAGCGAGATTGGCTAAATCTATTTATAAGAATTTTGGAAGAGAAAAACGAATCTTCAGCTGCAAGAGAAATGGCAGGTAAAATACTAACTATCAAAAACAGGTGTTTGAATCCTGGTGCTCATTTCAACGAATCACCTCTTTTTAAAGAGGAGATTGAAGAAGCCATTGAAACTGTAATTGAAATCAAAAAAATCATTGCGAACCAGAATGTGAAACTATATGTAAAACGCTGTCAACAGGCAGGGATGAAAATTTAAGTCTGGAATCATTCTGAAGGCTTCCCATAAACTGAAATGTTCAAATTCATCCAACTCCCCTCGTGTGGAAATGGTGGAAATCAATAACCCTTCCTTCTCCTCTTCGTCAATAGGGGTTTGACCGTTGAGGTGTTCTAAATTCAATCCCATAAAATCTTTGGCATTTCTTTTTGAATGATTGCAGCCCTTTCTTTTATGGCTTTTTCAATGCGCTTTTTTGAATTGCCTTGATCTTCCAATTTCATGGTAGTGGATGTTCGCATCACAATTTGAGATGCTAAGGCGATAGCTCGTTTTTCAATCAACGCATCTAACGATCCATCATTTGGTATGAATCCATATACCAATTGCATGTCTAAAGCATGAGCAACTTCCCTTAGTGACTTGATAGTAATTGAACCTTCCTTCTCTCTTTTTTCAATGTCCATCACGCCTTGTTTAGAGATGTTCAACTTGTTTCCGAGCTGCTGCATAGACATACCAATTGCCAAGCGTATGGCTTTTACCCACCCCGTTGGAGGCATCGCTATTTGCTTTAAAGTCGCAAATCCTCTCATTTTGCTGTTAAGTTGTTGCAGTTGAAGTGATTTTGTATTCATTAAGTAAAGCTATTAAGTGACAATCACCCTACAAAAGTAAAGCTATTACTTTATTTTGCAAATAAAAAGCAAAGATATAGATTGACAATAGCCACTAGGTTGGTGGGACAGTCAGACAATAAAAAAATCCCCTAGCCTAGGGCTAGAGGATTTTAAGTTTTTGACTATTGCGAATGAATTATCTCGCGTAGGGGAAGTTGCGGCCGGGATAGTAGGCGGTTTTGCCGAGCTCTTCTTCGATGCGAAGCAACTGATTGTACTTGGCGATCCGGTCGCTGCGGCTGGCACTGCCGGTCTTGATTTGTCCAGTATTCAACGCTACTGCTAAATCTGCAATGGTGGTGTCTTCGGTCTCTCCACTGCGATGACTCATGATGCTGGTGTAACCGGCTCTGTGGGCCATGTTCACGGCATCGATGGTCTCTGTAAGTGTTCCGATTTGATTCACTTTTACCAAAATGGAATTGGCAATGCCTTGCTCTATTCCTTGCGCTAAACGGGATACGTTGGTTACGAATAAATCGTCGCCAACGAGTTGTACCATGCCGCCGAGTTCTTTGGTGAGCAGGTTCCATCCGTCCCAATCGTCTTCGGCACAACCGTCTTCGATGGATACGATCGGATAACGCTTGCACCAATCGGCCCAATAGGAAACCATCTGCTCGCTGGTCAGCGACTCTCCCGTGCTTCCTAAGGTGTATAGTTTTTTCTCTGCATCGTAAAACTCGGTGCTGGCGCAATCGAGTCCGATGTAGATGTCTTCTCCTGGCTTGTAACCTGCTGCTTCAATGGCCTGCATCACCACTTTGAGTGCGTCTTCGTTGCTGGCAAGGTTGGGCGCAAATCCGCCTTCATCGCCCACGTTGGTGCTGTGTCCTTGCTTCTTGAGCACGCTCTTGAGATGGTGAAATACTTCCGTGCCCATGCGCAACGCTTCGCTGAATGAATCGGCTCCCACAGGAAGGATCATGAATTCTTGTACGTCTACTTTGTTGTCGGCATGCGCTCCTCCGTTGATGATGTTCATCAATGGAATGGGAAGAGTGCTCGCTCCTACTCCACCTACGTATCGATACAAGGGCATTCCGATGGTGTCGGCAGCAGCTCTTGCCACGGCCAATGATACACCGAGGATGG
Organism: Flavobacteriales bacterium; assembly: GCA_027491075.1. Lineage (GTDB taxonomy): Bacteria > Bacteroidota > Bacteroidia > Flavobacteriales_D > Sanyastnellaceae > JAIXWP01. The sequence continues at coordinate 93,432 of JAIXWX010000010.1, forward strand.
CATTTGCTCCCAACACGGCTTTGCTGTCGGTACCGTCGATGCCGCACATGGCGCGGTCTACAAGCTGTTGATCGAAGATGGAAGCTCCATTGAGTTCTTCGTTGAGAATGCTGTTGACGTTTTGCACGGCTTTGGTAACGCCTTTTCCAAGGTAGATGCCTTTGTCGTTGTCGCGCAGTTCTACTGCTTCATGCACACCGGTGGATGCGCCGCTTGGAACAGCTGCACGGCCCATGATGCCTTGATCGGTAATTACTTCTACCTCTACGGTAGGATTTCCTCGCGAGTCGAGGATTTGTCTGGCTTGAATTTTTGCAATTGTTGACATGTGTAGTTGTATTGGGCCGGTTTCGTATTGGATTTAGGCAGTTACTTTCACTGCTTTCATGGCTTCGATAAATTGATCGAAGAGATAACGCGAATCGTGCGGACCAGCGCTTGCTTCCGGATGGTATTGCACCGAGAATACAGGCTTGTCTTTTAAACGAATACCGGCGATGGTATTATCGTTGAGATGTATGTGTGTAATGTCAATGTTGGGATTGTTCTTCACGCTGTCGTGTGAGATCACAAATCCGTGATTCTGCGAGGTGATTTCGCTCTTTCCTGTGATTAAATTTTTGATCGGATGATTGATGCCGCGGTGTCCATTGAACATTTTTACGGTAGAAAGTCCTTGACTGAGTCCGATTATTTGGTGTCCGAGACATATTCCAAAACACGGAATTCCCGTGGCGATGATTTCTTTGAAAAGCTGAATTTGTGCAGGCATGGCTCCTGGATCTCCAGGTCCGTTGCTGAACATCACTCCGTCGGGTTGAAACGCTAAGATGTCGCTTGTACTGGCATCCATCGGGAATACTTTCAAATAACAGCCTCTCTCTGCTAAGCAACGCAGGATGTTTTTCTTCACTCCCAGATCGATGACAGCTACTTTGAATGCGGCATTGGTCTGACCGAAGAAGTAGGCTTCTTGGGTGGCGACTTTGGAAGAAAGTTCTAATCCGTCCATAGAGGGCACTTTAGCGAGTTGTGCGCGCAGTCCTTCTATGTTTTCTGTATCGGTAGAGATAATGCAATTTTGGGCACCGCTTTGGCGAATATGACGCACGAGCGCACGGGTATCGATGTCACAAATTCCCACTACGTGGTCTCGAATGAGATAATCTTGAAGGGTACCAGCCCCGCCAATGCGGCTTGCTATGTCCGAAAACTTTTTGATGATGATTCCCGAAACCTTGCAGGATTCGCTTTCAATCTCCTCACTGTGTACGCCATAGTTGCCGATATGGGCAGTAGCCATGACCAATACTTGTCCGTAGTAGGATGGGTCGGTGAATACTTCTTGATAGCCCGTCATTGCGGTGTTGAAGGCGATTTCGCCTGTGGTCGTACCAACGGCTCCGCATGATTTACCGTGGAATACAGTACCGTCTTGAAGGATCAATACTGCGGGTTGAATAGTTCGAATCATTTGGGGGACGAAGATAGGACGAGAAATTGGAATTTAGAATTTGGAGATTAGAAATTAGAGATTAGAGTTTAGAATTTAGAGTTTAGAATTTAGAGTTTAGAATTTAGAGATTGGAGTTTAGAGATTGGAATTTAGAGTTTGGAGTTTGGAGTTTGGAGTTCTATTTTGTGTTTTTTGCTATCAGGCCTCGGAGTAGTTTGCTAATAAGTTCTAGAAGTTCATTTATCTCTGCGAAAGGTGGAGTCGGAGCTGTAGTGAATAAATGCAGCATATCTAATAGAGCTTCTACTTCTCGAAGGGAGCCGTTAGCCATGACAAAGAAATGCTTTTGGTCTTTAGCAGTAGATCGTCCAGATCCTTCAGCTATGTTTAAAGCCACACTTAATGCCGCTCTGCCAAGTTGATCCTTAAAGTAAAGAGGCAAGCTTCCTCCATTATTTTTTATAATGGACAGGCATTGCATGTTTAGTTCTTTAGCTTTTTGATACGCTACTAGGTTTTTGAAATGCATAGCATCAAAATTAACCCGGCATCTTCAAAAACGTCTCTTATAAATTATTCGAGTCATTCGAATAAAATATTCCCCCATCTCCAATCTCTAAACTCTAAACTCCAAATTCTAAACTCCAAACTCTAAACTCCAATCTCTAAATTCTAAACTCTAATTTCTAAACTCTAAATTCTAAACTCTAATTTCTAAACTCTAAATTCTAAATTCTAATCTCTAGACTCCAGACTCATTTATTTCCACCCGCAAATAATCCCCCCCATAATCATCAACGTAATGCACCAGTATCCTGTGTGGATGGCGATGTATTTGAAGGATTTTCTTTCGAAGATAGCGTTGAGGCCGAGGATTGGGAGCGCGAGGAAGAGGCCGAAGAAGAAACCGTGGAAGGCGCCGTGTTTGAAAGTGCGGAAATTGTTGCCGTACTTGACCATGAAGTCTTTGAGGTAAACATCAACTGGGGAATTGTCAACTCCGTAACCGGGTTCGCCCATGAGTGTTGATTGAATGTGATTTTGGTGGATTACCAAATAAGGCGTTATGAATGCGAGGAGGAAGCTCAGGATAAAAGAGAAGATGAGGATTTTGATGAAACTGCCTTTTTTGAGGTCCTCTTCGGTGAGTCCGGCTGCTGCTTGCCATTGTTTGCCGAAAACTTTATTGCTGTACCAAATGAAGCCAATGAGGGTGGGCACGAGGGCCGCGACGAGGATTGCAATGAAATTCATAATGTTAGTGGTTTAGTGATGCCCAAACATAAACAAAAAAACCGCTTCCTTTGAGGGGAAACGGTTTTTCATATCTTGAGATGGGTGATGCTTATTCAGCAGATCCTTCGTCGGTCTTCTTCTTGGTAGCGCGCTTTGCTTTTGGCTTTGCTTCTACTTCTGGAGTTGCTTCTGAAGAAGTTTCAGTTGCTGCAGCTTCTACAGTTCCTTCCTCTTTCTTCTTTGCACCACCGCGACGTGTGCGCTTCTTAGCAGATGCCTTTTCAGCCTCCTTGCCATAGATGGTATTGAAGTCAACCAATTCGATAAGACAAGTTTCAGCGCTATCTCCAGGGCGGTATCCAGTGCGGATGATACGCGTGTATCCTCCTGGTCTGTCATTCACCTTTGGAGCCACTTCTCTGAAGAGCTCAGTTACCGCGTATTTGTCCTTCAAGTAGCTGAATACAGTACGGCGGTTGTGAGTGCTATCCGTCTTTGATTTTGTAATCAATGGTTCGATGTACTTTCTCAACGCTTTTGCTTTCGCCAAAGTGGTGTTGATGCGCTTGTGCTCGATCAAAGAGCAAGCGAGGTTCGACAAGAGAGCCTGACGGTGTTCAGCTCTTCTTCCTAAGTGGTTTATTGTTCTACCGTGTCTCATTTTCGTGTTCTGCTACAATCCCGTTTATGTGGGGATTAAAAATTAATCTCTGTCAAGTTTGTATTTAGCAACCTGCATTCCGAACTGCAAGCCTTTACCTTCCACGAGTTCTTCCAATTCAGTAAGTGATTTTTTACCGAAGTTTCTGAACTTCAACAAGTCGTTCTTATTGAAAGAAACGAGGTCACCGAGTGTTTCGATATCTGCAGCTTTCAAGCAATTCAAAGCTCTCACGCTGAGGTCCATGTCCACCAACTTGGTCTTGAGAAGTTGTCTCATGTGCAAGCTGCTCTCATCGAACTCTTCTACTTCCTTCTTCGCTTCCGTTTCGAGAGTGATTCTCTCGTCACTGAATAGCATGAAGTGGTGGATGAGGATTTTGGCAGCCTCTTGAAGGGCATTTTTAGGAGAAATCGATCCATCTCCTTGGATTTCGAGGATAAGTTTCTCGTAGTCCGTTTTCTGTTCAACGCGGTAGTTCTCCACGCTGTACTTCACGTTTCGGATCGGAGTGAAAACCGAGTCGATGAAGATAGTACCTACAGGAGCGCTGCTGGTTCTGTTCTCTTCAGCTGGACGATATCCACGACCTTTTCCGATGGTCATATCGATTTTGATCTTCACTTTGGGATCCATGTTGCAGATCACCAAATCAGGGTTCAATACTTGAAATGCAGTAGTGAAGTTGCTGATATCACCAGCTTTGAATTGGTCTTGGCCAGTGATATTGATAACTACTTTTTCGTAGTCAGTATTTTCGATTTGTCTTTTGAAACGCGCTTGTTTCAAGTTCAAAACGATTTCGGTCACATCTTCCACCACCCCTTTGATAGTGCTGAATTCATGGTCCACACCTTCGATGCGGATAGACGTGATGGCAAAGCCCTCGAGGGAAGAAAGAAGAATTCTTCTGAGCGCGTTACCTACAGTGATTCCAAAGCCCGGTTCTAGTGGGCGGAATTCGAACGACCCTGTGAAGTCGTTGCTTTCCAGCATCACGACCTTATCCGGTTTAACGAAATCTAGAATAGCCATTGAATGGTTTATGTGTTTTTTATTTATTACTTAGAGTACAACTCGACGATCAACTGTTCCTTGATGTTTTCAGGGATCTGAACACGCTCAGGATAGTTGATAAAGATTCCTTGCTTATCGCTATCGTTCCAATCCAACCAGTCGAACTTCTTGCGGTTTGCAAGCGCGAGCGTGATGGTAGGGAGTGATTTGCTTCTTTCGCGCACGGCGATACGATCGCCTGGGCGTAATTGGTAAGAAGGGATATTTACAACGTTACCATTCACCGTGATGTGGCTGTGGCTTACGAGCTGACGAGCAGACATTCTAGAAGGGGCTACACCTAGGCGGAAAACGGTGTTATCCAGGCGAGCTTCGCAGAGCGCCAATAGGATTTCACCAGTAACACCTGGACGAGCAGAAGCCTTTTTGTAAAGGTTCGAGAATTGTCTTTCAAGAATACCGTATGTGTATTTTGCTTTTTGCTTTTCAGCAAGCTGAGTCGCGTATTCTGATTGCTTCGCGCGCTTCTTGTTTGGACCGTGTTGTCCGGGAGGATAATTGCGTTTCTCCAATCCTTTGTCAGGACCGTAGATTGCTTCACGGAATTTGCGGGCGATTTTTGTTTTTGGACCTGTATACCTAGCCATTTTCTATTTGAATGGTTGTGAGTTGTGCTTATTAGATTCTTCTTGCTTTCGGTGGACGGCAACCATTGTGAGGAAGTGGAGTGGTATCGACAATTTCTGTCACTTCTACACCAGTGCTGTGGATGGTACGGATTGCAGATTCACGACCTGCACCAGGACCCTTCACGAAAACTTTTACTTTGCGGAGGCCGAGTTCGTAAGCTTCCTTTGTTGCTTGTTCAGCGGCAAGCTGAGCAGCGTAGGGAGTGTTCTTCTTCGAACCGCGGAATCCCATCTTACCAGCAGAAGACCAAGAGATAACTTGTCCGCTGTTGTTGGTAAGGCTGATGATGATGTTGTTGAATGTAGATTGCACGTGTGCTTGACCTACTGCTTCTACAAGTACATTCTTCTTTTTCTTCTTTTCTACTTTAGCCATGTCTTTTGTGCTTAGCAGCTATTTATTATTTAACGGCTTTTTTCTTGTTGGCAACTGTCTTACGCTTACCCTTACGAGTACGTGAGTTGTTCTTTGTAGACTGTCCACGTACAGGAAGACCTACACGGTGACGCACTCCACGGTAGCAACCGATGTCCATAAGGCGCTTGATGCTCATTTGAACTTCAGAGCGGAGAGCTCCTTCTACTTTAATTTCGTTGGTTATGGTACCACGGATTTTAGAAAGATCGTCGTCATTCCAATCCTGTACTTTCTTGTTTACATCAATACCGTTGTCGATAAGGATTCGACGAGCGGTGCTGCGTCCGATTCCGAAGATGTAGGTGAGTCCGATTTCACCTCTTTTCTTACGCGGTAAGTCGATACCTGCTATTCTTGCCATTTTTCAAATATGGTTATAGTCCACTCCAAGAGGAGTGATTAATTTATCCTTGTCTTTGTTTGAACTTTGGGTTCTTCTTGTTAATCACATAAAGCTTTCCCTTTCTGCTCACGATTTTGCAGTCAGCAGAGCGCTTTTTCAATGATGCACGTACTTTCATGGTCGTTCAAATAATTATTTATAACGGAAGCTTATCCTTCCTTTTGTCAAATCATACGGTGACATTTCCACCTTCACTTTGTCTCCTGGCAGGATACGGATGTAGTGCATTCGCATCTTTCCGGAGATATGGGCAATAATAACGTGTCCATTTTCCAACTCCACGCGGAACATTGCATTTGACAATGCTTCCACGATTGTTCCATCTAACTCTATTGACGTCTGTTTTGCCATATATTAATTCAAGCCTAATGCTTGTTCTACCCATTTAAAGCTCGACAAAATCTCAGCCTTGTCTTTTCTCACTACGATGGTATGTTCGAAGTGAGCGCTTGGTTTTCCATCTGCGGTTTGAATCGTCCATCCATCTTTCAATTGACGAACATTTCGAGTTCCTAGGTTAATCATCGGCTCAATGGCAATTACAAGATTTTCTTGCAAAAGCATTCCCGAACCTCTTTTTCCGAAGTTGGGTACTTCAGGTGCTTCGTGCAAATCTCTGCCGAGGCCGTGTCCTACGAGTTCTCTCACCACTCCAAATCCATTGGATTCAGCGTGAGATTGAACTGCGTGTCCGATATCCCCTATTCGCTTTCCAGCTACTGCGTTTTCGATTGCGAGTGCGAGCGTTTCCTTTGTTACTTTCAGAAGTTTCAAAACTTCTTCAGCCACCTCGCCTACTGCAAACGTGTATGCTGAATCTCCCCAATATCCATCCTTAATTACACCGATGTCTACTGATATGATATCACCAGAATCGAGTGGTTTGGAGGTAGGAATTCCATGCACCACAGCACTGTTGACGCTGGCGCAGATGGAGTTTGGAAAACCACCGTGCCCAAGAAATCCTGGATAGGCTTTGTGGTCTTTGATAAACTCTTCCGCTCTTTTATCCAATTCCAGAGGGGTGATACCCGGCCTGATCATGGATGCCAGCTCCGCTAATGTTTTTCCAACAAGTAAAGAACTTTGTCTGATGAGCTCAATCTCATCTTCGGTTTTTAAAACCGGTTTTTTCACCTTTTAAATATTAACTCGTATAACCGGAACTAATCGCTGTCTGATTGCGTCCTCTTACACGGCCTGATTTCATCAGACCATCATAGTGACGCGAAAGGAGATGGCTTTCAATTTGTTGTAACAAATCGAGAATCACCCCAACTGTAATCAGCAGAGACGTACCGCCAAAAAACTGCCCAAACATTTGGGTTTTCGTTAACCCAACAATCATTACCACAGCGGGCAAAATTGCAATAAGGGCGACAAATATACCACCAGGAAGCGTTATATTCGACAAAACTCTATCAATAAATTCAGCAGTGTCCTTTCCAGGCTTTACTCCCGGCACATAATTTCCGTTCTTCTTTAAGTCGTCAGCGATCTGGTTAGGGTTAGTAACAATCGCTGTATAGAAGAATGTAAAGAGGATAATCATCACAAACAGAAGGAGGTTGTATCCCAATCCCTGAATGTCCGTTAAGCTCTGTAATATTTTGCTGTCTTGAAGTCCTTCTGAGTTTTGCAACAAAGCTGGAATGAACATGATTGCTTGAGCAAAAATGATCGGCATTACACCAGCGCTATTAACTCGCAACGGAATGTACGATCTTGCTCCCTCCCCTTGCGGAAGCATGCTTCCAGAGTTCGCCTGTCTTGCCATTTGAACCGGTATTCTGCGGATCGCCTGCGTAATTGCAACCACCGCTCCGATAATCACAATCAAGAAAGCAAGTTCAATCAAGAAGAAGAAGATGGTCTGGCTAGTCGCTTCTGAGTAGATACCTCTAGGGATATCAGAGATGATACCCGTCATGATAATCAGCGAAGTACCATTTCCAATTCCACGGTCTGTGATTCTCTCACCCAACCACATTACAAAAAGTGTGCTCGCCGTAAGGATCAATGTTGCAGAGATGTTCCAGAACATGGTGTCAGGTCTAGCGGCATCTGGCACGTATTGAGTGATATAGCTTGGTGCTTGCACAACCGCGATAGCGATGGTCAGATAGCGCGTCCACTGCGTAATTTTCTTTCTTCCACTCTCCCCTTCTTTTTGTAATTTTTGGATGCTAGGCACAGCAAGTCCGAGCAATTGGATAACGATAGAAGCCGAGATATACGGCATAACACCCAACGCAAAAATAGAAGCACGGCTGAAGGCACCACCGGTAAATAGACCGAGGAAAGCCAAAAGTCCTTCTTCTTCCTCTTGCTTGAGGGCTCCAGCGTCGATACCTGGCAGAACAATGAAAGAACCAATTCGATAAACCAGCAACAACAAAAGAGTGTAGCCGATTTTATTCCTCAGCTCTTCATGTCTGTAGATATCCTTAAATTTATTGAAAAATTCTTTCATAAAGTGTTAGAGTGTAGTAACAGTACCGCCGAGTTTTTCGATAGCATCCTTTGCAGTAGCAGAGAATCCGTGAGCAGTCACAGAAAGTTTTCCTTTCAGTTCGCCGCGACCGAGGATCTTCACTAGATCTTTCTTTGCGCAGATTCCGTATTCTACAAGCGTATCGTGGCTGATTTCAGTAAGGCTATACTTTTCAGCGAGGAATTGAAGCGTATCAAGGTTGATCGCTTTGTATTCTACACGATTGATATTTTTAAAGCCGAACTTAGGCAAACGGCGTTGAAGAGGCATTTGACCACCTTCAAATCCGATTTTGCGCTTTGTACCTGAGCGCTGACCAGCACCTTTGTGACCACGAGTAGAAGTACCACCATGGCCAGAACCTTCACCGCGACCAACGCGCTTGCGGTTTTTAATGGAGCCTTCAGCAGGCTTAAGGTTATTGAGTTTCATATTTTTTACCTAAAATAAGAGGAGTCAATTATTTGTATTCCACTTTAAGCAGGTGGCGGACTGCACGAATCATTCCTTCGATGTTAGGAGACAAATCCTTTTCAACTGGAACGTTCAATTTTTTAATCCCGAGGGCTTCGATCGTTAGCTTTTGACGTTTTGGTTGGTCAATCGCGCTACGAACTTGGGTGATAACAACTTTTGCCATTTTGATTCAATTATCCGTTGTACACTTTTTCGAGGGAGATACCACGCATGCGAGCGATATCATGAGGGTTGCGTAGTTTGCTAAGCGCATCCAAAGTCGCCTTCACCACGTTGTGTGGGTTAGAAGATCCTTTCGATTTTGCCAATACGTCTGTTACACCAGCTGATTCAAGCACTGCGCGCATCGCACCACCGGCGATTACTCCAGTTCCGTGAGAAGCAGGCTTGATGAATACGCGAGCACCACCAAACTTACCGTTTTGTTCGTGAGGAATGGTTCCTTTGAACACGGGTACTTGGATGAGGTTTTTCTTAGCATCTTCAACCGCCTTAGTAACTGCTTCAGATACTTCTTTTGACTTACCAAGTCCGTGACCAACCACACCATTTTCATTACCCACTACTACGATAGCGGCGAATCCGAAAGTGCGACCACCTTTAGTTACTTTGGTGACACGGTTGACTGCTACGAGGCGGTCCTTTAATTCTGTTTCGCTTGAGCGAACTGTTCTAGCTTCTGCCATGACTTCTATTAGAATTTAAGGCCTGCCTCACGAGCTGCTTCGGCCAATGATTTAACACGTCCATGATATAAGTAACCACCTCTGTCGAACACTACTTCGTTGATACCGGCAGCCAATGCGCGTTCTGCGATTTGCTGACCAACCAATTTAGCTTGTTCTACTTTGGCCACCTTCTGCGCATCCTTCATCGTGAGAGAAGATGCTGAAGCGAGGGTTACACCTTTCAGATCGTCAATGATCTGAGCGTAGATTTGGCTATTGCTGCGGAACACAGACAAACGAGGTCTTGTATTAGTGCCCTTAACACTAGCTCTGATTCTTTTGCGAATTTTAGCTCTGCGAGCTTCTTTGCTGAATGCCATTGCTGATTCTTATTATTTAGCTGCTGACTTACCAGCTTTTTTACGTACATATTCTCCGATATAACGCACACCTTTTCCTTTGTATGGTTCTGGAGCGCGCAGGCTACGGATTTTCGCCGCTACCTGACCGATCAATTGCTTGTCAAAACTTTCCAAGGTGATCAATGGGTTCTCCCCTTTTTCTGCCTTGGCAGCTACTTTAATCTCCGTTGGAAGTTCAAACACGATCGGGTGGCTGAATCCGAGTGTCAATTCAAGTTGTTGGCCATTTGCTTTCGCACGATAACCTACACCGATCATCTCGAGTTCTTTTTTCCATCCGGTGCTAACACCCACTACCATGTTATTGATGAGTGAGCGGTACAAACCGTGCTTTGATCTTGCATCTTTGTGATCACTCGTACGAGACAAAGTAATCTGTCCGTCAGCGATTTCGATGTTTACAACTGGATCGATGTCCTGATGTAATTCTCCTTTGGGACCTTTCACCTTAACCACTCCATTGCTGAAGTTTACTTCAACACCTGAGGCGATTTTGATGGGGGCTTTTCCTATCCTTGACATGGGTCAAAAGTTTTTTCTGATTCTTAGTAAACGTAACACAATACTTCGCCACCAACGTTTTCGTTGCGGGCTTCTTTATCTGTCATTACTCCTTTTGAAGTAGACATTACCGCGATACCCAATCCGTTTAATACGCGAGGAAGTGCATCAGCTCCTGTGTATTTGCGGTGACCTGGTGAGGAAACGCGCTCGATATTGGTGATTGCTGGGATTCTAGTTTTCGGATTGTACTTCAAAGCAATTTTGATAGTACCTGGCTTTCCGTCCTCGAACTTATAGTTGAGGATGTAACCCTTATCGTGAAGGATTTTAGTGATTTCCTTCTTCAAGTTAGACGCAGGGATTTCAACCACCTTGTGGCGTGCGATCTGCGCATTTCTGATGCGGGTCAAATAATCTGCTATTGGATCAGTAAACATTGTTACGTCTTTTTCTTAATTAAATAAATTACCAGCTCGCTTTTTTCACTCCTGGGATTTTTCCATTGAGGGCCAATTCGCGGAATTGGTTACGGCACAGACCAAATTGGCGCATGTAACCGCGAGGGCGACCCGTTAGTTGACAACGGTTGCGTACTCTCACCTTGCTGCTGTTTTTAGGTAGCTTTTGCAAAGCATCCCAATCTCCTGCAGCTTTTAATTCTTCGCGCTTTGCAGCGAACTTATCCACCAATGCGATGCGCTTACGCTCGCGGGCTTTCATTGATTCCTTAGCCATGGTATTTTTTCGTGGTAATTTTTATTTTGTAAATGGGAATCCGAATTCTTCCAAAAGTGCTTTTGCTTCTTCGTTGGTTTTCGCGGTAGTCACAAAAGTGATATCCAAACCATTGAGTGCTTTCACTTTGTCCAAATCAATTTCAGGGAAAATGATTTGTTCTTTCACACCGAAGGTAAAGTTACCTCTTCCATCAAATCCGCTGGATTTAACACCACGGAAGTCACGAGTACGAGGTAGTGCTACAGCGATCAAGCGATCGAGGAATTCAAACATTCTGTCGCCACGGAGAGTTACTTTCGCTCCAATCGCTACACCTTTACGCAATTTGAAGTTCGAAATATCTTTTGTAGACATGGTAGGCACCGCCTTTTGTCCACTGAATAAAGTCATTTCCTCCACAGCAGCATCGATGAGTTTCTTGTCTGCAGTTGCTTTACCAAGACCTTGATTGAGGCAGATTTTGGTAATGCGAGGCACTTGCATCGATGAAGTATATTCAAAACGCTTCATCAAACTAGGAGCGATTTCCTCCTGGTATCTTGTTCTTAAACGTGGTACGTAGCTCATTTGAGTGTCTCCCCTGATTTTTTAGAATAACGTTCTAGCTTTCCATCAGCATTTCTTCTACGGCCCACGCGAGTAGCGTTTCCTTTTGCGTCTACAACTTTAACGTTGCTGATGTGAATTCCTGCTTCCATTTTCTCAATTCCACCTTGTGGATTTTGAGCAGATGGTTTGCGGTGTTTGGTGACCATATTGACACCTTCAACGATGACACGATCGTTGTCGCGGTTTACCGCTGTAACACGAGCTTGTTTGCCCTTGTTTTCGCCGGCTGTTACCACAACGAGGTCACCTTTTTTTATTTTGAGTCGCTTTTGCATCGCGCTTAAATTTTGCTTTTTTAAAGTACTTCTGGAGCTAATGATATAATTTTCATGTAGTCTTTTTCACGCAGTTCGCGCGCTACTGGACCGAAGATACGCGTTCCGCGCATTTCCCCTTGGTTATTGAGGAGTACAACAGCGTTGTCGTCGAAGCGGATATAGCTTCCGTCGCCGCGGCGTACTTCTTTTTTAGTGCGAACAATTACTGCTTTAGAAACTGCGCCTTTCTTCACGTTTCCACCCGGTAATGCATCCTTCACGGTTACCACGATCTGGTCACCTAGAGAGGCGTAGCGACGGCGGGTTCCGCCCAATACACGGATCACGAGAACTTCGCGCGCTCCGCTGTTATCTGCTACTTTAAGTCGAGACTCATTCTGTATCATAGCTCAAAATCTTTTTTACGGCTTATTTCGCCTTTTCAATAATCTCTACCATTCTCCAGCGTTTGAGTTTGCTGAGTGGACGAGTTTCCATGATTCTAACGGTGTCACCAATTCCACACTCCTCTTTTTCGTCATGTGCCATGAACTTTTTAGAGTGCTTTACGAACTTACCGTACTTAGGGTGCATCACTTTTGTTTCTACCGTAACAACGATAGACTTGTTCATCTTGTTAGATGTGACTACACCGATTCTTTCTTTACGAAGATTCCTTTCCATTACAAGGACCCCTTATTTATTATTTTTTCTTTCATTTAAAACAGTCTCCATGCGGGCGATCTCACGTCTTTTGTTGCGGATCTGCATTGGATTTTCTGTTCCTGCGATGTGGTGACCAAATTTCATTTTGGCCAAAGCATCTTTTTCTTCCTTGATTTTAGCAAGGATGTCAGTTTCTGACATATTTCTGATATCTGCAGCTTTCATTGCTGTAATTATTATTCTACGTAATCAGGACGAACGATGAACTTGGTGCGGCAAGGCAATTTTTGCGCTGCCAGGCGAAGGGCTTCTTCAGCCACTGCGAGAGGAACACCTTCTGCTTCGAAGATGATTCTTCCGGGCTTGATCACGGCTACCCAGTGATCAGGAGCTCCTTTACCTTTACCCATACGAACCTCAGCGGGTTTTGCCGTGATAGGCTTGTCTGGGAATATTCTGATCCATACCTTACCTTCTCTCTTCATGAAGCGGGTAAGAGCCACACGGGCAGCTTCCAATTGACGGGAAGTGATGAATCCTTCATCAAGTGTCTTGATGGCAAAGCTTCCGAAGGCGAGCTGAGAACCGCGATGTGCGATACCTTTGATCTTACCTTTCTGCTGCTTTCTGTATTTCGTCCTTTTTGGCTGTAACATGGTCGTTTATCTTGACGCTGTTTCTAAATTTATTATCCGCGACGCTCTTTTCTCTCTCCGCGTCCACCTCCGCGACGATTGTCACGGCCTGGTCTTTCGGGGCGTTCTTGTCTTTCGTTGCCACCTGTTCTCTTCTGAACAGTTGCTTGTCCGAAGTTCGGGCTAAGATCTCTCTTACCGTATACTTCACCTCTGCAGATCCACACTTTCACACCGATTCTTCCGTATGCAGTGTGTGCTTCTGCGTGATGGTAATCGATATCAGCTCTTAGCGTATGAAGAGGAGTTCTTCCTTCCTTGTAAGTCTCAGAGCGAGCGATTTCTGCGCCATTCAAACGGCCTGAAATCGTTACTTTGATACCCTCGGCTCCCATTCTCATAGAGGAGCTCAAAGAAAGTTTTGTTGCTCTTCTGTAGCTGATGCGGCCTTCAATCTGACGGCAGATACCATCTGCTACCAAGCGTGCATCCAACTCCGGGCGCTTGATTTCAAAGATGTTGATTTGAACATCCTTTCCGGTGAGTTTCTTCAACTCTTCCTTCAATTTGTCCACCTCAGATCCGGCTTTTCCGATAATCACACCGGGGCGAGCAGTGTTGATGGTTACAGTGACCAACTTCAGTGTTCTTTCGATCACGATTTTAGACACCGATGCTTTTTTCAAACGAGCCATCAGATACTTACGGATCTTATCGTCTTCAACGATTTTCTCAACGTAGTTATTACCGCCGTACCAATTGCTGTCCCAGCCCTTGATGAAGCCGAGTCGGTTACCTATCGGGTTACATTTTTGTCCCATTCTAGCTTCCTATTATTTTTTATCCAAGATGATTGTGACATGATTACTGCGCTTGCGAATCTTGTGCGCACGACCTTGCGGTGCGGGGCTGATACGCTTTAGCGTTTTTGATACATCTACACGTATATCCTTCACGATTACGTTAGAGGTAGCAATATCTTCCCCAGAGTTTTTCGCTTGCCAGTTGCTAATTGCAGAGCGGAGAAGCTTTTCCATTGGCACTGCTGCGTGCTTTCTGGTAAACTTGAGGATATTGAGAGCAGCTACTACTTCCTTACCGCGGATGATGTCTGCCACAAGGCGCATCTTACGAGGAGAAGTCGGTTGAGACTTCAAGCTTGCGATCGAAGTATTCTTGCGCTCTTCTTTCAGCCTTTCGGCCATATTTCTTTTACGAACTCCCATTTTCTTGTCTTTTTAGCCGGGATTATTTTCTGTTACCTGAGTGACCGCGGAAGTTGCGGGTTGGAGAAAATTCTCCAAGTTTATGTCCAACCATGTTCTCGGTTACATACACTGGAATGAATTGCTTTCCATTGTGCACTGCGATGGTGAGACCAACGAAGTCTGGAGTAATGGTGCTAGCTCTGCTCCATGTTTTGATGACACTCTTCTTTCCAGAAGTCTGCGCATCTTCTACTCTCTTCGCCAATTTGTAGTGTACAAAAGGCGGTTTTTTAAGCGACCTTGCCATGTCTTATCTTATTTCTTTCTGCGTTCAATGATGAATTTGGATGAAGGCTTCTTGTTCTTACGAGTTTTGAAACCTTTTGCGATCATGCCCTTGCGTGAGCGTGGGTGACCACCTGATTGGCGACCCTCACCACCACCCATTGGGTGATCGACTGGGTTCATCGCCACACCACGAACACGTGGTCTGCGACCTAGCCAACGGCTGCGTCCTGCTTTACCTGAACGAACCAAGTTGTGCTCTGCGTTGGATACTACGCCTATTGTAGCAATACAGTCGGCTAAGATCAAGCGAGTTTCACCAGATGGCATCGAGATTACAGCATACGCTCCATCACGTGCAGACAACTGAGCATAAGAACCAGCGCTTCTTGCTATCGCTCCACCCTTTCCTGGCTTCATCTCGATGTTGTGGATGGTTGTTCCTAGGGGAATGCTGCGCAATGGCAAAGCATTTCCAATCTCAGGTGCAGCACTTGCTCCACTCATGATAGTTTGTCCAACTGTCAACCCTTGAGGAGCGAGGATGTATCTCTTCTCTCCATCCGCATACTCCACTAGAGCGATGCGAGCAGAACGGTTTGGATCGTATTCGATGGTCAAGACCGTTGCAGCTACTTCGTGCTTGTTACGTTTGAAGTCAATCAAACGATACTTGCGCTTGTGTCCGCCACCGATCATACGCATGGTGCGCTTACCTTGGTTGTTACGACCGCCGGTCTTCTTCAAAGGAACTACAAGTGCCTTGAAGGGTTTGTCGGTTGTCAATTCTTCGAAAGTCTGTGCGACTTTGAAGCGTGTACCCGGAGTTACCGGATTAAGTTTTCTAATGCCCATTTTCCGAGTATATCTTAAATGTTGGCGTAAAAGTCAATGGTCTCACCTGCTTTCAAAGACACGATCGCTTTTTTATAGCTCTTCGAACGTCCTTCGATGATAGCAGTTTTTGTATAGCGCGTTTTGCGCTTTCCGTCATAGCGGAGAGTATTCACTGCGGTTACACTCACCCCGTAAGCTTTTTCTATAGCTTTTTTGATTTCAATCTTATTCGCATTCACGTCTACGATGAAACCATACTTGCCTTGCTTCTCTTGGAGCGCAGTCATTTTCTCTGTTACGAGTGGTCTGATCAAGATTCCCATGGCTTACTTTTTCAGGATTTGAGTTACTACTTCGAATGCGTTACCTACGAAAACAACGTTATGGCTGTTCATGATATCGTATGTGTTCACATTCGTTGCCACTTGTACTCTTGCACCTTCAAGGTTTCTTGAAGACAAGTACACATTATCGTTTCTTTCTGGGATCAAGAAGAGCGTCTTCTTGTCTGAAAGATTCAAGTTCTTTACAACTTGAGCGAACTCTTTCGTCTTTGGCGCTGCGAAAGTCATAGCATCGATCACAACGATTCCATTTTCTTTTGCTTTGTAGGCGAAAGCGGAAGCTCTTGCCAAACGTTGAGTGCTCTTGTTCACTTTAATATCATAGCTTCTTGGCTGTGGACCGAAGATGCTACCCCCTTGGCGGAAGAGTGGGTTTTTGATGCTACCCTTTCTTGATCCACCAGTACCTTTCTGCTTGTGCAGCTTTCTGGTAGAACCATGAATTTCGCCACGGTGCTTTGTCTTGTGAGTTCCTGTGCGCTGTGCTGCGAGGTAACGCTTAACGTCCAGGTAAATCGCATGATCGTTGGGCTCGATCGCGAAGATCGTATCATCCAGGTTCACTTTCGATCCTGTCTTTTGCCCTTGTATGTTCAATACTTCCAGTTGCATGTTACTTCACGATTAAAACGGTTGCACCATTGAAGCCTGGCACAGCACCTTTGATGAGTATTAGATTTTCTTCAGCAAGAACCTTCACTACCTGAAGATTTTGAACAGTTCTGCGGTCTCCACCAGTTCTTCCGGCCATGCGCATTCCAGGGAATACACGAGATGGGTCAGAAGACGCTCCAAGCGAACCGGGAGCACGAAGACGGTTGTGCTGACCGTGAGTGCTTTCTCCTACCCCAGCGAATCCGTGGCGCTTTACAACACCTTGGAAACCTTTACCTTTGGTAGTACCAATCACGTCTACGTTTTCTCCTTCTGCAAACAAAGCTTCAAGCTTTATTTCGTCACCGAGTTTAACGTCGCCTTCGAAACCATTGAATTCCACGAGGAATCTTTTTGGTGTTGTACCGGCTTTTTTGAAGTGACCTTGAAGAGGTTTCGAAGTATTCTTCGCTTTCTTCTCTCCGAAGGCCAACTGAACAGCTGAGTAGCCGTCCTTTTCTATGGTCTTGATCTGTGTCACCACACATGGACCAGCTTCTATCACTGTGCATGGAATGTTCTTTCCAGCGGCACTGTAGATGCTAGTCATCCCGACCTTTTTACCAATTATTCCTGGCATGTGTTTGTGTTTTTATTAGTGGGACTAAACTTTAATTTCAACTTCAACTCCGCTCGGAAGCTCTAGCTTCATCAGGGCATCTACTGTCTTAGAAGAAGAGCTGTAGATGTCAAGAAGACGCTTATAAGAGCTGAGCTCGAACTGTTCACGTGCCTTCTTGTTTACGTGAGGCGATCGCAATACAGTGTAAATTCTTTTGTGTGTAGGAAGTGGAATAGGACCATTCACTACTGCACCGGTTGCCTTTACAGTTTTCACAATCTTCTCAGCTGACTTGTCAACGAGGTTGTGATCGTAAGACTTTAATTTAATTCTGATCTTTTGAGCCATCTTGAGGATGTATATTATGCGTTGGCTTTTCCTTTAACTTTTGCAATTACAGCTTCTGCTACGTTTGATGGAGCGGGAGAGAAATTGCTGAATTCCATTGTTGACGTGGCACGCCCAGAGGTAATGGTGCGAAGGTCAGTCACATATCCAAACATTTCAGAAAGTGGAACTTTACCTGAGATAACGGTAGCACCGTTTCTCTCTGAGGTACCTTCAATCATACCGCGGCGCTTATTCAAGTCACCGATTACGTCACCCATATTTTCCGCTGGAGTTACTACTTCCAACTTCATGATAGGCTCGAGGAGAATAGGCTTACACTTCGGCATTGCTTCACGGTAGGCCATCTTCGCGCAGAGTTCGAAAGAGAGTGCATCCGAGTCAACCGCGTGGAAAGATCCATCGTTGAGTTCGATCTTCAAAGAGTCTACAGGATAACCTGCAAGAACTCCGTTGTGCATTGCTTCTTTGAATCCTTTCTCGATTGCTGGGATAAATTCACGAGGAATGTTACCACCTTTGATATTGTTTACGAAAACAAGACCTGGCTTTTCTTCGTCGTTGTTTGGACCGATATTGATAACGATATCAGCGAACTTACCACGACCACCAGATTGCTTCTTATACACTTCTCTGTGGTTAGTGTTCGTAGTGATCGTCTCTTTGTAAGAAACCTGTGGCGCACCTTGGTTACACTCCACTTTAAATTCGCGGCGTAGACGATCTACAATGATTTCCAAGTGCAACTCACCCATTCCGCTGATGATGGTCTGACCAGAATCCTCGTCTGTACGAACACGGAACGTTGGATCCTCTTCTGCCAACTTGGCCAGAGCCATACCCATCTTATCAGAGTCAGCTTGAGTCTTAGGTTCTACTGCAATACCGATAACTGGATCAGGGAAGTTCATTGCTTCGAGAACGATTGGGTTCTTCTCGTCGCAAAGTGTATCACCTGTTTTGATATCCTTGAACCCAACTACTGCACCGATATCACCGGCTACTAGACGCTCAATTGGGTTTTGCTTATTTGCGTGCATTTGGAAGATACGGGAGATACGCTCCTTATTTCCGCTGCGGCTATTGAATACATAAGAACCTGCTTCAAGCACACCGCTATATGCGCGGGTGAAAGCTAGACGACCTACGAATGGGTCAGTGGCAATCTTGAATGCCAAACCAGCAAACGGGTCATTAAAGTCAGGCTTACGAACTACTTCATTACCTGTGTTTGGATCCGTTCCAGTAATATTGTCCTTATCCAATGGGCTAGGCAACAATTCCATCACCAAATCCAACATGGTCTGCACACCCTTATTCTTAAATGAAGATCCACAAACCATTGGAACGATTTTCATATCGAGACAAGCCTTGCGAAGTGCATCGAGGATTTCGCGCTCGGTGATCGAGTTTGGATCATCGAAGAACTTCATCATCAAATTGTCATCGTATTCAGATACAGCCTCGAGAAGCTTTTCGCGGTACTCAAGTGCTTCGTCCATCATATCCGCTGGAATATCTACCACTTCATAGGTCATCCCTTTGTCGTGCTCATTCCAGATCATTCCACGGAAGTTGATCAAATCAACCACCCCTTTGAAATCATCTTCAGCGCCGATTGGCAATTGCAAAGGCACTGCATTGGACTTCAACATATCCTTCACCTGCTGTACTACCTTTAGGAAGTCAGCACCTTGACGGTCCATTTTGTTAACGAAACCGATACGTGTTACGCTGTAGTTATCAGCCAAACGCCAGTTGGTTTCAGACTGTGGTTCCACACCATCCACTGCGCTAAACAAGAACACCAGACCATCCAATACTCTCAAGGAGCGGTTTACCTCTACGGTAAAGTCCACGTGACCTGGGGTATCGATGATATTTACTTGGTACTTATTATTTCTGTAGTTCCAGAAAACGGTAGTCGCTGCCGAAGTGATGGTAATACCTCTCTCCTGCTCTTGCGCCATCCAGTCCATGGTAGCGGCACCATCGTGTACCTCACCAATTTTGTGGTTCACACCCGAGTAGTAAAGAATACGCTCTGTGGTCGTAGTCTTACCTGCATCGATGTGAGCAGCAATTCCTATATTTCTTGTATATCTTAAGTCGCGTGACATTTCTTCTTTTTTTTCAATTAGCTATTAGAAGCGGAAGTGAGAGAAAGCTTTGTTCGCTTCGGCCATGCGGTGAACGTCTTCCTTCTTTTTGTAGGCAGCGCCTTCCCCTTTTGAGGCGGCGATTATTTCACCAGCTAGTTTCTCAGGCATGCTCTTTTCATTTCTGCCGCGAGCATATCCGATCAACCACTTCATTGCCATTGAGTTTCTACGTTCTTCACGAATTGGAGATGGGATTTGGAAAGTAGCTCCACCCACACGACGGCTTCTTACCTCTACGGCTGGGGTTACGTTTTCCAATGCTTTTCTCCAAATTTCCAAACCATCTTCGTTGGTTTTTGAAGCTACCTTTTCGATAGCGTCATAGAAAATTGAAAACGCCACTCCTTTTTTACCTTGAAGCATCAAGTTGTTTACAAACTTTGTTACAACGACATCGTTGAACTTTGGGTCTGGTAGGACGGCAATTTTTTTGGCCTTTCTTCTTCTCATGATCTATTTATTGAAAGGTATTATTTCTTGTCTTTTGGACGTTTTGTTCCATACTTTGAACGGCGCTGACCGCGACCGTTAACACCTGCAGTGTCCAAAGCACCACGCACGATGTGATAACGCACACCTGGCAGGTCCTTCACACGACCACCACGAACCAACACAATGCTGTGCTCTTGGAGGTTGTGACCTTCACCACCGATGTAGGCGATAATTTCGAATCCGTTTGTAAGACGAACTTTCGCAACTTTTCTAAGTGCTGAGTTCGGCTTCTTTGGAGTAGTAGTATATACCTTAGTACATACCCCTCTGCGCTGTGGGCAAGAGGTCAAGGCGGCAGACTTACTTCTGTAAGTTTTCGGCTCGCGTCCTTTTCTTATTAACTGTTGAACTGTTGGCATTATTCTAAGTTCCTTTTTTTCACGTTCTTCCGCTCGAGTGATCTCGGCCTAAAAACGGGCTGCAAATGTACTCACGATTTTCATTCGTGCAAGCCCAAGATTGAAAATATTCGTAACAATTTAAAATTTCTAATTAATATAATCATTATCAGTTAAATAAGTATCACTCATTTGCTGTTTTCCATGATATCAACAAAGTGAGGTCTCAACAGAAGATCATCAATCGTGTAGTTCTGTCCTTATCACTTAATATATTGATTATTATTAATTTAAATGCTCATTAAAAGACTACTTATCCCCCAAACTGGATTAAATATGAAGCCACAAGTTCGATGTGTTAAATCTAGTATTTTTCGATTGATTTTTTCAATGTCGTAAAAATACTTATAATTTACATCTATATTTATGCCATATAAAGTCCAATGGTTGTAGCAATAAAATGCTCAAAAACCCGTTCGAGGGAATTTTTTATAGAACTAGGGAATTCACTCAATGAAGTGATTTTCAAAAGAAACTAGCATTCAAGACCGAAAATGCTAAGCCTTACAAAACTCCTTTACGCACGACACAATCCACTCGAGCTGCTCATTGGTGAGCTCAGTGTGCATCGGTAAGGAGATTACTCGTTTGCACAGTTCCTCTGTTACAGGGAAATCGCCTTCCTTATAGCGCGGATCTGTATACGCTTTTTGCAAGTGAAGTGGAACAGGATAATACACCATAGCAGGAATGCCTTTAGAAGAAAGAAACTCTTGCATGGCAAAACGATCCAAGCCATCCGTAATTAAAGTATACTGATGAAATACATGCGTGCTGTTCTTGGCTCTTTCAGGAGTATTCAGCTTTGCTTCATCCGCGAAAGCCTCGTCATAGAAACGTGCGGCTTCATTTCTTGCAGCCGAATATTCATTCAGTTTTCTTAGCTTCACTCTCAAAATTGCCGCTTGAATGCTATCCAATCTGGAGTTTACTCCTACTACATCATGATAATATCTCACTGTTTGACCATGATTTGCGATCATTCGCATCTTAGCAGCCAAATCATCATTGTTGGTAAACAATGCGCCCCCGTCTCCATAACAACCCAAATTCTTCGATGGGAAGAAACTTGTAGCACCTATATCGCCTATTGTACCAGCACTTGCAGAAGAACCATTGCTGAAGGAATACTTTGCACCTATAGCTTGTGCGGTATCTTCAATAACGAATAGATGATGCCTTCTCGCGATTTCCATAATGGGTTCCATGTCTGCACATTGCCCGAAAAGATGAACAGGTACAATCGCTTTGGTGCGAGGAGTAATGGCTTTTTCTACAGCCAAAGGATCAATGTTAAAGGTATCGGGGTGAACATCGACAAGTACCGGCTTGAGTTGTAGCAGGGCAATCACCTCAGCAGTGGCAACATAAGTAAAACTTGCAGTAATTACCTCATCACCTGGCTGAAGATCTAAAGCCATCATGGCTATTTGCAATGCATCCGTTCCATTGGCACATGGGATCACATGTTTTACGTTCAAATAGTTTTCCAGTTCCTCTTGAAACGCCTTCACTTCTGGTCCGTTGATAAAGGCACTAGACCTAATAACGTCAAGCACCGCGCTATCAATCTCACTTTGGATATTCTCATATTGACTTTTCAAGTCAACCATTTGTATGGCTTTCATAAGCTGAAAAATTTAACCGGGCTCAAATGTAGGGTTATATTTGTAATATGAAATACTGGATTTTCATCCTTTTTGCACTTCAAAATTTTATCGGGAAAGCTCAATTTCAAGTGAGGGATTCTGCACTTTTTGACCCACATATTTCTTTGAGTTTTGGCTATCAAACTCCCGCAGGAGATTTGGCCAATCGCTTTGGAAACAATGGAAGCGTTGGTTTGGGTTTTCACATTAAAAGCAAAAAGAATTGGTATTACGGATTGCAAGGTTCTTACCTCTTTGGCAACCGTGTAACGGAACCGGGTCTGCTTTCCAATTTATACACGGAACGCGGAGAGATATTGGATAATCAAGGACAAATAGCCACTGTATTCATTCAACAACGCGGTTGGTGTTTGACTGCCAATGGGGGTAAACTATTCAATATTTGGGCTCCCAATCCCAACTCTGGAATTCTGGTAATGGGTGGTCTTGGGTTCATGCAACACAAAATTCGTATTGAACATCAAGAACATGAAATCCGCTTCTTGGATGGAGACTATGAAAAGGGATATGATCGGCTTACTAATGGCATCACCGCTTATCAATTTGCTGGTTATTTTTTGATGAGCAACAATCGTCTCATAAATTTTTATGCTGGTGTAGAAAGCTTTCAAGGTTTTACTCGCGGAAGAAGGGATCTCAATTTTGACACCGGTGTAATCGATAATGCACCAAGAATGGACATTCTATTGGGACTTCGTATAGGCTGGGTATTGCATCTTTATGAGCGCGCACCCGATCAATATTATTATAATTGATCTCGTGAATCAATTTTTATATAATACCTCCATTTTAGTTTATCGCTGGATCGTTGGCTTTCTTTCGCCATTTTCGGATAAGGCCAAAAAAGCGCATGAAGGTAGAAAGCAATGGAGGCAAAAACTAACCGCTTGGCGCAATCAACACACCGGTGAATTGGTATGGTTTCATTGTGCATCTCTAGGAGAATTTGAGCAGGGTCGCCCTTTGATCGAAGCCATAAAAAAGACGCATCCTACTTGGAAAATTCTCCTTACTTTTTTTTCCCCAAGCGGATACGAAATCAGAAAGAACTACAGCGAGGTGGACGGAGTTTTTTACTTGCCTTTTGATACACCACGAGCCTCGGCCGACTTTGTATCTATCCTTCGACCAGACAAAGTCATTTTTGTAAAGTATGAATTTTGGGTAAATTTCTTCAACACGCTCAGAGCACAGAACATCCCGCTTTATATGATCAGTGTTATCTTTCGAGAAGATCAGCGCTTCTTTAAAATCAATAAGAATTTTTGGAAGAAAACACTGGATTGCGTTGAATTTTATTTTCTACAAAATGAGAAGTCATTGGCTCTATTGAGAACAGTGAGTGATCGTCCTGCCTTGGTTACTGGAGACACTCGATTTGATCGAGTATTGCAGATTTCAAGAAATGCCAGCAGCTTTGATCAAATAGAGAAATTCATTCAATCGCGTTCATGTGTAATTGTTGGCTCTGCTTATGTTTTCGAAGATCGTATTATACAACAGGTCATGCCTCAAGAAACAGACTGTTGTTTCATTATCGCACCTCATGAAATAAACGAAGAGCGGATTCATCAGATAGAAAAGAGATTTTCTAAAGATGCAATACGCTATAGCCGATGGAACGGCAGCAAAACAAGCGCAAGAGTTTTGATTTTAGACACTATGGGCATGCTTTCTTCAGTATATCAATACGGAGAAATTGCGTTGATTGGCGGGGGATTCGGAAAGGGCATACACAATACTCTTGAAGCTGCTGTTTATGGAATTCCACTGATCTTTGGACCGAACTACGAGAAGTTTGAAGAGGCGAAACTTTTATTGAAATCAGGAGGAGCTAAAACGGTGAACTCAGAGGAGGCTGCCAGCTCGCAGTTACTATTTTGGTTGAAAGAGAAAAGCAAGCGAGAGCTTGCGGGAAAAGCTGCATTGGAGGTAGTAGAGACAGGCGCAGGGAGTGTGGCCAAGATTCTCAAAACCCTTGTGAATCAATAAAGAAAAAGGATTTTTACTTTTTCCAATAAAAAAATTTGACAAGAAAGATATCCGTTATACATTTGCGCTCCTCAAAAAGGAGAACAAGCGGGAATAGCTCAGTTGGTAGAGCATAACCTTGCCAAGGTTAGGGTCGCGAGTTCGAGTCTCGTTTCCCGCTCGACAATCCCGGTCTATGTAGATCGGGATTTTTTGTAAAGTGTCTGATGCCCTGGTGGTGGAATCGGTAGACACGCAGGACTTAAAATCCTGTGGCCAGTAACGGCTGTGCGGGTTCAAGTCCCGCCCGGGGTACAAAACCGGTCTGATCTTCGAAAGAAGAAAAGACCGGTTTTTTGTTTTCTCGATGAGGAAAAGAGTCTAAAGATGGCTCAAGTTAAAGTTCTCAGCTATGATGAGAAACCAGAGAAAAAACAAAACTCATTTCCCTAGCGATTTGTCTGCATCTTTCATCATAAATCTGGTCCTGTTGAGGAGTATTATCCGCAATCTTAGGATCCTCGTAAGTGGTACCAATGCGCTGCTCAACTCCAGGTATGAAAGGGCAGTTCTCTTCCGCATCGCTACAAGTCATGATTGCAGCAAAATGATGTTGAGGATTGGAAGGGTCGTTATAGACCTTTGAAAAGCACATCAAGGGCGATCTTTCTTTGTTGTACCAAACCTCGTATATAGGATTGCTTTCCTGAGATGTTTTCAGGACCTCTAGCCCCGCCCTTCTTAGGGATTCAATAGCATTGGGGTGAAAGGCAGTAGCTTCTGTTCCTCCGCTGTAGGTGTGTATATTCTTTAAATCAAAATAATCTGCAGCAACCGCAGCCCATACTTGACCAAAATGACTTCTGCGAGAGTTGTGTGTACAAATAAACACCAAATGCACCTCCCCTGCTTCCTCATGTTTTTTTAAGACATAACTTGCTATATTCCTAAGAATGACTTTTCGGTCGTCTGGTATGAGAGGAAACTCAGCGGTAAGACTTTGCATAAATGATGCGACAACTTCCATCATGATTTATCCGATTTATATAAAAATATATGAACGACAACAGCTACTAGGGCAGCGGCTGTGGGAATCAACAAGTAGATCCAAAGACTTTCCGTGTGACCAGAAACAATAGCCGGAGCAAACGATCGTACAGGATTCATAGAAGCTCCAGAAACAGGGCCACCGAACAGCGCTTCCAACGACACCACCGAACCAATAGCAATTGCCGCAGTCATTCCCTTTTCCTTGGATCCGGTAGAGACATTGAAGATCACCAAGACCAGTATAAAAGTCATGATAAACTCCAACACTATGGCTTTATGCACCCCATAGCTTGGTAGTGTTGCTCCAAGGCTTGCGCTTTCTGGAAAAAGATATCGCAGAATTGCACTTGCCAACAGAGCACCCATTAGCTGAGCCAAGCAGTATGGCAAGACATTCTTGGCAGGAAAACGTTTCGCAGCGAAGAAGGCCAAAGTCACCGCGGGATTGAGGTGTGCACCAGAAACATCGCCCAAAGAAAAAATCATGGAAGCCACGATGAGTCCAAAAGTAAGAGCGATACCAAGATGCCCAATTACTCCCCCTGAAACCTCGTTGATGACAATAGCTCCCGTACCGCAAAAAACGAGAGCAAATGTTCCTATCAATTCTGAAAGTAGTTTCTGTATCATCGTCATTAACAACAGCCAGAACCAGGTTTACATGACGTGTCATTGCTCAATTGGGCAATGTTCACTCTGATTTTTTCTTTCGGAACACCACACTTATCCGGTGCCAGACAATTGGTAGTTTTCGCTCTAAGGTGAAAAACTGATCCTTCCATTTCCAAGTCATACCTTTCAATTGAAGCTCCCTGATACTCCACTTCTACCTGTTCATCTTGAAGTGCTATAACTTCTTGAGCTTTCTTTATAACACCAATGAGTTTAGAAGCGCCCAATCGGTGGTCGAAATCATCTGCTTCCCACAATTGAAAATTGATGTAGCTTTCTCTTCTAACTTGTCCGCCACAATCAATAAACTCACGCTGAATGCGACCTACTTCGGTGACATGAAAATGAGCAGGGACAAGGGCTCCATTGGGAAGAACAAACTGAACTTGATCCATCTCGTGGAGGATACTTACCACTTCACTTAGTTTCATATGTAATGAGATTATTTAGCAACATGTTTTCGATGTTGGTTGTTGATGTATAAAGGTTTCGAATTTCAAAGCGAATCGTTTCCAGATCTTCTCATCGATGCAGTAGCAAACTTTAGCTCCGTCTACCTCTCCTTTTATTAAACCAATTTTCTTAAGCTCCTTTAAGTGTTGAGAGATGGTGCTTTGAGAAAGAGGTATTTCACCCACTATATCGCCGCAAATACAGGATTGTTTTTTTAGCAATAGCTGCAGTATAGCGATTCGCGCAGGGTGGGCAAGCGCTTTGGCGAGCTCTGCTAATTCCACTTCTCTTTTGGAAAACATTTCAACTTTCGAGATTCCCATTGTTCTTCTTTTCATCGCAATATTACGATGAATAGGATAGAAGTTACGATCTCTGATAAAAATCATGTTTTCTTAATGACATTGATCACCAAACTATGGAATCTAAGTTTATAACATTTGCTTATAAATTAAACACCAATACCATGAAAAAGAATGTAGGTCTTGCCGATAGAATGATTCGATTAATCATTGCGGCCGTATTATTGGTTTTATACTTTACAGGCACAGTTAGCGGCGGACTCGCCATAGGTGCACTTGTGGTTGCAGCAACCATGGCGCTCACTAGTTTTTTCAGTTTTTGTCCATTGTATCGTTTATTGGGCTTAAGTACCTGCCCTGTTCGCCCAGCGAAGAAGTAATTTTTAAAAATCCCAACTTAGAGATTAAATTCAAGGTTTTGTCTTTGAATTTAATCTTTTTTATTTTTATTTTCATCTAAATATTTCTACATTCGGTCGACTAAATTAAACTCATGGATTATTCTATAGACCTAATCCAAGAACTCGACAGCATTTCCAAGATTCATTATCTGAAAAGAGATGATTTAGATGAGATGATGATCGAGTTTGCCAAACGGCTCACCGTTACACTTCGGATTGAGCGCATGAGTGTTTGGTTATTTGATAAGCAGGGTGATCTTCAATCGATGGGGGAATATGATTCTCGCTCCAAGGAGTATTCTAAGAATAAGACATTGTACAAAAAGGATTTTCCTCGTTATTTTCAAGCAATCTCTGAGAATAAAATTATACTTGTTGAAGACGTATTGGAAGATGAGAAGACGAGTGAACTTAACGAGTTGTATAGTATTCCAGCCGGAGTGCGTTCATTGATGGATATTCCGTTGCGTATTGCTGGAAATTTGGTAGGCGTCATGTGTTTTGAGAAGACCGATATTGTAAAGGAGTTTTCGTCTCGTGATCAAGCATTTGCATTTAGTGTTTCGTTGGTTTTTGCAAGCAATCTTGAGGCACGCCAACGCCGTGCACTTCAGCATCAGTTGGAACTAACCCTTAATGAAAAAGAAAGGCTTATTAAAGAGTTGAACCATCGGGTAAAAAACAACTTTTCCATACTTATTGGTTTATTGAGAATTGCAAAACAGAATACCAAAAACAATGCATTGGAATCGTTTATCGACGAGCATGAGCAGCAGATTTTTTCAATCTTAAAAATTCACGAACTACTCGGTAGATCTCAGCGTTTGACACACATTAATATTTCCGACTACCTTCATGAGCTGACCGATCAATACAAGAAGTCTCATACTTCCATTCGAAATCAGTTTTTAATTCAGATAGACGCTATTGATTATGACATTCCCACCAAACAAGCAACCCATATTGGATTGATCGTAAGTGAGGTGATAATAAACTCGATCAAACATTCTCTTCCTGGCAGTGACCAATACCAATTCAAGATTCAAGTGAGTGAAACTCCAACTTACATACAACTTACCATTGGCGACAACGGAAGGGGCTTTGATTTTGATAAGAAGTTGTTAGGAGATACGTTGGGCTTACCTCTTATAAAAGATTTGGCTGAAGATGCAGAGCTAGATACGCAGTATCCGAGTTTCCAGCAACCGTATTACATTTTTCGGATTTACAAAGATCTCTAAGTCTAATCGTTAAGATTTGTTTTCAAGTCGAAAACCCACTCCGTGAACATTGACAATTGCCAGGCTAGGATCATCGCTGAGGTATTTTCTCAACTTGGTAATGAAAACATCCATGCTTCTTCCTACAAAATAGCTATCGTCTCCCCAAATCATATTGGCGATTAGTTCTCGTTCCAACACCTGATCTTGATGTTCACACAGCAACTTTAGAAGTTCCGCTTCTTTCTTGGTCAATTTCTTTTTCTCCTCACCTATTCTCAGTTCATAATTGGGGAAATCGAAAATATAATTCCCAACTTGAATTTTAGTTTTCTCATTGCTTTCATTTCGGAACTTAGGATTTCTTTTCAAAATCGCTTTTATTCTTAAAACCAGTTCCTCTGTGCTGAAAGGCTTTGTGATATAATCGTCGGCTCCAACTTTAAAGCCCTTGATTTTGTCCTCGGCCATTTCTCTTGCAGTAAGAAAAACGATGGGTATTTCTTCGTTGGTTTTGCGAATGTCTTCGGCTAGACTAAATCCGTCCTTTTTAGGCATCATTACATCAAGAAGACACAGATCATATTCCTCCTTATTGAAGTTTTGCAAGCCTTCTTTTCCATCCTTCGCCAAGTGTACTCGATAGCCCTCCATCTTCAGCACATCTTGAATGACGAAACCAAGGTTCATGTCGTCCTCCACCAGAAGAATTCTCGGAGTATTCATATTTTTATCTTCTATCATACGGATGTTTTAAATGACATGGTAAAAGTAGTACCCACACCCTTTTTACTTTCAACATTAATTTTTGCTTTATGAGCTTTTAGGATAGTATTAACATAAAAAAGGCCCAATCCGAAACCTTTGATATTATGTAAATCACCGGTTGGCACTCTATAGAATTTATCAAATATCATTCTGAGGTGATTTTTTTCAATTCCCACCCCATTGTCTTTAACGTGAATGAGCAGCTCACTTCCTTTATTTTCAGTTTTTACAATAATCTTTGGGTCTACTTCGGTGTATTTTCTTGCGTTGTCCAGTAAGTTATATACAACATTAGTCAAGTGCACTACGTCACCGGATACTACCGCATTCTGAGCGTTGGTTACTGCCTCAATAGTGCCACCTCTTTCCTCGATATTCACTTTAAAAGTTTCCACCGCACGTTGGACGATGGCATTCATGTCCACCTGTTCAAATCGAATATTTACCTTTCTTGGGGTCAGCGTAGCGATCTGAAGTACTTTATCTACTTGAGATCTTAGTCGTTGATTTTCATTCTTAATGATGGAGACATATTGTTTAAAACGTTCCTTTTGATCCAGTATATCGGGTTTAGAAAGGGCTTCTGCACTCAGGCTAATCGTTGAGATGGGAGTCTTCAACTCGTGAGTCATATTATTGATGAAGTCCGTTTTGACCTCCGACAATCGCTTTTGCTTGAGAATAACGGCGATCGTATAAGAAAAGAATACAACGATCAAAAAGATGACAAAACTCGAATACATCCAAAAGTCTAGTTGTTTGAGGATGATTGCCGTTTTATTGGGAAAAAGAACGGCGAAATAGTGTCCGTCTGGTTCAAATTTCGAGGTGATGGTAACTGTTTCGTGTTGTACGATAAGATCATCTTGACCGAAGTTCACTCTGCTGCTAAATACCACACTATCGGTAAAACAGTCATAAATTCCATATTCAAAATCTTCCGTGAGGTTGTAGCGTTCAAATTGTTCTTTGATTAATGTTTCCAATAAAAACGGCGATGGTGTCTCATTGATATTTGCCACATAAAAATTGCTTTCTTTTTGCAGGACCGGCTCCGTGATAGCACTATCATTATTCATCACCAGGATTTGTTCGACTACGTTGCTAAGTGCGTTTATCACGTTATCATTGAATTGACGTTCTTGAATGCCGTAGGCTTTGCGCACCCAAAAAACCTGTCCTGCAATAATTACCGCTAAAGAAAAGATTGCCAAAAGGATGACAATAATGATGGTTTTTCTGCTCATAACTTGAGTTCGAATGTAGTGCAAAGTTCGAATTATTTTCTTCGATTATCTTCGCCCCAAATAGAAATGTAATATGAAAGCATATGTATTTCCCGGTCAGGGATCTCAGTTTCCAGGAATGGGCAAAGAACTTTATGAGTCTAATCCCGTTGCTAAAAAGATGATGCAGCGTGCAGATGAGGTATTGGGCTTTTCTCTTACCGATGTCATGTTCAATGGTAGTGAAGAGGATTTAAAGCAGACTAGAGTCACCCAGCCGGCGATATTCTTACACAGTGTGGTCTTGGCAGCTTGCTTGGGGGATCGTTTTCAGCCTCAGATGGTAGCGGGACACAGTTTGGGAGAGTTTTCTTCCTTGGTAGCAAACAAGACTTTAGAGTTCGAAGATGCTTTGCGTTTAGTCTATAGCAGAGCCTTGGCCATGCAGAAAGCATGTGAACACACCCCGAGTACGATGGCAGCCATTTTAGGTTTGGAAGATCAGATAGTAGAGCGAATTTGCTCTGAGACTCCGGGCGTGGTTGTAGCTGCCAACTACAATTGCCCAGGGCAATTGGTCATCAGCGGAGAGCTTAGTGCAATTGATGAGGCATGTGCGGCGCTGACTGCAGCCGGTGCGAAGAGAGCTTTAAAACTAGCCGTTGGCGGTGCTTTTCATAGTCCTTTGATGGAACCTGCGCGCGTTGAGCTTGAAAGCGCCATTGCCTCGACTCATTTTAGCAAACCTATTTGTCCAGTTTATCAAAATGTAACCGCTAAAGCGGTTTCCGATCCTGAAGAGATAAAGAAAAATCTTATTCTTCAATTGACAGCGCCCGTCCGTTGGACACAGAGCATGCATTCAATGCTCGAAGACGGTTGCACGGAAGTAATTGAAGTTGGTCCTGGGAAAGTGCTTCAAGGATTGTTCAAGAAAGTTAGTCGAGATTTGCCGGTGAGTTCGGCTGAAGTTTAACAAAAAGGCCAGCTAGCTGGCCTTTTTGTTTATTACATGATTAACGAATTGCTCAGGACTTTTTCACCTGAAGCTTATTGGATTCTAGAAAAGTAAACATGGAACTCATAAGCTCTTCTCTCTCTTGAAGTTCCTTTTGTAACTTCTGATTCTCTTGAAGGAGTATTTCTACCTCTTGTTTGAGGGCAGTGATTTGGTCAGCGGTGGGAGATTCCAAACGGACCAATTGCTTTCGATATTCGTTGTGGCTGTTCACGGTTCACTTGTTTGCCACAAATATGAATGCTTTACAACTATCCTTGACGAAAAGATTATCAAAAGATTTGAACCTTAAATTGTTAACGGCTTAAAAATCAAGAAATTCAGAAAACTGATAAATATCAGTTCCAAATCTGACTCCACTCAAGCGATAATTTGATTAGTCAGTGGATTTTTGGATCAAAATACAAGGTCCAAATGAACTCTATAATTGTCACGAGTGATTTCACCAAAGAATCACGTTCTGCTGTTAATTATGCCGCGCGCTTGGCCCTTCTCACAAGGTCCGAGTTGCTTGTTTTGCATGCTACCAATATCCCAGTGGTAAGTGATGCTTTCATTGATGTGAGTATCACCTTGGATGAACTCGATCGCTCTGATAAGGAAAAGATGGATGAATTGGTTCGTCAAATCTCTAGTAAATATGGACCTGCCCTTAAAATAAAGGGGAACTCCGAAATTGGTTTAACCACAGAACTTTTAGAAGACCTGACCGAGAGTCATCAAAACT
Organism: Flavobacteriales bacterium; assembly: GCA_027491075.1. Taxonomy (GTDB): domain Bacteria; phylum Bacteroidota; class Bacteroidia; order Flavobacteriales_D; family Sanyastnellaceae; genus JAIXWP01. Next base: position 125,550 of record JAIXWX010000010.1, read on the forward strand.
GCTTGGTTGTCATGGGAATGAAACATGTGGATCGATTTACCGAATTATTATTCGGTAGCACATCCACCGATATGGTGGGTCGCCTGAATTGCCCGCTGATGATCATTCCTCAAGATGCTCGTTTTAGACCTTGGAAAAAAATAGCATTTGCCTTTGACGACAAAGACTTCCCGACGGATTCAGGGGTTTCATTGATAAAAGGTCTTGAGGAAAAGTTTGAATCTAAATTCCATTACATACACATAATTGACGACAATAATCCTATTCGACAAGTCCAAACCATCGAAAATGTAAAAGACTACTTAGGTCAAACAGCTCAAGTGCATTTTGTAGATTCAGGAGACCATGCGACAGTAGAAGCATTGGAAGACTGGGTAAGAAGATATAAATGCAATGTGCTAGTGATGGTTGCACGCAAGCATACGCTCCTCGAAAGAACATTCAAAAGCTCTCACTCTAGAAAAATGGCCTTCAAAAGTGCCGTTCCACTACTAATATTATCAGAAAACAACAAGAACAATCCATGGAAATGAATATTCACATTGAAGACCACCTAACGATAAAGGAAATCCAAAAAGAGTTTTCCAGTCGTTTTCCTTTCTTAAAGTTGGAATTTTTCTCAAAGCCCCACCAACACGGTAAAGGTTCTGAGCGAAAATATATGAGAGCGCAGGATAGTGTTCTCAAAGACTTACGCCGCGTGCATAGCGAAGGACACTTGCACATTGAAGAAAACATGACGGTAGGAGAATTGGAGGATCTCTTCCGAGACAACTTCGGTTTATTTGTACAAGTGTTTAGAAGATCGGGAAGACTTTGGCTTGAAACCACTGCTACCGATAATTGGACTTTAAAGACACAAAACGAACAAGGTCAAGAACTTTCTTTAGACTATTCTGAATAATGACCCTTCCACTTCCTCAAGAAGAACAAGAACTGGTGTGCTATCACTGCGGAGAACCATGTTTTGGGGGAGTAATTTTTTTTGATCGGAAGCACTTTTGTTGCGATGGTTGCAAAACAGTTTATCAACTGCTAAACAGCAACGGTTTGTGCGGCTATTATCAAATAGATGAGTCCAAGGGTATATCACCTAAACTCGCCAAATCAGAAGATCGATTTGCATATCTTGACAGTCAAGACGTAGAGATAAAAATTCTTTCATTTCGAAATGAAAGCGAATGCAGGGTTGACTTTTCTCTTCCAATGATGCATTGCAGTTCCTGCGTATGGTTGTTGGAGCATTTATATAAACTCAACGCAGGCATCATTTCCGCGCGCACAGATTTTCAAAGGAAGAGTTTACACGTGGTGTATCAATCATCTCACACCACGCTTCGAAAGATTGTAGAGTTGCTTTCCACCATTGGATATGAGCCAGATCTTCGCTTCGCCGATTTACATGAGAAAACAGAAAAAAAGCTCAATCGACGACGCATATATCGCTTGGTAGTTGCAGGTTTCTGTTTTGGAAATATCATGTTACTAAGTTTTCCAGAATACCTCAGTGGTGGACATCCAGATCACACCATGAATAGAGTGTTCTCTTATTTGAATCTCCTACTCTCCCTTCCCGTGCTGATTTACAGTGGAGGTGAATTCTTTATTTCTGCCTATCAAGGATTAAAAGCAAAGTTCCTAAACATCGATCTTCCGCTGAGTTTAAGTCTGGCTATTACTTTTGGAAGAAGTTTATATGAAATTCTATCAGGAACAGGTGCGGGCTATCTGGATTCCATGGCGGGCATCATTTTCTTTATGCTGGTAGGGCGATATTTTCAAGATCGCACCCATCTGCGATTGCAGTTCGACCGAGATTTTAAAAGCTTTTTCCCTATAAGCGTTCGCATCAAAAAAGAAGAAACCTTTTCAACCGTTCCACTCAGTGAATTGAAAAAAGGACACCGAATATTCATTCGGTCGCAAGAATTGATTCCAGCCGACGCATTATTAATCGAAGGAGATGCTCGAATAGATTACAGTTTTGTCACAGGAGAATCTAAGCCAGAGCATATTCAGAAAGGAAAAATGATTTATGCCGGAGGGCGTCAAACATCGGGTCAAATAGAAATTGAGATTCTCAAAGAAGTTGAGCAAAGCTACCTGACAAAACTCTGGAATAGAAAACAAGAAAAGTCTGCACAAATCCCAACCGATAACATGGTCCATCGATTGGCAAGGCATTTTACAGGATTCCTCCTCCTTTTATCTATAGGTAGTTTCCTTTTCTGGATGCCTTATGACATCAGTAGAGGAATTCATGCCCTCACTACGATATTAATTGTTGCGTGTCCATGCGCATTGCTATTGAGCGCCACCTTTACGCATGCATCGGTGATGAGTGTATTAGGTAAAAACGGTGTCTTTGTAAAAAATGCGGGAATTCTTGAAACGATAGGAAAAATAAATACCATAGTATGGGACAAGACAGGAACCATAACAAGCGCTTCGCAGATGCCTGTTACCAGTCATATTGATGACATACAACTCTATCCATTTATCTTATCCGTCGTTTCCAATAGTAATCACCCTTTCAGTCGCAGAATTACCACTTTATTAGAAGGCTCCGGAGTAAAACGTCTCGAAGTAAATCAATATAAAGAGACACCTGGTTCAGGAGCAGAGGGCCTAGTTAGCGGTGTGTTGGTTCAAGTTGGAAACGCCGCATTCACAGGATTAACTTCAACCATCGAAGGTCAAACTTCGAAGGTTTATGTTTCTATAAACCATATTCCAGTAGGATATTATTCATTTGGAAATGAATTGAGAGAAGGAATCAAAGAAAATATTTCATGGCTTACCAGAGATGGCTATCAACACATGCTATTAAGTGGTGATAAATCTTCAGGGATAGAAGCCGTAACGGGAATATTTCCTTCCCATACCTCCATGCATTTTAGTCAAAGTCCACATGACAAACAAGCTAAAATAGAGGAATTAAAGACGCAAGGTTTTCGTGTATTGATGATAGGAGACGGACTGAATGATGCGGGAGCCCTCATCAGCAGCGATGCAGGAATAGCAGTCTCTGATGACATCAACAACTTTACTCCAGCATGCGATGTAATCATGGAAGGTAGATCATTTGGTAAGTTTCGAGCAGTATTACACTTTATTAAGCATACAAGAACCATCATTATAGGAAGTTTTATTCTATCACTTCTATACAATGTTGTTGGCTTAGGCATAGCCGTTCAGGGACAAATGTCCCCCTTTATTGCGGCGATTCTAATGCCCGTCAGTTCTGTATCAATCATACTTTTTACTACCAGTGTATCGCGAATTTTAGCCTCTCGATTAGGGTTAAAAGTATAGTATCACATGAATCAGTAGTATAGCTGACATAAGTCAGTGAACATACTAATCCCGATCATCAAACTGCCTTTTTTCCGCAAATAATTTTGAACCAAATCCACAAAGAGATATGAGTGTGATATATCTATTAATAGGCATAAGTATTCCAATAGCAGCGGGCTTTCTAATAGCCTTTCTTTTTGCCTCCACAGACGGTCAATTCGACGACGATTACACCCCGTCTATCCGGATGCTCTTAGAGGATCCAAAACCTGAACAACCCAATAAAACTTCAACCCAACCAGAAGCATGAATACCAATATTGAACGATTCGAGTACGACAACCGGATTGTAAAACAATTTGCATACGCAACCCTCCTTTGGGGAGTTGTCGGAATGCTAGTAGGACTTATAATAGCCTTGCAATTAGTATGGCCTGCTTTAAACTTTGATTTTTCCATGACCACATTTGGTCGATTGAGACCACTGCATACCAATGCTGTGATTTTTGCCTTTGTTGGAAACGGAATTTTCATGGGAGTCTATTATTCACTTCAGCGTCTTTGCAAGGCAAGGATGTTTAGTGACAAGCTATCTGCAGTCCACTTTTGGATGTGGCAATTCATTATAGTATTGGCCGCAGTAACCCTTCTCCTGGGGATGACTACGGGTAAAGAATATGCAGAATTAGAGTGGCCAATTGATATCCTCATTACCCTTACCTGGGTAGTATTTGGTATCAATATGTTCGGCACCATTATCAAACGTCGTGAGCGACATTTGTATGTTGCAATTTGGTTCTACATCGCTACATGGGTAACTGTAGCGATGCTACACATTGTTAATAGTTTCGAGTTACCGGTTACACTCTTCAAATCATACTCATGGTATGCTGGTGTTCAGGATGCCTTGGTTCAGTGGTGGTATGGTCACAATGCTGTAGCATTCTTCTTAACCACTCCCTATTTAGGAATTATGTACTATTTCATTCCTAAGGCAGCCCAAAGACCTGTTTATTCATACCGTCTTTCGATCATTCACTTTTGGGCCTTGATATTCATATATATCTGGGCTGGTCCACACCATCTGTTGTATACCTCACTGCCAGATTGGGCGCAATCACTCGGAACAGTCTTTTCTGTAATGTTGATTGCCCCGTCTTGGGGAGGTATGATCAATGGACTACTAACATTGCGTGGAACCTGGGACAAAGTACGAGACGATGTCGTTTTGAAATTTATGGTGGTTGCCATAACCGCTTATGGCATGGCTACTTTCGAGGGCCCCATGCTCTCCTTAAAAAATGTCAATGCCATTTCTCACTTTACCGACTGGACCATCGCACACGTTCACGTAGGAGCGCTGGGATGGAATGGATTTTTAACCTTCGGGATTATCTACTGGCTCGTACCGAAAATGTGGAGAACAGAACTCGCATCCCGCAAACTGGCCAACTGGCATTTCTGGATAGGTACATTAGGAATATTGGTTTATGCTATTCCAATGTATTGGGCAGGATGGGTACAAAGCTCTATGTGGAAAGAGTTCACACCTGAGGGACAATTGAAATATCAATTCCTAGACACCGTGACTCACTTAAGACCGTTCTACATGTTAAGAGCGATCGGAGGCTTACTCTTCTTTGTTGGTGCCATTATGATGGTGTTTAACATCATTCAGACAGTAAGAAAAGGTTCCTTCTTAGCTAATGAATCTGCTGAAGCACCTGCTCTAGCGAAGCGCGTGGAGATTCATGGAAAAGAACACTGGCACCGCTGGATAGAAAGAAAACCTGTTCAAATGCTGGTGCTCTCTCTAGTAGTAGTTGCAATTGGTGGTATTTTAGAAATGATCCCCACATTCTTGATCAAAGAAAATATCCCTACCATAGCGAGCGTAAAGCCCTATACAGCTCTTGAACTAGAAGGACGAGATATTTATATCCGAGAAGGATGTTATACCTGTCACTCTCAAATGATACGTCCGTTTCGTTCTGAAACGGAGCGCTACGGAGATTATTCCAAAGCGGGTGAATTCGTTTACGACCATCCATTCCAATGGGGGTCTAAGCGCACTGGTCCAGACTTAGCGAGGGCTGGTTCTGGTAGAAACAAGAAAATGGATAGCTGGCACTACAACCACATGGCCGATCCAACCTCCATGTCTCCTGGTTCGATAATGCCAAAGTATCCGTGGCTATTCTCGGATGAAATAGACTTGGAAACCACTTCCAAAAAATTAACAGCAATGCAAACACTTGGAGTTCCCTATACCGATGAATATATATCGAACGCCAAAGAAGAAGTCATAAAACAAGCTACAGTGATTTATGAGAATTTGAAAAAAGATGAAGCCGGATTATTGGTAGGTGAAGAAGGGCTGAGTCCCTATCATGAAATCATAGCACTCATCGCTTATTTACAACGACTGGGTACAGATCTAGATGTTCAAGAACCAACTAACGCTTTAACCCAAAAATAGTTATGAAATTCATCAATTATCTGGAGTCCATAAGTGGCGTGAGCATTTATCCCATGATCGCCTTGATACTGTTCGGTAGTGTATTCTTGATTGCCACGCTGATGACCTTTTCTGCCAGAAAAGATGAAATTAAGGAACGCGCTCAATTACCCCTTAACGACAACTAATCAAAGAACCATCGTCATGAAAAAAATATATCTTTTATTCCTTGTTGCGCTCATTAGTCTACAAGGTATTGCACAAGCGCCCGTTACAGCAACAGCGGCAGAAATCACAAAGTACTCTCCATATAAAGACCCCGTATTCTATGCTTTATGCGGAGTAGCAGCAGTGCTTCTGATTTTCATTTTGCAACTGCAAAAGGTATTTTCTGGTGTAGCAAAAAATTATACTCGAAAAAACAACAATCAAATTTTCCCTGCCCTAATCCTACTTATTGCAATGCAATACTTCCCTACCGTATCTTTTGCTCAAGGAGAAGTACCAGGATCGTCCGCAGTTTTCTTGCATGAGGGATTCGGATCCAATGCGTTCAATGCACTGATATTCCTTATCATCATTGAGGTAGCAGTAGTGCTTTATTACGTGCGGCTTATTCAGCTATTCTTGGCTAAACAAGAACCCGCTGCTTCTTATGCCCGTCCAGCGATTGAACTAGCACCCCGAAATAAATGGTGGGATAAGTTTAACAAGTCTGTCGCAGTAGAAAAAGAAGCTGCGATCATGACCGATCACAATTATGATGGCATTCAAGAACTTGACAACTCCCTACCTCCATGGTGGAAATATGGATTTTACTTAACCATCGTTTGGGGCGTTGCTTACTTGATTCACTATCACGTTGCTGAAACAGGACCTTTGAGTATTGATGAATACAAGAATCAGGTTGCAGAAGCCGAATTTCAGATGGAAGAATTCAGAAAACGCAGTGCTGATATGGTAGATGAAAAAACAGTGGCTTTGCTCACCGATGCAACAGAGATCAGCAAAGGCAAATCTACATTCGATCAGTTTTGTGTTACTTGTCATGGCGCACTCGGAGAAGGAAAAGTAGGACCCAATCTTACAGACCCCTATTGGAAGAACGGTGGCGATATCAAGGATGTTTTCAAAACCATTAAACTCGGTGTAAGTGGTACCGGTATGAAATCCTGGAAAGCAGATCTAAGTCCAAAGGCAATTGCTCAAGTAAGCAGCTATATCTTAACCCTTCAAGGCACTAATCCTTCTAACGCTAAAGCACCAGAAGGCAAACTATTCCAGCGGGAATCTTCCAGCGATAGCACGGGTACTACAACATTTCCAGCGAAATCAGATACCCTGAAGATTGCATCACTTCCACCTCTATAAATAGCACAATGGACACAACTGGTGCGAAGGAATCATTCAGAGATACGGTCAGTCACATTGACAAAGAAGGTCATCGTGTTTGGTTTTTTCCAAAAAAACCAAAAGGAAAGTTATACAATGCACGTACGATTCTCTCCTTTTTCTACTTGATTGTTTTCTTCGCACTACCCTTTGTGAAAGTAAACGGTTCACCGTTGTTCATGTTTCATGTTCTTGAAAGAAGGTTCATTCTATTTGGTGTACACTTTTGGCCCCAGGACTTTTTTCTCTTCGTATTAGGAATGTTGATCTTCATTGTTTTTGTCGCCTTGTTTACAGTAGTCTTTGGAAGAGTTTTCTGTGGCTGGGTATGCCCGCAAACTGTATTCATGGAACTTGTCTTTCGCAAAATAGAATACTGGATTGAAGGAGATGCCTCTCATCAGAAAGCGTTGGTTAAACAAGCATGGGATGCAGATAAACTCAAGAAAAAAGTTTTAAAAACTTTGATCTTCTTTGTAATTTCTGTATTCGTTGCAAACACCTTTCTCAGTTATATCATAGGAATGGATCAGGTGTTTAAAATCATTCAAGAACCGCTTTCCATGCACATTGGAGGTTTTATTGGAATGATCCTATTCAGTGGCGTCTTCTTTTTTGTTTTTAGTTGGTTTAGAGAGCAAGCTTGCTTGGTAGTTTGTCCGTATGGTCGGATGCAAGGCGTACTTCTTGACAAACACAGCATCGTGGTAGTCTATGATCACGTGCGCGGTGAGACGAGGGAGAAATACTCAAAAACACCATCGCCCAAAGCGGGTGATTGCATTGATTGCCATGAATGCGTGAGAGTATGTCCAACAGGAATCGATATACGCAACGGTACACAACTCGAATGCACCAACTGCACGGCCTGTATGGATGCTTGTGATCACATCATGAACAGTGTGAAGAAGCCCAAAGGACTCATCCGATATGCCAGCGAAAACACCATCCTAACAGGAAAAAAATTACGCTGGACACCGCGAATGATCGCTTATAGTGCAATTCTATTGCTGTTGATTGGGGTCGAAACATTCTTGTTGGCTACACGTTCGGACTTGGATGTTACCGTATTGAGAGCAAAAGGTACCTTGTACTCTACTGAAGTAGATTCTCGCATTAGCAACATTTACAACATTCATGTGATTAACAAGACCACTACTGATATGGATTTGGACTTGAAAGTGAATATCCCTGGAGCAGACGTAGTATGGGTCGGTGAGGAAAAGCCCGCCAAATCCAACGAAATGCTAGAAGGAACATTCTTTATCAAACTTCCAAAAGATCAAATTCACGAACAAAAGTCTAAAATAGTTATCGAGTTTTGGTCTCAAGGTAAGCTGATTAGTACAGTAAAAACGACCTTTTTAGGTCCGATACACGCACAATTTAAAACACAAAGAAATGAATTGGGGTCTTAGAATAGTCATTCTCTACGGAGGTTTTGTAGCACTCATCTTGACCTTGGTTTTTAAAGCCACAGGTGAAAAGATTGACTTAGTGACGAAGGACTACTATGAGCAGGAGTTGCTTCATCAAGGAAAGATGGATGCTTTACAACGCGGGTATTCATGGAAAAAATCGATGGACGTACGGTTGCAATCCAATCTGCTCAGCATAACATTCCCGAAAGAATTTCCATCATTTGAACAAGGTACTATTACCGTCTATCGGCCATCTGATGCATCTCAAGACAAGAGTTTTCCTCTTTTGCTCAATAACGATTATCAGCAAATTCTCGATGTGAAGACTTGGCAGAGTGGCTATTACGCATTGCACATCTCTTGGACTACCAAAGAAGAAAAATACTACGTAGAAGAAACCATTTTCATACCATGAACACCATCGTGATTGCATCCTTGACCTTAGGACTAGCAGGCAGCATGCATTGTGCGGGGATGTGCGGGCCTTTGGTAATGATTATACACGGCAATAGCTCATCAAGAAATCGTGCTTGGTGGTGGAATAAAGTGATCTATCATTTTGGAAGACTACTTGTCTATGCTGCCTTCGGTTTGATTGCAGGTTTCATTGGCAAAGGGATTGCCTCGGCTGGTTTTCAGCAATGGCTTTCTGTAATTGCTGGCATTTCTCTCTTAGTGATTATAATTTGGCCGTACATGCCATTCAAGAAAATTAGTTGGGGACAGCCTGTGTTTCTTTATGTAAACAAAACATTCTCTACTTTCTTACAAAGTAAAAATAAATCCAAGTACTTTTTTCTTGGAGTCATTAATGGATTCCTTCCATGTGGTTTAGTCTATGGGGCGATGGCCGCATCAATTAGTGCTGGAAGCCCTTTCGGCAGCATGTTATTCATGATTCTATTCGGAGTAGCCACAGTCCCTGTGCTCATCACTATTGCAGGATTTTCAGGTGCTATTCAAAAAAGATTCAAGGCCAAGTCACTGGGATACTTACGCGTTGGCCTTAGTGTTCTAGCTATTCTATTCATCCTTCGTGGAGCCAACCTCGGTATTCCTTATTTAAGCCCACGCGTAGCAGCAGAAACGTGTGAGGTGGACTGTTGTCAACGCAAATAATTAGTTCCTCATTCGCAACAACTTCTCTTCATTTGTTATTGTGATCACCGAGCCTTGAATATTTATAAGTCCTTCTTCTCGGAAATCGCTCAATGTTCGAATAAGTGATTCGGTAGCCGTTCCCACCATATTTGCTAGATCATCTCTGGATATCGCCATTGAAAAGTCTTTGTCACTGCCATCATGATATCTTTTCTTCAAGACGAGCAGTGCATCTGCAGTTCTTTTTCGTACACTACTGTAGGCCAGTGAAAGCAATCTGTCTTGTTCTTCTGAGATTTTTCCTGTCAGCAATTGTACAAACTGCTTTGAGGCACTTTGACTTTGAAAAATTAGTTTTATGAAATCTTCTTTAGGGTAAATAACAACTTCGCAATCTTCCAGAGCTTCTGTAGATTCTTTCTGTAAGGTATCTTCAAGTAAAGAAATGTATCCAAAAAAGTCGCCAGGCTGTAGCATCCGTGTGATGAGATCTTTCCCTAATTCGTGTGACTTATAGCTTTTCGCCTTACCAGAGCGAAGAAAGTAAAGCCCCGCAGGCGTGTCCCCCTCTGAGAATATCATATCTTTCTTTCTATAGTTCTTCGTAACCTGACGGGACGTGACTTTTTCTAAATCCCTCATACCCTCAGAATCCAAGAGCATTTGGTTGATCCCTTCCGCTCCTGCGCCATACTCCTTTTTTATGATTTCAGCCTTCTTTAATCTGCTCTCTACTGCGTTGAGCAATTCGATATCATCAAACGGTTTAGTGATAAAATCATCTGCGCCCATCTCCATGCCTTTCCTCACATCCGATCTTTCAGACTTTGCAGAGAGAAATATGAAAGGAATACTTTCTGTAGTGTGATTCTTGCTCAATAAGTGTAACACACCATATCCGTCCAAAACAGGCATCATAATATCGCAAATGATTAAATCCGGAAGAGACGCCGTGGCAGCCTCAACGCCTAACTTACCATTTTCGGCGGTGGAAACCTCGTATCCAGCGAGAGCTAAAATTTCGGCGGTATTTTCTCTTACATCTGGATTATCTTCTATCAATAATATTTTTTTCATGACTCTTCATATTTAGCTGGAAAAACGAGTTTGAAAGTCGTTCCTTTATTCAATTCACTTTCAAATTCAATATTTCCGTTCAGCATGTCCATATATCGCAACACTATGTTTAGGCCTAAACCTGTTCCTTGGATATTCGATGCATTTCGTCCTCGATAAAAGCGCTCAAAAAGGTGTTCCTTATCCTCATCGGAGATTCCTATCCCGTTGTCTCTTACTACAAGTGTAAGCTGTTCTTCGTTTACTTCCAAAACCACTTCGATTCGCTTTCCTTGATCTGAAAATTTAATAGCGTTTGCGATTAAGTTGATGGCAATATTTCTCAGAATGTTTCTATCTATAAAAAATTGCCTTCTGCCAATAGCTTTAAAGTCGATGATCTGATCAGTCTTAGCAATGCTCTGCAGTTCAGCAACGATACTATCTATTGATTCTACCACATCCACAATCTGCGGATTCGCTCTTACCTTCCCCTCCTCCAATCTGCCTATGGACAAGAAATCATTGAGTATTTCAGTCAATCCATTCACCGCCGCTTTTATTCTAGCGATGTGTTTTTCACTTTTCTCAGGCTCGTGAGCATCTATGTACCGAGCAATCAATGAGGCGCTTGAAAGTATGGTCGAAAGAGGTGTTCTAAATTCATGAGAGGCCATTGAAATAAACCTACTCTTCATTTCATTGAGCTGTTTTTCTTTTTCTAACGCCTGACTTAACTCGTCTCTCGAATACTCCAATTCATGCAAAGCCTCTTTTATAACGAGCGTGCGTTCAGAAACTTTTTTTTCCAAGGTTTCATTCAAAACCCTCAACTCATGGTTCATTTTTTGAATTCTCTCTTGCTGTTCGAAGCGTATTGAGATGTCAATGATAAAGGCAATTACATATAATCCTTCCGTTGTGTGGTAATAGCTAAGACTAATTTCAACGGGAAACTTCGAGCCATCTTTGCGTTGTCCTTTGAGAATATAGTTTTTGCCCATCGGGCGCTTCATGGGTTTCTCCATATAGCCCGCCCGATAATCAGTATGTTTATCCCGAATTTCATGCGGCACGAGATCCTCTACCATCCTGCCCTCTAAATCTCCTGTTGCATAGCCAAACATTTGAAAACACTTGGGATTAGCCAAAATTATTTCACCATTCGAGTTAGAAATGAGAATCCCTTCGTTGACGTGATTGAAAACAGATTCGAAGCTGTTTTCTGCTTTATGGGTAAGTTCACTCATATCACAAAAGTATGAAAGCCCCTTGGCAATAAAAAGCTACCGAAGAAGTGTCGATAAGGTCGTTTCAACTACTCTCCAAAATAACGACTTGTGCTGCAAATTCCAAAAAAGAATCTACCCTATATCAACAAACTCGGTAGCTTTTTAAATGCTCTATGCAGAGCAAATATGAATTTTTAGAAGATACAACTCGCTGAGCAAAATCAGGAAACGGACTGACTTTCATCACTCGATTTTCTCCAAATCAATGGAAGATAGTGGAATGATAAAACAATGATCCCAAGAACAAAGAAAACAGTGGCAATCGGTCTTGTAGTATCATCAAAGAAAAACTCGCCAATCATCCACGTGGTATTTGCCAAAATCCAACATGAAACGGCAAGATTATGAAGAAAATCTACTCTGTTGTGTCTAGACTTAAAAGTCAACCACAACGCGACTGTAAAGGTTGGAAAGAACATAAATGTTCCTGCCAGTTTAAAGTCTTGTATCCAACATAAATCCTTTATCAACCAGAAAAGGATGTGCAAGTTTTCTAATTTTCTCCAATGCATTATTCTTTGAGTTTAAAGCGAGCTTGTCCTTGTATGAAAGTAATTTCGAGTAATTTCCAACGAACAAGTCGCGCAAGTAATTTGGTAAGAAACTGCCGTTGAATTCCTGTAGAACGGGCGATTTGAGATTGGGAAAGTTCAGGATTATCTGAGAGCACTTGAAATATTTTCTTCTCTTTTTCAGTATGAAAATACTTTTGTTCAATTTGTATATCCTCACTTTTCCAAACATTCATAAGTACAGCTGGTGCGGGAAAGTTCTGATCACCTTCTCTCACGAAAGCTTTCCAAGTACCATCGTCCAACTGAGCCAAGTGTGGTCTTGTCAGAGACTGTTGAATGGTTATTTCCAGAACCGTTTTATGATCAACTTTCCATACTTGTACATGATAATCTACTGGAGGATTGCAATACATTTTTGCGGCCGCTTCCATCATGTGAATTTCTTCCTCAGCTCTGACCCCTGCAATCATTCCGTTATCCTTCACGCCAATTAGCAGACGCCCACCACTTGTATTGGAAAAAGCGGAAACCGTTTTCGCAATCTTCCGGGCGTCATCAATTCGCATTTTGAAATCTTGTTGCTGATGTTCCCCTTCCTTTATATATTTCAGGATATATGGCGCCGACATATTACCTTTTCGTGCGTTCCATTTTCATTTGATGCAATTGGTGCACCGCACAACCTTGGCATTTTGATTTCTTAGAAAAAAAAGAACGCCATACTTGCGAGAGTAAAAATACCATCGCTAGAGCTACTACGATTACAACCAATACATTTTGAATCATGACAATAAATTGAATGTAATGAACGCACCAATGTACGCAAGAAGCCCCATATAAATAAGCTGAATAAATGGCCACTTCCAAGACCTGGTTTCCCTTTTCACCACGGCCATAGTGGCCATACATTGCATCGCGAATACATAAAAAACCATCAACGAACATCCTGCAGCGAGGGAATACACCCGTTCTCCCGAATCAGGATTGCGTTGCTCTTTAAGTCGATCCAATAAAGAATGATCCTCTTCAAAGTCCTCACCCACGCTATAAATAGTGGCCATGGAACCAACGAATACTTCTCGCGCAGCAAAAGACGTGATCAATGATATGCCTATTTTCCAATCATAACCGAGCGGAGTGATTGCGGGTTCAATAGCCTTTCCTAAAATTCCTATGTAGGAATTTTCCAACTTTGCTGCCGCCACCTTGAATTCATACTCCTCAATCATTGCTTCATCTCCGTCGATTGAGGGAGCTTGTATTTCAGAAATGGCCTTTTCTATTCGTTCTCCAGGACCGTAACTCGCCATGGCCCACAAGACAATGGAAATAGCCAGGATGATTTTTCCAGCATCCATTACAAAGACCTTTACTTTTTCCAAAACAGAAATACCTACATACTTCAATCGGGGAGTGCGATAAGATGGGAGTTCAAGAAGTAAAAAAGAGCTATCTCTTGATTTGATGATCGCATTGAGAATAGCTGCTACTATCAACGCCATTACCACTCCAATTGCATACAGTGCAAATAGGACCAGGCCTTTCAAATTAAAGAAGCCCCAAACCGTTTTATCTGGAATAACCAATGCTATCAAAAGCGTATAGACCGGTATTCGGGCAGAACAAGACATCAACGGAGCTACGAGGATAGTGATCATTCTATCCTTCCAGCTACTGATACTTCTTGTAGCCATAATTCCAGGAATAGCGCAAGCCACACTGCTCATCAACGGTACTACACTCTTGCCATTCAAACCAAATGGACGCATCAAGCGATCCATGATAAACACAACTCTGGCCATGTAACCCGTTTCTTCCAAAAGAGTAAGAAAAGTAAAAAGCAAAGCAATTTGAGGAACGAAAACTACTACGCCACCAATTCCGGGAATAATTCCTTCTGCCAGTAAATCCACAAATGCACCCTGAGGCAAGCTAGCCTTTGTCCACTGACTCAACTCTCCAAAAATACCATCAATAAAATCCATTGGTACCGATGCGAAATTGAAGATCGCTTGAAAGATCACCAATAGTATCATGATGAATATAGCATAACCCGAAACGGGATGCACTAAAACCCTATCTAGCTTTTGAGAAAAACGATCTCCCACCTGTCCTTTTTTCTCGGTGACACTATTAATGACGGTTCGAAGTTTTTTATACCTCGCCTTTGCGTCCTGTGTTTGAGCGGTGTTATTCTTGATTAAAGCTTCGAGATCGTTTTGTAAAAAAACATCTTGGTTGTCTTTCAATTTGTTTCTCTCTATCGCAGCTTTAAGCTCCTGTAACCCTTCCCCATTTCTACCATTCACCATTACTACTTCCACACCGTTGAATGCCGCCGATAACTTTTCTAAGTTGATTTGATAACCTCGGCGCTCTGCTACATCGGGCATGGTAAGCGCTAAAACCAACGGTATTCCCAAATCATAAAGCTGAGTAAACAACAATAGATTTCGTTCCAAGTTGGACGTGTCGGCAACTACTACCACCGCCTGCGGAAAATCTTCGCTATCTTTTGAAGTGAGAAATTTAAAAACTACACGCTCGTCGTTGGATCGAGGGAAAACAGAATAGGTTCCCGGCAGGTCTATAACTTCTATTTTCTTTCCACTCAGCCCCGTATAGCTGCCAGATTTTTTATCGACTGTAACACCAGGAAAATTACCTACTTGTTGATTCAGGCCCGTAAGCAGATTAAACAGAGAAGTCTTACCTGTATTGGGATTTCCTATAAGTGCAATCTTTGAAACCTCCATACAGCGAATTATAATTCAACTTCAATAAGTTCTGCCTCTTTTTTTCTCAATGACAATACGTAACCTTCGATGTCAATTGCAATTGGATCACCGAACGGCGCCTTGAAAAGTACTTTTACATTCTTGCCCTCGAATAATCCCATCTCGGTCATTTTTGGCAATAAAGAGGTGTTTTCTACGGCCACAACGGTGCCGCAATCACCAATATCAAATGTGGAGAGCTTCTTTTTCAAGGTTATCTAAATTCAATACAAATAAACGCTATTCTCACATTCGATGAGATACCTTGATTAGGGTATTGTGATAATTATAACCCTTTTTAAGAAAGTAGAATTAAAACTTCATGACTTCCAAAGTCCTACTCGTTCCATCCAACAATTTCCACCCATAACCGTACAGCTCGCGTACTGTACCATCGCTGAATGTCAGAATAAACAGAGGAGAAAATTTCCATGTATCATCGGGGGTCTTCTCTCCTTTTTTCAACTGCACGCGAATTTCACCACGAACCAAGTCAAGACTGTAGGTGTCCTCTAAGATGGATAAGGAATAAGGTCCATCGTAACTATTGATCCCTGAAATTTCTTCTTGATCCAATCCTCTAAATGAGCATACTTTTCTTTGATTGATATCAAAAATATCAACCAGCACTTCAAAGCCTTTCGACTTGGCATCTTTCTCTGAATGTGAGACGAAGGAAACCTCGGCCTTAACCAGCTTTTGTCTGTCAACCTTTATGGATATGGTATCGCTAGAGGTACCGTATTCATTCGTTGCAGTTAGAATATAATCCGTATCCATATGAGGACTCACTCCCACTTGCCATTTCGAAGGAAACTCTCCCAGACCATTATCAATGGTAATGTTTTTCGCACCAAAGACCTGCCAATTGAGATCAATTCTTTGCAACTCGATCATGCGAGTAGTGTTGGATTTATAGGATTTGATCCAAGGTTTCTCTGCAGGAAAAGCCGGCAAATAGAAAGACTTCCGATCACCATTGGTCCACTCCAGTGTAAGCACCGAATGTTCATTCGAAATAACAGTTACCGTTTCAATGAAATTAGAGCGAGCCCTTCGTTTGATTTGACCATTGGATTTAATGGGGCCATTGGGTGACCATGACACCTGTCCTTCTGTGACAATAACCCTCTTTATTTTTCTCTTTCCGTCGCCTTTGAATTCAATCCTGTACGACTCTAGATCCTTTGTAAAGTCTACACGAACGCCTTGAACTCGATGCTCATAAGACTTATCTACTCGCAGTAGAGATGTAAAACTCTCGATAAATTTTGGCGTCTGTTCTGAGAAATAGCGCAAGTCCCTTCTTAACTCATGCCAACTTGATGCTTCATCTTTACGTTCCATTTTCTTCAACATGGCGGCTGCATCAAATCCGATTTGATTGCAAAACACTAGGAACTGTTCGTAGTTAGCGCTTGTATCCGATGCGATGTAATAAGCAGTTGAGGTTGCTCTATCCTTTTCATTGAAATATGCGTTTGGCCAATGAATCTGAGAATAAAGATCCTGGCCAAACAAAAGAAACGCTACAAAAAAAAGTGTTCTTATCATAAATAAAAAACCGCCACATCCGATGGATGTGGCGGTAGCTATATTAATCGTTATTTTATTATTTGTAACTGAAGTGTTGAAACAGTGCTACCACTTCTCAACTGCACAAAATAGTTGCCCGCAGCCAATCCCGATGTGCTAAACATCAAGTTGCTCGAACCAGCGTTGACAATAGGTAGCGTTTGAACCAACTTACCAGAAGCATCCACCACTGCCACATTTAAATCTGCAGGAATGGAAGCCATTTCAATTACCACATTGCCACCTTCCTTCACTGGATTTGGATAAATAGAAACTTGCTGTTCGGCAAATTCTTCCACTCCAGAAACAAGATTCAAATCCAGTACACCTTCTGATGTATATGGCTGCATTGGATTGGTCAAATCATCCTGGGCATCAGTAATCGTAAATCCAATGTTTGAAATCTCCACATTCAATATGGAAGTCAAAGAATAAGTAATCTCATACGTGGTGTTGTCTATCCAGGTCTGACTAACTATGCTAAACATACTGTTGGCCTGAGAGTCTGTAAACTCCACAACAGGGAAAACAGGTATATTCATAGATTCAGAAAAATCAATTGTGACAACCAACGGTGTGGATGTATTAGAAAGATCATACGCAGCATTGGAAGTATTCAATTCAACCACTTGAGGGTTTTCTGTATCAATTTGTACTCCCACTAAAAAATCATCTGGTGTGACTTCGTTCATTCCGAGATCAAATGCGCCGCTAAAATCGGCGTCCGCTGAAGCGATGGTTACGTTCTCATCGATTAAATCAAAGATGGCTCTGAAATTATAAGCATCATCCCAGCCTGATAAATCCTCATTTAACACCAAGCTTGATAAAGGACTTCCCATGGAGTTGAATTGAACCGTTGGCCAAAGCTCTTGATTCATTTCATCGTCAAAGGTCAAGTCAATTTCAACAACTGCATCTCCCACAAGAGCATCAAAAAGAACTGTATTTCCAGTGACAAAAGTCGAACTCAGACTAGCTGGTATCATATCGACGATAAATGCATTCTCACTAATTCCTGCAAAGGCCTCATTGCCAGATAGATCTTCGCCTCCTTCAAAATAAATGTAGTAGTCGGATTGCTCATCACCGCTATTCAACACCGTATACGACCATGTATAGGTTTGATCGTTGCTCCAACCTTCTGATTCAAATTGTAAAACACTTCCTTCTGGGTTGTTGGCGGTCCATATCATCATAGGAACTACCGATGTATTCATTGGTTCATCAAAGTTGGCGGAGATTTGAAATGTTTGACCAACGGACGAAAGATTGATAAACGCAGCAGAAACCTGAGCGTCATTCATGGCATTTCTCGTATCAATCTGATAAACGTCAGATATAGTCAATCCCACCACCTCGTTGCCGTTGGCATCCGTCGCTGTGCTGACTACAAGAGAAACCTCATCGATATCTTGATACTCATCCAATACTGTAAAGAACGCACTGAAGGTAGTTTCATCCAACCAGATACTCATGTCTTCATCGTAAACCAAGGTAGTTGACGCGTCGGTATTGGAGAAGTTGACAACCGGTTTAACATTTATATCCATCGGTTCGTCAAAGGAAATCGTAGCCAAGGCTATACCACTATCCGCAGCATCATCATTGATGAGCGACTGCTGAGGAGTATACGCAATCACATTTGGATTATGTGTGTCGATTTCAAATAACTGATTAAATGCAGGTATAACGGAGTTGTTATCGATGTCTTTTGCATCATTTACTCGAAGCACTATATTGTTCTGTTGAATATTCGCATCCACTATAGTATATGTTAAAACATAGTGTTTGCTATCCGTCCAAGTACCACCTTGCAGTGATAGAGAGGTGAGTGGATTGTCTTCAGTAAACGTATAAGTTGGAATAAACGACTGATCCATTTCCTCTGTGAACTCTAAGGTTATGTTTACGACAGAGCCTACATCGCTATCGTTAATCAATGTTTTGTCTGCAGAAATACTCACGATATGAGGAATATCTGCCTCCATGATTGCGTCTGCCTTATTGAATGATTGAGGGCCTACCACCTGTCCAACAACTCGACCTGGTATATCATCTTGCGGAGGATGAAGACCTCCAAATATGCGTGATAAAGAACACTGATCAGAGGCATCGGTATACTTTGCCCATTGCAGTCTTGTTTCCACGGAGGGACCAGGACTTGCGCGAAGGTAGGTTCCTTGCGCTGCGACAAACTCGCCCATTCCACCAGGATAGTATTCACTGCCGGTAATTCTTTTCATGACTTCCGCTCCAGTTCTTGAATAAGTGCTGTGACCTGAATAATATCCAGCAAATGGAGGTGTCACGAATGTTTTTACTTGGAATGTCCACCAGTTTTCTCCAAGAATCCAACCTACACCGTCAAGTCCTGTTGCTTCTACTGGACCTCTAAACGTGTAAAGTTTTATTTTTCCCACGTGCTGATTATTTGCCCCCGCCAATGGATCTCCAAGCTCCACCGTTTCAATAAATCCTGGAACGAGAGGAATACCACCTGGATGATAATTGGATTTACTCATGTCTGAGCACTGACCTTTAGAACACATGTATCGGATGGCATAGATTGGACGAGTGTAGTCGTAGTACCCTTTTGTACCCCAACAAGCGATAGCAGCATCATGAATGCCTCCTCCAAGAGCGAAATACGTTCTCACATCCCATTCCAAATCACTAAGTATTTCCCCTTGACCTTCCCATTTTTTCAATAGCATCGGGTGACGCGTTACTTGATTTGCAATCTTAAACCAATGGCCAGGAGGTGTTTCCGATTGCGGTCCATCAGCCCAATATTCAGACAATACTCTGGTGTAATCTGCACGAGGAACAATTTGTTCCTCATAAGGAAGACCGGTTATAGGATTTACCGAATAACCAGGACCACTATCTCCACCATCAAAAATTTCATAGAACTCTTTGTACTCTTCAAAGGTAGTTGGAAGCAAGGCAGGGTCTACATTACCGATACTATTAGGAGAGATATCCTTTGTGACTCCGTCGGCGGTATCATGCATGCTGTGCCATATAATATTGGCCACAAAGCCCCATCTAAAAAAGTCCTGATCATACTGATATTCCACTTGTGAAAGCGTGTCAATGTATGGGGGATGTCCAGGATCTAAATAAACGTTCCAATTAAAACCATCGCGTTGTTTCACGACTTTCTGTTCCTCCGTTAGCGCAAAAGGTATAACATTGCCCCATTCGTGAGACAATGCTTGTTGCGCTCCTGCTGGAAGAGGTATTCCCCCTTGATCAAACGCCACATCCAATGCAAGTTGTTGCCATCTATTCGCATCATAACATTGTGGATTACCTGGTATTTGGGGAGCAAAGTCTCCATTGACCGGTAAATAATACAAAGGAGCGTAGTTGAACTGCTGACTGGATCCATCTTGAAGTGCAAATTGTTGCATGCGCATCGCGATATAATTTCCGAGTTTAGCAGGATCTCCGTCGCTATAATCAATAGAAGTAACGTCTGTTGGATATCCCAATTCACTCATCAAATCATTGCAATATCCGATCATGAATAAGTTCCAGTTATTTTGCGGAGCGTTATTGTATCTATGAAAGAGGTAGCGATACATGGCATAACTCATTGCCTTTTCCTGTGCTGCTTGTCTGTCTTCTGGAATCATTGCCCCGTCAAACGGACAAGTAAAGTTACCCCATGTTTTACCTAAGAAAAATGGAGAAGCATCGTCATCATAAACGGCCCAACAATCATACATCAATACAGACGCATGAAATAGATTACGTGCTTGAACGGTTGGTCTAGCTCTATCCTTACGAATACAGTTTAATTGAACTTCGTTCCATTTCATGGCAACGGAAGACTCCTGTGACCATGAAAACTGAGCACTGAACGTCAGAAATGCTAGTAATAAAAGGACCGATCTTTTTGTAAAAATCACCATGTTGCTTGGTTTTAGGTTTTGTTAGCTGCGATAAATCATCGATGAATTTTAACATTTCTTCGATGAACCCATACAAATATAACAAAAGGCGCCTAAATTCATAAGCTTTTCACAAAAAAAAGTAAAAAGAAGGACATTGAACTCTGAATCAACTTTTATTGTTTCTAGCATGCAATCACAAACTAATATTGCGCAAAAATCAAAACCATGAAAAAAATATTCTTTTTGTTATTCAGCCTTGGCTGTTTTTCCAGCTTCGGGCAAACTTTGAAAACTCCCGCTCCAAGTCCATTACAAACTATCAAGCAAGCGTTTGCTTTGAGTGAAATCACCGTGGAATACTCCCGACCTTCTGCAAAAGGCCGTACCGTGTATGGAGATGTTGTTCCTTTTGGTCAAATCTGGAGAACTGGTGCCAACGGTGCCACTATTCTAACATTTGGAGAAGATGTCACCTTCGGAGGTCAACCCGTTTCCGCAGGAACGTATGCTCTTTATAGTATCCCCGGGAAGGAATCGTGGGAATTGATGTTGTATAGCGACCTCAAGCTTGGCGGGAATGTAACTGAGTACAAAAAGGAAAAAGAAGTTAAAAGAATATCTGTTAAACCAGGCAGATTAAATGATAAGGTAGAAACATTCACCATTGCATTTAATGATATTACACCAACTACTGTAAATATCGAAATCCTATGGGAGAACACCAAAATCACCATCCCAGTGGTAGCAGATATCGATGCCAAAATCATGAAGAATATCGAGTCTGCTGTTATAAAAGACAATCGTCCCTACTACCAAGCTGCCCGCTACTATTATGACAATGATAAGGATCTGAAGCTCGCATTAGAATGGGTGAATAAGGCAGTGGATAACAATCCTCAGGCGTATTGGATACACATGTTAAAAGCCAATATTCAGTCCAAGTCTGGTGATAAAGCAGGAGCAAAAACTACAGCTCAAAAAGTCATTGAACTCGCAAAAGCAGACGGAGATGATGCGTATGTGAAGCAGGCTGAGAAATTACTTTCTCAAATAAAATAAGCCCTTCACTAAAAAGGAGCATAAAATTACAGATAAGCATCCTATCACATTGAACCACAAAAAAGCCATCAGGTCTGTGGTATAGAGATAAATGACGATGCACTCCGATACAACGGCAGCGATGAACACTTCGCTGCCGTTTATTTTTTTGAAATAAAAGGCCACCAGAAAAACGCCAAGAATTGTCCCGTAAAATAGGGAGCCGAGAATATTTACCGCCTCGATAAGATTTCCCAAACGAGACGCTACCAATGCAGTCACGATGCAGAAAAGTCCCCAAAAAACGGTGAGTCCTCGCGATAAAAAGACGCCTTTAGAATCAGTCCAGGTATTCGTAGCAAATCTTTTGAAAAAATCTACAACAGAAGTAGATGCAAGGCTATTCAGTCCACTGGCAGCACTACCCATTGAAGCTAAGAAAATAATGGCCATCAATAGTCCTATCATTCCCATTGGAAATTGATCTAGCACAAAGGAAAGAAAGACATAATTGCTGTCGCTTTCAGCAGCATTGAGGTTCACTTGTCCTACTAATTTTGCAGCAGCTTCTTGCACACCCAATAGTCGCTGATGCTGATTTTCTACCTCCATTTGCCACTTCAGTTCTTCATTGTCTATTCCACTTGCTCTTGCCATGTCCAATGAATGCAAGGCCTCTAACTTCGCTTGATGGATGCCATTTGCTTCCAACACCAATGCGTCCATCTCGGCGCCTTTTCCTGCTTCATAAACCTCATTCAGAGCCACTTTATTAAAAAAAACAGGTGGTTGATAATATTGATAAAATACAAATACAAAAACTCCAATCAATAGAATGACAAATTGCATTGGAATTTTTATTAAGCCATTAAAAAGCAGGCCCATCCTGCTCTCGCGAATACTGCTTCCTGTTAAGTATCTTCCTACTTGAGATTGATCCGTTCCGAAATAGGAAAGCTGGAGAAAAAAGCCTCCAATGATACCAGACCAAATATTGTATTTTTCTTTCCAATCGAAATCAGTATTGATGGTATTCATTTTTCCCATGATGCCCGCCACATGAAGCGCATCCAGCACTCCTACTTCTTGCGGAAGCAATCGAAAAATCATCCATACGGCAAGAAAAAGTCCTCCGAAGATAACGAGCATTTGTAGTAGCTGCGTATGACTCACCGCCTTTGAGCCTCCGTACACTGTGTAAATTATAACGAGCAGGCCATTGAGGATGATCATGTAGTTCAAATCAACATGGAGAATGGTAGCCAGCACTATTGCCGGAGCGTAGATGGTAATGCCCGTCGATAAACCGCGCTGTAACAAAAAGAGGGCTGCGGTGAATGTTCTTGTTTTTAAGTCAAACCGCGATTCAAGAAATTCATAAGCAGTGTACACATTTAGCTTTTTAAAAGCCGGAACAAAAGTGATACACAATACAATCATTGCTAAGGGCAAACCGAAATAGAATTGCAGAAATCGCATGCCGTCGGAGAATGCTTGTCCAGGAGCAGAGATAAAAGTAATTGCGCTCGCTTGAGTAGCCATTACCGAGAGCCCAACGTGGTACCATGGTAATTCTCTATCGGCTAGGAGAAACCCTTGAAGACTCATCACTCCACGACTTTTTCTTAAACCATAAAGAATGATAAGCACAATAGTGCTCAGAGCAATGAACCAATCAGCGCTGCTCATCGTGTCGTGGTAAACAAATCATATTAATCAATAAGCGCATAGCGCCTGGAACGCCTTCTGGTAGTTGCCGAAACAAAGCCAATCCTGTATAAACGAAATTTCCTTTTCCATAGGGCGCAATGATCGTACTTCCAGAAAACTCTTTATCACCTGGATCATTCATTGAAAAAGGAGATGCATATGCACTATCCACGTCAGTAGCAAAATAAATTCCGCGCTCTTGAATCCATCCCTCGAAATCCTGCTGGGTGATTTTATTCGGATAGTTCAAAACAGGATGTTGAGGGGTTAAAAACCGTACCTCGGCACGCTCATCGGTAACTCTATCACGAGCAATGGTAAATGGATATGGGCCTATTTTATTCTTCAATGGTCCAACTCTGCTATTTGTATTGTATTGCACCACCACATTACCGCCTTCTTTGATATACCTCATCAATGGTTCATAACAATCTTGCAGCTCATCCAACGTATTATAGGCTCGAATGCCGAAAACAATGGCTCTATACTTCGATAAGTCCCCTTTGCGGAGCGTTTCCGTAGTAATTTCATCCACCTGCGTAAACACTTGA
This sequence comes from Flavobacteriales bacterium, assembly GCA_027491075.1. Taxonomy (GTDB): domain Bacteria; phylum Bacteroidota; class Bacteroidia; order Flavobacteriales_D; family Sanyastnellaceae; genus JAIXWP01. Next base: position 149,637 of record JAIXWX010000010.1, read on the forward strand.
TTCAAGGACTCTCTCACTTTATCTCCCGCCCCTTCAACGTAGGCAATACTTCCGTCGCAAATCGTAGCATCCAGAAGTGTCAATTTCACCTCACAAGGAGTTAAGTAAAACAGGAAGGGAATGTGATCATATTCTATACGTCGCAGCGAAGCATTGTATTGACGTCCGTCTACATTCAAATAGGGTTTCCAAGTGGCTTGAAGGTTTCTCTCATTGCCGTTGGCAGTCAAATGAACGACAATGGTGACCTGATCCCCCTTTTTCTTTAAATCAAACGCCGATTGCTCTTGACGTATAAACCAGCCATTCAATGGAGGGCAAATCAACTCTCCTTTCACATTGTTTGTTTGCGCGGTAAGTGTAAGTAGAATTTCCTTTGTTTGCTCTTCTCCTTTCGAGTGTAGAATCATCTCACTTTCGGAAAGCGAAGAAATAGTTACCGCTGGCAGAATCTCCAGTGGTCTATACACCTCTCCTTTTACAGGATCGGTAAACTTGTAAATAATCTCACGGGAAAAATTGAAAACGACACCCTCAATTTCTACTTCAAAAGTGGCCCATGCATTAGCAGGATTGAGCGGTTTGCCAATGAGATCCACATCTTCCACTTCAAACTCTCCTTTCGTATGTTCCAAGTTCAGCCAGTAGGGATTGGTGTATTCATGATTCTCAGGAATACTAATTTTAGTCTTGTAAGTACTTAATTTATTCTTTAATAACGGACTTACAATTAGGCTATCTTTTCCTTGCCAAAATGAAATTTTCCTCCATTTCAGTTCTCCTCCATTTCTGCATATAGCTTGAACCGTTGCGCTTATCTCATCCCCTGGAACGTAACTGAAATCCGTGGCGCTCACTTCCAACCAAAGACCCGAACATTCCTCGATGATTTTCGAAAGCTCTTGTTGCTTTGCACTCTTCCAGTATTTCGAAAAATCATCTTTCGTCTCCAATGAATTCAGCTTCGACCAAATTCTCATTAAAGCACTCAACGAAAGTTGAGGAGCCTCAATATCAAATTGAGCAATTACTTTTACTATTTCTTTTTCAATAGATGCCCCTCCAGGGATGCGCTTCCACGATAGATCTATGGATTCGAACAAGTCCGTCGTAACATTTTTTCCAAGAAGAAACTTAAAGTACTCCAAATTTTCCCCTCTTTGTCTTGCACTGCCAAAACCTTGGGATTTATGCATCGAGCGCGACTCAGAAGCAACCTCGCCATAAGACTTTCCCAACAGCGCATTGTAAGCTCCCACGTCGACCTTCAGTTGATCGGGAGCTGTCGTATTTGTAGAACCAAAGTTGAAAGTATTCCAAAACAAAGAATTCGCTTGCCATGTCCCAAACACAGAAGCACTGGATGGAAAAGCTAGGGGATCTGCCGCCAATCTAAAGGCGTCTTCCGCCAATATGGCCGACGCAGTATGGTGTCCATGCCCACCTTCACCTGTTGTTGGAAACCTGCAAATGATGACATCGGGTCTATACATGCGAATAACGCGCACGACGTCAGATAGAATACTATCCCTGTTCCACATTTGAAGGGTCTCTTCAGGGTTTTTAGAATATCCAAAATCGTATGCACGAGTAAAGAATTGTTCTGCACGATCGATACCGCGTGCTTGAAGCAGCTCGTGGGTTCTGATAAGTCCAAGAGCAACACCTTGTTCGTCTCCAATTAAATTCTGTCCTCCGTCACCACGTGTGAGAGAAAGATAACCGGTCCGCAATTTTCGCTCATTGGCCAAATAGGCCAATAATCGTGTATTCTCGTCATCGGGGTGAGCAGCGATGTATAAAACTGATCCGACCGTTTGAAACTTTTTCAACTTCAACAGAATATCAGCGGCATTCTGAGCCTTTGTTGTGCCAATAAACAAAAAGAAAAACACGTTGAATAAAACCAATGTCAACACTCTCATACCGACAAAACTAATATATTCGCACCTCCAAAGAGAATCTTATTTCCATTGAAAAAGCTCAGCATACTCATACCTGCCTATAACGAAGAAAAGACAATTACAGTCATACTTGATAAAGTGAAAGATGTAAAACTCATTCATGGCATTGAAAAGGAAATTGTAATTGTCAACGACGCAAGTCGTGATCAAACTGCGCAGGTAATACAGAATTACATTACCAACAATCCTGGTTCAAACATTTCATTCTTCTCTCAACCCTTTAATCAGGGAAAAGGCGCAGCCATTCACAAAGCTATTGAAATGGCTACGGGAGACTATCTCATCGTTCAGGATGCTGACTTGGAATATGACCCTGAAGAATTCAACCGATTGATCGAGGTGGTGTTTAAAGCACAAGCAGACGTTGTATACGGCAGTCGCTTTAAGGGAGGTGATGCACACCGCATCCTCTTCTTCTGGCACAGCATCGGTAACCAAATACTCACCTTTTTGAGCAATGCTCTGACCAATTTGAATCTTTCAGATATGGAGACATGCTACAAGCTTATACGCGCCGACTTAGCCAAGGCTTTAGAACTTAAGGAGAAGAGATTTGGTTTTGAACCTGAAGTTACTGCAAAGCTTTCGAGAATTCCTGAGGTAAGAATTTATGAAGTAGGAATTTCGTACTTCGGCAGAACGTACGCTGAAGGAAAGAAAATTGGATGGCGAGATGGGTTTCGTGCCATTTGGTGTATTCTAAAATACAATATTTGGGCGAAATAATTACCCGAATAACTTTAAAAACCTTCCTGCCTAATAGCGTTGTAAACCTAGGTTTTTCAATCTAAATCCTATATCGACAGAGTAGCTAATCGAGTCGTTGGTTTTGTTGACAATTTTTTTCATTCCTGCGGGAATCCATTGTTGAACAAGTCGGCGGTTGCCTATTTTCGCCCAAAGCTTTTTTCAATGAGAATATTCTTATCCTTTATTTTGCTTACCGCATCCATATTGGTGGCATGCAGAAAAGAAGAACTGCGCACGCTTCCGTCCGATTATAAAGCATACACTAGCGATTGTACTAATGGACTTCAAGATGGCGATGAAACTGGCATCGATTGCGGAGGCTCTTGTACTCCTTGCGTCACCGTAGATCTAGATTGCGGAATTGAAGAGGGCCAATTTCGTTTCGGAGACGTTGAACTTTCTCTGGGGAACTCTAATATTTTGAACAATGGTTTCACTGTTTCAAGTTCATTAGGACAATTTATATTTCAATTTCAAGGTCTTCCCTTTACGACGGGTATTTTTCAATGCACCGATTACAATAGCAATTACTCAGGAAATAAATGTGGGATTCTTTTCAACGTATTGGATGAAAATTCAGAATTTACGGAGTATAAAAGCTTCGCAAGTGGTGACAATATTCAAGTGACGGTTGATGCTACAGGGTATACAATTAAATTCTGCGATGTTCAACTAAAACAAATCATTGGCGACATTCAAAATCTTGACTTCTTCATTACTATCCCCTTCTAAGATGAGAAAACTAATTGTATTCTTTGGCTTTTATTTACTGGGCATGTGTAGCATGTCCCAAGTGAAAGTATCCACCACAAGTGATTCCGTGGGTGTTGATTTTGTTTTAGCCAAAATCCCACTTGCCACGATCCAACCAGGACTCAACAATACTTCACTCTATTCACTACAAGGCGGAGTGGAACTTTTTTTTAAGAATAAGTATGCCCTATCTGTTCAACTGAGCTATTCCCTACTCGATCGTTTTTTCCCTGAAAGCAATGATGGAAATGAGTTCTTATCATCCAACACCGTTACCTCTGTAAATAAGAGCACTCCTGCGAATTTTGCAGAAGTACGAGGCACCTATTTTTTCAAAGACCAAACGATTAAACAGCCATTAAGAGTGAAGCTCGGTAACCGAGGAGAGGAGGTGAATCTATACACGGAAGTAGAGGGAAGTACGAGAAGCATGCAAGGGATAAGGATCGGAGTCCGTCATGGCATAAGCTGGTATCACATGAATTCTGGAGGATTTGAAACTGCAGAAATAGAGCGGAAGATAAACTCTGAAGATCAAAGTACAATGATGCGATACACCCAGTTTCGATTGGGTTATGAAATGACTACCATTACGAATTTGCAAATTCAAGCAGAAGGTTTTGGAAAAAGGAATGCCTCAAAAATGCGCAGCTATTACGCGGATATACTTATTCAACCATTGATGGATTTTGACAACATCTATTACTACAGTGTAGACGCCAATAGCGATGAGATTTTGTATAGTCTTCATGCAGTAGAAGGCAACAATCAGGAAATTCCAGTAGGGATTGAAATTGGCAGCAGAACTATTCCCCTTGCAGGGAAGATCGGATACCACTATGCCATTGGCTACGCTCCTGGACTTGCAGGCAACGTACGTCTATATGCTGAAGGAGGTTTTAATTTCTATCTTGGAAAAATAAAAAAGAACTACTAGATCAATTAATGGATTATTTCTATTTCTGTTCTAACCAGATCTTCGAAATTTTCCTCGCGACGAATAAGTTTTGCTTCACCATCAAGAAGTAATACTTCTGCAGGTCTGAATCGTGCATTGTAGTTGCTGCTCATGGTGATTCCATACGCCCCTGCATTTTTAAAGCACAGTACATCACCTTCATGAACCTCACTTATTTTACGATCCCATCCAAATGTATCGGTCTCACAGATATAGCCTACCACCGTGTATATTCTCTGCTTTCCAGCAGGACTAGAAAGATTGATAATTTCGTGGTAAGAGTCATAGAGCATGGGGCGGATCAAGTGATTCAAACCAGAATTAACCCCCACAAACACAGTTGCGGTTGTTTGCTTTATCACATTTGCTTTTACTAAAAAATATCCCGCTTCACTCACAATGTACTTACCGGGTTCAAACCATAGTTCCAATTCTCGTCCGTACTCTTTACAGAATTCTTTAAATCTAGAAGTTAGCGATTGTCCAAGTTCCGCAATATCCGTGGTGACGTCCTCAGCCTTGTATGCCACCTTGAATCCACTCCCGAAATCGATGTATTGAAGGTCAGGAAAATCTTTGGCTGCTTCAAATAGAATTTCCGCTCCTTGCAGAAAAACACCCGCATCCAAAATATCGCTTCCAGTGTGCATATGCAATCCACAAACTTTGATATTATACGTTTGAATTACCCTTAGCAAATGCCTAATTTGATACACGCTGATCCCAAACTTCGAGTCAATATGCCCTGTTGATATTTTCGTATTCCCACCGGCTAAGATGTGCGGATTCAGACGAATAAAACAAGGCACCCTATCACCATATTCAGCACCGAAATGTTCCAAGATAGCGATGTTATCAATGTTGATGTGTACGCCCATTTTTACAGCTTCCTGTATTTCTTCAAAGCCTACACAATTAGGAGTAAAAATGATATCTTGAGGTTGAAATCCCGCTCTTAAACCAAGAAGTACTTCATTGATAGAAACAGTATCCAAACCAGAACCTTCGTTTCTCAATAACTTGAGAATATTAGAATTATTCAATGCCTTACAGGCGTACATTAAACGCACATTTACATCCGAAAATGCAGATCTAAGATGGTGATAATTGGAAACAATTTTCTCGCTGTCATAGACGTAGACCGGAGTTCCGAAATGCGCTGCTACTTTTTGTAGTTGTGCTGTAATGGTGTTGTTCACGTGAAGTAAAGTGTTGAAGGTTCAAAGTTACGACCAGAAAGGTAATTATTACTTTCCGATACA
>JAIXWX010000031.1 GCA_027491075.1 Flavobacteriales bacterium
CAGCAACACTCAGCAACACTCAGCAACACTCAGCAACACTCAGCAACACTCAGCAACACTCAGCAACACTCAGCAACACTCAGCAACACTCTAAAATCTCAATTAAGTGGTTTCTCTTTTTACAGATAACTATGTTGTCACTTACAACCAGCTATGCTCAAAGCGATTCAATTCCTAAATACTCTTCTTATGGAATATTTGATAAAGTCATAGACAGGTTTGGTCGCGAGTTAGTCTGGAATGATATCGTAATTGATTCGGTTAGTTCCAGTTCACATTTAGTGCTAAACGAAGGGGTATTCGAAATACACTACTATCCAAACTCAGGATTTGAGCAAGTCAATAACGTAGAGCACCAAGCAAGAAGGTTAATAATTCAAGAATTATTCTCCGTGGCCGATTCGATGTGGGGAAATTCTTTGGGCAGTGAAAAAATTATTATCCGCTTTCTTCCCATACCCTCGAATATTTCCTTAAATGAGACCTGGCCCCTTCTTGCATCATCATTTTATCTGACTCCTCAGTTTACCAATAACTTTAGCGAAGCTAGTGACTGTATTATAGCCCAATATATTCAAAGTGGAAAAAACCCATTTTATACACTTGGAAATGCCAATACTAAGTCTTTCATTAATTCAGAGAAAATAAAGTTTTCTCACCTCGATTTCTATACTAACTTAAATGGATTTAACATAAATAGTGATCTGCTAAGAAACAATATCAATCCTAATGAAATTGACTTATACTCTATCGCCTTGCGTGAGCTAGTCGTTGGTTTAGGAGTGAATAGTTTCATCTCACCCCTTGGAGTCAGCACGTCTTCCAACCCTCATCAGTTTACGCGGTGGGACAGTCAGCTAAAGTTCCAGAATCAAAATCTCATTTCTTACGATTCAATACAAAAGAAATATGTTCCAGTAGCTCTACCTTCTTGGGTCTCTAGTCTCTCTCCAACCTCTGACTGCGATTCGCTTTATTTATGCTCTCAAAGTCCGTATTTTGGAGGATCTCTCACTAACGTTTCGGTATCCCATTGTTTTGATAAAGGAATAGAATGCAGTTATTTGAATGAATTATGTAGCACTGATTCTTCTGTCTTGGGCAGAAGTTGGCTACATGGAGTATTGAGAAGGAGGCTATCTCCATTGGACCTTTCTGTTCTTGAAGCGCTCGGTTATTTTTCTAATATTTGTGTTGGTAATGCAATAAACCAAAATGACTTTTGTGCCAATCTCATCGGGGTTGCTAAATACATACACTTCTCCAATACCGAACTTAATCAGGCTTATTTAGGAATAATCGAGGAAAATTCAAGCCAAAGCTTACATATCTCCTCTCTATTTCCGAATTCTAACTCCTTGTTGGGAATAGAGCTTTTAGATCATATAGGCAGCCCAGTAACTTTTAGTCTAATAAACGACTCAATAAAAGTGAACAATTTTCAGAAAGGTATTAACTTTCTTCGGTTTAAACACACCAACAGCGCTGGAGACGTTTTGAATGCTTTCGCAAGGGTTCAGCTTCTAGGAGGCGAAGTATGTGAAGGCGTACCATGTGAGAATCTAATAAGTAATTCATCTTTTGAAAATCTAGCTGGAAATGAACCTTGCGGAATAATTGACGAATTAGGGGTACCTGATCCAGATTGGCCAAATGTATTTATTGATTGTTGGAGAGCCTTCACAGCAGACCCAGATATCCATTTCGAAAATTGTACAGATAACCGCTTTGATTTTGCAAGCGGTCCGAGTTCTGACGATACAGGAGGAAATATACCAATCATACCAGACACCGATAACAATAATATTTTAAAGCTGTTTGCCAGAGTTTATAATGACAATCCAGCTCAATGGGAAGAGTCCATTCAAGGAACACTGGCGCAGCCCCTCGTTCCTGGCGCCACTTACGAAATATCCATGCGGATATTCAGAAGACAAGGAGGAAGCCCCCTATTAAGTATTTATTTTCGTGAAGGTGAATTTTTTACAGATGCTAACTTCATCGATTCGCCTACAGATTGGAATCTGATACCAGGTCCCTCACAAGAAATTTTAGCATTTGCTCAACCTCCTCAATGGCAAACTTGGACATCTACATTTACGGTTCCGTTGAATGAGACTAATTTGGATCGAATGATCATTGCCAATGAAATTGGAAATTTAAGTAATACAAATCCGAATCTAAGGAGACAATTATTCATCGACGACGTACAATTGCGAAGAACAGAACCTGTAACATTTGATATTCCTAATACATTTATTTGTGGCGGTACAATTGGCTCGCTTCAGAATTTTGCCACGCCTGCTGGGGGCATCGTATCGGGACCTGGAGTCTTTGGTAATACTTCCTTTACCTTCGTTAGCCAACTTGCGGGAGTAGGCACACACACCCTTACTTACACCTTTACTAGTCCCGACGGTTGCGAACACGTGGCAACAGATCAAATTACGGTTCATCCAACGGTGAGTTTTAACACTGCCGTCATCAACCCTACTTGCGGTGGCAGTTGTAGCGGTTCTATTAGCGTTGCTCCAACAGCAAGTGCCCCTGCCAATGTAGTATATACATGGCAAGGTCCAAGTATCAATTCGAACAACATAAATTCTCTTTCCCTCAATAATCTGTGCGCAGGAACTTATACCCTTACAGCTACCATCAATGGCGCCTGTACCCAAACCCAGAGCTATACTATCAGCACCGTTGCACCACCCACGGCGAATGCTACGGTGAGCAATAATATTTGTGGAGGCGCGTGCAGTAACACCATCTCGGTTGTTTCCAACAGTCCAAACAACACCATCAGTTGGACAGGAGGATTGAGTGGTTTCAATCCAACCAACGTCTGTCCAGGGTTATATACCGCAACCATCACAAGTCCGCAGGGGTGCAGCACTATTTTAACTGTAACAGTAACGAACTCATCGAGTGCAGGACAAAATGTAACAATTAACAATACTCAAACTTGGAATGGATTCAATGCTGGTTATAACAACATCACCATTAGTAACACAGGATACCTGACCATTGAAGGACAAAGCGCGCTGATCATCAGCGGTACTATCTTGGTTCAAGACGGAGCTAGGTTAATGATTGAATCCTCCACTATTTCATTTACTCCAAATGGCCGTATTTTGGTTCAACCCGGAGGAAGAGCTTTTCTACAAAAAGCTGTTCTTACAAGTCACTGTCAGAACCAATATTGGTTAGGCATAGAGGTTCAAGGGAGCAATGCATACTCTCAAAGTGATACATTCATGAGCCTAGATCCAACAATGGCAAACCCAGTAAACAATATTCAAGGAACTAATCAAGGTGGCATTCGTATATACAAAGACTCGCGTATCGAATTTGCTAATGTGGGGGTAAAACTTCATGCAGGTACATGGCCAACCACCCAGATCTTTAATTCAGGGGGATTAATAGTAGCTGAAGAATCGACATTTAGAAATAATAGAAGGGACATTACATTTAGCACCTATGGATTTTCTAGCTCTCAAACTCCTTCTCAGAATTACCTAAATCAATCTTCTTTCTCTCGTTGCAACTTTGAAGTTAATTCAAATCACTACAGCTCTGGGGGACCTTTATTGGAAAGAGTTGCCATGTATCAAACAACGAATGTTTATTTCAGGGGGTGCCGTTGGATTAACAGTAGCGATGCTATAGCGAATCCAGGCCCTTCACAAGGACAAAATGTTCCAAATCAAGCTGCCCTCCGTCTAAACCAAGCAAGTTGTAAGCTTGGTGCTTTTGTATCAGGAACCACTACTATTAAAAGTGAATTTTCTGGTTTTGTCTATGGAGTATTTGCGTCAAGTTCGTATCTTAACTCTCCAAATTCAATAAAAGGAGTGAACTTTAAATGCTACAGAGGAATTCTATGTTCTACATCATCCCCTGGTTTGCTAATTGACGATTGTAGGTTTGAAGCTCTAAATGCCAATAACTCACCAATAAGTTTTGCTATTCCTGCCATCTTTATAAACAACACTTCTAATCCTTGGGTGAATTCTGCGGCCACTATCCCAGCCTTTACTCAAGGCCCTTCATATGGTGTTTATCTTAATGCATGCGCGAGCTCAACAATTAAAAATAACATCTTTAACATAGTTGGTATAATATCAAATCAACGAGTCGGATTGTATGTAAACAATTGTGGTGGAAGTGTCATCGACATCAGAGACAATGAATTCAGAGGCAATAGTTTTGGAATACGTTTTTTAAATAGTAATCGTAGTAGCAGCAGTGCTACAATAGATGGAACATCGTTCAAATGCAACCAATTTTCTATAAACGACCTCCATGTAGAGATAAATGCACAAAATCCAGCTTCCACTAATGTAGGAATAAATCAAAATATTTTCTTCAATCTTAATACCTCAAATTCAAATATATTCGATGCACATTTGAGTCCATTAACCTTTTTGCCTGTGGGCAGAAACATTTGGGATAATGTACTAAACTTTCACAATTACAAAGGGAGATTAGACGAGGTACAAGACAATGACGATCGAGTCTCTGGAATAGGAGGCTCAGGATCAATCTTAGCGGAGTATTCGGCAAATTTTCAAGCTTTTCCAGGCTGCGGGATTAGTGGAATGTCCACCAATCTGAATGCCCTTTTAACAGACTTTCAAGAGAAGAAAACAGCTCTTGAAAGCTATAGGGATGATGGAAATCCGGAATACTACCAATATCTCATTGAAACCATTAACACATCTAATGTTATTCAAAGATTTAATGAATTGTCGCTTATAAGTCCTGCATTGTCGGTGGACCGAATAGTAGAGGTTATGGATAAGGAGACTGATTTGCCAAGGCCCTTTCTTTTGAATATTTTGATAAATAACATTTCGTCCCTTAAAAACGGAGAGGCATTAATTAGAATCGACTCTTTACAAATACCTTTTGCTCAATGGGAAAAAGATTCGCTGTTTGGAAAATTCAATCAATTAGATGCAAAAGGTATTTTGGAAATGCAATTAAACCAATCTGCAAACAATGCCTTTAAAGCTATTAATGAGGAACTACACACCATTTTACAAGATACGTTGATCGATAATCCTTCCATGGCTATCATTGATTTCAATTCGAAACTTGAACTAATTTCTGATGATTACAGCCGATTCCAGCGAGCACAAGAAAACTATGATTTCAATTATCTAGTCGATTATATTGATAATCGTCTTAACGAAATACAGGCATCATCCATTGAAAGTAAGGATTTGAATAGCTTAAAACAGTTGATTGAAGAAACTATGCTATTACAGGAGACCGATTCCATTACGTCATACAATTACACGGGTTTTGCTTCGAATTATATACTACCAGAGTTACCCCTTACCTATCGCTTTGCTTGCCAGATAATAGAAAAGTATGATTCTCTTGGCTTCCATGGAGATTTAGAATACCCTTATGAAATCCCAAGTTCTCGCTCATTAAAAAAGCCATTTGGTAAAGTTAATTCTAGTGAGCTTAGCCTTTTTCCCAATCCTGCTATTGACTACGTACAAATTCAATCGCATGAGACCGATTTGACAGACTGTGAAATTTTTGCCTACGATATGAGTGGTCGAAAAATTCAAATAACCCCTGTAATACAGTCTAAACATGAGTGGATTCTGAATGTTAATAACTGGCCTAACGGATTTTATATAATTGAATTAAGAAAACAAGGCACATTTATCTTTTCAAGCAATTTTGCTATTTCAAAATAACAATGAAAACAAAACTAATTTTATCTTTTGCATTCTTGCTTTGTAACCTTGGAGGCTTTTGTCAATTCAACAACTTCTATCTCACCGAGCAGAGAGGTCATGGTATGGCCATAGAAGTCGATGATCAAAACGGTAACTATGTTGTTCCTTTTTTTTACGGTGATCCATCTTTAGGCGAAACCAGTTTGGCTTTTTTAAACATAGATCCTAGTGGCACGTTAAATAACGTTTCATACGTTCTCAGTAATCAACCACAACTTCTATTAGCTGAACAGTCAGGTTTTTTTAAAACAGCGGATAATGGGTATGTTATTGCCAATGGTAACAACGGACTACAGTTATTAAAATTAAATGAAAACCTTGATGTCCAATGGACTGTTGCCGAAAATAACGGTAGTAATGAGGGCTACTGGGGTGGGCACGAGTTGTTCAATAATGATTTAATTCTTGCCTATATTGATTTTTCAGAACCGTATAATACACTTTCAATGCAACGATTTTCTCAACAAGGAGAGCTAGAATTTGAATTCGATATTGAACTTGATTATCCCTTTTCATATCCTTACTCTTTTGCAGTGAATGATTCTTTGATTTTTGTTTCTTTTCATAACCTAGTGTTCTCTGAATATAGAAGAAATTTCGTTGTTTGCTATAATGTGTTCACTGGAGAAGAAGTGTGGGAGTTCCATCAAATTGAAGATAGCATCGACTTGGCATACACAGATCCAATCCTTTGTTGGAGCACATCAGGAGAGCTGCTCTATGTATATCATGAAATTAATACACTTTCGGCTCCAAATAACTTTTCCTCTGGTTATTTCGGACGAATAAAGTTAGCAAAGCTTAATCCTCAAACAGGTCAGTTCATAAACGACGAATATGTGTGTGAAACCACAATTCAAATATGGCTGTTGGATGCCATTGCAACAGATGACGGAGGAGTCGCTTATTTATGGCAAGGATTCTCTGATGAATATCCAGGAGCTTTCGCCCCGAAAATAACAAAACTTAATGCCGATCTTCAAACAGAATGGGTTTCTATTTATGTCCCACCCGACCCCTATTATAATAGCAGTGGGGGAAGTTACTTTCTACTAGACTTGGAGGTTACGAACGATGACTGTTTAGTCGCAGGAGGTGTATGCTCAGGCCCAGACATCAACTGGGAATTATTCCAACACCCGTGGGTGCTCAAGGTGGATGCGTGCGGGAATCAAGTGGTCAGTGATTGTACCTTAAGCGGACTGGCAGAGCTGGGGGAAAGCAAACAATTGGCCGTCTATCCCAACCCTGCAAGAGACCGTATATTTCTTAAAGCAGAAGATGCCATACAGCACGCTACCATCTTCGACATGAGCGGTAAAATCGTTCACAACGAAAGTTTCAGTGGCGCTCTCGAACAAACATTATTCGTCGATCACCTTCCACAAGGTTTGTACCTCGTGCAAGTAACTACCAGCGCAGGCGTGGTGAGTAAGAGGATCATCATCGGGAGCTAGCGCAACTCGCTCCGCTCGGGGAGTACCTCGCCTGTGGCGAGCCAATACTACTCTCTCGCCGAAGGCGAGGTACTATTTCCTCATTGCGGACCAGGTAAGGTCGCGGAAGGCCGAAAACTCTTTGGAATTCTTCTTCGATCTACTTGCATAACGCGCCGAGGAGAACATCGCACCGAACAAGTATTCGGTTGCAACAGATGCTTCTAATTTTCCTAGTTCCTTAGACTTTACTCCTTCAGCAATGAAATCCAGTAACGCTTTGTCTGCCTTCTCCCCCTCTTTCTGAGCATTCGCAGAGATTACTGAAGAGGAAGAATACTGGGCGAGAAAGGATACTTCTGTTGGATTCGTGATGTAATGACTAATGAAGTTATCCCATAGTTTATCGTATTTCTTTCTGAAGTTTCCTTTACCATCCAGGCCCGATGTTATGGCTTGCACAAGATGCTGCTTGCAGTGAACGTACATAGCGTCGGTAAGGGCTTCCTTGGATGAAAAATGGTGGTAAATGGTACCTACCGCCACTTTAGATTTTGATGCTATTTCAGAAATTGGTGCTGCTTGGAATCCTCCAGCTGCTACCATCTGAAGAGCGGTTTTTAGTACTTTTTCTTTTCGTGATAAGGTTTTTTTCATAGCCATTCGAATGAGCATTCGGTCAAATATAGACATTTTTTAATTCTTAATACCTTGATTCAAAGTGTTTCCATCACATCTCCGCATTTTTTCTACTTTTGCTATTCCAAAAAATAGTTACCATGAACCTTGCAGACAGAATCAACGATGACATCAAGAATGCCATGAAGGCTGGAGAAAAAGATAAACTGATGGCGTTGCGCGATATTAAATCGAAACTTCTTCTAGAAATGACCAAAGAGGGCGGTGACGGCAGTGTAGACGACGCAAGAGGTATGGCAATTCTCAACAAGCTCTATAAACAAAGAATGGAAAGTATTGAAATTTATAAATCTCAAAATAGACCAGAGCTTGCAGAAGAAGAACAAAAACAAGCCAATGTCATTGCAGCGTACTTGCCAGAACAAATCACTGGCGAGAAACTCGAAGCTGCCATTAAGGAAGTTATCGCTTCGGTCGGTGCTTCAGGTCCTTCTGATCTTGGAAAAGTGATGGGTGCAGCGAATAAAGCACTTGCCGGAAAAGCGGATGGCAAAGCCATTTCTGAAATTGTAAAAAAACTTTTGCAACCTTAAAATGAGCAAATCACATCATCATTTGCAAATCATTGGTAGACGGGAGAACATCGGTCTACCTGACTTGCAGGCGACGAACGTGATCGCTAAAATTGATACTGGCGCGTTTCGAACCGCTATTCATTGCATTAGTTGTCAGAAAATTTTTAAAGAAGATAAAGAAGTACTAGAAGCCATTTTTGATCTTGATGGAAAAGGACCCAAAACATTTTACTTCGAGCAATTTTCATTAAAAGAAATAAAAAACTCATTCGGTCAAAGTGAGAAGCGCTTCTGTGTTCGCACTAAACTGCGCATAGGAGGAAGAGATATACGATCAGAGGTATCTCTCACCGATAGATCGGAAATGAAATACCAAGTGCTTATTGGCAGAAAAACACTACTAAAGAAATTTTTAGTCGATGTCAATCAAATTTTTGTGACCGCTCCTTCTCCGCATTAGGCATTTTTTTCGACGTACTTAATAATCTGGCCCGCGATGTCCTTGCTGGTTGCGGCCTCTATGCCTTCCAATCCTGGAGAGGAATTCACTTCAATGATTAGAGGTCCGCGATCGCTTTGAAGTATATCTACTCCGGCAATTCCAAGCTTCAGGGCACTTGCTGCTTTGATAGCAGCCAATTCTTCCTCCCTAGATAGCTCTATAATTTCTGCCGTACCTCCTCTGTGCAAATTCGATCTAAACTCACCTTCCTTGGCTTGGCGCTTCATTGCACCCACCACGTGTCCATCCACTACAAACGCTCGGATATCGGCACCTTTGGCCTCTTTGATAAATTCCTGAACGATGACCCGCGCTTTCAAACCATTGAATGCCTCGATCACGCTCACTGCTGCTTTTTTATTATCGGCCAAAACAACGCCCAATCCTTGCGTTCCCTCCAATAATTTAATTACTACTGGAGCTCCACCAGTCTCTTTGATAATCCTTTCAACATCCCTGGAATAATTTGTGAAGACCGTCTTGGGCAAACCAAGTCCTGCGCGTGACAGAATTTGAAGACTACGCAGTTTATCGCGGCTTCTCACTAAAGCCTGTGACTCCACGGCAGTAAACACGCCCATCATCTCAAATTGACGCACAACCGCGGTGCCATAAAATGTTACCGATGCTCCAATCCTAGGAATCACCGCGTCGATGCCCAAAATCTCTTCGCCATTGTAAATGATCTTCGGATTTTTCTTCTCAATTACGAGATTGCATTTCAGGTGATCCAAAACTCTTACGTTGTGACCACGTTGTTCGCCCGCCTCTACCAATCTCTTGGTGCTATATAATTTCGGGTCTCTGGAAAGAATGATGATGTTCATCGAGTAAATATCTATGTCTAAGGTAAAAAAGAATTGAAGGAGCTGTATTAATGAAATGTGAAAAACACGTTTTCCTTAAGTTATCATGATTTATTCGAATAAAAGTTTGTGCTTCTGAATAATACCAGGATCTAAAGCGCGGCTCCTTCCGTAGGCCACCGCGTTCTTGCTCCAAATTTGAAACTCAGAAGCATCCATTTCAGCAAATCTCTTGATTGCACTTAAAAAGACTTCTTTTTCCAATGGCAAATCAAATCCGCACTGCTGCTGTTCCAAACCTCTCCAAGGTGTTTTATTAGAAATGATAACTGGAGTTCCTGTCATTAAACTCTCGGCGATGGCATGCCCAAAATTCTCACCCCAAGTAGGAAGAAGAAACACATCATAGTTTGCATACATGCTCTCTATTTCAGCAGGGTCCACCTCTCCTTTTAAAGAGCATCGAGGATTTGAAGTCTTCTGTGTTTCTTTAGCACACTGCATGGAATAGTCGTTATCGGGAACAGAACCATATATATCAAGTATCACCGAATATTCATTCGGCACACTATTAACAATGCGAATGGCTTCCAAGATACCTTTTTCTGGAGAAACTCTAGAAAAACAAACCATTCGTAATGTTTGAGGATTCTTCTGCGAGGTCTTCTTTCTAGATTCTAGCAAAGTTGGTAATACTTCCGCTACGCGCGCCTCCACTTTGCTTCCGAATACACTTCTTATTTCAGATTGTTCTGTTTCTGAAGTAGCGTGCCATCTGACCTCTGCAAATAAATCTATTTTCTTAGCTAGCCATAAAAAAAACTGCTTTTTCGGAGCTTTTACGCTGAGTGCACCGGTTTTTAACATCCCTCTCGGAGCCACGATTACCTTTGCTTTCGACTCATTAAGAGAACGAAGCACCCACAGTACTTTTACCGTAAACAGAGGTGAAAAAAGGGAGTTCAAATAAATAAAGTCATACTTATCAGACAAAATACATTCCCGAATAAACATTCGGTTCATTCTTTCTTCTGAAACATAGATCACATTACAATTGTCAAATACTTTATACCTCTTACCTTCCTCTATGTTTGGATATACGGCATTGGCGTGATAATCTTTGATACGGGTAATGACTACAAACGAAACTTCAGGTAGTGCTTTGATCATATTAACCAAAGAGCGTATGGGTCCTCCAGCCTTGAATCCAGGAATGAACCAGTCTGAAAAAACCAATACCTTTTTAGTCATGAATTCTATTTTCTTTAATCCAATGACCCAATACCACGAGCGGCCAAATCTTCGACCAAGAAACGCTTACATCATCCGATAAAAATCTTTGCCAACGCATTTGCACCGCTTGATAATTGATTGCTTCAATCTCTTTCAAGCCCTCAAGTCCCTCTTCACAGAAGTCTTTCAGCTCTCCTTTCATCCATACCTTCCATGGGAAGGTAAAACCCATCTTTGGCCTATCTACAATTTCAGAAGGGATCAAATCTCCACAGCTTTCTACCAAAAGTTGTTTCGGTGTACTTGGATATTTTACCATGTCATTCACTCCAAGAACGTATTCGACCAATCGATGATCCAAGAATGGCACGCGCAATTCCAATGCGCTTGCCATACTCATCTGGTCAGAATCCCGAAGGAGAACATTTGACATGTATGATCCCATTTCTGCAACACTTACTCCAGACAAGACTTTATCAGCGCGAATGTTCAGAGAAGCGGCCAGATCCAACACGGCATTTAAAGGATTATAACTTTCTCCTAGAATTTCGGATATGTCCCCTTCCATCCAAACCTGTCTCGAAAGGGCGTAAGCACGTTTCATGTCCCACTCGCCGTCTTTTAGAAGAGCAGCGATCTTTTCACTCGCTACACCCGGCTTATACTTGGTAAGCGCAGATGCCGCCATTGTCTTCATAAATTGTGGTAAAGCTGCAAGCCACTTCTTCTGATGAAGGCTATACATTCGTTTAAATACATCGTAGCCTGCAAATACTTCATCACCACCAAGTCCGGAGAGCGCCATCTTCACCCCTGCTTCTCGTGTGACTTTAGAAACTACATACGTATTCGGGCCATCTCCACTAGGATGATCCATAGCCTTCAATGCACTTGGAATCCATTTTAAAAAATCACTCGCTGAAAGTGAGATGGCGGTATGATCTGTCGCAAAGCGACGAGCTATCATGGAAGAATATTCGCTTTCGTCGTACTCTTTCTCTTCGAACACCACACTAAAAGTCTTCACCGCGTGAGAAGAAGCTTTGCTCATCAATCCAACAACAATACTACTGTCAATGCCTCCTGAAAGAAACGCGCCAAATGGCACATCGGCTCTCATTTGCATCGATACCGCATCATGAAGAATATTATAAATATGATCTCGAATTTCTTCTGGCTCAGCTGCAATATTTGGAGTAATAAAATCAGTTGCATTCCAGTACTTTTCCAATCGAATGGTTTGGCTTGCATCGACTGTCATGATTTCTCCGGGCATCAGCATTTTAACTTCCGATAAGATCGTATTCGGCGCATGCACTGTTTGGTAGCGCAAGTAATCCGAAAGCGCAGTCGTATTTATTTTTCTACTCACCTTGCCAGAGGCAAGAAGAGAGCGTACCTCCGAGGCGAAAAAAACCCCGTCCTCATTTATGCTATAGTATATTGGCTTTATTCCTAGTCGGTCCCTTACTAAGTATGACGTTTTAGTTGATCTATCTGTAAGGGCAAAACCGAACATACCTATAAAGTGATGCACGCATGCTATGCCCCATTTCTTATATGCAGCAATGATTACTTCTGTGTCTGTTCCTGTATGAAATTGAAACTCGCCACTCAATTCTTCACGAAGTTCAAGGTAGTTGTAAATCTCTCCATTGAAGACCAGAATGATCATTCGGTCTTCCGAAAAGAACGGTTGATTCCCAGCAGAAGAAGTATCTAAAATACTCAATCTCCGATGGCCAAGACTAGACAATTCAGATTCAAAGCATCCATCTGCATCTGGACCACGATGAGCCATGGCGGCATTCATCCGTCTAACTTCATTCTCAAAAGAAGTTTCAGGATGCTTACGAAACACACCGTTTATACCGCACATTGTGTAATGAACTTTCGGGCGAAAATAAGGCGTGAATTCATAGTTTCATCATTTTTAAAATGCTTTGAGCGTATTGTTCTTCATCCAGCACAGAGGACAATTGGTGGCTTTTCCTTCCCATTTGAAGCAATTGTTCCTCTGTCCATTGCGACATGGCCACGAGCGCCGCTTCCAGAGCAGATTTGTTTCCAGCTTCGAAAAGAATTCCATTCTCCAGATACAAAGCACTTGCAGCACCTACGGCAGTGCTTAAAATAAGGGGATATCCCGCCAGTGCAAACTCGTTGACCACCACGCCCCACGGCTCATACTTACTAGGAAGTATAAAGACATCGCCAGACTCCATGATATCATCCATGGCTTTGCCTTGTAAAAAACCGTGGTGTACTATCGAATGATCTTTAACTGCAGAATTTTGGAGCGGTCCCGTTCCAATGCAATGCAACGTCCAGTTTTCTAAAGTTCCCGCTTTCTTTAGCTTGAGAAAAACATCCCATAAACTCTGAATATCCTTTTCTTCTGCGTAGCGTCCGGCATAGACCAAACGCTTCTCACTCGATTTCTTAATACTTTCTCTCTTGAGAAAAAGACGTTCGAAACGTTGCGTCTCACAAATGTATGCGCCTTGAAAAATTGCTCTTTCTGGAAAGCCCATTGCACGAGCGAAGCATTGTTGCTGCTTTCCTGGAACGAATGCATACTTAAAGTATGGCTTTACCGCCCATCGTAAATAAGTGGAGCCCAAGCGATCTCTTAGACTTCCCAACCATTGCTTATCAAATCCCACCAAAGCAGGAATTTTCTGATGCGCTCTCACTACTTTCAAATACTCCTTGTCAGACCAACCTCCGCAAAAAATCAATTGAGGCTGGGTTGATGCAATCAGTTCGATGATGGATTCTTCGGTCATTTCCTCTCTGGAATGGACTCGAATTCTTTCACTAAATTCGAAGCGGAAAGGAGCGTCGCTTTTTACAGGATAGGCCACGATGTCTATGTAGACACCATGCGTATCTGCTAGATAGTTCATGGCATGCACAAAATAGCCCGCCAATTCCCTGTACAAAACGATCATTTTTTTCATAACCCGAACTAAGACAATTGCAAATATGGAGATTTTACCCTACCAAGATTGGATGCGTCCGCAAGTTATTGCGATGTTTGTCGACGAGTACGGTGTCATTGCCGATGATTTTGAAAAGCTGTTCACGGACTTTTATGAATCCGCTTTTCAAAAGGGAAAGTGCATCCGCATTGTTGCAGTAGAAGGGGATAAAGTAGGGGGATTTCAGTCGTTCTTTTATTGGCCCATTTCCATAAATGGGGAAAAAAAATACACCTTACAAAGCGGAAACTCCTTGGTACATCCAGATTTCAGAGGAAAAGGATTGTTTGCAAAAATGTTGGACTACATCCATCTACCAGAAAACAATTACAATGTAGACGGTTTGATTGGTTTCCCAGTTCAAATGAGCTACAATTCCTTTATTCGCAACAAATGGTCGAATCCGTTCAATTTACAGTGGTATGTAAAGCCCATCAATCCGTTACTTTCTCTGTTTTCGAGTGCTGAGGACAAACTTTCTCAACAATTCGGCCCGCGCAAGGCAATGACCATAGTCAATTCGGAAACCTTTGCAAGAATAGAGCAGAGCGAAGCATTCGATGGGTACCGTTTTGCATTTCAACAAGGCACCTATTGGCGCTACCTCTTTACACAAGGAGAAGAAACGTGTTTGTTTGAGTTTAAGATTCAAATTCGAAAAAAGTGGATTCAGGAATTGGTTATTGGAAAATGTGTTCCTTCTTCGTATGACGAATCATTTATAACAAAAGCGTTCTTTAGTTTCACAAAAGAAATTCAAAGAACGACCTCTGTAACGCTGATGAGTTTCGCATGCAATCCTCTGGTGTCTGTTTATACCCGCGTCATGAGAAATACTGGTTTCAGAAAAATAGATAAGTCTATTTACTTTATCACTAAAGGAAAAATTGCAAATTACACTACTGATTGGAGCAATTGGGACATTCAAAGGGGCGATATTGATACATGGTAAATATGAAGCAACTTATTGTCAACTGCTATAAAAATGTCTTTGGGACGGCAGAGTATTATATTCGAACTTCAAACAGAAAAAGCGAACTCTTCGTTTTTGCAATGCATGGCACTCCATTGTTTCATAGAAAACGTCTAGAGCGCCTTGTAGATGAACTGATTTCTATATATCGACCTATATCTCCGAGTGATGCGATTCGATTTTTGAATAACAAAGAAGCATTTCAAGAAGGTCCTTATTGCTTATTTACTTTTGATGATGGGTTAAAGAACAATTTGCTCATCGCTGAAATACTTGCTGAAAAAGGTGTTTCTGGATTATTTTTTATTGTACCCGACTTCGTAGAATCATCTGAGCCAGAGCGATTCTATCGAACAAACATTCGGCCCGAGGTACTTCCAGGACTTGAATATGGCCCTCAGGATCTGACGTGCATGAATCGCGCAGATCTTATGAGCCTTCAAAAGAGCGGACACACAATAGGTTGTCATACCAGCGATCATTTGCTGCGCTCCAATGACACTAGCGAGAAGTTGCGTTTAAGAATAATAGAATCCAAGAATAGATTAGAAGATTGGAGTGGCGTTGCAGTGGAACACTTCGCATCTCCGATAGATACTTTATTCACTGTAAACCCCGAAGCCGCCGATCTAATAAGAGAGAGCTATGCCGTGCATCATTTGACTTTACCAGGCAAGAATGATAGTATTCCCACTTCAATGAAAGCACTTTATCGCCGGAATTTCGAAGTGCATTGGAGTAAAGGGCGTATTAGGTATGCGCTGGGGGATTTTGATTTATCGCGCTGGAAAAAACAGCAAAACGACGTTTATCATCTTCTTCAGCCGCGGCCTCTCTGAGCTTCCAATTCTCTTGTGCTATGTAATAATACAACCATAAGAAGAAAGGGAAACCATTTAAAAAGTAGTGTCCTTGTCGAACTAAGTAGAGAATGATAATAATGGAGGTTGCATTCGACATGACCCACAATTCAGTATCTACGGTGCGTTGTCGAGGAACCCAACAACGAAACAACAAATAAAGCATTAAGAAAAGTCCATACAGCCCCGTTTCCGACATCAGACGAAGAAACATAGAGTTGGCATCCATCTTATTAAAGTCGATATCCACGGCACCTTCCAAATTGGTTAAACTGTATTTATCAAAAGCAGTAGGGTGAGAGCCCAGACCTGTTCCAAAAAATGGATTCCGTTTAAAATTTTCTAGTGCAACATGGTAATTGTTGTACAATACGAAACTACTACCATTGATCTGATAACTCTTGTAGTTTCCTGTTCCAAACACCTCAACGGTTCCATCGTATCGGTCTCGGAATTCATCCACATTTTCGTAGGAATAATTGAAGAGAAGTACCGCTAAAGGAATGAAGATGATGGCGTAGCGAAAAAATCCGAAATTGATAAGCAGCAATAGGATTACCAAGAAGATACCAATGATACCTACTGAAGAATACGTCACTGCGTAGGCCGCAATTATGAAGAGACTCTGTCTTCGCGTGATAAACAGAGGCTTAGCGACCGTCCAGTTATAAACAGCCACAAAAAAAGCAGGACCAATACTGGCAGCGAAATAAGCCGGTTCGCTGAATACTGAATTCACACGAATACCCAATCCACCTCTAACCACGTTCCATTTATTGAATCCTATCCAGTGCAAGTCGTAGCCTGGAGTAAAGCCCACCCAGTAAGAAACCAATTGAAACAATCCGATGAGGGAGATAATCAAAGCCGCTATCATGTAATACCGAAACAACAATTTCAAATTGAATTGAAACAGCTCTAAAACATAATGGTAAAACAATACCGAGCTAAAAAACCCTATGAATACTTTATAAAACTGTGCGCTCGTGTTTAAACCTATGGATACATAGGTGACACCGGCAATAAGCAAAGGAAGAAACAGTAAGACAGGTGCTCTAGGCACACCAAACTTTACAAAAAAGACAGGAAAGAACAGTGCGAAAATGGCATAACTCAGATACGCTTCAAAAGGAGTCGTAAAAAATCGATACGAACTAATGAAGATACTGATAAAAATACAGATGACGACAAACCATCTAAACATTATGCTCCTTTTTTGGCATTTTCTCCGCTTATAATATGCGTTACCTTTTTCTTTCGCTGAATAAACGGCAGTTCAAAATAACGGTAACTTAGGGAAGAAACCAAAATCGTAAGAAGAATAGTGGCCGAATAGACAAATAATATTTGAGGAGCCTTTAAATCCGCACCAAAATGCAAAACATCTTTAGAGAAATGCAGAACAAATGCTGCAATCATCATATGATACATGTAAATTCCGAAGGAAATCTTCCCAAGATGATCGAAGACTCTATTTTCCAATTTGATAAAACAAGCAGGATTTGTAGCCACATTGAGAATTATCACCAAAGAGCAGAGGGAATAATACAAATGTGCACCATTTTGTAAAAACTTTGGAACGATGAGGATACAAATAAAGATAGATACAACTGACCATATCAATGTGATTGGTTTATATACCCATTTCAATATATTTTCTTTCTTATAATACAACACATAAGCACCGAGGCCTCCCAATGCCATACATTCCAATTTGGACATCGCAAAAAACTTCTTCGCCACACCTACCCAATATCCTTGAACATTTGAAGAAAAAATCAAAAATGCCAATTTGAATGCGACTAGCAGCACAATGAAGACCACGATAGTTCGAATAAAATTCTTAGACTTCTTCATCAACCAAGGCCAAATCAAATAGAACTGCTCTTCAACGCCTATAGACCACAATTGGCCAATATTCGGCACAGCGATAAACATAGAGAAAGCTAAATTGGGCAAGAAAAAAAGATAGAGAAAGAAATTCTCCCAGTAATAAGCATTCATTGCTCGGGTCTGCACCTTCACCTCAAACCATTCAAAGTTTGGGAGTACCATGAATCCGAGAACAAAAACTAGAAAATAGAGGGGCCAAATGCGTAAAATTCTTCGGATATAAAAATCCTTGACCGCAATGACTCCTGTTTTCTCTTTCTCTACAAAAAGTAGATAAGTGATAAGAAAACCAGAGAGCACGAAAAAGAATACAACGCCGAGCGGACCACTGTTGGAGATAAACGGAGTAATCCAACTAATCTCCCTTCTTACAATAGCCTCTATCGGAGTATCGTATGAGATTTTTTCGAGATCAAGCCAGTGGCTCCCAAAACCAAGAAATTTCTTTAATAATTCGACATGAGTAAAAATCACTGCTAATGCAGCAAAAAATCGAAGCCCATTAAGACCAGGAAAGTAGACTCGTGTTAGACTCATTACTCATTCAAAGGCGGCCAAAAGTAGAGAGAATTATTTTATCTGAAATAGAATCCCAAATAAAATCTCGAAGAACTTTTGACTGCGATATGCTGCCTTTGATAGGAATTTCAGACCAATCGCCATTTATTATACTCTCTATAGTCGAATTTAATCGATGAATGTCTTGTGGCGGGATCAACCATCCATTGGTTGAATCCACCAAAGCAGCAACCGCTCCAACATCAGTGGCCACAATGGCCAATCCCCTGCTCATTCCCTCAAGAATAACATTGGGCATACCTTCCGAATGTGACGGGACCAGCAATACATTGCACGCATCGAAAACTGCTTTCATCTCTTCGGCTTTCCGTATTTCTCCGTGATATATTACATCTTCGCGCACCACTCTTTTGGAATAATCTATAGGACCCACGAAATGAAACATCACCTTCTCCCTTACAGGAAGTTGTTTTATAACTTCAGATAATTCTTCGATCCCCTTTCTCCTTTCGTATCGGCCTACAAATAAAAAATTCAGAACATCGATCTGAGTGCTCTTCTTTTGGCTCACCCAGCTTTTATCTATTCCACTCGCCACCTCAATGATTCGCTGGGTAGGAATACCTAGACCTTTTATCAATTCAGTAATTTTTCCCCCATAAGAAAAGACAAAATCTGCGTGGGAGGTGATCCATTTCGTAGGACCTTTCAGCAACATCCTCTCCCAATATAGCCTCCATCCACCGCCCTTCTGAAACATCTCATAACCATGAAACTTTACACCTATTGGCGGCATTGACTCGCCTGACTTTTTTTTCTTAAGAAAATACCATCCAGAGAATCCCTTGCAGTAAATAAAATCAAACTCTTTCAATCTGTCTTTCAGTAGAAAATACACCTGCATAGAATACAAGTAAGACTCCGATAAATAGTGTCCCGGCACAAAACCTGGTTTTGGGAACTTCATACCTATGACCTCCAACGACGATTCAATCGCCATACCCATGGATTCCAATACTTCTTCGCGCGAAGGAACTTTTTTGTCGTAGGGTACACAATGAACTAGGGTAACAGTAACTCCTTTTTGAGAAAGATGCTTCGCTATTCCTGCGCTATGCTTTTGCATACCTCCAATTACGAAAGGAGTAATGCCGTCTGTAATTAAGAGCAACTTCATTCCCAACCCTCCGTGATTTGTTCCGTTACCTTTTCCCAAGTATGTTGAGCTTGTACTTTCTTCATAAAATGTGTTGCCATTTCTTGGCATTTCCCTGGTTCTTGAATAAATGTGATCATCCCTTTTCTCAGATCTTCAATACTTCCGTTGCAGACATATCCATCAATGCCATGAACCATAACATCCCTAACCGGGCCTTTATCTGGAGCAATGATATATTTTCCGAGCGCTCCATATTCAAAAATCTTCACCGGAGAGCCATACCAATTGGACCATGCCATCACCGTCACATCCATGCATGCGATGAATTTAGGAACTTGAATGGGTGCTACGTTGCCAGTGAAAACAACCAAGTGATCAATGGCTAATAGCATAGCGCGCTGCTTCAATTCGGGTAGCATCTCCCCGTCTCCCACGATCAATAATCTACAATTTTCTTTTTCTGGAAGATCCGCGAAAGCATCCAACAAACGATCTACCCCGTGATAGGGGAATATACTTCCAACAAATCCAAAAACAGTGCACCCTGTTAAGGAATATTCTTGCATCAACGTTGCGACCGCCTTCTCATCTACTCGATGAAAATCATTTCGCACTGCATTCGGGGTTACGATTATTTTACTTCCCGTCACTCCAGTGCGACGAATGAAATAATCCCTCATTGCACTTGAAACTACGACGATCTTTGATGCCCACTGCGACTGTTTTGTCTCAGCACTGTGTGAGAGAAAATGCAAAAGACCACCCCCCCCCATGTGTTTCACTTCTTCCGGATAGGGAGCATTTATCTCACAAAAAATTTCAATATTCTTTTCCTTTGCCACCTCCACTGCCGCTGTCATGAGATAATAACTTCTTTCGTAAATAAAGTCAGGAGAAAAGGTTTCGATTTTCTTTCGCAAAAGAGATTTCATCCTGTGATTGTGTCTCAGAAGTGATAGTTCTTTTAATGTATTCCAAATCAATTTAGGGATCCACTTCTTCCATTTACTCTTTTTAAAAGAAATACTTTGTAGAGGCACAGTCAACTCTTCACCACCTGCAATAAATGTCTGCACTTCATGTCCCATTGCACGAAATGCAGCCACCACTTCTCGAATGTGCGTACCTGGGCCACTAGGAGCGGCCAAGTTCAAGTGAGGGTGTGTACTAATGTATAGTATTCTCTTCTTCAAATCTCTTTCGGTTTTTCCATGCGTAGCCTTCAATATTATATTTCGAAAAAAAGGCCTCTTCAGAAATCTCGTCATTATCCAAGATCAATCGAGTCATTCCTTCTTGGTCATCGAACTTTAGTCTTGCTAAAGTAGAACCTTTCATTGGAAAACCTTGAATTTCTTTTGTACACAAAATCGTCTTAAATCCTGCGTAAAGACGCTCGTATATGATGGTCGAAAATGTAGAAATCCCGATACTACATTCCTCAAATAGAGAAGCAGACGTAGCATTTAGATCACCGAATGACCATTCGGTTCCGTTAAATATTTTTTTGTAGTGCGCTTCCGTCTGTGGCCATAAATCTTTTTTTCTCTCCCGCGGATGCGTAAAAATGATCACTGAGTAATCCTTATTGTTCTTCAAAAAGGAAATAATCAATTCAACACAAGCATCTTCAGCAGCGTGTAGGTTCATTTCTGTTTGGATATGTCCCAACTTCATGCGGAGCCAGCTGCCGTGAGAATAAAACCCAATGACTTTTTTCTTTCCCACCAGACCCGTGTCTTCATACTTTGAAAAATAGGTATGGGCCGATTCTGGGCCCCAAAAGAGAATTTTAGAAAATCGCATTGTTGCTTTATGTACTTGATACTCCTCGAAATGATAAGGAGTACTAAATACGATTTCATCACACAATTGAATTCTATTCCAAGTAGACAGAGGCCCAGAGGAAGGAATGTGGACTACATGATGCTCGTGACCTCTCCAATACAGCGCTAGAGCGTTAGAGTCTATTTCAAATGGAACAAAATTGTATATCCGCAAATTTCGATTCTCGCCCATAAATTCTTGGATGAGCATTCCTGTGCAAACGGAACGAATCAACAATGCCCGATTCACGCGATCTTCTGCATAGAGGCATTGCATCGACGTCTTAAATCCAAACCACAAAAAAGAAAGCTTTTCTAGAATGGAAAGCGAGGCGCCGCCCGTTAACTCGTCTTTAGCAATGATAGTGTCAATAACAACTCCACTGGACTTTTCTATATAATCTGTGACTAATTTTGAAACACGTCCATTTCCTAAGATCAAAACATTTTTTCCATTGGATCGCTTTTGAATTCCATTCGGCTTGGACCATCTTCTGCAAGCGCGAATTAATTCTCTAAACCCAATAAGTGCATCTTGGGCGCTTTCAGCAGGCAACTGAAACGATCGTCCATGGCGCAATACCTGTCCAGCAAGATCCATGTCTGAACCATCACGATCATGAAAAAAACAATGAATAAAGTGGCGTGATACCGAATTAAAAATACGCATCAATATTTCGGAATGGATGGATCTATTTCGTTGGCCCAAGCAAGAATTCCTCCCTTCAAATTGTACAAGTTGGAATAGCCATGTTGTTGCTGTAAGTACTGAATAACATTTGCACTCCTTACTCCGCTCTTGCAATGTATAACCACTTTACCTTCTCTTGGAACTTCTTTCCAGCGCTCACCAAACTCCGACATCGGTATCAAAACACCTCCCATTTGTGAATACGCGTACTCATTTTGTTCGCGCACATCAATTAAGGTGAAAGCCTCCTTTCGAAGTTTCATTTCATGTAGCTCTTGGACTGAAAGTTCTCTTACCATATCGCTTTGTATTTCGTGACTGCTGGATTGACAAAATTCGACATATTCCTCTGAATTCAAAATTATAGGTGGTTTAGGGTCTGACCCAACGAGTGATGTACAATCAAAGACGTGTTGCTCGAAAGAGTCAGCGTCTATGACTAAAAGCTTGTTTACCCATTTGGGTCTTTTTAAGACTACATCTATAGTCTCTGCCGCCATGATTGATCCTATAAGAGCACAAAAAGCAGGAGAAACTCCAGCTGATTCACAATCTGGTGCTAAATAATCCGAAGGGGGAGCAGGGTACAGATCTCGATAGCTTAATCCACCTGCCATAAATGTTGAAATCTGCCCTTCAAATTTGTAGATCGATCCGTGTACGAGCACCTTTTTATAAAATCCAGCGGCATCGCCCAATAGATATCGCGATGTGAATCGATCAGTGGCATCAATTACAATGTCGTATTCATTGACTATGCCGGCATTTTCCGGAGAAAGATATTGGTTGATCGCCACAAAAGAAGTATCACTATTTCGATTCACTAGTTGTTCATATGCTACCGCCGCTTTGAGCTTACCTAGATGTTTTTCACCAAAAAGAGTTTGTCTGTGTAGGTTGTGCGTTGCAACACTATCACCGTCCATTATACCAATCCTCCTCAAACCTATTCCTGAAAGAATCGAAAGAATTGGACATCCCAAGCCGCCCGCACCCACTACTAGAACAGAAGATTTTGAAAGTAAGGCTTGACCCTCTGCTCCCCATCCTGGAAGCAATAACTGACGATTATATTTTTCAAAGGAACCTTGCACGCCTCAACTTTGGCTGCGCAATGTAAAAGAAATATAAAGGAAGGAGCAATAGATCAAAATGCGAAGAGGACAAGGTCTTGGGATTTTAAGAAGAAAAAAGGCAATCTGGTGAAGAAAAATGTGAAAATAAACACGATAAAAATATTGATTTACAATAACTTAATTTCCAAAAGGGCTCCTCTTCTCAAAATTTTATTTGCCACGTGATTAAATAATTTACTTTTGAGGCCGCATTTAACCTTTAAAATAAATTTACAATGTCTGAAATTGCAAAGAAAGTCACCGCAATCATCGTTGATAAGCTTGGTGTTGATGAAGCTGAAGTAACCCGTGAAGCGAGCTTCACGAATGACCTTGGTGCAGACTCTTTGGACACAGTTGAACTCATCATGGAATTTGAAAAAGAGTTCAATATTGCTATTCCTGATGATCAAGCCGAGAAAATCGCTACAGTAGGTCAAGCCATTGACTACATCGAAACCAACGGCAAGTAATATACATTACGCCTTACTATCTATCCGCCTATGGAGCTCAAAAGGGTTGTTGTAACCGGACTTGGAGCCCTGACTCCCCTTGGTAATACCGTTGCAGAATACTGGAACGGTCTTATCAATGGAGTTAGCGGAGCCAACCTGATTACTCGTTTCGACGCTACCAAATTCAAAACAAAATTTGCTTGCGAACTCAAAGGATTCAATGTGGAAGACCATATTGAACGAAAGGACGCACGCAAGATGGATCCTTTCACCCAGTACGCAATGGTTTGTGTAAAAGAGGCCATTGG
This sequence comes from Flavobacteriales bacterium, assembly GCA_027491075.1. Lineage (GTDB taxonomy): Bacteria > Bacteroidota > Bacteroidia > Flavobacteriales_D > Sanyastnellaceae > JAIXWP01. The sequence continues at coordinate 23,734 of JAIXWX010000031.1, forward strand.
GGATTCTGGAATGGATTTGGAAACCGTAAACAAAGACAGAATTGGAGTTATCTGGGGCTCCGGAATTGGTGGTTTATACACTTTTCAAGAAGAGTGTTTCAATTACGCCAAAGGAGACGGAACACCACGATTCAATCCTTTTTTCATCCCAAAAATGATCGCTGATATAGCTTCAGGGCATATCTCCATCAATTACGGATTCAGAGGTCCTAATTACACCACCGTTTCTGCTTGTGCGTCTTCCACCAATGCGTTGGTGGATTCGTTCAATTATATCCGCTTGGGTAAAGCAGATATAATTGTGAGCGGGGGTTCAGAAGCGGCTATTACCGAAGCCGGCGTAGGTGGTTTCAACGCGTTGAAAGCGCTGTCTGAAAACAACGAAAATTATGCAACCGCCTCACGTCCATTCGACCAAACAAGAGATGGTTTTGTATTGGGAGAAGGTGCCGGTTGTATTATTCTAGAAGAATACGAGCACGCTAAAGCAAGAGGTGCAAAAATCTACTGTGAATTAGTAGGCGGCGGAATGTCCGCGGATGCATATCACATTACCGCTCCACACCCGGATGGATTGGGAGCAAGAAACGTAATGAAATATGCCCTCGAAGACGCAGGAATGAATCCTGATGAAATCGACTATATCAATGTTCATGGTACTTCAACTCCTTTAGGAGACGTACAAGAGGCCAAGGCTATTCAACATGTTTTTGGAGAACATGCGTATAACCTCAACATTTCCTCTACTAAGTCTATGACAGGACACTTATTGGGAGCTGCCGGCGCCATTGAGTCGATTGCGACCATACTTGCAATCAAATATGGCATCGTACCTCCTACCATCAACTTTACCACTGCAGATCCTGATCTCGATCCCAAATTGAATTTCACTTTCAACAAGGCCCAACATCGTGAGATTCGAGCTGCTATTAGCAACACCTTTGGATTCGGTGGACACAATACCTCTGCAGTATTCAAGAAGATCTGATGAGCTGGAAGTTGTTCTCTTTATTTCGATCTAAAAATCAAAATCCCAATATAAAGGCGTTCGTTAAGAACGCCTTTGGTATTTCTGCAGGGAGCACTTCACTCTATGAGCAGGCCCTTCGTCACAGCAGTGCTGCTCAAAAAATCAAGCCTGGAGTTAAAAACAGCAACGAGCGATTGGAATTTCTTGGAGATGCTGTTCTCGATGCAATCGTAGCGCATTATTTATACAATAAGTATCCTACCATCGCAGAGGGTGAACTTACCAAGATGAAGAGCAAAGTAGTGAGAAGGGAAAATCTGAATATGATAGGATACACCCTTGGAATCGATGAAATGTTGCATTTGAACTTGGGACGCCAAGAAATGCATGACAGCATCGTGGGTAACGCACTGGAAGCGCTTATTGGCGCCTTGTACATGGACAAAGGGTATGTTACTACCAGGGACATTATTCTAAAAATTCTAAAGAAGCATGGACTGGATTCTCGTGTTCATGACGACATCGATTATAAAAGTAAACTCCATGAATGGAGTCAGAAATACAAAAGAACCCTGAGTTTCAAAGTACTTAGTCACCGCAACGAAGGCGGCGCCAGCCACTACGAAATTGCACTCTACATTGACGAGAAAGAATATGGCAAAGGAACCGGAGGTTCCAAGAAAGTAGCCGAGCAAAAAGCTGCAAAGCAAGCTTGTGAGTCATTGTTTAAGTCTTGAGCTCTGCACTATCTTCGCGCCAAATACATTGGCTATGTACGGCAAGCTTAAAGACCATTTAACAGCAGAACTCGCATCCATTCAAGAGGCAGGTCTGTTTAAAAAAGAGAGAATCATTGTCACCCCTCAAGACGCAGTTATTCGGACCGATGATGGAAAGGAAGTTCTGAATTTTTGTGCGAATAATTACCTTGGATTATCTAGCCACCCTCTAGTGGTAGAAGCTGCTAAAAATGCCATAGATACTCACGGTTTCGGAATGTCCAGTGTACGTTTCATTTGTGGAACCCAAGACATTCATAAGACACTGGAAAGAAAAATAGCAGAGTTCTTACATACCGAAGACACCATTCTCTACGCAGCTGCTTTCGATGCAAATGGAGGAGTATTTGAGCCCCTATTCAATGATCAAGATGCCATAATCAGTGATGAACTCAATCATGCTTCTATCATTGACGGCGTGCGACTCTGTAAGGCTCAACGATTTCGTTATAAAAACAACGATATGGCAGATTTAGAGCAGCAGCTCATTGCCGCATCAAATGCTCGATTTAGAATTATTGTTACAGACGGAGTTTTCTCCATGGATGGCTATGTGGCGCAACTCGACAAAATATGCGACCTAGCAGATAAATACGATGCCCTAGTGATGGTAGATGAGTGCCATGCAACAGGTTTTATCGGAAAAACGGGAAGGGGAACGATCGAGTTGAAAAATGTGCTAGGCCGTGTCGACATTATAACGGGTACACTTGGCAAAGCGCTAGGTGGAGCAATGGGAGGTTTTACGACAGGTAAAAAAGAAATCATTGAGTTGCTCCGTCAACGTTCACGTCCATATTTATTTTCTAATTCACTGGCACCTTCTATAGTAGGAGCGTCTATTGCGGTGTTCGACTTACTGACAGGAACGACAGAGTTAAGAGATAAACTAGAAAGCAACATTCAACGCTTCAAAAAAGGAATCAAGGCTGCCGGTTTCGAAATCAAAGACGGAGACTCTGCTATCGTCCCGGTGATGCTTTATGATGCAAAGCTATCACAAGATTTTGCAGACAAATTGCTAGAAGAAGGCATATACGTGATTGGATTCTTCTACCCTGTCGTACCCAAGGGGCAAGCGAGAATTCGCGTTCAGTTGAGCGCGGGGCATCAAGAAGAGCATATCGATAAAGCCATTGCTGCATTTGCCAAGGTGGGCAAAGAACTCGGCGTATTGAAATAATGAAGGAATTAAAAGTATTGATAGTAGGCCAGGGAATCGCAGGTAGCTCCCTGGCTTTTTGTTTATTGGAAAAAGGTGCAAACGTCACCCTCATTGACGATGGCTTCAAGTCGTCAAGTAGTCTTGTCGCCGCAGGGATGTGGAATCCCCTGTCATTCAAAAAACTAACCACCGGCTGGCGTTCTTCAGAATTTGTGAAAGCAGCCTATGAGTTTTATGGAAAAACCGAACAATTGCTCGGTTTGTCCTTCTTTCATACAAAACCACTGTACCGAATATTTGCGGATCAGCATCAAGCCAATGAATGGGATGAGAAAAGCGACCGAATGGATATTCGGGAATTTGTAAGATCCAACTTCACCCAAAAATTAAATCATGTAAAAGCTCCTTTTGGTTTTGGAGTAGTAGATGTGGCCGGGTGGTGTGATATTCCGCTATATCTCAAAACGGCCAGGAAATACTTTCAAGAAAAGAATATTCTTATAGAAAATAGAATCAAATTTGAAGACATTGAAGTTGACTCCGAAAGAGCATTTTATCGTGCAGAAGAATATGATTATATGGTTTTCGCCACAGGTTGGAAAAATAATGAAAACCCATTCTTTAAGCATATAGAGATACATCCGAACAAGGGTCAAGTTCTTCAAATTAAACTGAAGAATGCCCATATTGAACCCATGCTCAATTATGGGAATTTTCTTTTACCGATGGGAGATGACACCTACAAGGTGGGGGCGACCTATGAATTCAACGATCCCAACCCTTTACCCACTGAGGAAACCAAGCAAAAGACTTTGGAAAAATTGAAAGCAGTAGTAGAGTCTGAAATTGAAGTAATAGAGCATTTGGCAGGTTATCGACCTACTATTCCCTCCAGAAAACCCATCGTAACAGCCCATCCGGAATTCAAGAAGCTATACATTTTCAATGGATTTGGGTCAAAAGGTGTCCTTTATGTGCCACTCCACGCCATGCAACTTTCGGATGCCCTAAGTCAATGAATTTTAATGGATGGCCCACTCCAAAGGGCTTTTAATTCAAGGCGCAAACAAATACAGTGCTCATTAGTTATTATTGAAGAAAGTAGTAACTTTGAATAAAAATAAAAATCATGTTGAATAAGAAAATAGAGAAAGCTCTCAACGATCAAATAAAGATAGAGGCTGAAAGCTCTCAAGCCTACTTGGCTATGGCTTCTTGGGCAGAGTCCAACGGTTTTTCGGGCACCAGTGCATTCCTTTACAAGCACAGTGATGAGGAGCGCATGCATATGTTGAAGTTGATCAAATTTGTCAATGACCGCGGCGGTCAAGCGATCATTCCTGATCTAAAGGCTCCGGGAAAAGAGTATAAAAATCTTCAGAACATTTTCAAGCTTTTACTCGATCACGAAACACATGTCACCAATGAGATCAACTCAGTGGTGGATGTGTGTCTGAAGGAAAAAGATTATACCACACACAACTTTATGCAATGGTACGTGGCAGAGCAAATTGAGGAGGAAACACTTGCCAGAAACATTTTAGACAAGCTCAAACTTGTTGGCAACGACAATGGTGCGCTTTACCTGTTTGACAGAGATCTATCCGCCATGGCCGCCGCATCAGGCACTGAAGCGGGGGAGTAATATCTTTCCACTGTCCTCTTAAAATAACACCTCGGTTGGAACGATTCAAACCGAGGTTTTTTTTTGAACTCAATTCACAACTCATTGATATTTAACGTTTCTTCTCACTTTATTTACTTAATTCTTCCCGTTTCATCCTACGTTTGTCTCATGTTGTTGTCCAGAAAATTTTTCATTAAAGCATGACATGTGGAAAATGAAGTGAGACACATGTCGTGTCCACTCATTTCACTTCAACAAAACAACATGAAAAAGTTTATTTTACTATTACTTATGAATTGGGGGGGGTGTTTGGCACCTTGTCTGCACAAAGAAATGACCTCGTGGCACTCGATCCTAATCTGAGTAGAGGAATTCTAGCCGTGAACTCTTCCTTGGCGGGATTGAGGAATTATGAATTGAAAATTTTCAAACGCAATGCTCCGCCAACTCCACCAACGTTTATTGAAAAAATAGAGCTTTGGAGAGAAAACTATCTTGCCATTCCTGATTATGTATTCAACACTTTTCCTCAAGTATATGAGCTCGAGTTAGCCGCTTTAGATCATAGCGGAGCAATTATCGACACGGAATTAATCCCTGTGGCACTCGACCCTCAAAACGATCCTTTGGACGAGTACCGAATTTGGGACTGTGAGTCCAATCGTACTTCTTTTCGAATTACTGAGTTTATAGACGGCGGAACCATTCACTACTCCGTAAGTCGTGCTCCGAATAAGTACATGTATTTCGGTGAGGAAGAATTACCTCGCTCTTTTTATGGGCATAACGGCATATTCAATACTCCTACTTCTGTAGATAATATCTCAGGCATAGTTGGAGAAGGACATCAAGGCATACAAAACCATGGTGATCTTGTTTACCGACGAGACGATGGAACGTATGTCAATCCAAGTCCAGACAGTTATGTTGTCGCTGTCCCCAAGACTAAAATTGACTGGTGCGGGCATAGCACCCTATTTGGCAGCAGGCCTAACGCAGCTACACTGAACGCCGACGAAGCCGCTTTTTACATCAGCAATGACTCCGACTGGCCCTGCGATGAGTTGTTGTGTGTAGAAATGTTTGACTTCGGCTGGAGCACCGTAAGCGATGGAGAAACAGAGACAGTAGATTATCTATGGTATTGGTACCTCCTTAGTCAAACCATCGCCATAAAAAACGATAAGATAGAAGACCTGCTTGGTACAGGAAGTTTCGACGAGGACAATGATGGAGATACTGATTTTTGGGACTACTACCATCGCACGATCTTGAAGTTTGGTCAAGACAATGGTCTTGATTGGTCCACTTCGAATCTGTCCTACCTCACCATTTCAAAAGTCGGAGAATCTTCTTTCCCAACGATAACCTTGAACGAACAGCATTTCAATGCCAATGGATCCGGTGTTCAAATACCATCTTTCAACTTTTCAGAAGGTCTATATGCTTGCACCTTTATTTTTGAAGGGCACAAGCCTTATGAAATCTATTTTCCCGTAAAGGCTCCCATCGCCAATACGTTTGCTTTGAGCAGCCTTCTAGAAGCCACTCCGTTTCCAGTACCATTTGCAGGAAATACTTTTAACATTCGCTTCCAATCTTTAGCAAGCATGAGTTTTTCTCTCCAAATCCTAGATTTGAACGGGCGCCCTGTGTTCAGCAATCAATATATCGTGAGGAAAGATCACGATGCCGTCCATCAAATTGTATTTGAACAAGGAATTCAACCAGGCTTGTATGTTATACGACTGACGTTTTCTGATGGAAGTTTTAAAAATATTTTAATCAGCAAATCATAAAAACACAAAAGCAAGGAGCGTGCAGCAGCACTCTCCTTGCTTTCTAAAAGATCCATCTAATGAAAAAAAATCTACTTCTCCTACTCTTATTTGTAATCTGTTTCAAACTAGGATTCGGACACCACGGATTCATAGAAAACAAAGGTCAAGTGGTTGATCAAAATGGTGCTCCTGTTCCTCAAGTGCTGTATGTGTTGTCGGTGAATGGATACAACGTGTCGCTGCTGAAGGATGGATTTAGTTATGATTTTATTCAAAGTGATAAACAAAATGAAACACTCAAAATCCACCGTGTAGAAATCAAATTCGAAAACATCCAGAATGATTTTTTTATCACTACACCCGCTGCGCACACCGCTCCCATCCACTTTTACAACGAAAATGGAGCCTTCGAGAATGTCAGAAGCTACGATAAAATTACCTTTCAAAACGTCTATGAAGGTGTGGATATAGAATTTGTTTTTCATGCTGAAAAAGGGTTTGAATACAATTTCATTTGCGACTCACCGGAAAGCATGAATAGAATAAAGCTGCGCTATACTTCCGACCATCCCGTGGAACTGGCAAACAACCAACTCGTTTTTAATACCCGATTTGGTGCCATTTTAGAACACATTCCAGCTTCGTTTAAAAACAGTGATCAAACTGCTCTGGATATACGATACAAAATAAACAATGGACTCGTTACATTTCATGCACCTCATAAACTGCCGCACGAATCGTTCACCATTGATCCCTCTCCCATCCTTTCCTATGCGACGTACTTCGGAGGCACGCTCAGCGATGTCTTTGTTGACCTATGTACCACAGCAGATCAAAAAAACATCTATGTGGGTCGATCAGCAAGCCCCACTTCCCTGGCTACTACCGGCGCCTTCCAGCTTGAAATGGCCGGCATTCAAGACGGTTTGATTCTAGCCATGGACCCTAACAACAATGAGCTTTGGACCACCTACTTCGGAGGGACAGAAAGTGACAATCTATTTAGTTGTGATGTACAAGATGAAAGTCTATTCATCGTTGGATCAACATCTAGTTATGGACTTGCTACTGCAGATGCTTTTCAGAACATCAATCAAATCGGTGGAACTTCTGGTTTAATTGCCAAATTTAGCCTCAGTGGCATAAGAGTTTGGTCCTCTTATTTCGGTTCGGATACAACAACAATCTCTGACTGTAAATTACTATCCAGTGGACACCTAGTTTTTATTGGTGTTGTATCATTTACAACACTACCTATTCTAATAAACCCCTTCGACTCCTCGATAGAGTGGTCCTCCGAAGGCTTTATTGCAGAATTTTCGCCCGATGGAGCGCTTACTTTTTGCAGCTATATCGGTGGAAACAAAGCAGACACGCCCATCAGCCTTGATGTCGACAACGTAGGGAATATTTACGTCGCAGGCGGCACTACCTCTGATCAGGGAATTGCCTTCAATACCGATTTTCAACCCACCTATCAAGGGGAGAGAGATGGTTTTATTCTAAAGATATCTCCTGATTATGTACCTCTAGAAGCCACTTATTTTGGTGCCACAAGCGAAGATCTTATATATAACATCCTCTGCTCCGAAAACATGGTGATAGTTAGCGGTAATTCTCGTTTGCCTTTTCCTTTGGCAACCGTCACCACAGAACTTGGAGAAGGGAATAAATTCCTCGCTCTGTTTGATAACGAATTAAACCAGCAATGGTGCATGTTGGCTGGAGAATATGATTCGTTTGGAGGTGTTAGTTCCGCTCGAGCCATAGACTTGAGTTCTGGTTCTATCTACTTCGCTTTTGAAACTGCAATTCCCGACCTTCCCACCACCCTTGACGCCTATCGATCATTCGCTCTATATGATGGTGAGACCGAGTCCTATTCCGATATCTTCTTTACTGTATTGGATTTCAATGGTGCCATTCAGTATGCTACCTACTTCGGTGATGTAGGAAGAGATTTCTGTAATGTGGTTCGAGCAGTGGACAATCGCATTATTCTGGCAGGGAGTACTGTTCGATCCACCGCTGATATAGAACCCTTCAACACACCCGATGCCTTGCAATCGCAGAACAATGGAGAATCAGATGGCCTCATTGCTATTTTTGATCTAACCACATCGGTTTTTGAAACCACAACAAATGCCCGTTTGAATGCATTCCCCGTGCCCGCAAACACTAACCTACAACTCTCTTCAGAATTTCAATTTAACAGAGTGCAATTGGTGGACATGAAAGGAGCTCTTGTAATGGATCAAATGATATCTCCAACGCTGATGTATAACCTGAATATTGCCAACGTTCCCAATGGTCTGTATCAGTTGATTGCAACAGGACCAACCGGAGTTCAAAACAAAAAAATTGCGATTCAGCGGTGAACCGAAGCGAACCAAGAAGAATAAAAACAACACTCAAAACCCTGATAATCAAATGTTATCAGGGTTTTTGCTTTTAACAGGGGCGGGTGAAGAAGTCGTGGAATAAACCTTACCCCATCCTTGTTTACCCCATACCTTTACTTTGGAGAATAGTGTGTCTATGGCTTTTAAACTCAAATTATTCGGCGGTATCCTTTTGCTCTTACTGGCAAGCACCGAATTATTTGCCCAAAAAATAGACGAAGCGGACACCAGGGCTATTGTCCAAGCCAACTATATCTATCAATTCGCTACCAATTGCAACTGGCCCAACGAGGTTAAAAAAGGAAAGTTCTATATCGGCGTACTTGGCAATGTGCCATTGGTAGAAAACCTTAAAGAGAAGTACGGCTCGAAACCCGCAGGCACGCAAATCATCGAAATATCTTCCCTAACTGACATACCAACTACTCAGTTTTTTCATATCCTCTTCATTGATAAATCGAGAAAAAACGATTTGGCAAAAGCGATCAAGGAACTTAAATCAAAAAACACCCTGATTATTACTAATTGGGAAGGAGCCATCGCTGGCGGTGCACATATCAATTTTAAAAGTTTATCGAACGCCATTCGATATGAAATGAATGAGACATTGATGCTTGAAAAAAAAATTCAGCCCGGGATTAAAATTCTTCAATGGAAAATAGATTGACATGACGAAAAATCTCATCATACTATTTGCCGTTCTTTTCCCAATCTGGGCAAAAGCTCAAGACCCTTTAGCTAAAACTAATGCCGCTATCCTCGCATGCAAAGCGGAGAAATGGGAAGAAGCTGTTTCCATGGCTGACCAAGCTATTGCAGACCCTCAAGAAGCTTCTCAGGCTTACACATGGTATGTAGCAGGTTTTATATGGAAGGAACTCTACAAGCTCGAGGAATCTTCATTTCGAACAAGTCCCATGAGGGAAAAATCCATTCAATACCTCCAAAAAGCGATCACGTTGGATAAGGATAAGAAGTATAAAAAAGACATCGACGCAGCGCTTCGCTATCTTGCCATCAGCTATTTCAATGATGCGCTAAAAAGATCGAAAGAAATAAGTGCCATATCTGAAAATGAACCCGAAGAAATCTATTCCAAATTCAGAGATCTATTGCATTCCATTGCACCTCTTACAGATTTTAGTGAATACGACAAACAAATGTTTAAATCACTTGGCCAATCGCATTATCGCCTGTGGGAGTTGAATACCACCGATAGAACCCATGCGATAAAAAGCAACTCCTATTTTCAAAAAGTTTTGATACTTGATGAAAATGATTGCGACGCTTTGCACAACTTGGTAATTCTCCATTACAATCAAGGAGTATATGCTATTCGCTCCGTAGATGTGCAATCAGATATTTCGGAATTGATAATAAAACAAGAAGAAGCCATTCGTCAATTTCACCTTGCCCTTCCCTACGCTCAAAAATGCTTTGACGTTTGTAAAAAAACTCCAGAATACTACAAAGCTTTGATGTATTGTTACAGGGCACTCGGTAATGACGAAGCATACGATCGACTTAAATTAGAATTCGATAACTCACGCGGAAAATGAAGAAAATGAGGTTTACCATCTCCAGAAGAATAACGCTCGGTTTTGGGCTGTTCATCTCTGTAGTTGCCTTATTGTTTCTTATCACCAACTCCACGCTTCGTCAAAGCGCTCAGATCAATAAGCGCATCAACGAAAACTTTGTTCCCTCTCTTTACGCTCTTCAGGAATTAGACAATCATTTGATGCGAAGCCAAGACCTTGCAAGACAATGGACCTTCGTACAGCGCTTAGAAGACGATAGCCAACGTCAAGAATTCGTTCTTCTCATTGAAAAGATAATTCCCGCTCAACTGCATAAACTAAATGAATCATCCCTTTACTGGAGCAATGAAGACAAGCAACATCATGAAGCACTCGGTAAGGCAGTTAGACAGCTCATGCACCACTATCAAAGCATCCGTGAGCTATTGCCTACTTTTGAAAGTTACGCCGATCCATTGGCCACCATGGAGGCCGAGCAATTCTTTATTCAGGAAGATCAAATTCCTCAAACGTATGCTGTTATTCGTGCAGAAATAGACACGCTGATTGGAAACCAACAGCGCTATATGAACAACGACATTGCGTTGATGAATAATTCTTTTGATCAATTGAATATGCTTTTGATCAATATATCGATCAGTGTTGTTGTAGCCGGTATATTAATCGCTTTCTTCACCTCACGCTCGATCGTAAAGCCGATAAACTCTCTTCGCAGAAAACTTACAAACCTATCGCAAGGTATTTACTCATTGCATCCTACCAAAGCCGGAAATGATGAAGTGGGCGACATGGCCATTGCAGTAAATCGTCTTATATCCAATTTCGAAAGAACCAAAGAATTTGCTATTCACGTCGGAGGTGGAAACTTTAATCTTCATTTCGAACCATTGAGCGAGCACGATGAGATGGGCAAAGCGCTTCTTCGAATGAAAGAAGATCTTCTCTCCTACCGAAATGAAATGGAAGCAAAGGTGCGCGAGCAAACAAAAGAAATCCGCAAGCAAAAAGAAGAAGTTGAAATCCAAAAAGAAAAAGTAACAGCCCTATATATCGATCTGCAATCGAGCATTGATTACGCGCAGCGCCTTCAGGAAACCATTCTTCCAAATGACCTTACTATAAAAAGAATGTTTCCTGATTCATTTGTTTTGTTTAGACCTAAAGCTACTGTTAGTGGTGATTTTTATTGGTTCAAAGAATTGGGAGGCAAGAAGGTATTTGCAGCCGCTGATTGTACTGGCCATGGCGTACCGGGAGCTTTCATGAGTCTTGTGGGTCACAACGTCTTAAATACGGTCACCAAAGTTTTCACAAAGCCTTCTCAAATCCTCAACAATGCCAATAGATTGGCGGTTGATGTATTGCGTTCAGACGATGGCGAAAGCTATATGCGAGATGGCATGGACATCGCTCTTTGCACGATTGACAACAAATCCATGACCATGGAATTCAGCGGCGCTCACAACCCTGTATACATCATTCGCAATAAAGAAATCATTACTATTGAAAGCGACCCTTTCAGCATTGGCAGTTATATAAATAATGAAAAGGAATTTACCAATCATCTATTTCAGCTTCAAAGCGATGATTGTATCTACATCTTTAGCGATGGATATGTAGATCAATTTGGTGGACCCAAAGGAAAAAAATTCATGCGGAAAAATTTCCGTCAGTTGCTCTTGGAAGTGGCACACCTTCCTATGCCAGAGCAGAAGTGGCGATTAGCCGAAACCCTTGATAAGTGGCAGGGCAACGAAGAGCAAGTAGATGATATTCTAGTAATAGGACTTCGTGTCTAATCAAGGCACGAACATTGGCTTATCGATCACATAAGTATCCACAGGATTCACACAAAGTACAGGAATCTGTGACTCGTTAGTGATGATTTGTTGTTCATAGCTTTGATTGAAGATGCTCATGATGCTATTATCATAAAAATTCATGATACAGATCAAGTCTGCTTCCACTGCAGCGCTATACTTGAGCAGAGATTTTACAAATCCATCCGTTTTTGATTCCGTGATTTCCACCTCGTAAGGAATCTCTTTTTTCGTTAGATATTCTTCTGCAAAGCGAATGTTTCTATCCAATTGATTTCTCAAAAACTCATCCGTTTCGCCTGGAGAAATGAGATATACTTTTGAACCGAAATACTTCGCCATATCCGCCACCAAGCTAAGTTTTTGCTTGGTTTCCTTGTGTAAATCAAGCGGAACGACAAGTCTATGATATCCGTGGGCACGTATCGGACGTTCTTGAACTACGATGAAGGGAATGCTAGACTCGGTGACAATTCTCAAGGCACGACTTCCTGTGATAAACTGCATACCACGGAGACCATGAGTACCCATGATGATGAGAGAAGCATCATTCTCCACTGCGACCTTATCAATATCCTCGTAAATATTTCCGATTCGAACGATGGTTTTGATTTCAACACCTGACTCTCTGGCAATCATTTCGCGCAGCGCGTTCAATTTTACACGCGCCTCTGCAATATGTTTTTTGCTATCAATAATATGCAAGACATGTAGCTCTGCATTAATGGTGCTACCCATCGAGAGCGCATGGTTGATAGCCGTTTCACTCACTTTAGTGAAATCTGTCGGGACTAAAATAATCTTATCGTACGCCATGGTCATTATATAAATCGATGCGAAGGTAACGTGAAATACGTATTAATGAATGCCCACAAAGCGATTAACCGAGGCCATAAAATCCGATGGCGCTTCGGCATGCACCCAGTGGCCTGCGTTCGAGATGACATCAAAAGTCACTTGAGGTATAAGATCATGGATACTTTTAAAGTCAGACTCAGGAACATAGCCACTTTTTCCGCCAATAATCATAAGCGTTTCGCAGAGAATCTTCTCTTTTGGAAGCGCTTCTAGAATTCGATCTATTTTATCAAAAAGAACGGGCAGATTAAATCTCCAAGCCATTTTTCCAGGTTCCTTCCAATACAAATTTTTCATTAGAAACTGAACCGTAGAAGGCTCCGATACAAATTTTCTCAGCCGTTCTTCCGCTGTTTTTCGATCAGGAACATTCTCAACTTGAACATTAAAAAGACCTTGAAATATGGTATCATGATGCCGCGGATAGGCTTTGATTCCCATATCTGCGACTATCAGTTTTTCCAACAAAAAAGCATGAGATTGTGCAAATCGCATGGCTGTTTTTCCACCCATGCTGTGGCCTAAAAGTATGGCGTCTCGCAAGCCCTCTTCCGCAAACAACTCCAGCAAATCGTCCGCCAAGAGATTATAATTGCAATCGTTCACGTGCTCAGCATGGCCGTGATTCGCTTGATCCACTAAGTACACTTTATACCCATTGGCCAATTGCTTCGCGTGACTTTGCCAGTTATCACTGCTGCCAAATAGACCGTGCAGAATAATGAAAGGCTTTCCTTCGCCTAAGGTTCTATACTTCAATTTCATGGCCGCAATTCTCGCTTGTACATTCCAACCGCATTCTCCAAACCGAGATACAGCGCATCACTGATCAATGCGTGGCCGATGCTTACTTCCAACAACTTTGGTATTTCTTGAGAAAAAAAACGCAAATTCTCAAGAGATAAATCGTGCCCAGCATTCAGGCCCAAACCAACCTCTTCTGCTTTTTTTGCAGCCAAAATAAAAGGAGCAATAGCATTCGATTTATTGTGGGCATAGTGAGCAGCATAGCTTTCAGTATATAACTCAATGCGATCCGTTCTGGTAAGCACTGCGGCCTCTACCATTATGGGGTCTGGGTTAACAAAAATGCTTACACGAATACCCTTGCTTTTGAGCTCTTGAACGATTTCTTTTAGAAAATCACTATTTCTGATGGTATCCCAGCCGTTATTGCTCGTCAGCGCATTTGGAGGATCCGGCACCAAAGTCACTTGATGCGGCAATACCTCCAGAACCAAATCCATGAAGCCTTTATCGGGATATCCCTCTACGTTGAATTCTGTGGAAACAACTTTCTTTAGTTCACGAACGTCTTGATAACGTATATGGCGCTGATCAGGACGAGGATGCACAGTGATGCCGTCAGCACCAAAACGTTCGATGTTCATTGCTGCTTTGATTACATCTGGCACATTACCACCCCTCGCATTGCGAATCGTGGCGATCTTATTTATGTTCACACTGAGCTTCGTCATGTATAAATGTTATTAATGAATCTTCATTTGTGCAAAACTCCGAAGGATATCTTTTGTCTGTACATGAAAGACCTGCAATTTTTGGAACAATATTTATTGTTAGAAATAAAACTTATTTCTTTTGCCTCTGTATAATGAGTAGGGTGTCGTTAATCCACCATTGTATGATAGCAAAAGTACCTAACACCTAAGAAAATTGATAATCGCAAAGAACCTTATAGATCCAGCCATCCCGACGATGATTCCCTCGGAGGATCCAGTGGAGGCGCTCAATATTATGGATGAGTATCGTATTGCTCACCTGCCGATTGTGGAAAACGGAAAATTTCTTGGAATGGCCTCAGAAACTGCTATGTTGTCAGCTTCTGGCGTTATTTCGGATCCGCTTCTTCAATACAGCAATTTGATTGATGGAAGCGTCACTCCCGAAGAACATATTCTTGAAGTTCTAAAGTCAGCTGGTGAACTCCACCTCACAGTGGTTCCAGTAGTTGATGCCGAAAAGAACTATATAGGGTGCATCACCCTTGAAGATCTCGTTGAAAAGCTTAGTGACATGCAAGGCGCAACGCGTCCTGGAGGTATTATCGTTTTGGAAATGAAAGAAAATGATTATAGCCTTCAACAAATAGCACGGATTGTGGAAGAAAACGACGCAAAGATTTTGTCTACCTCAGTAAGCGCAGGAGAAGAAGGAATGATTGAAGTAAATTTAAAGATTAGCGAACCCGATCTCAATCCCATCTTGCAGAGTTTCCATCGCTTCGGATATAATATCAAAGGAAGTTATCAAGAGCCAGAATACACTGAAGATTTGAAAAAGAGATACGAAGAATTAATGCGCTATCTCAATATTTAAAACTACCTTCGTGTATTACAACCTGAAGGTGGATTTATGAAATTTGCAATCTACGGGAAAAGATTCGAGGCCGAATACGCAGAACATGTAGAGTCTTTGTTTGACGCCCTCATTCGTCGCGGCGTTAAGATTACCGTCAATGAGAAATTCAAGCGATTTATAACCCAATTTTTTGCTTTACCAGACACAGTGGG
The DNA here is from genome assembly GCA_027491075.1 of Flavobacteriales bacterium. Taxonomy (GTDB): domain Bacteria; phylum Bacteroidota; class Bacteroidia; order Flavobacteriales_D; family Sanyastnellaceae; genus JAIXWP01. Next base: position 39,208 of record JAIXWX010000031.1, read on the forward strand.
TGTGTATACCTCTCATCAAGAAATGCGGGATAGCAATTTCTTGATAAGCGTCGGAGGTGACGGCACCCTACTCGATACTGCTCGATATATTCGAGACAGCAAGATTCCAGTTTTGGGGGTAAACACGGGCCGCTTAGGTTTTTTATCACTCGTAGATGTTGGTCACATTGAGCAAGCAGTAGAAGCGCTTATCAATGGGGAATTTACTCTCGATAAACGCACCCTGCTTGAAATTAAAAGTGAGCAACAAGAATTTGGTGAGTTTCCCTACGCTTTGAATGAAGTGACCATTCTCAATAGAGAACGCAATAGTATGGTTACCATCCACGCCTACGTGAACGATTTGTACATGAGTACTTACTGGGCCGATGGCCTGATTGTAGCAACCCCAACTGGGTCCACTGCTTACAGCTTGAGTTGTGGCGGTCCAATAGTAACCCCAGATTCGAACAACATCATTATTTCTCCCATTGCACCACATAATCTTACGGTCAGACCTTTGGTTCTTTCGAGCACCAACAAGGTATCTCTGCGCGCAGAAGGCAGGAGCACCGAGTTTCAACTGACCATAGACAGCCGTTCTTACTTTATTAATCCCGAGACCATTATAGAATTACAACGCGCTCCATTTGAGTTTCACCTTGTGTCATTAGAAGGTCAGAGTTTTTTCAACACCATCCGTAATAAAATGGGCTGGGGACTTGACCGCAGGAACTAATAAGTTCCAATACCTTTGGAACGCAATAAAAAGTCATTTTTTACGATACATGGGACGATGAAACGCCTCTTTCTGCTGTTAATTATTTCTTTTTCAGCCATTTCAAGTCATTCTCAAGCCTCCAAATACGACAAGAGCAAAGAGATTGGTCTACTTGCTGGCACTGCTTACTATTTAGGAGAAATCAATCCCTACCGTCATTTTGGAACGGCGTTAAAAATGTGTGGCGGTCTTTCATTCAGAAACAACTTCAACAAGAGATGGACGTTCAAAGCATCATTGCTCTATGGGAATGTGGAAGCCTACGATGCAGATAGTAAAGATCCATGGATACGCAACCGCAATCTTCACTTCCGCAATCAATTTTTAGAAAGCAGCCTGCAATTCGAGCTCAATTATTTTAATTATCAAATTGGGAGTGAAGATTGGATAAGTCCATATTTGTTTTTAGGATTTGCATACACCAATATGCGGCCCCAAGCTAGCTATAATGGATTGTGGTATGAGACCCAACCTTTAGGAACAGAAGGTCAAGGAACTTCTATTGGTGGCTCAGATTATAGCAACAATATTTTTGCTATACCTGCGGGCATGGGAGTCAAGGTCAACCTCTACGCGATATTCGGATTTTCATTGGAATGGGGAGTTCGCAGAACGTTTACAGACTATTTCGATGACATTTCTGGAACCTACATTGACAACGAAATCCTACAAGACGAGAATGGAAATGCCGCATCTACCTTGGCAGATCAAAGTTTCGTAGCCGGTCGACCCGACGGGTCAAATGTGGATTATCAGCGCGGTGATCCTGGTCGTAAAGACCTGTATTTCTTTATTTTAGGCTCCCTAAACGTACGCATCGATAAAAAGGCGACATCCTGCTGGAATGGTAGGGTTTTAATCCCTTGAACATCGTACATTTGCGCCCGCGAAAAAGGCCTTTTTAGTACCAAAACCATGAGTTACTTCGAACAAATTGACCCTCTCAAGGTGCCCAGTCACGTAGCTGTGATCATGGACGGGAATGGTCGTTGGGCTAAAAGCCATGGGAAAGAACGCATTTTTGGACACTTCAACGGAGTTGAATCGGTACGAGCAACGCTAAAGGCAGCGGTAAAATCTGGGGTGAAGTACTTGACCCTTTATGCATTTTCGACAGAAAACTGGAACAGGCCAAAAGAAGAAGTAGAGGCCTTAATGAACTTGTTGGTGCACACCATTACGGGAGAAATTGATGAACTTGATAAAAATGAAGTCCGACTTCATGCGATAGGCGACATTGACTCTCTTCCTGAAAGTTGTAAAACTGAACTGCATGCAGCCATGGAAAGGACATCGGGAAATAACAAAGTGAACTTGATTTTGGCACTCAGTTATTCATCTCGTTGGGAAATCAATCAAGCGGTAAAACGAATTCTTGCAGAGGGTTTAAAACCCGAAGAGATTTCTGATCATTTGATATCCTCCTATTTGTGTACTGCAGCCTTTCCAGATCCAGAGCTGTTAATTCGCACCAGCGGGGAAAAACGCATCAGTAACTTTTTGCTCTGGCAAATCGCTTATTCAGAGTTATACTTTACCGAAACTCATTGGCCAGATTTTAATGAAGAAGAATTTTATAAAGCCATCTGCGATTATCAGACACGGGAGCGGAGATTCGGAAAAACTTCCGAGCAAATTCACACCGGTATGGGGATCAATGAAAAGACCACGTAGAACATCCATGAGCGCATTCCCCTCTTTTTTAGCTATCTGTTTTTTTCTAATGTCACTTGTGATTACTCCAAGTGTGTCACAAGCCCAAAGTTTGATTGGTAGTGGAATTGACTACAAAGAACCAAAAGCATATCGAATTGCAGGTATAAGTGTTATAGGCACTAAATTCTCAGATGTTCAAGCCGTAAAACTCTTCAGTGGTTTGCAGGAAGGTCAGGAAATTCTTATTCCAGGTGATCAGATCACCGATGCCATTCGTAAACTTTGGAAGCAAAAGCTCTTCAACAACATTAGTATTTCTGTTGCTGAATTTCGTGGCTCGGATGTCTATCTTGTAATTAGTTTAGAAGAAATGCCGCGCCTCGCGAGGTTTTTCTTCAAAGGAATAAAAAAATCTGAAGCTGAAAATCTTCGCGAGAAATTAGACTTGCGTACTGGACAAGTAGCGAATGAAAACCTAAAGTCCAACGCGATCAATATTATCAAAAACTATTACGTAGAAAAAGGTTTTTACAACGCGGATATTAAGATCAACGAGTATCCAGATGAAATTCTTCCCAATAGTGTAAAGTTGGAGTTCGATATAGATCATGGCAATAGAGTAAAGATTGAACACATCCATTTTACGGGAGTAAGTCCGAAGCAACGCAAACTTCTTGGTGTATACTCTTATGAAAGCTCATCCGAGAAAGAAGTAAAACGTCTTAAGAGAAAGCTTAAAAACACTAAGGAGAAAAAGCTCACACGAATTTTCAAATCATCAAAATTCGTAGAGAAAGAATACATCGACGATAAGAACAAAGTGCTCGCTTTTTATAACAAAGAAGGTTATAGAAATGCGAAAATTCTTTCCGATAGCGTTTATCGCATCGATAATGATCGAATTGGAATTACCATCCATTTAGAAGAGGACAGAAAGTTTTATTTTCGAAATATATCCTTTGCAGGAAATCAGAAGTATCGCACCTCCACACTCGACTCCGTTTTGAATATCAACAAGGGAGATGTGTATGATTTGGAGCTGTTGAATAGCAGAATCAGCTATAACCCCAACGGTAGGGACATAAGCAGTTTGTATACCGATGATGGATACCTGACCTTTATAGCTTATCCGGTAGAGACGATCATTTATCCCGATAGCATTGATGTTGAAGTTCGAATAGACGAGGGAAGGCAGTATCGTATCGGCAATGTTCGCGTTGTAGGAAACACAAAAACCAACGACCGTGTTATTTATCGAGAGATTAGAACCAGACCAGGCGATCTCTTTAACAGAAGTGACTTAATGCGAACACAACGCGAATTGATAGCGTTGGGTTATTTCAATCAAGAAGCGATGGATATTCAAACCAACGAGCGACCAGAAGAAGGGCTTGTTGATTTAACCTATGTGGTAGAAGAACGTCCTTCAGATCAGATACAGCTTTCCGGTGGATTCGGTGGTGGACGTGTCGTGGGTTCATTGGGTTTAAGTTTCACGAATTTCTCCATGCGTAATGCGTTTAAGAAAAATGCATGGACGCCTCTTCCATCGGGAGATGGCCAGCGTTTTAGCATCAATGCAACATCGAATGGGTTGTTTTTCCAGAGTTACAATCTCAGCTTTACAGAGCCATGGTTGGGAGGGAAGAAACCTAATTCACTTACGTTTTCTGTAGTTCACAGCGTGCAGACCAATGGTCAGCGCAAATTCATTGAAGGACGAACGGTCAATCCTAACCGACAGTCATTGATTATTACTGGTGCGAATGTCAATTTTGGTCAACGTTGGCAACGCCCCGATGACTGGTTTGTATTTTTCGCAGGTATAAGCTATCAGCACTTTGATTTGAATCGATTTGGATCTTTCTTCAGTTTCAGTGAAGGATTTTCTAACAACTTAGCAGCTACAGCGACCCTCGAAAGAAATTCTGTGAGTGATCCTATTTACCCTACTTGGGGATCAAAAATTACACTGAGCACCAAGGCAACTGCACCTTATACCTTCATTGGTCAGAATGTTCTGGGCAGAACTTATGATTTTGTGAATATGTCAGATCAAGAGCGATTTGATTGGGTAGAATATTACAAGGTTAAGTTCACTGCCAATTGGTACACCGCTTTGAATAAGCACAAGACTCACAAACTTGTTTTGCATACCAGCGTCGGTTTTGGATTCTTGGGGTCCTATAATCGCGACTTAGGAGAATCTCCCTTCGAGCGTTTCTATTTAGGTGGTGTATTCTTAAGTGGATTCTTGCTTGATGGACGTGAAATTGTGAATTTACGAGGTTACGATGATTTGTCATTGACTCGTCCAAGCCAGCGTGTAGGGGCTCCAATTATCACGAAGTACAACGCAGAACTTCGATTCCCATTATCCACCAATCCACAAGCAACCATATTTGCCTTGTCGTTTGTAGAAGCAGGTCGTACTTGGGTAGACTTTAGTGATTACAATCCATTTAATCTATATCGTTCGGCAGGCGTTGGACTTCGTATATTCCTTCCTATGTTTGGACTACTTGGATTTGATTATGGATGGCGTTTAGACGATTTGGATACGCAGCCCAATATGGCACGAGGACAATTCCACTTCTCCATCGGTATGAATCTTGGAGAGTTATAACCATGAAAACATTGACCATGAGAAATATCTTTTTTTCATTGCTATTGACCCTATTGATGGCTAATGGCTTATCCGCTCAGAAATTTGCATACGTTGATTCCAAGTATATTTTGAGCCACGTACCCGAATATCAAGAAGCTCAAAAGACCATTAATAAGCTAAGTGAAAACTGGCAAAAGGATATTGAGGCAAAATATGAGACTATAGAAAAATTAGAAAAAGCATATCAAGCCGAGAAGATTCTTCTGACCGAAGACATGCGCAAGAAACGAGAAGAGGAAATTGTAGAAAAAAGAAAAGAGGCTAAAGAACTTCAAAAAACAAAATTTGGAGTCGATGGTGAACTTTTTCAAAAAAGAGAGGAGTTGATCAAGCCCATCCAGGATCAGATTTATACAGCTATTCAGGAAGTAGCTAGTCAGAGTGCCTTGATGGTTGTGTTCGATAAAGCAAATCATAGTAATCTTCTTTATACAAATCCGAAGCACGATATCAGCGACAAGGTATTGCGCAAGATGGGGTTGAAGCCTGGTGAGGTATTGGAAGAAGAAGGGGATGAAGGCGGCGAAGAAGAAGATGGTCAAAAAGCTCCAGGTGGTGGAAGTCCGGGCAAAGGTGGATCAGAAAAGGCACCGGCACGTGGAGGAGAAAAATCACCAACTCGAGGAGGAGGAAAGTAATATCTAGCGTAATTTGGCCTCGCTTTTGTTTAGAGGCTTTCACAAATAGTAAATACCAATTTTAAAAATGAAAAAATTAATTGTTCTCTCGGTAGCAGTGATAACTTCAGTTGTTTCTTTTGCTCAAAAAATAGGACATCTAGATCGCACTGCATTGATCAAAGTAATGCCAGAGACTGCCGAGGTAGAAAAGAAACTTGCCGGAATCCAGCAAGAATATACTACCACCTATCAAATGATGGAGCAAGAATACAATGCCATGGTTCAGGAAGCTCAAGCTAAGCAGAAAGAGTGGCCTGAGGCAATTCTACAGACGAAGATCAAGGCCATCCAGGACAAGGAACAACAAATTTCTCAATTTGAGCAGCAAGCAGCACAGGATCTTCAAGATCAGCAGGCTAAAATGTATCAGCCAATCATTGATAAGGCTACCAAGGCGATTGAGGATGTAGCCAAAGAAAACGGTTTCTCTTATATTATTGATAGCGGAATCGGCGTATTGCTCTTCACAGGAGGAGAAGACGTTGCACCTATGGTTCGTACCAAGTTGGGAATTTCAAATACCCCTACTCCAATTCCAGCTCCAGCACCGTCACCGGCTCCAGCACCTAAGAAATAATTTATTTTTAGAAAAATATGAGATCCCTCCGCAATTCACGGGGGGATTTCTTTTTTTTGTAGTCATGAAATCAACCCATTCCCCGATAGGCATCTTTGACTCAGGCATTGGCGGTCTTACCGTTGCTGCTGCTATAAAAAAAGTATTGCCTCATGAATCATTTGTTTATTTCGGGGACACTGCACACCTACCCTATGGCGATAAATCTCCCGAGAGCATTCGTCATTATGCAGCGCGCATTGCAGCCTTTCTTTTAGATAAGAAATGCAAGGCAATCGTTATTGCTTGTAATACTGCTTCTGCTCATGCCTTAAAAACGGTTGTAGATATTGCAGGTCCAACCATTCCAGTGATCAATGTTGTAGATCCAGTGGCGTCCTATGCTGCTTCTCACTATAATGATTGCAAAGTGGGGGTTATAGGTACTAAGGGAACCATTCAAAGTAGAATTTATGTCAATCGGATAGAGCGAATGAATAAATCCTTGAAGGTGTTATCCAATGCAACTCCCCTCCTTGCGCCAATGATTGAAGAGGGTTTCTTTAATAATAGCATTTCTCAAACAGTAATAAATAGTTATTTAAGCAAGAAGAGTTTTTCCGGTATCAAAGCCCTCATTCTAGGATGTACTCACTATCCTTTGATAAAGAAAGAAGTTGAAAGCTATTACAAGAAAAATGTTGAGATTATAGACAGCGCAAGCGTAGTTGCTCAAACCGTAAAGCAAGTTTTGAAAGAAGAAAAGCTCTTGAAACAAACTTCAACAGCTGGAAAGTATAGTTTCTATGTGTCTGATTACACCGCATCGTTTGAGCAGAGCACGAAGATTTTCTTTAGGGAAAAGATTAAATTGGTAGAAGCGAGAATCTGGGATTAGACTTGAGTTTCCAGATTATCAATTGGCCTTTCAGCTTCCTTGCTTTCCTCTTCTTTTTTATCGAAAAATTTCTTTTGAAAAAGCAGAATGATAATGATTCCCACGGTAATTGCAGAGTCTGCAATATTGAAGACAGGAGGGAACAATTCCACTTGCTTGCCATTCCATACGATGGTTTTGTCGAAGTGAAACATGTCTACCACATTCCCCATGAGAAACGGGGCATATCCTCCTCCATTCATTTGAGCCTTTCCGAAATAAGCTGTGTAGTCATTGATATCTGGATCAAAAACAGATCCGCGGTCGAACACTAACCCATAAATCGCAGAGTCGATAATGTTTCCGAGTGCTCCTGCCACGATTAAGGAAATACAAATTACATACGCACTATTGGCCTTTTCCTTGATCAATTTCCAGAGATACCAAGAAATACCGGCAACTACTACGATACGAAAGATACTCAGCGCTAGTTTTCCTCCATTCCCGGGGATCATCCAACCGAAGGCCATTCCTGGGTTTTCTACAAATTGCAAGTCGAACCACCCATCAATTAGCGTCAAGCTTTCACCATAATGGAAATTGAGCTTGACCCAAACTTTGAGCAGTTGATCCGCAAAAAGGACGAGCAATATTGTAAATAGCGCCTTTTTCAAACCTAACCTTATTGCTGCATGTTTTTAGCCTCGATGCTAAGAGTAGCATGAGGTACCAGACGCAGCCTTTCCTTTGGAATTAGCTTACCCGTTACACGACAAATGCCGTACGTTTTGTTTTTGATTCGAAGAAGTGCGTTCTCCAAAGACTGAATAAACTTCTCTTGGCGAGCTGCTAGTTGAGCAACTTCCTCACGACTCATGGTATCGTTTCCATCTTCCATCATTTTGAAAGTTGGAGAAGTATCATCGGTGCTATTGTCACCTTCATGAGAGAGGGATTGACGCAATTCGTCAAGGTCAGCCTTCGCTTGGGTCAATTTTAAATGAATCAAGTCTTCGAACTCTTTCAGATCTTTATCTGAATATCTTGTTGACTCTGCTTTTGGAGCCTCGTTTGTTGGTTCTTTCTTCTTTGCCATAATCTCAATTCCATTTAGCTATTTGAATCAATGTAGTAAGCCCTTCTTCAATTTCGACGGGCATACCTTCATCAAGTTTAGTTGTCACCTCTATTTGCGCTGCTAAAACTTGCGCGCGAATATATTCCGAATTTAATTCTATTGCTTCATTCAGGTCATCATTCGAGAGAATCTTCACAGAAATTTTATCCGTTACCTCCAATCCAGATTCCTTTCTCATGGTTTGAATCCTATTTACAATTTCGCGGGCAAGCCCTTCTCTCTTAAGCTCCTGTGTTACAGTCACATCCAATGCAACCGTTAAAGCACCCATATTTGCCACTTTCCATCCTGGGATATCCACAGGAATGATTTCGACATCCTCCTCAATCAAGTCAATGGTAGAACTATCTGATGTAGAATACACGTATAAGCCAGATTGTTCAATTGCCTTAATAATTTCATTTCCATTAGTTTGAGCAAAAGCTTGTAGTTCTTTCATGAACTTTCCGCATTTTCTCCCCAACGTTTTAAAATTGAGTTTCAGCTGCTTGACAATTTGAGCTTGAGACTCATCTACGAACTCTATTTTTTTGACGTTTACCTCAGTAAGTATCAAATCAGCTACCTCTTTAATTCTGGCTTCAACAGTATTATCCAAGATAGGAATACGAATCGTTGCCAGAGGCTGTCTCACCCTCAAGTTTTCCTTTTTACGAATGCTTAGAATCATCGAAGAAACTTGTTGAGCCAGTTCCATTCTTTTTTCGAGATCTTGGTCAATGGCATCTTTTCTAGCACTTCTCCATTTGCTAAGATGCACAGATGCTCCATCATCATTTGTGAGGTTTCTGAATAACCAATCGCCGAAAAACGGTGCGAATGAGCTCATTAATTGAGCAGAAGCGATAAGGCATTCATAAAGCGTATCAAAAGCAGCTTTTTTATCCGCAGTCATTTCTCCATGCCAGAATCTCTTTCTAGAAAGTCGAACGTACCAGTTAGAAAGATGCTCACAAACGAATTCCTCAATTGCCCTAGCCGCAGGAGTAGGATTGAAGTCACTCAATGATTGATCCACTAGTTCAGTTAGACTATTTAGTTTAGAAATAACCCAGCGATCCAGTTCTTGTCTTAAATGCAGCGGGGTGGCCTTATCATCCGAATACTCATATTGATCAATATTCGCATAGATTGCAAAAAATCCATAGGTATTGAAAAGAGTACCAAAGAACTTTCTCTGCACCTCTTCTATTCCAAGGAGGTCAAATTTCAAATTATCCCAGGGCTGCGCGTTAGAAATCATATACCAACGAGTAGCATCTGGGCCATATTTCGCGATAGTTTCAAACGGATCGATTGCGTTTCCCAAGCGCTTCGACATCTTGTTGCCGTTTTTATCCAAAACCAATCCATTTGAGACTACATTTTTATAGGCCACACTATCAAAGCACATTGTAGCAATGGCATGGAGTGTATAGAACCACCCACGCGTTTGATCGACACCTTCAGCAATAAAGTCTGCGGGGAAGTTTTTACCTGAATCAATTAACTCTTTATTTTCAAATGGGTAATGAAGTTGAGCGTAAGGCATTGCTCCGCTATCAAACCACACGTCAATCAAATCAGACTCTCGAGTCATTTTCTTTCCTGAAATACTCACAAGAAAGATATCATCCACATAAGGTTTATGCAAATCAAAAACCGAATAGTTGTTCGCCGAATGATCATTCGGTACAAAATCTTCAAGAGGATTCTTGGTCATAAATCCTGCGGCTATTGATTTGTCAATTTCTTTCTTTAACGTTTCTAAAGAGTTGATACAAATTTCTTCTTTACCATCTTCTGTTCTCCAAATAGGAAGTGGTATTCCCCAGAATCTTGATCTTGACAAATTCCAATCGTTAGCATTTTCCAACCAATTACCGAAGCGCCCGGTACCCGTGGCTTCAGGCTTCCAATTGATAGTATTGTTCAATGCTACCATTCTATTCTTTACTTCTGTAACCTTAATAAACCAACTGTCAAGTGGATAGTATAAAACAGGTTTATCGGTTCTCCAACAATGTGGGTAGTTGTGTTCGTACTTTTCGATTTTGAAAGCCTTATTTTCCAACTTAAGTTTAAGCGCAATTACATCATCAGCGCTCATGAATTTATCAAGGCTTGGAATAATTGGACTCAGTATAGATTTTTGAAAACTCAATTCTTGTTCTTTCTCTGATTCCGAATAATAAGATTCTTTTACATATATATTTTTCAAAGGGAATTGAGGATCGTCTACCTCTTCAGTAAATCGGCCAGACTTCTCTACTAATGTTAAAGAGCCAATCCCGTTTTGTTTAGCGACTCTAAAGTCATCTGCTCCAAAGCTAGGAGCTATGTGTACAATACCTGTTCCGTCCTCCGTGGTAACAAAGTCACCGATAATGACTCTGAATGCATCCCCGTCGGTTGGTTGAGCATATGGTAGCAATTGGTGATATCTTACACCTTCTAATTCTTGAGAAGAAAGCTCTTTTAAAATTTTAAAAGGAATTGCTTTATCCCCCGGTTTGAAATCCTCTAATTGTAAAGTTGCATTCTTCTCCGGAAAATATTTTGAGAGAAGATCTTTCGCCAATATCACATTAATTCTTTGATGCGTATATTGATTAAAAGTATCTACCACTAGATACGTAATTTTTTTACCTATTGCGAGAGCTGTATTCGAAGGCAATGTCCATGGAGTGGTAGTCCAAGCCAACAAGTAAACGTCTGCGGAAGTTTGGTATGATGCTCTCCATTTATCTTGGTCTACAGCTTTAAACATGGCCACTACCGACGTGTCCTTTACATTTTTGTACGTACCCGGTTGATTGAGTTCATGAGTACTGAGACCTGTTCCAGCGGCAGGCGAAAAAGGTTGGATAGTATACCCTTTATATAGTAATCCTTTTTTATGTATTTGAGACAGCAACCACCAAACAGACTCGATATACTTGTTGTCATAGGTAATGTATGGATTTTTCATATCCACCCAATAGCCCATGATCTTCGTTAAATCCTCCCATTTATCTGTATACTTCATCACTTCCGAACGACATGCCTTATTGTAGTCCTCCACAGATATTTTGGTTCCGATATCATCTTTTCGAATACCTAATGTTTTTTCAACTGCAAGTTCAATGGGCAATCCATGTGTGTCCCACCCCGCTTTTCTTTCCACACGTTTACCTTTCAGCGTTTGAAATCGACAAAAAATATCCTTGATTGTTCTCGCCATTACGTGATGAATGCCAGGCATACCATTAGCGCTGGGAGGCCCTTCATAAAATACAAATGCATTTTTAGGATCTCTCATTTCCACACTCTTCTCAAAAATATTGTTATCACTCCAATACGCAAGTGATTCCTCAGCGATTTGTGGCAAATCCAATCCTTTATATTCCTTGTATTTCGTAGCGGCCATGGTGTTCATTTTTGGACGCGCGAAGATACAATAGGTTAAGCATAAGTTAGCTGAACAGCTTTGATATTGATAATCAATGTTTTTTGTTTATATAAATCTCAACAATTTGCTTTTCATAACACGTTTCAAGCAGCCTATAATCTTCTTTTTACACTTCATTACTTTACATCGGGAATTTGCATTCACTTCATTGGCCGCAATGATATGGTGCCCTACCAAAACCAAGAACAGCTAGTATGCACTCTTACAACCTCGTCATCAGAATAGCTCTGATATTGATAATTTCCTTTCAAGGGCTCGAGTTTAATGCTCAAAGTCAAGGTCCACAATCGACCCTGCAGGGAACCAATGTAGCAACCATCGGAAGCACAGCATGGACCAGTCCTAATAATGTTTTAAGTAGCAATGATGCTTGGGCAAACGGCACTTTTCTTCAACAATCGAATTATCTTTTGGCCAACAACTTCAGTTTTTCTATACCCAGTTGTGCCACCATCACGGGAGTTGAAGTGTCAGTTGAGAGAGGAACGGCTGCAAAACCTGGAGTGAGCATATTAAATCCATGGGCACAACGAACTCCCTCCACCTTTCCAGCGGCATTTACATATAGCACTATAGCAGGAGCTAACCGAATGTTAGTTCTTGTAGTTGGAATAGAAAACGGCACAGATAGAGATGTCACAGCAGTAACTTATGGGGGGCAGGCGATGACCCTAGCAGGCGAAGTGGCGGTAACAGGAAATGGAACCTTCTTTAATCGTACAGAAATTTGGATTTTGAATGATGCAGGGATAACAGCAGCTACCGGAAATGCTTTCGCACTAACTGTCACAGGAACTCCATTCGAATACGTAGAACACTTATCAGCAGTTCTTCTTGCTAACGTTGATCAAAGCAATCCTATTTTCGATACTTCCTCCAACACCCAAGCCAATTCAACACCAACGATCAACTTAGGCAGTGATCCTTTGAATGTGGGAATAGGAGATATGGTATTGACCAGCGTCGTTTGTGGAAATGTCGGCAGTTTCACTCCATCCGCCAGCTACAATGAAGGTTTTGATCAGAATGGTGCTTCTGGTGGCGGGGGCTCTCCATCCACCACACAAGCGCAAACAAGAGCAATAACCGCTGCTGGGACTGAAAATCCAACTTTAACATTTTCAGCAACTCCAAATAGACAAGCCCTTTTAGGAGTTGTTTTCCGCAGGCAAGTATATCGCGACGTACAGGTGCGTTTGTTTTCAGCGGGATCTCCAGTAGGCAACAATTTGGCGAATACAACGGTAGATTGGCCCACAACGGACGCTTCAGTGACGTATGGTGGTGCAGGAAATTTATGGGGAGCGACATTAACACCAGCGATAATAAACAACACCAATTTTGGTGTTGGAATATCTGTTATTGGAGGCAATGCAGCGATGCGTATTGATCATGTTACAATGCGTGTATTTTTCACGAATGAAAATACTCCACCTACTATTACTTGTCCTGCGAATATTTCAGTGGCTGCTCCAGCGGGATCATGCAATGCGGTCGTCAATTATTCCGTGAGTGCAAGTGATAATTGTGATTGTTTTAATCAAACAGCAGCTATTCCTGGATTTACTTTCATTGCACAGTTCAACGGACGCAGCTACTATAGATCCAACGGCAGTGCTACCTGGCCAGTGGCAAGAAACACAGCGATTTCGCTTGGCGCTCATTTAGTCACCATCTCCAGCGTTGCCGAAAACAATCTCTTTACTGGTTTAGGTTTACATTGGGGGGGGCTGACCGATGAAGTGACTGAAGGCACATGGTTATGGAGCAATGGTGAGCCAGTTACCTACACCAACTGGTCGCCTGGAGAACCCAACAACTCAGGGGGCAATCAAGATTATTTAGTACTAAATTGGAGCGGCACTGCATGGGATGATCAAGGAACTATTACAGGAACAAGTTATCCGTATATCATTGAGTTTAGTTGTTTACCATTAAACTTAGTGAGTGGATTGGCAAGCGGCAGTACCTTTCCTCTAGGAACGACTACAGTTTCCTACAATGCAACAGATGCCGCTGGAAACATATCTTCCACTTGCTCATTTACTGTCACTGTCACTGATGCAACAGGACCCACTATAACTTGCAGTCCAACAGTAACTCTCAATGCAGGAACAGTTCAAACAGAAGACTTCGAAGCAGGAGCAATTGGATGGATTCCCAATACTACAGAAACCGATCCTGCTACAACGAGAATACTCGGCCGATTTGGTGCGAGTTCGGGAGCTCAAGAAGTAAGTAAAACATATACTCTTCCTGGTACATTAAATAAAGTAGTGTCATTCGATTTACTAAGATTAGACTCTTGGGATGGTGAGAACATTGTAATATATGTAAATGACGTGGTTGTTGCGTCCTATAATCCAGCTATCAATAATAGTGGGACAACGGGACCCGTTTCTTGGACATCGACAGTGCTCGGAACCATCACACCGAACGCATTCAGCGGAACGTGGGCCGATCAAAGAGTACGAGTTGTATTAAATGTAAATGACGGACTTAGCGTTCTTAAACTTGGATTTGGTTCTACATTAAACCAAAGTATTCCTGACGAATCGTACGGGATTGACAACTTAAGCATTCAATATAATGACGCAGGGGCTTGCACCGCTGCGGCCATACTTCCATCTCCTATTGTTACAGATAATTGTGGCGTTGCTACCCTCACCAATAATGCTCCTGGTCAATTTTCTTTGGGCGCGACATCAGTAACTTGGACTGCAACGGATGTAAATGGTAATGTTAGTACATGCCTCACTAATGTTACAGTAGTTGACAATATTTCTCCAAACATTACTTGTCCTAGCAATCAAACGGTGAGTGTAGGGGCAGGATGTACGGTAGCCCTTGCAAACTATACCACCCTGGCTACAACTAGTGACAATTGCGGAGGAGTAGTAACCGTTACTCAAACCCCTGCCGAAGGGACTATATTAACTGGGCCAGGGACAACCGCTGTAACACTTACAGCGACTGATGGTTCTGGAAACATTTCAACATGTACCTTCAACGTGATCCGAACAGATAACACACTTCCTGTGATGACCTGTCCGAGCAACATAACAGTCAATGCAAACAGCAATTGTCAAGCTGTGGTAACCTATACTACACCCACTGCCACAGATAATTGTAACTGCGCACCAGCAAGTATTCCCGGTTATACATTGATTGGAACTTTCAATGGGCATACTTATTTTAGATCCACGGCAACCAGCACCTGGAGCGCTGCAAACACTTCTAGTCAAGCGTTGGGGGGCCATCTTGTTACAATAACGAGTGCTGCTGAAAATGCTTTCTTAGCAGGAATTGGACAGCATTGGATTGGAGTAAGTGACCAACTGGTAGAGGGCACATGGGTTTGGGTCAACAATGAGCCATCCATTTACACCAATTGGGCAGGCGGCCAGCCAGATAATGGTGGCAACCAAGATTTTGGAGTAATAAATTTTTCAGGTGCGCAATGGGACGATCAAAGTGCGACCGCGACGTTTTCTCATATCCTTGAGTTTGATTGTACCACTTCAGCGCTAGGACCCGTGATATTGAATGGGTTTCCTTCAGGCTCTACTTTTCCCCTAGGTACCACTGTGGTTACTTATCAAGCTGCTGATGGTAATGGTAACGTAAACACCTGTAGCTTTAACGTAACAGTTTTAGACAACACCCCGCCTACTTTAAACTGCCCGAGTAATGTTAATGCTGTGATTTCGGGATGTAGTGGATCCGTGACTGTGCCAACCCCAATTAATTTAACTAGTTCTAGCGCTTGCACTCCCATCCCCGCCGGTGGAAGTTGCGGTGTTGGTAATGGAGAAGCATTTACGGGTATGACCATTAATGCAGGTCAGACATTTTGGTATTCCAGCACAGGCACCTTTGCCAATATCACTTTGAATGGAGGAATCCTAAGGGTTTGTGGAAACTTAACTCTGAGCAATATTACGTTCACTTCAGGAAGTATTTTCATTGAGCCAGGAGGAACACTCACTATTTCTGCAGGAGGCGCATTTAACTTGAACGGAAACTGCAATATAATTAATCGTGGGACAATTAATCTGAATCGAAACACCACACTTCAAAATCCCAATAATTTATTAGCCAATGCAACTTCTTCTGCTGTGTGGAATCAAAATGCCAATCTTGTCATAAACAACAACGCTTCTAGATTCGTAAATCTAGGAACTGCGACGATTAACAATTTAACCCTTCAAAACAGCACCAATATTACACAGGTATGTTTAGGGCCTGCGAGCACGTTGGCCCTTGCTAGTATATCAAATAGCAGTACCAACGCAGTTTCAACAAGTGGAGGTCCGGCATGCATCCGATACACTGGCAGTGCAGCTCTCAATAATAATTTCACTAGTTCAAGTGATTTAAACATATGTCGTGCAACGGGATCCACTGTATCAGGTACGGGAACGTGGGGCTCCGCTATAGTTTCATTGAATTGTAGTTCCTGTTCTCCATTGCTTTCAGTACTTACCGTGAATGATAACTGCAGCATTGCAAGTATCACTAACTCCATAAATGGTACCAATAACGCAAGTGGCACTTATCCCGTTGGTACTACTAACATTGTATGGACCGTTACAGACAATGCGGGAAATACGAGTACTTGTACACAGGTACTAACAGTAACAGAAAATATTCCTCCAACAATAACATGCCCAGGCGCACAAAACTTGATTTTAAATTCAAGTTGTAGTGCCACACTTCCTGATTACAGAAGCTTAGCTACGATCGCTGACAACTGCACACCTGTGGGTAATTTAGTAGTTACTCAGAGTCCAGCCGTCGGAACTGTATATACTAGTGAGGCTTCACTTACCGTAACACTCACGGTGACAGATGCATCTGGAAATTCTTCCAATTGTAGTTTCATCGTAAACATTGATGACACTACTAACCCTACAGCAATTTGTCAAAATGCGACACTGACATTAAACACCGTACCACCCAATAGTGGAAATGCCAGCATATCTGGTATAATCAACACGTACGCTCCAGTCACAGCAATAGGATCTAACACCATCACTATTGGATCAACCAGTGGAGCCTCAACTCCATTCGCTATAGGAAGTAAAGTGTTGGTTATTCAAATGAAGGGAGCAAGCTACACTACCACCAATGACGTTAATCATGGAAGTCTTATCAATATTGGAAATGCTGGTAATTTTGAGTTTGCAAGAATCTCCGAAATCGTTGGTAATACCATAACACTTCAGTTCAATTTAGTCAACACCTATGATATTCAGGGCGTCGTTCAGCTAGTGAGAATTCCAGAATACAACAACGTGACAGTATCTGGAGTGGTGAGTCCATTGGATTGGAACGGCACCGTTGGAGGTGTTGTTGCTTTTGATGCCGCTGGAACTGTCACACTTAACGCAAACGTAAGTGCTCAAGGTAATGGGTTAAGAGGAGGGGCTAGGTCAACAAATTTCTTTGATGGATGTCCTGGAGTAACCGGGTTTGTTTACCCTAGCCCTTCTGGTTTATCAGGAGAAAAAGGAGAGAGCATCGCCTTACCTCAAGTAATTTTAGGTATTAATCAGAATTCAGGCAGGGGAAGGATTGTAAATGGAGGTGGTGGCGGAAATGACACAAACACTGGTGGAGGAGGAGGATCCAATGGTGGAGCTGGAGGCTCTGGGGGCACAGACTTTTGTAATAACCCAAACATTGGAGGAGTTGCTGGTCTATCCATGGTTACCCAACTTAATGCCAACAGACTATTCTTAGGTGGTGCCGGAGGTGGCGGCCATCAAAATGACGGTAATGCGACCGCAGGAGCAGATGGAGGCGGAATTATCATTTTAAAAGCAAATTCAATAGTACCCAATGGATTTACCATAAACGCGAATGGTTCAAACGCCGCTAATGCTGGCAATGACGGTGGTGGTGGTGGTGGAGCTGGAGGCTCCATTCTGCTTGAAGTTAACACAATAAGTGCCGCTCTCCCCATCAGTGCAAACGGTGGTAATGGAGGTAATTGCTCCAGTAGTCACGGGCCAGGTGCAGGTGGAGGTGGTGGGTACATTTGGCACTCTGGATCTTCTCTTCCTGCTAATTTAACCACCAATGTTAGCGGAGGTTCCGCCGGCACCGACGGTACAACCTCTCGCGGATCCACAGCGGGATCTGCAGGATTAACACGAAACAACTTTTCCTCGCCAGTAACAGCGTTTACCATTTTAAACCCAAGTCTTGTAAATAACGGAAGCTTCGACAATTGTGGAATTGCTAACCTTTCCGTTAGTCCAAGTCTATTCGATTGTACTGATGTAGGAACCAACTCCGTCACATTGACTGTCACGGATATAAACGGAAATGTATCTACATGTACTTCTACCGTTACTGTAACTGAGACGGTACCTCCTACTATTGTTTGTCCTTCAAATATCACCGCGAACGTGACAGCAGGCGCCTGCAACAGATCCGTTGTGACGCCCAATCCTACTACAGGAGACAACTGCGGTGTTACTATATTGACATGGGCACTCACTGGTGCTACTACTGGTGCATCAGCTGCAACTGGTATCAATAACCTTGGGACGTTTACATTCAACGTTGGTGTAACCACTGTAACTTACACCGTAAGAGACGCTGCGGGAAATACCGCAACATGTAGTTTTAATGTAACTATAAATGACAACATCCCTCCATCTATTACTTGTCCCAGTAACATCACCGCAAATGCGAGTGCAACCGCTTGCAACGCGTCCATTACTGTTCCTAATGCAACCACAAGCGACAACTGTGGGATCGCACAACTCACATGGATTTCATCTGGAGCAACCATAGCTGCTTCACCGGTTACGGGCATCAATAACATCGGAACAAGAACATTCAACGTAGGTGTATCAAATATTACCTATATCATAGTAGACGTTAATGGATTAGTCAGTTCATGTACATTTACAATAACCGTAACCGACAACGTCCCTCCAACCGTTACTTGTCCTGCCAACATCACCGCCAACGTGGGTGCAGGAACATGTACCGCTTCTGTGAACACTCCGAACCCAACCACAGGAGACAACTGTGCAGTGACCGTGCTTACTTGGGCACTCACTGGTGCAACCAC
>JAIXWX010000002.1 GCA_027491075.1 Flavobacteriales bacterium
ATCCATTCGGATTGGCTTGGGAAAATCCCAAACTACCAGATACCGAAGAAGGATTGCATGATCATACCTATCAAGACAAAGAGTATCAATTCGCTGAATTCACAGATGGTCGAGGATTAGAGCTTCATGATTTTCATGCGCGCATGTATGATGCGACCACAGGCCGCTGGCTCGTACCAGACCCTGCGGCACAATTCGCGAATCCTTACCTCGCAATGGCTAACAGCCCCATGATTAGCATCGATCCTGACGGAAGGGTGGTCGTCACGGCGATTGTTGCAGGTGCATTAATTGGAGCAACCATGGGAGGAATTCAGGCTTCATATCAGGGACAGGCAGGTGACGATGTCTTGAGAGCAATTGGTATCGGGGCACTTACTGGTGCGATTAGTGGTTTGACCGGGGCATACCCTATCTTTGGAACTGGGTTTGGCTTTTTACAAGGATTTGCAGCTGGTATGGTGAATGGAGTAGCAACAGGAGCTCTAACTGGTGGCGTCTCTGCTGCTTTAAACGGGCAGAACATAGGTGATGGAATAATAAATGGAGGTCTCATAGGCGGAATCACAGGAGGTGTTTCTGGCGGAATTCATGGAATAAAGGCGGTCAATACGTTGAATAAAATAGAGGGTTGTAATGACGCATCTTATTACAGAAAGTGGGACGGGGCCTTGATTCATAAAGAAGTTATTAATGGTGTACCTGTGGTTGGTCAAAGAGGTGCAATGAATTGTATTCCCGCCTGTTTGGAAGCAATTGACAAATCTTACGGAGGCAGCTTATCTCAGGAAGAAATTCGAATGTGGGAATCGCTCGGAGGTGATCCAGATAGGATGCCTTTAAACGCGCTTGAAGTTTATCAACAGTACTACTATAAAACAGGAAGGTTTGTGAATCAAATTGAAAAGGGTGAGTTTGTAATGGATAAAGTATTGGACAGCGCAAGAAAAGGCGCAAGGATTACTTTTAGTTTAGATGTTTCTAACACAGATATTAATCACCATGTTGCTTTGAATAAGTTTGTAATGAAGGATTTAATAAAACAAAATGGACGAAGAAGCCTTTCCAATACTTTCTATTTAATGAACCCTTCAAACGGAGGATTTATAGTACCCCAGTCTTGGGATGAAATTCAAAACAATGCCATCTTCATCTACACAATTCAATCCCCATGATAAAATGCCTCTTCATTATACTTGCAATCTGCTCTTTGGTGAATTCTACAGCGCCGAAGTTCGAGTTTTTCATTGGAGATCCCAAAGGCATACCAAAGTCTTTGATTTTTGACTTGGTGCCAAAGGCTGATAACTCAGACTCGACAATTACACTGTACCGATTAAATTACAAGCTGAATTGTACTGCAGCGTACTTCGAAAAAGAGGGAGATCGTCTTTTGTTTTATAATCGACGCAAATCAGACAAACCCATTATTTAACCTATGGTATCTATAGCGAAGAACTCAAATTTTGGAACCCCTTGTGGAAATAAGAATAATCCTGATACTTGAATTCTCTTATTTAGAGGGTACAATGGAAAAAGGAGTTTTATGTAAATGCGAGCGTGAATTGGCTTCAAAAAAATTAAAAGGCCATGCCTGCCCTCTTTCCGCATTGAGAAATTGTGCTTTCGTAGTTTTTGCTACTTGAGTGACTGAACAAGAAGACCTCTCGTCAGATCCAGGCCGAACTGAGTGAATCGAGAGGTTCAAGTGCGGTTCTCAAACCAGAGACGAGACAGGTTGTGAAAAAGCAGGGTTGAAATTCCCTTGCCTGACTGGTTTATGCTTAATTATAAAAAAACTGGTAAATGAAAAGGTACAGATTTATTATTAGTTTATTGATAATCTTGATTCCAACAATATCGTTTGGACAGCTTTTCCCTTCAATTTCAGATTTCAATGGAGAAATAGAAAGAGTTGTTGAAAAACGTTATGGAAAGGAAGTGTATCTATTCAATCGATTGACGGGGATTTACATGCCAAGATGTTATTCTGGTTGGAAATATGTTTATCATTTGGATACAAACGCAAGACTTATAAGAAGAACCAATTTCTTTAAAGGTAAAGTGCAAGCTGATTATATTTATAAATTTGATTCTACTGAAAAGGTAATTCATAAAAGAGAAATCGTTAATGACACTGTTACTAATCATAATGGAGACTATATCGAAGATGAATTCCTATTAGATTCTGAAGGGAAGATTGAAAAAGTTAATATTTGGTCCTTTAAATCCACAGATAGCTTAAAAAAGATTATTGCGGTTGAAAAAGATGTTCAGTACGATTCACTAAATAACATAATCTCATTTTACAGGACTAGCTATGACAGAAATGGCAATGAGATAAATGGAAATCTTTATGTTATTTTTTACGACTCCAAATCAAGAGTCGCCAAAGTTGAAGAAAAGGCGATTGGAACTAAACCCATTTTGGTTGAAACCGAAAACAACGGTAAAACTTTTAAAGACATCCCAATTTCTGAACCAGAACTATTAAAAGAATGGATTTATCATTATGATCCAAAAGGACTACTTATTTCTTATACTTTAAAACATTATGGAGAATTGCATAAATCAGATTCGAATGGCGGAAAAGACTATAAGTTATTTTTTAAGTATGACGATAAAAATAATTGGATAAAAACATATCATCAATTGGGAAATTCTAGGAAAAGACTAGTAGCTAAAAGAAGAATAGAATACAAATAACTAAGGGGGGGGGATTGGAATTTGGAGATTAGAATTTGGAATTTAGAATTTGGAGATTGGAACAGAGAACGGGAACAGAGAACGGGAACAGAAAATGAATTCAAATCCTTGTTCTATGTTCTGTGTTCTTTGCTCTTAAAAAGCTGTATTGGTTTAAGATTGAGAAACGCGTTAAGAATGAGAAACAGAAAGAGAATGAGAATGAATTAAAATCCTTGTTCTATGTTCTTTGTTCCGTGTTCTTTGTTCTTAAAAAAAAAGCCGTCCTGCGGTTGCAGAACGGCTTTTTAATATTCTAAATAAGTTCTCTTACTGCACCACAATCGTCTTCGTCAGACGTGCATCTCCAAGAATCATTTCAAGGAAATAAACGCCTGCTTCTAAAGAAAGTGAGTTCCATTCTACGAGGTTCTTTCCTTGAGTCATCACGCGGTTTTCAGTGTGAATTCTGGCACCATTCGCAGCGGTAATGTTCCATTGAACCTGCGCTGTTTGAGCGGCCTCCACGATAACACCAAATTGACCATTGCTTGGGTTTGGAAACACTTCCATCGCCCAATTGGACAACTCGTTTTCCTCAACTCCTACCACAACTTGTGCACCGTTCGATTCAAACACCGGGCACTCCTCAAACTGTTGCACTTCTACCGTGTAGTTGCCAGTTTCTGTTGGGGTGTAAGTTGCACTGTTTGCTCCTGAAATTTCTTGACCGTCTTTATACCAAGTATAGTTCACTGCTTGGTCAACGCATGTCAATACACCGTTGCTTTGTGTAACGATTGGTACAAATTTCGTCAAGTTGCTGAAACGGATATAACATGGAAAGGATGGATTATCAATAAATCCATTTCTATTGTTCTGACGAGTTTCTATATACTCGTTGCGGGCCTTCTCATAGTTATCTGGTGCGTCCTGGAAGTGCCACTTCTTAATCACATAATCCAATTGACCATAAGGAATCAAGAAGGAAATTTGCTCTGGGAAACTGAAGTCCTGAGTAGAGGTGTTATTCTTCACTGCCTGATACATCATGGCACGTGCTGCATCTCCTTTGATTTGATCACGAGGTTCGTAGCAAGTCTGTCCGAAAGAATTGGTTCCAAGCTTCGCGGGACCATACTGACTGGTAATGTTCACCACTTCTCCATACGGGTAGTTGCTTCTAACAGCATTGCAATCCTCTTGATTCACTGGGAACAAGTTGTGCAAATCGGAAACTTCCCATGAATCGTCAAAATTTGCGTCCAAGTAGGTGGGCATCCAACTTTGTGGAAACGCGTGTTCACGACTCAGAATGGATGAGGTTGCTCCTGTCCAGAAAGTGAATCCCGCTTCGTAAATCTGATCGTCGCCGGAATACTCACACTCTACATAATTCGCTGGAATACCAGTGCTTGTAGTAGTATCTCTTACGTAAAACTCATTGATCAAAGTACTGATGTAATTTGAATAGAAAATTTGAAAGTAATCCGTGGGTTCTAACTTCGATGTAAGATCAGCGACAAAAGTGGGTGAGTTCACATCCAAGCCTGCGTAATAAGATCCAGGATTGGCATCTGGAGTGGTGACGCTTCCAGTAGTTGGAGAGGTAGTAAGATAGTTCTCATATCCCTCTGGTCCATTGAATGCAAAAACCGCATAGTGATAGGTAGTATTTACACGAATGTCACGTGCATTGAATTGTGCAGGATCGCCAACATAAACCACCTGCGCATTTCCTATCCAATTTCCTTTCACGTAGGTGCTGTTATCCACAGGAGTTTCATCCACAGGAGAGCCAACACTTCTCAAAACCAAATAGTGTTCTGCTGGAGTTGAAGCCGCAGTGAAATTCACATTGAAATCCCAAGATTGAAGGTTTGGAAAATTAATAGCTCCTGCTTGAGCAGTAGGCTCAGACGCAGCGCCACCCGCAATTCCGTAAACATTGATGGTATAAGGATTTTCACTCGCATCATTGTTCTCAATCGTGATCGTACAGAAACGTGAGCCATCTCCCACTGGATTAAAATCAAGCGTGAAAACTTCTTGCGAATTCGCGGCTACTAAAGCTGGAAAGGCAGCGATTGAAAATTCGGATGCATTAGGACCGGATATAGAAATATCTTCAATGGCCAAATTAGAGGCTGTTCCTAGGTTTTCAATAACAATATCCGTTGAAGTAGCCGTACCGATAATCAACGTAGAAGCGCTCGGAACATTCGTGCTAGAAGATGTTACATTGATTTCTTGTGCTGCTCCGGCAGTAGGTGTGGCAAGGGTTACCTCGTCTAAACCTACATTAAAACCAGATACTTTGTTGGTAAAGAAGAAACGAACATACCTTGAATCAGGATTGATTTGGTCGGTATAAGTAGTGAACGATGCAAAAGGCAATTCAGCATTAGAAAAATTTCTAACTGCAGTCCACGTACCGTTGGCTCCTGTTACGGATTGTTCAACGGTGAACGTTCCAGACCAAGGACCACCAGCAGGGGGGGTCTGGCCTTTGATAGAATAGGTCAAGCTCCCTCCTTCCTCTGCGTAAAAAATCGACACGAACTCTCCTGTGGCATCGAGCCTACAAGCGCTGCCTACCGCACCATTGGCATAACGCGTATTACCGCTTCCAAGTGATTCTGTCCATCCTTCTGGGGTGGCTGTATCGAAGCTCCAAGATGTAGGCAATACTGCTTGGGCCATGCTGCTCAACTGAAGACTGATGAATGCAATCGACAGAAGCAGACTTTTTTTCATTGTGGTCATGGTTCTCATTTATGATGTATTCTTTGTTTACTATTAAAAATTAAAATTCAGACCGACGTTCCATCGGAAACCTTGTCCCATGAACACTTCCGCTGTGCTAGCATCGAAAGTGGCTCCATTGGTGGCGTCGGTAATAAACATTTGATCGGTCACGTTGATCAAATTCAAACGAATGCCCGCTCTATATTTTTTGTTGAATGTGTAGCTGTAACCCATGTTGATGTCAAGCATGTAATATGCAGGCATCTTCCACGACTGTCTTCCTCCATTGTCTCCTTGTAATTCTTCTGGAGAAAAATCAGCAAAGTTGTTATCGAAATATGTAATTCTTGGCTTGATATAAAAACCCTTCACTGGCTCATATCGCACACCCAAACTGAACTGAGTTTGTGCTGCATCGCCCACGCGCACGCCTTTTGTATCGAATGAAAGTGAGTCCAATATAGCGGTTCCTATTTCATTGAATATATATGCTGTCGCCTCTGAGTTCCATCTCCAATCACCCAAAGATACAACTCCATCAATGGTGATTTGCTTGTTGACTTTGTACTCCGCTTCAAATTCAATTCCATAGTGAATCGCTTGCATACCAGGTACAAAAGCGTTGTAGTTTTCCGTACCATCGGTGATAGGAACAGTTACTGGTCGATTTCTCCAATTGGTGTAGTAAACATTGACAGCCGGTCTGAAATCTGGGTTGTTTATTACATATCCCATTTCTACCGATGAAATCATTTCGTTCTCCACGTTTCTATTCACTGAAAGAGTTCTTCCTGCGAATACATTCGACATCAATTGTGCTCTGGATAAAAATCCTGTATTGAAATACACACTGTGTCTGGGATTGAATCTGTACTTAAATCCTCCCTTCGCTGTGTATCCAGGAAAGGTTTGCCAACCGGTTTGTTGCCAGTCGTTGGTGGTAGTGTCTTTCAAAGCAAAATAACTGATTCGATTGTAGCTGTTGATCGAACCTGTTACATTGACGAAAGCAGTCCAGTCGTTTTTCTCGTATTCTCCTAACAAGAACAATCCACCTTGTCGGACGAAGCTATTGATGTGATAATTTATTTTATCTCCTTCTCTAAATACCTTACGCGTAGGGTTATTCGCATCCAATACTTGACTATCGTTGATGTACACATAATCTCCACCCAGCAAATCATACACTACTTGATAATTTTCTACTTGATAATAACGCGCATCTATTCCTGCGGTAACATCCAAGTTAGAGTTGATTTTATAATTCAAGGTAGAAAGCAATCCATACCAGCTATGTCTGTTGATGGAGGATTGAACATAGTAATCCGATTCGTATTGCGATGTGTCGTTTACCGCTGTTAGATTATAGGGATAAGTTGGTGGTAAAAATGGAAGTGCTGGAGGAATGACACGGGTATTTCTTCCATACATAAAATCACCATCCAATTGGCCTTGCGCATTGCGTTGAATGTTGTTCAATCTCGTACCTCCGCCGTTTCCAAACGAAGCGTAGACAATATTCGATAAAGCCAGGTTTGAATTTATTTTCCAAAAATGCTTTAAGTTAAAAATCGGTTTGTGATAGTAGTTTTTTCTTGCATTGAGCACTTCTTCTTGCGCATTATCATCTCCTCTGTCTCGTGTCACATAGCCCCAATCTCCATTGTAGCGTAGCCCTTGATTCAAAATAAGTCCTGGTGTTCGATCAATGGTAGCGCCTAGGTCTTTCGCGTAAGTGGTATCAAATACCTGAATGCGCTGTCTTCCCAATCGTTGATAGTGTTCTTGCGGACTTCCCATCACTGATAACGAAACCGAATGTCTATTCCATTGCTTTTGCAATTTGAGAAAATAAAACATCTGCCTTGAGCCCAACTGATCTACCCAACCATCGTTGCGACGATACGAGAAGGCTGCAGTGACACCAAATCCTCTACCTATTACACCAGAATTAATCCCTATTGAATTTCGTAAGTTCAGGTTATTTCCAACTTCAGAACTAACTACGATGTTTCTTTTTGATTCTATACCTTGAGAAAGAATATTGATAGAACCTCCAATAGCGGGAATAGCCAATTTAGAAGCTCCTAATCCGCGCTGCACTTGTACTTTTTGAGTCACATTGTCCAAACCGAACCAGTTTGACCAATACACCTGACCATTCTCCATGTCGTTCATGGGAATACCATCCACCATCACTGCTACGTTGCGCTGATTAAATCCCCGAATGTTCACTCGGGAGTCACCATCTCCTCCTCCGCTTTGCGTAGCATATACGCCCGGTGTGGAGTTGAGAATCAATGGAAGGTCTTGCGTTCCTAATTCCTCACGAATTTTTATAGCACTCACATCTGAAAACGCCACTGGAGTTTTGCGATCAATGGCGATGTCCGCTATGATTTCGATTTCGTTCAGTTCGGAGGGTTGCAATTCTATTTCAAGGTTAGAAAGGCGAGCGCGTGCTTTAATTTCTTGTTCGTAGTCTTTGTAGCCTATAAACTTCACCGTGATTTTACCGCCATTCTCCCCCAGATCCAATTGAAACTTGCCATCTAAGTCGGTAGTCACTCCCTTTCCATCGCCATAGATAATAGCTGCTCCGGGAAGAGACTCGCCGGTGATTGCGTCTTTGACAGTTCCTTTAATGATAGTTTGAGAGATAATTTCAGCAGAAAAGCACAAGGATAGCAACAAGAAAATGTACTTCATCATGAGGTTTGGTAGGTAAAAAGGATAGTGTTTTTTCGATAAAAAAGCCCGCGGCATTGTTGCTTGGCGGGCTTTTCAATATTCTTGAGAAAATTATGACATTATCTATAAATCAACTTTTGGAAGTTGTGAGTTCCATCTTCAAACTCCACCACCACCATATAAATTCCTGGAGCAACCTCTGGTAGCTCAACAGAAATATAGCTTCCATTAATGAACTCTCTTTCACGCACCACTTGACCGCTTCCACTGATCACAACAAAAGACGTCATCTGCTTTGAAGATTTCACTGCAAATTCACCTCTAGAGATAGGGTTAGGGAAAACAGAGAACGCGCTTCTGATTTCTTCTTTCACACCAATTGTCAAATGGCAAGCACATCTATGAAAGCCGAGTGAATCAAACGTGTTGTTGGGCAAGCTGTCCCACTGTAGAGAAGGGTCAAATACTACAGGACTCATGGTTACACCTTGCAACACAGAAGGTTTGCGGATAAGCGTATTGTCTTCCGTCCACCAAGAAGTATTGGGGTCACCAGGAACGGACCATCCACCCCCTGGGTCTTCAGCGGTTTTACCAATCATATCCACAAGCGTTTGTTGTGCTCCCGTTCCTTTTGTAAGATAGAACGCGTCATCACCATTAAAATAAAAGGGAGAATTGGTCTCAATGTAAGTTGGGTTTACAAAAGTATCCGCCGCTGCTTCGAGCGCTGCATCGATGGGTGCTTCCAAACCAGTTCCATCAGGATTGCGTTTGTCCAAAGCGAAAACACGCACATCTCCAGGTTGAATGATTCCTGTTATGGGCATTAGCATTGGAATTCCATTACCGTTTCTTTCGCGTCCAAATTGATAGTTTCCTAAACCCAAGTCAATAGGAGCATCCGATGCATTATAGAGCTCAATGGCTTTATTGTTCGAAGACGCCTCGACATATTCGGAGATAATGATATCCCCACAGTCTTGGGCAGACAAGGACAGCGCGAGTGCAAAAGCGGCTGAAGTAAGTAGAATTGTTTTCATTATGAAATTATTATAATGGCAGACAAAGGTATATACAGAACTCAGATATACCATGTTCTGACTTAAACTATACTTAGTCTTTTTGTTATGGGTACTTTATCATTTATGATTTGAGTAAAGAAAACCTGAAGAAACGGGCGATTTGCACATGTTTTCAACAATTTTTAGTATATTTCGGCCATAAATTTGGGCATCGTGCGACCTTTCGGGGTCATGTGATGTCTTTGATTATGAAACCTTAGCACACAAGAGCCCAGCTCTAAGAAAAAGCCACAATACGAGAATGAAAGTTTTACGCCTTCTTTCAGTAGTTATCCTGTTGTTGATTGCCCATAGTACCTACGCAACCCAAGTATTGGGAGGTCACATTTCCTGGCAATGTTTGGGAGGGAATCAATACCAAATCACCTTTGTTCAATATAAGGATTGCTTTGGAGCTACCCCTGCCATGCCTACGGAGAACGTATCCTTGTTTCCTACAGGATGCGGGGCACTGCCTTTTTCACTCATTCTGACCTTTCAAAGCCAAACAGAGATATCAGAACTTTGCCCCAGTGAGTTGGCCAATAGCACTTGTGTAAATTATTTCAACCCATTGGATCCAGGAGGGCTCATCCCCGGAGTGGTGAGAGTGGTGTATTCTGGTGTCGCCACCTTAGATCCTGGCTGCACATACAAAATAGTTTGGAACGAAAACAACTGGAATTATTTTTCAAATATCAACTCCTCTACACAACCCGACGCATACATTTATTCTACTATCAACACTGCGAGTTGTACTTCATCGCCTACCATAACCTCTACTGGGGCACCCTACGAGTGCGCCAACAATGGTACACTTACTAACCCAATCACCCTTGGAAACATCGGAGGAAATAGTGTAGCCTATAGCTTGGTGACCCCCCAAACCACTTCTGGTAGCGCAGCTTTCAACACGGATGTTCCTGGATATGTGGCATTGCCGGGATTGGCAATAAACCCAACAACGGGCGCGCTTTCCTTTAACTCAGCGGGCGTAACGCCTGGGTTCTATGTGGTCGGTATTCAAATGACCATTACCAATGGCGGAAATCCAGTTGGAACAATTTACGAAAACATGACGGTAGTCATTCGTGACTGTACATCAACCCCTACTACTTTTTCCAATCCTGACGTTCAAAGCATTGACTTTGGTATATCTGAAGGGCCTGCTATCATTGGCGTTTGCGTTGGTGACTCCTTAAAGTTCTCCGTAGTTGCTAGCAATACAAATCCAACTCGAGGAATCACTCTCTCTGAAGTTCATCCTGCTATATTGAATTCTGGTAACCCCGTATTTTCTCAAGTAGGAATTAACCCTGCTACCGGAACTTTCGCCATGCTCACCTCTACCGCCATGGTAGGTACGCATGTCATTACATTCAACGCCATTGACGACGCCTGTAATTTGCCTGGAACAGACCAAATACAAGTTACAGTAAACATATATCCGAGCATTACCGTGTCGGTTACAGATACAATGGTTTGTTTGGGACAACCTGTTCCAATAACTGCCTCGGGAGGTGCAAGCTTTACTTGGTCCGTTCTCACGGGAGATACTTCACCTGGATTTGATGGGAATAGTGCAAACCAAATTTTAGAATCTATTTCTACAGATACTGAAGTCCAAGTAACATTGAATGGAGTTCCACCTCAATGTAATGCAACGGAAGTTATCGATATTGATATTGCCTTGCAAAGCGTGAATCTTGCAGTCACAGACGAAACGTGCGTTCAAAATGATGGGGCGATTGATTTGTCTGTCGTTGGTGGTACAGGTACATACACCTACCTATGGTCACACGGACCGATAACGCAGGACGTCACTGGACTAGATGGAATTCAATACTGTGTCACTGTTACTGATCAAGGGGTAGCCGGTTGTTCGACCAACGTTTGCGCTACAGTTGGCACAACACCCCCTCCAGGTGGCTCCATTAATATTGGTGGAACTGCTGCTGCAACTATTTGTGCAGGCTCCGCTGCAACTATTTCGTTTAACCTTACTGGACCTGGTCCGTGGGTTGTAAACGGCACCGGCGCAGGAATAGCTTGGCCACTCACCGTTGCCGCTATGCCTTTCTCTGTAAATGTGAATCCTGTAGTCAATACCACCTATACGCTTACTTCCGTCGCATATCAGAACTTTCCTGCATGCGTAACGACTGTCAATAGCCCCGTTGCGGTAACTGTGCGTCCATTAGTAACCGGTACATTCGCGCAAGCAGGCCCTATCTGTTCTGGTAGTTCGACGCCTCTTACAGTGAATATTTCACAGCCCGGAAACTTCAACGTGACTTGGGCAGCGAACCCCGCAGATCCAGCTTCTGCACCAAACTTACCTGCAAATCCGTGGTCAAACGGGCAAGTCTTGAATGGGGTGAATCCTACTGCCACAACAGTTTACAGCATTACAGACGTTCAGTATACAACTGCACCGTTTTGTCCTAATCCACAAAACAATCAAATGACCGTCACGGTCAATGCACTTCCTACGGTGACTCTTACAGGAGCTACTACTATATGTCTAGGAGGAAATACCAATCTTACCGCTACATTGACAGGCCAAGCGCCGTGGTCATTAAATGGTACTGGTGCTGGCACTACTTGGCCGATCAATGGAATTAATACTTCGCCGAGAATTATCAATGTTACTCCAGCAGCTACCACCAATTACTGCATTACCAATATTACGGATGGCAATGGTTGTAGTGCTACCGTGAACGTTTGTCAAACGGTGACAGTGACCACCAACGCAACTCCCACTGTCAGTGTAGTCGCAACAACTGGGACCACCATTTGTGCAGGCACTTCTGTTACGTTTACTGCTACACCTACCAATGGTGGAGCTACTCCAACCTATCAATGGTTTATCAATCCTGGAAATATAGCAGTAGGAGGAAATTCACCTACCTTCACCACCACCGGATTAACCAACGGACAATCGGTTTCAGTAACCATGACATCCAGTTTAGCATGCGTTACGACACCTACTGCCAGCAGTGCTCCGATTGTTTTCACAGTGAATCCAGTAGTGGTGCCATCCGTCAACATTACTGCGAATCCTGCAGGAGCGATTTGTGCCGGCACCTCTGTGACTTTTACCGCAGCACCGAATAATGGCGGAATGGCTCCGACCTATCAATGGATATCTTCTGTATCTGGACCAATTCCTGGTGCAACCGGATCAACATTTACCTCTACCACGCTCGTTAATGGAACAGGAATTTCTGTCCAAATGAGCAGTTCTGCTGCTTGTCCTAGTGTGGCTTCAGTGACAAGCAATGTTATAAATATGGTGGTGAATCCCATATTGGTACCTTCAGTTACGATTGCGGCAAATCCTACTGGTACTATTTGCCAAGGAACCAATGTCACGTTTACTGCCACTCCTGTCAACCCAGGCGCTGCACCCACTTATCAATGGACTGTAAACGGCGTGAACGTTGGTACTGGAGCAACCTACTCCAGCACTGGTTTAAATGACAATGACATCGTACGCGTGTCCTTGACGAGCAATGCACTTTGCGCCAATCCTACCAATGTATTAAGCAATCAAATTACCATGGATGTGCTTCCATTAGTGACGCCAAGTGTTACAATCGCTGCATCTCCAGTTGGTCCGCTGTGTGCTGGACAAAACGCTACATTCACCGCTACTCCAGTAAATGGTGGCGCTGCTCCAACCTACACTTGGTTTGTGAACAATGTTGCACAAGCTGGTTTTACTGGCAACACCTACACTGTAAATGCACCTGTAAACAATACCCAGGTTTCGGTTACTTTGAATTCCAATGCGCAATGCACCACAACGGCGACAGCAAATAGTTTAGCCTCCACAATCACGGTGAACCCACTTCCTACTGCCGTATTCGCGAGCGGAGGTTCGATCTGTCAAGGCCAAAGTTTCAATTCGCAAATCAATGTGACGGGAACGGGAAATATCACTTTGCAAATATTTAGCACAGCCAATGCAACGGTGCCTATAGCAACAACTACTGGAACGGCACCAACGATTAATTTCAATCTCAACGCTGCAGGTAACTATTATATAGGAACCACAACAGACCAAAACTGTGTGAATAGTGCCGACTCTCCAACTGTCAATCTTGTCGTAAACAGTCTTCCTACTGCTGCGATTAGCGCAAATGCGGCAATATGTGCTGGACAAACTCACAATTTCAATTTGACGTTTACTGGAGCAGCACCTTTTACCTACTCCGTTCAAACTCCGGCCGGGACTGTAAATCCGCCGGCATCGGCTACAACCACTACTACTTTTAATGCAGTATCCGCAAATCCTGGCAACTATAGTATTACTACTGTAACCGATAACAATGGGTGCACGAGCGCCGCAGGATCTAGTGTTTCTACCCTTACAGTAAATCCGTTGCCTACAGCATTGCTAGACGGAGACGCTACCATTTGTGCTGGACAGTCACATGATTTTGATATTGCCTTCACAGGAACATTGCCTTTCAATTATGTGCTCAACACTCCGACAAACCCCACATTAGCAATTGTACACAACGGTCCTGGAAACATCGATCTGTTCACCGCAACTGCTGCTGGTAACTATAGTGTAACTTCTGTTACCGATGGAAACGGTTGCATTTCAGCGACCGCTAGCCCAGTAAATGTGCTCACCGTTAATCCTCTGCCCACAGCAACATTTAGTGCGGATGCTACGGTTTGCTCTAATGATTGTCATGACTTTACCATTGCCTTAACTGGAACAGGTCCATGGGACTTTGATGTTACCACGCCTTCGGGTCCAGATGCAGGAAACACCCATACCTCACCTACTGCCAATTACACCTATCAGGCCTGTGAAGAAGGTAACTTCTTTGTCACTACCATCACAGATGCAACTGGATGTATAAACAATACCGACAGCCCTATTGCAGCTGTGGATTGGATTCCTCTTCCTACAGCCTCATGGGCCGTAACCGACACTTCATTCTGCAGCAATAGCTCCATTGATTTATTGGTAGACCTCACCGGTACTGGTCCCTTTGACATAACTGTCAATGGCGGTACTGTTTGGAACTCATTGACTCCACAATATGCAGAAACCATCAACTTACCTGGTACTTTTTGTATTGATGAAGTAATGGATGCCACGGGATGCTCCAGCGTAATCAATGAATGTATTGATGTATTGGAGATTAACCTTCCATTGGTAGATGCAGGAGCCGATTTGAGTGTCTGTATTGGACTACCTATCCTTTTGGGAACCCTTGCGCAGCCTGGCCAAGAATATTTATGGGATGCGCCTGCAGGTATGCTGGCAGACGATACCAACGCTCAGGCTGTGGCAACGTACAATATCCCAGGCACCTATACTTTGACCCTTACCGCATTCAATCAGTATTGTCCTTTATCAGATCAAATGGATCTAACTGTAAATGCTTTGCCTACGGTAACTGTAGCCGCCGATGACGATGTTATTTGTTTTAACGGCAGTTCGATCCTAACAGCAAGTGGAGCTCTTAATTATGCGTGGACACTCTCTCCATCATTGACAGGACTTTTCACTGACAATCCTATCACCGTAAATCCACTTGTTACAGAAGTATTCGAGGTAACTGGAGAAGATGCAAATGGATGTATCAATACTGCAACGATAGAAATTGTAGTCGGAACCGAGTTAATAGTTACAGAAACATTCCCTGCTGATATCTGCTTTGGTGCTTGCGATGGAACCATCGAGCTGGTGCCGAGCGGAAGTTTTGGCAACTATGTGCTCAACTGGACTACACCGCTTCCTGATTTGGATGACTACATCGAAGCCGAACTGTGCGCTGGCACTTATACCTACAGCGTTAGTGATATTGAGAACTGTGTTTATGATGGAAGCATTACCATAAATTCTCTTCCTCAAAACTACATCGAAGATGTAATCATTCTTCAACCCGCGTGTTTCGGTGAAGCAACAGGTTCAATCACTGTTATCGACGATCTTGCTGTCGAATACAACATCACCGGTCCAGAGATTGAAACCAACACGACCGGTATATTCAATAATGTTCCAGCAGGAGCTTATAATATTTTAGTGACTGACAATTTAGGATGTCTTGGTGATACTTTGGTGACATTCAATAGCATCAATCCAGAAATTGTTTTGAATCCTGTGGCCTTCCCTACCCCATTTTGTTACGAAGCAATTGTGCCGTTCAGCACGACAGTAACGGGCGGCTCTGGAAACTTCAATGTATTTTGGAACAGTTGTCCTGAAGCTACAGGATGTTTAGAAGGCGTGAATAGCCCATTCAACTTTATCATCACGCAGGATACTACCCTTTACGTTTACGCCGAAGATCTAGGCGCTCCCGGTTGCTATAGTGATACATTGGGCGTATTTGCGTTCTTGAATCCCCCAATTGAGGTAAGTATATTAAATGGTGACTTGGAAGAGATTTGTCAAAACACCTGTATTGACTTGAGCGCAACCGTTTCTGGAGGAAGCAATACCTTAACCACTGCATGGTTTGAGGTTCCCAATCCTATTTCCTCTACACCGTTGGCCAACGGAACAGCGTTTACTGCTTGCCCGCTATCGACAACACAGTACTTCATTTATGCAGCAGACGGTTGTAATCCTCCTGCGTCCGACACCATATCCATCACGGTATTCCCCGTTCCAGTAGTTTCATTTACTGTGGATACACTGCAAGGGTGCTTCCCTGTATTGGTAAATTTTGACAACACAACAGAACCCGCTGCTTTAATTCAAGATTGTCAATGGAACTTTGGAGATGGAAATACTTTGAGCAACTGTGGTATTGGCAGTTTCCCATATCTCTACTCGGATCTAGGACCATTTACACCCTCACTACAAATCACAACTGTAGATGACTGTATCGTTTCGGATACGCTTGACACACCAATCACTGTTTATGGATTTCCAGAAATTGACTTCACCTATACACCAGAGGTGGTCAATACCTTAGAGAATACGGTAGAGTTTACCAATCTCACCGTTGCAGGCGATTACTTTGAATGGCGATTCTCAACTTTCGATGTTTCTACGGAGTTCGAGCCGATATACACTTTCCCTGATATCGATGATGCCATTTATGATGTTTGTTTGATTTCTGGTAACGACTTTGGTTGTATAGATACTTTATGTCGACCAATTGTTATAGAAAGTGTTTTCCAGGTCTTTGTACCCAACGCATTCACACCCGATCAAGATGGAAGAAATGAAGTATTCTTACCAAAGATTCAAGGTGTGGAAGAAGGAACGTTCCAAATGTGGATTTACGATCGTTGGGGAACGCAAGTATTCTACACCAATGACCCTAAAATAGGGTGGACTGGTAATGTCAATGGTGGGGAATATTATGTTCATACCAACGTATTTACCTGGCGCATAGAAGCCAAGAGAATGTCAAACAGTAAGTTTGAGGTTCTGGAAGGTACCATCTTAATGCTGCGCTAGAATTCTAAGCAAAATATAGGTCCGCCCATTGAGGATTTGAAAAAATCTGCAATGGGCGGACAACTTTTTTATCCCACCTTGCATCCCATCATTGTAATGACATGACAGATCAAGAATTGGCAACCGCTTGCATGCAAGGAAAAAGAGAAGCACAGAAGCTGCTTTTCGAGCGGTATGCAGGAAAGATGCTATCTGTCTGTAAACGATATTTTGACTCTGTTGAACAGGCCGAGGATGCTTTACAAGAAGGTTTTGTAAAAGTATTTGAGAAGTTGCATCAATGGAACGGATCAGGACCTTTGGGAGGTTGGATTCGAACTATAATGATCAACACTTCACTAACGCACATTCGATCAGAGAAAAAGTGGAGTGACACAGTAGAAATCAACGATGCAATTGAAGTGGATAGCGACGCTTTAAATGCACTTGAGAAAATGCAGGCTGACGATCTTCTTCTGTTAATAGAAAAAATGCCAGCGGGATACCGCACGGTTTTCAATCTATTTGCAATTGAAGGATACGGACATAAAGAAATAGCGGAGTTGATGGGGATTTCCGAAAACACTTCTAAAACGCAATTTCTTAAGTCCAAAGAGTGGTTAAAGAAATCGCTTTTAGAATTAGAAAGAAAATTTGAGAGATAGAATAGACATAGAAGATTTAATCAAGAAGAAATTCGATAACCACGAGCTTCCTGTGAGGCCGGAGTTATGGGATTCTATTTCTTCACAGCTCCCCGCTTCGGCAAGCGGAGCGAGCGCTGTGATGGCAAAAGCAGGCGCTATCAAATGGATGGCGGCAGCTATTGCCATAGGGATTCTTTCTACTGGCATTTTTCTTCTAACTTCAGAAAAGAAAAAAGAGTCCCCCCAACCGTCACCTACTTCTTCAGATGCCATTGCTCCAGCACAGGATTCTTCTTTCGTAAGTTTTCAAGAAGCTCTAAAATCCGATCCAATTCCTTCTAAACAAGAACTTTCTCATTCTTCAATAGATAGTTTTCCTCCTATCTTACTTGATAGAATCGAAGAAAGTGAAGTTGTTTCGAAAACCAGTTATGAAAATGAGGTGAGCTCAGAAGACAAGTCTTCACCAGCAGAAAGTGCGAATGCAATGATGCTAGAAAACTATACTGAAAATCATCCAGAGCCAAAAATTCAGACAACACTGCTCGATAAAGAATCAATGCGCTATTTGTTTTTCTCAAATACCGCTCAAGCTAAGTCTTACGCTTGGTATATCGATGGAGAACTACATTCTAATGACTCTAATTTCTCCTACGCTTTTCAAGAAGGAAAACACAAAATCGATCTTGTGGTGATCAATGAGAATAATAGTACTTCCACAACCCATATCGAGCTCGAAACCTATCCCCCCATTTCTTATAACTTACCCAACGTGTTTTCTCCAGGCAACGATAGAAACAATGATGTTTTTGATGTAGCAGCGGGAATAAACAATGAGAAAGAGATTATTCAGCTTACCATTTCGGATAAAAATGGAAAAGTAATTTTCCAATCTAAAGAGAATTTTATTTGGGACGGCCGTTTGCCTAGTGGAGAAATCGCTCCCTCTGCAGTTTACTCTTACATCATTCTCTTCGTCGACAAAAGAAATCAACCCCATTCAAAAGGTGGTATAATTCAATTGTTTCAAGAGTAAGGTCGATTATATTTGTGATAGTTATCCTTAATTCAAAATTCGATTTAACCACCATGAGAAGAATTTACTTTATCTCAATTCTGTGCGTATTGGTTTTTAATAAAACCTCTGTTGCACAAGAAACAATCGAATTTGCACCAAGCATGTACGGGTCGAACTCATGGAAGTACAGCCCAGAATTATCTGAAGAAGCTCTCTACCAATACGAGCGCCTTCTTTATATGAGCAGGGAAGACTGGGACCTGTTTCGCGCAGATCCGCGTTATAACGATTCCAAAGTACGGCAGATATATAACCAGCATAAGGGTCAACTTCAGTTGGGAAAAGAAAAAGGATCGCGCAAATCAATTTCTACAAACGATTGCGATTGTTGGGTTGAACCTGATGAAACATATACAGAAAGTGATGTCCAAGATTGGCCCAATTGCTCCGGCGGGGGACCAGGAGTGGATTGTTGGATAGGCCCCATAAATTTACCTTTTAACTTTTGCTTCTTTGGTCAAAACTTCAATCAAATTTATTTGACCTCTAAAGGAACCATTTCATTCACTCCAGGCTACATCGACTGGACACCTTCTGAGTTTCCCAATCCCACCAATACTGACAACCAGTACGATCATATTTGTGGGTTTTGGGCTGATTTCGATTTTCGTGCTACAGGTGAACTTTTTTATAAAGTCACCGATGATGCGTTCTACTTGAATTACGTCGATGTAGGGTACTTCGCAAATCACGACAACCTTACCAATACCTTTCAGATCATTCTCTCCGCTGAGGACTCAGGTATTCTTCCAGGCGACAACAATGTCCAATTCTGTTACAAAGACATGCAATGGGCACACGGGGACGTAGGAGGCAACGGAGGATTTGGCGGCCCGAACCCTGCGAATGTTGGAGCAGATCGATTAACCGGCACCTCTCACGTTCAATTTGGTCGCTTCAACCTCAACAATGGAAACTACAATGGTCCATATGGACAAGCGGCCAATCAACAAGATGGAGTAAATTGGTTGGATAACAAAACACTCACCTTCAATACCTGTATTACTGGTGCAAACATCCCTCCACTGGGAACTGCGTCCGCTCCTTGCGATACCATCTTTATGTGTCAAGGTCAGGTCTATGATTTGAACATGTCGTTTCTAAGTCCAGAAGCCGGACAATCAACAACCATTACTACTTCTCAAACGGGTACCGGATTAACAGCGAGTTCTACCGCTGGAAACACTGCGAATCTTACTGCGTCATTTACAGCAAGCGCGGCTAACATCGGCACGCATAATGTCACAGTTACAGCAACAGATAACGGCTCCACTCCACAAAGCACCACCTATAATTATGTATTCGTAGTACTTGATATTGTTCCTCCTGCTATTGCAATATCTGGCGAATTAGCCATTTGCGCCGGCGGAGAGACTACACTCACCGCAAGCGATGGTTTTGATAGTTATCTCTGGAGCACCGGCTGCACCACCGCTTCTTGTACCGTTGATGACGGGGGATCGGTAACAGTTACTGGATTCATCGGTGAATGCAGTAGTACATCCACTGTGGTTATTGATGCAACAGAATATTTTATTCCCGCCTTTGTCGGAGGAAACGGCCCCATTTCGCTTTGCCCAGGGGTAACACAAGACGTTTGTCTCGAACAGGAATGGTCCTCTTATTTCTGGGAAATTCTTCCTGGATATTCTGGAAGCATTCCAACTGGAGTGGCAACAAATGAACAATGCTTCGAAATCAACGGCAGCAATCCTGGATACTATAGGGTGGTTGTTGAGAATGAAGTAGGCTGTCAAGGAATCAACATCCAACAAGTTGTACAAATTGAGTCATTCATTGATGAAGCAAACAACGAACTCAATGGTGCTTATTGCAATGGATTGGAACCTATTTCTTTTACTGGTGGATATTCCAATCCCGCCAATGGAAATCTACTTATTTATTGTCAAGATCAAAGCTCCGCAGGATGGCAAGGAGCATATCTCA
The DNA here is from genome assembly GCA_027491075.1 of Flavobacteriales bacterium. GTDB lineage: Bacteria > Bacteroidota > Bacteroidia > Flavobacteriales_D > Sanyastnellaceae > JAIXWP01. The sequence continues at coordinate 20,281 of JAIXWX010000002.1, forward strand.
GCGTACAATTAACTAGTCTGGATGGAACCGCCTCAACTTCCATTATGACCACCAACACCGGATTTCAATTTTATTCTATTCCCATTACGCTAGGCGATACGTTTGTGCTTACTTACGTTTCCAACGGAAATACAACACTGGATGCGAATAATTTTTTCTGGGTGGTAAACTGCAACGGCGAAATATTCCAAAGCCCTGTTGGAATGAGTCCTGGAGTCGTATATGAAGGAACATCTTCTTGTCAAGCGGAAGAACTAGATGGCACTTGGACCGTTTCCGGTCCAGCGGGTTGGTCTCTTACCACTACCTCTGCATTTAATCCTATTTCAAATGGTCAAGAATCTCCCAATGTGTTTACACCAGGTGGTTTTGGCTTATATGAATTGTGCTTCACAGATCCTACATGTAATCTCGACTATTGCTATAATTTCGAATACAATGAAACGCCTCAACTTACACTTTCTGTAGCAAATGAGGTTCTATTGTGCAATGATCAAACTCAATTTGTCAGCGCTGAAATTGTCGATGTGGGAGGAACTGGCGATATCTCATGGTCGGGCAATGGATTAAATGTCGCTCCTAACTCTTTAAGTGCAGAAGCAGGAGGATATTCTGATTATTCCACCACGACTATTGCCGCGGGTATCACCAATGGGTGCGGCTCTGCCACAGATAGTTTTGTTATAAATTACCAACCGAATGTCCCCTCGGTTTTACTTTTTGACGGTACTCTTTGCGATGGATCCACTGCCGTTCTAGACCCAATCAATAGTGCCGATGATCATCCGTCACTTTCATATTTATGGTCAACGGGTGAAACTTCCTCTACCATTTCCATTGACGGCGCTGGAACATATTGTGTCACTGTTTCTAACTTATGTGATGCATCCATTGAGTTGTGCGTTAGTTATGACGAAGCTCAGGCTCCATCGGTTAGCACCTCCATCACGCAACCACTGACTCCATGTGCTGGTGATCCAGCAACAGCTGCAATTGAAGTAACGAATCTTGGACCCAGTGGCACTATCTCATGGAATGGCCCAGGAGTGGCTCCTTTCGGCAATCAGCAATCCGCGCAAGTGAGTGCCTCAGGAAATCAATACCTGAATTACGAAATTTCCGCCACTGTGACGAACGCTTGTGAATCAGCAACTCAAGTTTTTCAAGTTGTATATTCTCCAGCTTTGCCCGCTTTGAGCAATGCCCCACTCTACCTGTGTGAGAATGGAACTGTCACGATTGATCCTGTGGCAACCAGTGCTGATCAACCACTCCTTGGTTACTTATGGTCTACCGGAGATCAAGGTTCGACGCTCTCGGTTAATGCTCCTGGAAATTATTGTGTGGAAGTCTTCAATACTTGTTTTACACAGAATATTTGCACCGATGTAAACGCAGTGGCTACCGCTAGCGTGGAAGAACTCGAGCCACAGATCATCGAGTGTGAGGAAGAGAGTCTTCTATTGGAAGCCGAAATTCCCAGTGGCTATGCATTAAACTGGACTGGTGGTAGCAATGCTCCTTCACTTTTGGTTGAAGAATCAGGCGAATATTGCTTTTCTCTTACTGATATCTACGGATGCGCTACTCAATTCACTAGCTGTACCGAAGTAATTTTCGCTGATTATCCATTGATCACAAATATCTTGAATGATACATTGATCATCTGTCCTAATGAATGTGACACCATTCGATTGAATCCGGTGAACGCCCTCAGTTACGAATGGGTGAGCACATGTCCTCAATTGGCGATCAACAATCTGAACAATGGATCAGCTGTCATTTGCGGCAGCTCTATTCCATTATCATGCGAAAATCAGGACATCATCCTCACTGCTACCGCTTCTAATGTGTGCGGTACCGCTACCAATTTGTTTATTCTTCCTAAAAATCCATGTGGCGTATTTATTCCCAATGTATTTACTCCTAATGGTGATGATAAGAATAGAACCTTCACTATTGGAGGAATTAGCAACTACCCAAGTTCGAATCTCACGATATTCGATCGCTGGGGTCAACAAATTTTCTTTTCTTCTAATTACGACAATACGTGGGGGCCTCGAGACCTGTCTTCTGGAACCTACTATTACATACTCGAACTGCCCTTTGGCAATGTGAGAAGAATTGAAGGATCCTTCACCGTACTCAATGCAGAATAATATACTGCTACTCTGAAAAAAGAGCTCCGCAAATAGTAGCGGAGCTTTTTTGTTTTTCGATACCTTCGCTCCCATAATGAGCAAGATTAAAACTGCCTTCTTCTGTCAGAATTGTGGCACCCAAAGCCCAAAATGGGTAGGGAAATGCCCCTCCTGTGGAGAATGGAATACGTTTGTGGAAGAGGTCGTACAAAAGTCTACCGAAGGTCTTAAACCTTCCGCTTCGACGCGCATGTCTAAACCCCGATTGATCTCTGATTTGAATGCAGGAGATCACCAGCGAATTCCAATTGTAGATCAAGAGCTTCACCGGGTTTTAGGCGGTGGCCTTGTGCCTGGAAGTTTGATATTGTTTGGCGGCGAACCCGGCATTGGAAAAAGTACCCTTATGCTTCAACTCGCGCTGAAGCAATTGAATCTTTCTGTACTTTATGTTTCTGGAGAAGAAAGTGAAGAGCAAATAAAAATGAGAGTAGAGCGACTCGGTTTCGACAATCCAAGATGCCTCGTGTTGATGGAAACTGCCCTCGAAAACATTCTCCTCCATTTGGAGGACACACAGCCGGATTTGCTCATCATCGATTCTATTCAAACGCTTACCTCGTCGGGCATTGAAAGCTCTCCAGGAAGTGTATCACAGGTAAGAGAATGTACCACCAAGCTGATGAAGTTTGCCAAAGAATCTGGAACCGCTGTTTTCTTAATTGGGCACATCACAAAGGAAGGAACTCTTGCAGGACCAAAAGTGTTAGAACACATGGTTGACTGTGTTCTTCAATTCGAAGGAGATCGCCATCATATTTACCGTTTGCTCAGAACTTCCAAAAACAGATTTGGAAGTACCAACGAACTCGGCATCTACGAAATGCAAGGAACGGGGCTACGGGAAGTTTCTAATCCGTCGGAAATCCTGATCAATGCACAATCCGAACAACTATCAGGTACGGCCATCGCTGCAACCATGGAAGGTCTCCGACCATTGCTCGTCGAGATACAAGCCCTTGCTAGTACCGCCGTTTATGGAACCCCGCAGCGCAGTACAACAGGATTTGATATTCGTCGATTGAACATGCTTCTCGCCGTTCTAGAAAAAAGATGTGGGTTCCGCCTAGGAATGAAAGATGTCTTCCTTAATATAGCTGGGGGAATTCGACTGGAAGATCCTGCAATGGACTTGGCCGTTATTACTGCCATACTTTCTTCTTCTGAAGACCTCGTCGTTCCATCCTCCATTTGCTTCGCAGGAGAAGTTGGACTTAGCGGCGAAATACGACCTGTAACGCGTATAGAACAACGCGTAAATGAAGCAGCAAAATTGGGATTCAAGGAAATTTATATTTCTAAGTTCAACAAAAGTTCAGATATTAAAAACGCAGAAATAAAAGTTCATCGCATTTCAAAAGTGGAAGAATTATTTTCTTCTTTATTTGGTTAAAATAAAATTTATGGCCGTTACTACCATTGATCAGTACATAAGTGCTCTACCAGAAGATCGTCAATCCGTGTTGACAAAATTACGTGACACTTTAAGAGCCAATCTTCCTAAAGGATATATCGAGGAGATATCCTATGGAATGCCCGCGTTTGTGGTGCCTCACTCAATTTATCCCAAGGGATACCACTGCGATCCAAAGATGTCTCTTCCATTTATTTCTTTCGCTTCGCAAAAAAACTTCATTGCCTTATATCACATGGGAATATATGCAGACCCTGAATTATTGGATTGGTTTGTGGCAGAATATCCCAAGCATGTCAAGTCAAAATTGGACATGGGAAAATCTTGCATTCGATTCAAGAAGCCACAAGAAATACCATTTGATTTGATCGCGCAGCTTGCGCAGCGCATGACCGTTTCAGATTGGGTCAATAAATATGAAAAAGAATACCGTAAATAAAATTAGATTTGTTCTATGAATATCCTTTCGTTTATTTCCTCCTATAACCCCAAAAAACTCCATAAACCTTACATCATCGCCGAAGCAGGCGTGAATCATGAGGGATCAATGGACCTTGCCAAAAGACTCATTGACGAGGCTGCAGAAGGCGGAGCGCACGCTATCAAGTTTCAAACCTACAAGGCCGAAACCATCGCAAGCAAAGACAGTCCTTACTATTGGGATATCACAAAAGAACCCACACTCAGTCAGTTCGAGTTGTTTAAGAAGTATGATAAGTTCTGGAAATCAGAATATGAAGAACTAGCAAAGTATTGTCAGACGGCAGGTATAGAATTTATGAGTACTCCTTTCGATGTGGAAAGTGCTACTTTCTTAAATGATCTCATGCCTGTTTTCAAGATCTCCAGTTCAGATCTTACGAATTTACCTTTTATTGAATATCAATGCAGCTTCGGAAAACCCATTATTCTGTCCACAGGAGCAGCCTACAAATGGGAAATCATGCAAGCGGTAGAAACCATCGAGCGCTTTGGTAATCCGCTCATTCTAATGCACTGTGTTTTAAACTACCCTACGATGGATGAGAATGCCAATTTGGGAATGATCAAAGAAATGATTCGCTTGTTTCCAGATACTATTCCAGGATACAGCGATCATACTTTACCAAAAGACATGCACACTTTAGAAGTGGCAACATTGTTAGGAGCCGCAGTTCTCGAGAAGCATTTTTCTCACGATAAAACACTTCCAGGAAACGACCACTACCATGCAATGGATAAGGAAGATCTCAAACATTTTCATCAAAGAATAAACAGAACATTTGAGCTGATGGGAACATTTGAAATGACTGCTTTGGCAAGCGAAGCGCCTGCGCGTGCAAATGCTCGCAGAAGCTTGGTAGCAGCGAAGTCTATTCCTCAAGGAAAATTAATTGAGGCAAGCGACTTGACTTGGAAAAGACCAGCATCCGGTATTTCACCAAAGGACATCAATGTGATTATTGGTAAAGCCGCGGCACGTGCGATTGAAGAAGACGAGGTAATGAAACCCGATATGCTTGTTTGGTAATATTTTAATTCTTGCTTAAAAAAAATTATGCGTTACGAATCCCTTTCAGCAGATTTCTATAAAAAAAATAGAGCACGTTTTTCATCCCAGATGAAAAAAGGTGGATTGGCTATTTTCTGTAGCAACGATATTTATCCCACCAGTGCTGACGGCAGTATGCCTTTCAAGCAGGCAACAGATATATTTTATTTGTCTGGTGTAGACCAAGAGGAAAGTGTATTGATCATTTTTCCAGACGCCTTTCAAGCTGCTCAAAGGGAGATATTATTTTTGAAAGAAACCAATGAACACATTGCTATTTGGGAAGGAGCAAAACTCAGCAAAGAAGAAGCTCGAAAGCAGACAGGTGTGCAAAATATTCAATGGGTTAAGGACCTAGAAAAAGTACTTCATCTCCTTCTCAATGAAGCTTCATGTATTTACTTGAACTCCAACGAACACACGCGCGCAGGCATTGAAGTAGAAACACGAGAAATGCGCTTTTCCAAGTGGTTTAGAAACAAATATCCGCACTATTTGATTGAGCGTTCAGCGCCCATTATGCATGATTTAAGATCCGTTAAAGATGCAGAAGAAATCAATCAATTGAACCGCGCTATTGAGATTACCAGAAGTGGATTTATGCGGGTAATGAAAATGGTGAAGCACGGTGTCATGGAATACGAAATCGAAGCAGAATACGCGCACGAATTTTTGCGCAATGGCTCAAGAGGATTCGCCTACACTCCAATTATTGCTTCCGGTTTCAACGCATGTGTTTTGCATTATATAGAAAATGACAAACCCTGTCACGATGGAGATATGTTATTGATGGATGTCGGTGCAGAATACGGTAACTACAATGCTGATATGACGCGCTGCATCCCTGTAAACGGAAGATTTTCACCGCGACAAGCGAATGTTTATAATGCGGTATTGCGTGTGATGAAGGGCGCAAAAAATCTTCTCAAGCCAGGAGTTTATCTTGGCGACTACCATAAAGAAGTTGGTGAATTAATGACCAAGGAGCTGGTAGATCTCGGACTAATCACGATGCAAGAAGTGCGCGATGAGTCCAAAGACTGGCCTGCTTACAAGCGCTATTTTATGCACGGCACCTCTCACTTTCTAGGACTCGATGTGCATGATGTTGGAGATTGGACGATCCCCGTTCGAGAAGGAAATGTATTCACTATAGAACCTGGTATTTATATTCGAGAAGAAAGCCTTGGAATTCGTCTTGAAAATAATATTGTGATTACCTCTAATGGAAATATAGATCTCTTCAGTGACTTCCCTTTAGAAGTGGAAGAAATAGAAGACGCAATGAATAGTTGAGATGAAAGACTACTCCCAATTTATTAAGCAAACTGCGAGGGAGTTAGGTTTTTCGTATTGTGGAATTTCCAAAGCCGAATTCTTGGAGGAAGAAGCTCCGAAGTTAGAAGCATGGCTTTCAAAAGGAATGCATGGAAAAATGCATTACATGGAAAACCACTTCGACAAACGCCTGGATCCGAGATTGCTGGTTCCTGGTGCAAAGTCGGTAATCTCATTAATGTTTAATTATTACACTCCAAAACAACAGAAAGAAGACACCCCAAAAGTCAGCACATACGCGTACGGTGAAGATTACCATTTTGTGATAAAGGAAAAACTGTTTTCTCTTCTTGGTAAAATCAAAGAGGAAGTAGGGGAAATCAATGGACGTGCCTTTGTGGATAGTGCTCCTGTTTTGGATAGAGCATGGGCCAAAAAAAGTGGGCTCGGTTGGATTGGAAAAAATACCAACCTTATTCATAAAGGTGCTGGATCATTCTTCTTCATTGCTGAATTAATAGTGGACCTTCCTTTACAACCAGATGGACCAATTAAAGATTATTGCGGTACCTGCACTGCTTGCATGGATGCCTGTCCGACCGAAGCCATTCCTGAGCCTTATGTTGTGGATGGAAGCAAGTGCATTTCATATCTTACCATAGAGCTCAAGGACCAAGTCCCCCCAGAGTTTAAAAACAAAATGGATGATTGGGCATTTGGTTGTGATATCTGCCAAGATGTTTGTCCATGGAATAGGTTTTCAACTCCTCATAAAGAACCACGGTTTTCACCCAGCGAGGATTTCTTGGGAATGTCACGAAAAGATTGGATAGAAATGACGGAAGAAGTTTTTGAGAAAAACTTCAAAAAAAGCCCGCTTCAACGAGCGGGCTTTGAGGGATTAATAAAAAATTTACGTTTTCTTTCAAGCTAATTTGGCGTTAAACGCTCGGCGAATTATTCCGCCGTAGATAGACCCAAATTGATCCATACACCATCTGTATAACAAGGAGAGCTCTTCAGACTTCAATCTCTTAATTGCTTTTAATAACTCCTTGCGAAACAGAAATCGATCAAAGCTCACTTTAGTGAGAATGTTTTTACAAAAATCTAGCATGGCTTCAAAATTTTCTGTTATTCGAATATCTGATTCTTTTGCCGAGAGATCAAACTTTCAGACGAGCCTTTTTCCTCACTCGTGGGTGGAAAAAATCTCTTTACCAAAAGTCAAATTCCTGAGCTTCACCAACGAAAGATAAATGCTTTTATTGCTTCTTTTACGCGTTCATAAGAACGTTAATTCTTTTTCACATTTAAGTTAAAATGCCTCTTTTAAATGATGCACTTTTGTTAAAACAACGGCGCTATGAAATTACTTCTGTCGACACTTTTAATCGCTCTATCGAGTATTGTTTACTGTCAATCTACGGCAAAGGTGGAATTTGAAGCAATCCCTGAAAAATTGAACGCGGGTGAAGATTTAATTTGGAGGGTAACGACCAACCAAGAGGTGCAATTGGAACTCGCTATTTTCTCCGATAATTATTTAGGATTTCAAGCAAATGCAGAACTCACCACAGGAAAACATGAATACGTGATTAAAACAGAATCATGGCCAGCGGGTCAATATTTCATTCTTGCTAAAGGTGAGCACATTCATGTGCAAGAAGAGTTGGAGATTTTAAAGCGATGATGATTCTCCATCTGTTCGCAAATGCTTGCCTCTGCCCTTTCTAAAAACATTTCGCTCAGTCTTCTTTCCCTTGCGGATAATTCTTTGTTCCTCTTCTGGTAAGTGAAAGATTTGCTGACATTCTGTTGAACAACAATTATCGTATTTCGCTTTGCACTCAGGGCATTGAATAAACAGAATATGACAGGCCAGATTTGCGCAGTTGGTATGTGTATCGAAAGCTTTTCCGCACTGATGACATGAAGCGATTACCTCTTCTCCTATTCTCTCTGCCATGCGCTCATCAAAAACAAAATTCACCCCTTTAAACTTATTCTCCAATCCTTCGCTTTTGATATCTCGCGCATACTTGATGATGCCACCTTCCAGATGATAAACATTTTCAAAGCCCTTGTATTTTAAATATGCGCTAGCTTTCTCACATCGAATTCCACCTGTGCAATACATCAGCACTTGTTTGTCTTTGTCTTTCTCAAGAATATCCTCTACTACTTTTAACTCTTCGCGAAAGGTATCCACATCTGGAAGTATTGCCCCCTGAAAATGCCCGACCTCACTTTCATAGTGATTACGCATGTCCACAACTACAGTATTGGGATCATTCATTTTGTTATTGAATTCTTCTGCGGATAGATACTTTCCCGTATTAGAAGGATCAAAACTTGGATCGTCAATGCCATCGGCCACTATTTTGGAGCGCACCTTTAAGCGCAGTGCGAAGAATGACTTTCCGTTGTCTTGAACTGCGGTATTCAATCGAACTCCATTCAAAAATGAAATCGAGTATAAATGACTCTTAAACTCTTCAAAGCGATTGCTTGGTACTGAAATTTGTGAGTTGATTCCCTCAGAAGCCACATAAGTTCTTCCCAAAACTCCCAGTTCAGACCATTTTATATAAAGCGAATCACGAAACTCCGTGGGATTTTCTATTCTAGCATACTGATAAAAAGAGACAGTAGTGCGTTCTTCTTGACTTTGCGCTATGCGCGCTTTCAGAATCCGTTTGTCTTCTGTGTTGTATAACTTTTTCATGTTGAAAGATATAAGCGTATATTATACCTATGACAAAAGTAAATCAATCGATTTAAATGGACAAAACTCGCTATATCGGCATCAAAACTTGAATCTCACTCCTTTCCAAATGTCTTCTCTATCAAGGGTTCAAAGCGATCAAGAATAATTCTAAACCGAATAACATATACCGGGGCGGTAAAATTCTGCTCAATGTTCCGATTGCCCCGAACAGTCAGTCGATATCCGTAACCAGCGCCAATTCCAACCAAGTTGAGTATTTTATATTCAAAACCGATGGTCGGTTCATAAACCAGTGCTCCCGTTTCGAAGACTCTTTGAGCTCCTTTTCTACCATCGGTGTCTAAGAATATTCTTCCATAACCGAGGTTGGCGGTTACCATCGTTTCCCATGGCCCTTTTCTAAAAAAAGAATATTCCACATACGGGCCCAAATAACGGAACACCACCCTTGCCGATTCAACACCCTGTGGCCCCTGAATTTCTTGATTTAAATCACTGTAAAGCCAACTATAGCCTACACCCAACTGGAAGGTTTTGCCAAAAGAAACCCCGCCCTTTATACCCCCTATTTGTGCCGTTCTACCAGATATAAATGAGTTCCGAAAGTCAAGCTTTAGTGAAGGCTTCGGTTTGTTTTTAAAAACCTTGTTCAAGCTATCCGATAGATTCACTGTCTGGGCGCTGCTGGAGGTATTCATTAGAATTAGATGAATACAAAAGGCCACAGACCACCGCATTAAGAATCTCATTATCATAGGATGTTTGAACACCTTTATAGGGAGTTTAGCAGGGTGTAAAGATACTTTCTCCAAAAGAACTTTCGTCTTCATTTATGGAAGGCCAAAAGCGCTTATTTTTGAAAGCTATGACAGACGGATTTGACATTCGGCATGAAGCAGATCAACCCCATGACAAAGACCTAGATAAAGTCTTAAGACCCAAATCATTTGATGATTTCACTGGTCAGGGACAAGTTTTGGAGAATCTTGAGGTATTTGTTAAAGCAGCCAAACTCAGAGATGAGGCGTTGGATCATGTGCTTTTTCATGGACCGCCCGGTCTGGGAAAAACTACTTTGGCTTATATCATTGCCAATGAAATGGGAGTGAGCATGAAAACCACCTCTGGCCCTGTGCTTGACAAACCAGCCGACCTTGCAGGCCTATTGACCAATCTCGAACCCAATGACGTACTCTTCATTGATGAGATCCACCGTTTGAGTCCTGTAGTAGAAGAATATCTGTATTCCGCTATGGAAGACTACAGCATTGATCTAGTAATTGACACCGGACCGAATGCTCGATCGGTTCAGATCAAATTAAATCCGTTTACCCTTGTTGGGGCCACCACTAGAAGTGGATTATTAACTGCCCCATTGCGCGCGCGATTTGGAATCAATGCTCGTCTTCAATACTACGACGCCAAAACCCTAACCAATATTGTTGAAAGAAGTGCTGAGCTTTTAAGAATAGAAATTAAAGAAGATGCTGCATTCGAGATTGCACGAAGAAGCAGAGGCACTCCTCGTATTGCCAATGCACTCCTAAGAAGAGTGCGCGACTTTGCACAAATCAAAGGAGATGGTACCATTGAGATCAATATCACTCGCACTGCGCTCAATGCTCTCAATGTTGACACACTTGGACTTGATGAGATGGACAATAAGATATTGCTGACCATCATGGATAAATTTAACGGCGGGCCTGTGGGTCTAACAACCATCGCAACAGCGGTCGGGGAAGACGCAGGCACTATTGAAGAAGTATATGAGCCTTTCTTAATTCAGGAAGGTTTTTTGACACGCACTCCGCGCGGACGCCAACTGACAGAACTGACATATAAACATCTTGGAAAGACGAGAAGACCTGACGCAGGAAAGCTGTTTTAGGTGTTATTTTTTGAAAGAAATTGAGCGGTAAGAGAATTTTGTAAGACCAGGATTCTTATTAATTTAGTACCATGCAATTTGAACTGAATAACCTAAAAGCAAATTTTCTTCAAGCTATTCAACAAAATCTTAGTTCTGAAGCTATAAACTCTCAAGATTACGATGCGCTTATCAAGGAGTTTTCTCATTTCATTCTAGAAAACCATGTGGGAAGTGTACTTTACGTGTTGGACCACAGCGCTCAAAAATATCTTTTCGTAAGCAATAACTGCGAACAGGTATTTGGATATTCTAAAACTGAAATTCTTGAAGGAGGCCTAGAATTTTTGTGGAATGCCATGCACCCAGACGATTGCTCTCTCATGAGAAATGGAGCCATGGGAAACTCTTATTATGAATTTGTAAAGCTCATCCCAACAGAACAACTGGATCGATTCACCTTTACCTATAACTTTCGAATAAATACCGCCAAAGGGAATTATATCAGTGTTTTAGCACAGACCAAAGTACTATTGAGAAGCATGGATAAGACCCCGATGATTACGATGGGAACGCTATCAGATATAAGCGATTACAAGACGGATGTCAATATGAGCTTAAAGGTGACCCATTATTACCCGTCTACCAAAAAGTTGAAATCAACTTTACTATACGTCAACACTCAATCCAACATTCAGCTTTCACGAAGAGAGATTGAAATTCTCAAACTCATTTCCAAAGGCGCTCAAAACAAAAGGATTTCTGAAGAACTTGACATCAGCATTTACACCGTGCGTTCGCATAGGAGAAGTATACTGTTAAAGTTGGAATGCGACAATTTTAAAAAGGCGACCATTAAAGCAAAAGCCGTCGGTCTCATTTAAAAAAACACTTCAAAAAAAAGTCCCGATAAATCGGGACTTTTTTAATTTCTTTTTAGTGACCATGCTCACCAGCCTTCAATGGCACCACTTGAGGAACAAAATCCTCTTCGTGCTCAGGATTGCTGTAATCATAGGCCCAACGATGAACCTCTGGTATCGCACCAGGCCAGTTGCCGTGAATACCTTTCACTGGAGTAGTCCATTCCAATGTATTGGATCCCCAAGGATTCTGAGTGGCCACTTGACCAAACCAAATGCTGTGGAAGAAGTTGAACAAGAATAAAATTTGTGCCGCTCCACCAACGATGGCAAAGGTTGAGATTACAGGATTCAAGTCCATCACCCAATCCAAAAAGCCGAACTCGCTGTAGCTGTAATAACGACGAGGAGCGCCTGCCATACCTACGAAGTGCATTGGGAAGAATACTCCATACCCGCACACCAAGGTGAGCCAGAAGTGCGCATATCCCAATTTCGTATTGAGCATTCGGCCGTACATTTTAGGGAACCAGTGATAAATCCCTGCCAGCATTCCGAATATTGCCGACATCCCCATTACGATGTGGAAGTGTGCAACGACAAAATAGGTATCGTGTACGTTCACGTCCAATGCAGAGTCTGCAAGTATGATACCTGTCAAACCACCGGTAACGAAAGTGGACACCAATCCAATACTAAATAGCATTGCAGGTGTGAATCGAATATTTCCTTGCCACAAAGTGGTAATATAGTTGAATGCCTTTACTGCTGAAGGAATCGCAATCAAAAGTGTAGTAAATACAAACACACTACCAATGAAAGGATTCATTCCAGTCACATACATGTGGTGTCCCCATACGATGAACGACAAGAATCCAATGGCTAGAATAGAACCCACCATCGCTTTGTAGCCGAAGATTGGCTTACGGCTATTGGTAGAGATCACTTCAGAGCTAATACCTAATGCAGGCAACAATACGATATACACCTCTGGGTGACCCAAGAACCAGAACAAGTGCTGGTATAGAAGAGGAGATCCGCCTGTTACATCTAGCGCTTGACCTTCAATAAAGATATCAGAAAGATAAAACGCGGTACCGAAGCTTCTATCCATGAGTAACAATACCACCGCAGACACCAATACGGGGAATGAAAGCACTCCTAGAATTGCTGTTACGAAAATTGCCCACATGGTCAAAGGAAGTCGCGTCATCTTCATTCCTTTTGTGCGCAAGTTGATGATGGTTACAATGTAGTTCAAACCTCCCAAAAGAGAGGATGCTACGAAAAGAACCATAGAAATCAACCAAAGGGTCATACCTGTTCCTGAACCAGGCATCGCTTGTGGCAATGCTGAGAGAGGAGGATAGACCGTCCAACCACCTGATGCTGCTCCACCTTCAACGAAAAGGGAAGCCACCATGATGATAGAAGAGACTAAGAAAAACCAGAAAGAAAGCATGTTCAAGAAACCCGATGCCATGTCTCTTGCCCCGATTTGCAACGGAATCAAAAGGTTAGCAAACGTTCCTGACAGACCTCCCGTAAGAACGAAGAATACCATGATGGTACCGTGGATTGTTACCATCGCTAGGTAGGCATTTCCATTCATTACCCCATTCGGCGCCCATTTGTCACCAAGGAAGAAATTTAAAATTCCGAAACTTTCTCCCGGCCAACCCAATTGAAGGCGGAAAAAAATCGACAACATCACAGCAATGATTCCCATAAAAATAGCAGTAATAAGAAACTGCTTTGAAATCATTTTGTGATCTTGCGAAAATACGTACTTAGAGATAAAACTCTCTTCGTGGTGATGACCGTGGTCATGACCATGTGCATGTGTGTGTTCTGCTGAGGCTCCCATTTCTTTTTTCCTCTTTAAATTTTCTTAGTCGTTTTTTTGTGCAATTGCTGCTGGCTTCTTCAATTGAACGCCTGCTGTTGCGGTGCTATCAGTAGTAGAGGATGTTTCTTCTTTCTTAGGTTCTTCCTTTGGCGCTACAAAGGACTTTTGCTTTTCAACCCACGCAAGGTAATCTTTCTCGTCTTCAACAATAACTTTTATTTGCATATTGTAGTGAGAAACACCGCAAACCTTATTGCAAAGGAGAATATAGTCGAATGTATCATCACCGAGTTTCTCTCTCATTTCCGCGGTGGTGATCGTTGGCGTCATTTTGAAACGTGTTGGAATTCCAGGCACTGTATTCATTTGCGCTCTAAAGTGAGGCATGTAAGCAGAGTGAATAACGTCTTGTGAACGGAAAATAAATTCTACTTCCTTACCTACGGGGATATGGAGTTCTGTATTAATTACTTTATCATCCGCTCCAGCTTCCCACTCACTCATGCCTGTTACTGGATTTTGAGTTTCATTAATGTCTAGCACACGTTGCTTAAGACGTTCTAAGCGATATAACTTTTCATTCTGGCTTTCGACATAACTATCAGGCCAGATGGGCAACTTTTGATTTTCTTCAATTGCCTTTTTAAGCTTTTCGATGTCGACGTCAATTGAATCTACCTTCGCTTTAATGTTTTCTTTAGTAACGATACCGAGCGGATTAGAAGCAGGATCAATCAAGTTGTAAGTGCTTGAACCGAAGGTTTTATTTTCACCTGGGTATCTCACAATCCAACCGAATTGCTTGGAATAAACTTCCACTTGAATGGCGTCTGCGCTCGCAGGACCGGTAATGTTATTCCAAGTAATCAATCCATACACGATGATAAAGGCCATAGTCACCCCTGGGATCAAAGTCCAAATCATCTCTAGACGGTTGTCATGTGCAAAGAAGCGTGCTTTTCTATCCTTGCGATAGTAGTACTTCCATGAGAAAAAGAACAGCAAAGCATTTACAACGAAGAACACGATTGTGATCATCCAAATGTTGATTTTCATCAAGTAATCTACTTCCGCACCGTGCATCGAAGCTGCTTCAGGTAAATAATTTCCGTAGCGGTCATACAAATAAATCACAGAGGCGAAGAACACAAACATCCATACAAGCATAAGATTCGCTTGAAGCTTATTGTCCGCTGTTGAAATGTCCTCCTCACGGGTCTTGCGCAAACTTCTCGTAAGTTCATACACCTTCGTCAGTTGAGCAATCGCTATGATGGCTAAAACGACGACTAAAAGAATCAATAGTTTCATGTCGCTATTTGATTTATCTCTTTATTTTAATTCTTTAAATACTATGGTTCTCAGATTCCTGGAAGAATGGATGCTTAATAGGTAGCAAATTCGCTTTCGTCAATGCTCTTGATACCACAAAAACAAACAGACCTAGGAAGCCTAAAAACATTCCAATTTCGAACCAACCAACGAAAGTAGTGTGATGACCTTCTCCAAAGCCCCACTCGAGGTGACCGTGAACGGTTCCGGGAATGACTGCCATGTAAAGATCTGCGAAGTGACCGAGGAAGATGATTACGCCAACGCGAGTGAGATACTTAAAGTTTCTTTTCGCATCACGTGCCATTAGAACATAAAAAGGCACCGCAAAGTTCACTGCAAATACACCCCACATACCATACATGTAGTGCTCATATCTGGTTTGGAAATAAGTAACTTCTTCAGGAATATTCGAATACCAAATCAGCATGTATTGACAGAACCACAAGTAGCTCCAAAGCATCGATACAGCGAACACCCATTTACCCATATCGTGAACGTGAGAATCATTCACTTGAGCCAAGTATCCTTTGCCTTTCAACCAAATCACAGTAAGTGTTGCGAAGATCATGGTGGTCACCCACATTCCAGAGAAGATGTACCATCCGTACATTGTAGAAAACCAATGCGTATCAATGCTCATCAACCAGTCCCAAGAAAGAGTGCTGCTGAACACGGCAAAGAAAACCAAGAATACTGCGCTGCGGCGATAGAATCTGTAGTGAATCTCTGTTCCACCTACGGTATCTTCTTGAATACTCCATTGACGGAACTTACGAGCAAAAATGATAAATACAGCAGCATAAACTAATACTCTAAGCCAGAAAAACCAAGCGCTCAAATAAGGTCGTTTATTGGCAATCAATTCATCGTATTCAGGTGAGGTAGGATCGTATACCGCACTATCCATCCAGTGGTACAAATGATGTCCATGGAATTGGCCAACCAGAAGGACGAAGACTATAACGCCCAATCCATAAGGAATGTAGGCAAACATGGCTTCAAAAATCCTTTTTACCATTGCCGACCATGCCACTTCAGCAGCATACTGTAACGCGTAGAAGAAAAGTGCTCCTAGTGCGATTGCAAAAAAGAAGAAACCATTAATTAAGAGGTTTCCCCACCAGTAGGTGTGATGGTCCGTTTTATCGGCAAACCAGCCTAAAACAGTTGCAAGAATTCCCACTCCCATGAGAATCATTGACCATTTTTTTACATTGGCCGGTAGTTCAAATTGCAGCTTGTTATCGTGTGCCATATCTGAGGTAATCCAGATTTAGTAGTGTTATTGTTTTGTTGAATCAGCAGGCGCTTCTGTTGCCTTGAGTTTTAACATCCCTTTCTCATCAAATTCAGGATTGCTTACTCCTTGTTGCAAACATTTTACATATTGCACCACTTGCCAGCGCTCTAATTGATTCAGCTGTGAAGCATGTTGACCCATCAATCCTTTTCCATAGGTGATTGAGTGGAACATTTTACCCTCTGGTAAGTCCTTCAACTTGGTAGCATAATCTGGAATACCATTGATGTGACCATTCTTTGAAATTGCTCCATCTCCGTGGCCTTCTTTTCCATGACAATGTGTACACATGATGGCGTAAATTTCCTTTCCTCTTTCCACATGATCTTTCATGGGGAGAATCGGGCTTTTCACTTCCATCGCAGCGCGCTCATAATCCTCTGGGGTATTCGCAAGAGCGTAAGGCATGACAAACATTGCTGCTGCGCCACCTCCCGTATACGGAATAGTTCCCGCAACTGGTTCTCTTACCAAAACAGGCTTGATTCCAGCAGCATCTTTTTGAGCTTGTGTCCAATCAACATGTTTGTTTGCTCCGTAATCCACATAGGCTTCTGGTGCTGGTGAACGATACATGTCTGGCATATACTCCACCCCTGGTGCATTGGGATCAGAAGTGCAGGCAACAAACATCATTGCTGTTGCTGCCATTCCAAGTAAAAAATAGGATGGTCTATTCATCTTAGTACTCCTTAATGCTTAATTCATAAACGTCCGTTGCGCGAATCTTCTCTTCCAAATCAGACACTGAGAACCCAGCATTCTGATCGGTAACTATTTCCATAACGAACTTATCATCGGTAGTGCGTGGATCTGGGTTGCTCGCAGGCATACCCGGTAATGTACCATTTCTTAAAAGATAAGTAATGGCCATACCATGCGCACCACAAAACACCGAAAATTCAAACATAACTGGGACAAACGCAGGTGCGTTTTCGATCCAAGAAAAATTTGGCTTACCACCTATGTTCCAATCCCAATCGCTTACCATAAAATACCAAGTTCCAATAATGGAGAGCAAGGTACCTGTAGTAGCATACATGAATGATGCTATCGCCAAGCGCGTGCGCTTCACCCCAATGACAGGATCTAATCCGTGTATAGGGAAGGGAGAGAAAACATCTTTAACGCGAATTCCTTGAGCTACAAGGGCACGAGCCGAGTCCAGAAGCTTCTGGTCATCGTCGTACATCACGTGAAATACTTTGTTTGCCATATCTATTGACTAAGAAGTGATGTCTTAATGCTTATTATCGTTTTTATAGCTTTCACCAGAAACCTTCAAAATGGTCTTCAATTCATTCAACGCTAATACAGGGAAGTATCTAGCGAATAACAAGAATAAAGTGAAGAATATTCCGATTGTTCCAATGAACATTCCGATATCAATGGTAGATGGATAAAACTCACCCCAAGCTCCTGGAGTATAGTCGCGGTGAATGGATGTTACGATGATTACAAATCGTTCGAACCACATTCCAATATTCACGATGATCGACAAAATGAATGTCGCTGTCAAACTAGTGCGAATCTTTTTAAACCAGAAAAGCTGAGGACTAATTACGTTACACGTCATCATCGCCCAATAAGACCATGCATAAGGTCCAGAGAAACGGTTGATGAAAGCGTAAGATTCATATTCTACTCCACTATACCAAGAAATAAAGAGCTCTGTTAAGTATGCTACACCCACGATTGAACCTGTAACAATAATTACGATGTTCATGTACTCGACGTGTTTCAAGTGAATATACGCCTCAAGACGCATGGTTTTGCGCATGATTAACAGAAGAGTCAATACCATCGCGAATCCAGAGAAGATTGCACCTGATACGAAGTATGGAGGGAAGATTGTCGTGTGCCATCCAGGAATGATAGAGGTGGCAAAGTCCATTGATACAATGGAGTGTACAGAGAATACAAGGGGAGTTGCTATACCCGCAAGCACCAATGAAACCTCTTCAAATCGTGTCCAATGCTTCGCACGACCAGACCAACCGAAGCTAAGAATGCTGTAGAATTTCTTCCACTTTGGCTTTACCATGCGGTCACGAA
The DNA here is from genome assembly GCA_027491075.1 of Flavobacteriales bacterium. Taxonomy (GTDB): domain Bacteria; phylum Bacteroidota; class Bacteroidia; order Flavobacteriales_D; family Sanyastnellaceae; genus JAIXWP01. Next base: position 38,705 of record JAIXWX010000002.1, read on the forward strand.
TCGTTGCAAAATCAGGAATCAAACCTATGTACCAAAATACCAATGATACAGAGAAATAAGTAGAAATGGCGAATACGTCCCACATCAAAGCAGAGTTGAAGTTAGGCCAAAGCGAACCGAACTGGTTTGGTAAAGGAAGAGTCCAATAAGCTAACCATACGCGCCCCATGTGGAATACGGGAAACAACGCAGCCATGATAACCGCAAAGATGGTCATTGCTTCAGCACTTCTGTTGATCGCCATTCTCCATCGCTGACGGAACAATAAAAGTACCGCAGAAATCAAAGTTCCAGCGTGACCAATACCGACCCACCATACGAAGTTGGTGATGTCCCATGCCCAACCTACTGTCTTATTCAATCCCCAGGATCCAATACCCTGAGCCACCAAATACATGATACAACCTATGCCATATAAGGCAATAATGGCCGCAATGGTAATGGCTATTTTCCATTGCTTGGGTGCTTCTCCCTCGATCGGACCTACGATATCATTGGTGATATCTCCGTAAGTCTTATGACCAAGGATCAGTGGTTTTCTTATGGATGCTTCTTTAATCATTACTAATATGATTTAGGCTTCGGTTTCTTCTATGTTGCGAACTTTTGTCATGTAGAATACATTCGGCTGTACTCCGGTCTCTTCCAAAGAATGATAGCTGCGAACATTCTCTGAGCGCTTCGCGTTCAAAGAGGTATAGTCATTCAAGTCTCCAAACACAATGGCATTGGTAGGACAAGCTTCCGCACATGCTGTTTGGATACTTCCATCTGGGACTGGAACTCCTGCTTTCTTCGCCGACAGTTTACCTTCTTGAATGCGCTGTTGACACATGCTGCACTTTTCCATTACACCACGTGTACGAACAGTAACATCCGGATTCAACACCATACGTGTCATTTCGCCCTGTGATGGATTCACATTAGAGAACTTTTCATTGTTCACATAATTGAACCAGTTGAAACGACGCACTTTGTAAGGACAGTTGTTTGCGCAATAACGAGTTCCAATGCAACGGTTATAAGCCATGTTGTTCAAGCCTTCGTTACTGTGGACTGTGGCTGCAACTGGACAAACAGTTTCGCATGGTGCGTGATTACAGTGCTGACACATCATTGGCATGTGCACAGTACGTGGATTTTCTGCAGCATCTTCCATGTCGCGGTATGCCGCTATCGTACCCATGTCTTTTTTCTCACTTGTCTCTTCTACAGTTGCAAAATCAGAAGAGAAATATCTATCAATACGCAACCAATGCATATCACGGTGGCGCAATACTTCGTCTTTACCAACAACAGGGACGTTGTTTTCTGTATGACATGCAGTAATGCATGCTCCACACCCCAAGCATGAAGACAAGTCAATGGTAAGACCCCAACGGTGTCCTACTCCTTCAACTGGATGCGCTGCCCACAAATCAAATTCTTTTACAGGCTTCTTATCGAGTGCATTGATATCTCCGTCCTTATTGACGTCTTCATGTGTTACTAAAGAAGGCACTAGATTGAAAGAAGCTGTTCCTTTCTTCTTGTCTTTTTCAGAAAGGAAAGTCTTGAACGTAGTTTCTTTCACGATGGAATCACGTCCCATCACTGTATTGTGCATCTGAGTAGTCGCAATGAAGTATTCACCTCCTGCATCTTCAACAGAAACATCGTATGCGTTGTAATCTACTACACCGTTTGAGAAAGAAGCAAGGCCAAAAGCATTTTTACCAATTGCCACTCGCTTATCGTTCTCCATCACATGCTCACCATGCTTTCCAACTTGGAAGGCAGCATTTCCAATCTCCTCATTTCCTTCTCCTCTTCCGTAGCCCAGAGCAACGGCAATCGTTCCTCTTTTCTGACCAGGAGCTGGGAAAACAGGAAGGGTCAATGTCTTCCCATTTACTGTAACCTTTGCCAAGGTAGCAGCTGAAGTTTGGCCTAAGTGAAGATTCCAACCGAGTTCTTCTACATCGGCTGGCGCCATCATAATATAATTGTCCCAAGTCGCTTTCGTAATTGGGTCAGGAGTTTCTTGCAAATACGGGTTGTTGGCTTGATTACCCGCACCCATGGTCACCTTTTGATATAAACTCAACTCCCACTTACCACCTTTCATTCCGTTCACAGCAGCCAATGCAGATGCAACATCCAATGAGCTCGTCGCAGGAGTCGCTTCCATTATTGGAACTTCTGCTGCAGCAACTGGAGCCGCTGTTGATTCCGGTGATGCGGGAACAGATCTTACCAGAGCGACGAACGTACCGTTGTGAACCGCCATGTTCCAGGCAGCATCGGTTTTCATTGCTGCAGTGGTATAGCCAGCGTTATGCGTTTGACGCATGTAATCGTAGTATGCTACGCCATTGTCTGCCCAACGCAACATAGACTCCTGCGCATAGCGCGTGTTATACAAAGGACTAATGGTAGGTTGCGCAATGTCCACTCTACCTTGCATTGGAGCGTAGTCGTTCCAACTTTCGAGGTAGTGATGATCCGGTGCTATATACGTACATCTCGAAGCTGTTTCATCCGCATATGCGTTGAAGCAAACACTTGTCTTCACCTTAGCCAATGCAGAGCGGAACTTTTCTGAATCCATCCACGAGTAGCCCGGATTTGTTCCATAAACTATCAAAACATCGACTGAACCCCCATTCATTTCTTCTACAAGGGCAGCTACTGCTTCATCTGAGCCACGGAAGAAATTGATCGGATTATTTATGTCAATAGTATTGCCGTAGCTTCCTAGGTCAGAGTTGATAGCATTAACAATCATTTGAACATTTGGATCATTGCTTCCAGCAACAACCAAACTGCGACCAGTAGCACCCTTCAAATCAGCCGCTACTTTTGCGATTACTCCTTCAGCAACTCCCTCTACATTGCCAGCCGTTCCCTTAAGTGCTGATAAAATCGCCGCTGCCACTTGACCTTCTTGTGAAGGCTTGATTGGAAAACGCTCATCGCAATTGGATCCAGTAAGACTCATAGAGGACTCAAACTGGTAATGCTTGTTCATTTTTCCATCATCTACTCTGCGTCCTGCATCATAACCTATTTGATAGAACGAAGGGGTGATCCATGTTCCCAAAAAGTCCGCACCAATAGATACAATAACCTCTGCTTTCTCAAAATTATAAGCAGGGACTATTGCCTTACCGAAGTTGGCTTGGTTTGCTTTAGTTATTCCTGCATAAGAAATGCTATCGTACTGAATGTGGCTTACCTTTCCTGCATACTTTGAAGACAATTCATTGATAGCTCTCTGAGTGGAGGGGCTCACAATGGTATTTGAAAGAACACGCACTTTAGATGCTTGGCTAATTGCGTCCTTCACTTCGCTATCCAATGATGTCCAGTCAATGTCCGCGCCGTTTTTCTTCGGTCCACGCAGACGAGCACTGTCATACAATCCAATTACAGAAGCATTCACTCTAGAGCCTATTGCCCCTTTTGCGACACCATGATCTTTATTACCTTTAATGAAAATCGGACGGCCTTCTCTTGTTTTTACAAGAATGTTTCCGTAGTCATTTCCATCATAATATGTGGATGCATAATAATTGGCGATTCCTGGAGTAATTTCCTCTGGTTTTACAACATAAGGAATACTCTTTACCACCGGTGTTTCGCAGGCCGCTAACGTAGCAGCTGCTACACTAAATCCCATGAACTTCAAGAAGTCACGGCGGCCGGTATTGGTTTCCTTGAGCTTATCGTTAGAAAGAAAATCTTCTACAGACTGCTCTCTTGCAAACTCGTTAGAGATCGCCTCTTGAAATGCCGGAGTATTGTTTAACTCATCTACGCCGGTCCAATATTTTTTATTCATTCCCATTTTTCTAGGTTGAATTCCGATTAATAGTGACACTTACCACATTCCCATCCGCCCATTTCGCGGACAGTAACTTCACCGTCCTCCATGATATCGCGAATGGTGCGCTGACCAAGAGCCGAAGCCTTGAAACGATTGTGCATTTCCTCGTAATATTCAGAGCTTGTCAAATCTATTTGAGCCTTGTTGTGGCACTCAATACACCATCCCATGGTCAATGTGGGTTTGGTCAACTTGATCAAACCAGGAACATCTGCAGGATCTTGAGAATTAATCTCATCAAGAGTCGCTTGATGACCTACGGTGTACTGTTGAACAGGGCCGTGACACTGCTTACAATCAATCTTGCCAACTGTTACGTGCTGTGCGTGATTGAAATATACGTGATCTGGTAAGTTGTGAACCTTGTTCCATTCGATAGGCTTCTGCTCATATCCTTGAATGTACTGTTTGGTAGCAGGATCAAATCCAATGGCCGCATAAATCTTCGCTATTTCTTTCTCCCCAGTGATTTTTCCTTTGTTGATTCCTTTGTGACAGTTCATGCAGACATTCACAGAAGGAATACCTGCGTGCTTAGATTTAGCAGCGCTACTATGACAGTATTGGCAATCTACTTCGTTTTGACAAACGTGAATGCTGTGAGAGAACCATACTGGTTGAGTTGGAGTATAGCCTTCATACACTCCGATGTCCATCAGTGTGCTGTAGCCTACGACCGCAAAGTAGCAGAACAAAAAGACACCAATTATCGAAACGAAGGTCTTGTTCTTCCACATCCATGCCTTGGCTGAAGTCCAATAACCGACTTCCGCCTCCATTGGCAAACCTTCGCGTTCGTTCATTGCATTTTTCAACGAGCGACCGATGTTGGCTGCTGAAACAGCGATGATAGCGAGTATTACCCCAATGATGATGAACCAAATGAAACCATCTGATTCTTCATTCTTCTCAGCTTCTGCCTTAAGTTCCTCCAAAGTTTGACAATTGTTGACTGGAGCAGCACCACCAGCAGCACCGGCAGGAGGAGTCTTAACATACGTCAAGATATCCTTAATTTCTGCTTCCGTAACGGCTTGACCAGCCATCCAACCAAATAGCGGAACATTCGTCGCTACTAGTTGTTTAATGTAAGCGTCTCCAGAAGCTGCTGCCGCTTGTGGATTCTGAATCCACTTTACGAGCAACGCGTCCTTTCCTGCCCATCGTTGGTCTATTCCTCCTAACCCAGGAGCAGCCAGCACTTCGTTGGTGATCTTGTGACAAGAAGCACAATTGGCTTTAAACAATTGTTCTCCCTTTGCTACATCTCCACCCTCGTGGATACTTGCAAAAGAAGTGAATGCCATCGTCATGAAAGTCGCAACTGCGAATATCACTCGATGATGAAAACGTTCTGTAAACCGCATCATTGCTATGTTTTACGTAATTCTACACTATAGAATGGCCGCAAATTTATAGCAGGAGCGGCATTAACAATCTGTTGAAATATGTTTAATTATAATTTATAATCTTTCTAAATAAGACAAAACCATGACGAAACGTCCCACTTCATTTTCGTTCAACCAGATAGCTTTTCTTTGGCATGTTTTTTAACAATGTAATGTTGTTCCTATTACCTTTGTTTCCTCATTATGCGACTTCCGTTTTTAACATTTTTCGTATTTATCAGCCTTCTACTTTTTTCGGAGAAAATATCTGCATCGGAGATCATTTTTTCTAAAGACAGTATAGCACCGGGTGTAATTGAATTTGAAACCCCTTCTGCTGTAGATTCTTTGGAACACAGGATGCGCGGCAGAGTAGACATCAAAGGATATAGAATACAAGTCTTTCTAGGTTCTTATGCTGAAGCTAAAAACTTTAGAGCCAAATTCTTAACCAATGGAATTCCTATTCCTGCGTATATTCAACAAAATACCCCTGACTACGTAGTTAAAGTAGGCGACTTCAGAAATCTCTTAGAGGCGAATAGGTATTTCTCAGAAATCAAACAACAATATCCAGGAGCATTCATCGTGGCGGATAAAATAGAGTCCACTCGCAGCGTCCGTTCCAGCGAATAGTGTATCGTAAATGCTGATTTTCACGATTTAGTAGAGAAGTTTGACAAAAATCATATCTTCTTTCCCCCGAAGGATTTTACATTTGGGGCAAAATAATCTGTATGCCTTTTTATCATTCTCTGGGATCCATCCCACACAAGAGACATACCGCCTTCCGAAAGCCGAATGGTGACCTCTACTATGAGCAACTGTTTGGGACAGAGGGTTTTCATGGTATGAGTTCCTTGTTATACCATGTGCATCGTCCAACGATGATTCGCAGCGTGGGCAAGGCCATAGATGTTGCTCCCATAGCTGCAATTCAAAAGAACATTTCCCCCATGATGCTGGCTGGCTTCGACATACCAGCAGTTGACGATTTTCTAGAGGCGCGCACAGTAATGCTCTTTAATAATGACCTGAACATCGCATTGGCCGCCCCTCGCAAAAGTTTGAGTTCTTATTTCTACAAAAATGCAGATGCGGATGAAGTGCTGTTCATCCACAAAGGCTCGGGTACTTTGCGCACATTTTTAGGAAACTTGACTTTCTCCTACGGCGACTATCTGGTGGTGCCGAGAGGTATGATTTATCAAATCGAATTTGATACTGAAGACAATCGTTTATTGATTGTAGAGTCTTTTTCACCGGTGGTTACACCAAAGCGCTATCGTAATAATTTCGGGCAAATGCTAGAGCATTCGCCTTTTTGTGAAAGGGATTTGCGAAGACCAGAGAAGCTAGAAACCCATGATGAAAGAGGTTCTTTCATTATCAAAATAAGAAAGGAAAATGTTCTACATGAAGTAGAATATGCTTCTCATCCTTTCGATGTAATAGGGTGGGACGGTTACAACTATCCTTATGCTTTCAGTATTCACGATTTTGAACCAATCACTGGCCGGGTGCATCAACCGCCACCCGTGCATCAAACGTTTGAAGCACACAACTTCGTGATTTGTTCTTTTTGTCCTCGTCTTTACGACTACCACCCACAGGCGATCCCCGCTCCATATAATCACAGTAATATTGACAGTGATGAAGTGCTGTATTACGTTGATGGTGATTTTATGAGCAGAAATCACGTCGACAAGGGATATATATCACTGCACCCGGGTGGAATACCACACGGACCGCATCCTGGAGCGACAGAGAGAAGCATTGGCCAGAAAGAAACGGGAGAACTTGCCGTAATGATTGATACTTTTCGACCTCTTAAGGTAACCCAAGCTGCGGTAAATATTGCAGATAATTCGTATATTACATCTTGGTTAGACAAATAAAAAAAATTGCAAATGATTACAGATAATAGCTCCTTACAACTTGAAAAAATAGTAGCCGAAGCGGAAGACTTTCTTCCTTTGCTCGGAACCGATTATGTTGAATTATACGTTGGCAATGCAAAACAAGCGGCCTACTACTACATGAGCGCTTGGGGCTTTCAACCCCTTGCCTATGCGGGTTTAGAAACCGGGGTTAAAGACAGAGTTTCCTACGTCCTTGAGCAAGATAAAATACGTCTTGTACTGACCTCTCCCCTCACTCCTGGAGGTGAAATCAATGAACACATCAATAAGCACGGCGACGGAGTGAAGGTGATCGCACTGTGGGTAGATGATGCCACTAAGTCTTGGCATGAAACCACCAAGCGCGGAGCAGTCAGCGCAATGGCTCCGAAAGCTCTTGAAGACGCAAATGGAAAAGTAGTTCTTTCTGCAATCCATACTTATGGAGAAACACTTCACTACTTTGTAGAAAGAGGAGCATACAACGGTCCTTTTCTTCCAGGATATAAAACTTGGAAGCCTTATTACAAGTCTTCTCCAGTGGGTCTAAAGTACATTGACCACATGGTAGGCAATGTGGGTTGGAACGAAATGAATAAATGGTGTGAGTTCTACGCCAAGGTGATGGGTTTTGCTCAATTGGTGAGTTTTGATGATAAAGATATTAGCACCGATTACACGGCACTTATGAGTAAGGTAATGAGCAATGGTAATGGCCGCATTAAATTCCCTATCAATGAGCCCGCAGTAGGTAGAAAGAAATCTCAAATCGAAGAGTACATCGATTTCTATCAAGGCGCAGGAGTACAGCACATTGCAGTAGCAACCGACAACATCATCGAAACAGTTGCTGCATTGAAAGAAAGAGGAGTTGAGTTTTTGTACGTACCTGAAACATATTATGACGATGTTCTTGACAGAGTTGGTCAAATTGATGAAGATCTCGCTCCATTAAAACAACATGGCATCTTGATCGATCGCGACGATGAAGGGTATCTACTTCAGTTGTTCACGAAACCGGTATTAGACCGCCCAACGATGTTTTTTGAAATCATTCAACGCAAAGGGGCAAAAAGCTTTGGAAAAGGAAACTTCAAGGCCCTATTCGAGGCGATTGAAAGAGAACAAGAGCTGAGAGGTACGCTCTAATCTTTTAAATTTTAATACATAAAGACCTCATCGTTCACCGGTGAGGTCTTTTAATATTTCCTTCAACGGTCTTACAGAGTGAACGTGCTCAATTGCTGGACCAGCGCACCAAACCGTCTTGTAGGTCGCCTTAAATGCAGACTTCTCCACTTGTTTCATCCCGCGAACGAAAATGAACATCTTGATGTACTTCTTCAACCATTTGTTCTTGTTCGCCAAACGTTCCAAAAAACTGGCTTTTGTGCCGATGGATTGTACGTAAGGAGTGTTTATAACAGTCAAATGTGATCCGCTCATTTTCGTAGTCAGTACGATGTCCTTTTCACCATAATCAATCAAAGCTTGTTTGTAATCAGCGGATATCGGAGCCTCTGTTGCTGCGAGAAAAATTGTTCCGACACTTACACCTGCTGCTCCCCAAGAAAGCGCACGATCCACATCTTCTTTTTTTGCTACCCCACCAGCTGAAATCACTGGAATTTTCAACCGAGCAACCAGTTGCGGAATCAATACCACCGGGGCAATAGGTCCACAATGGCCGCCAGCCCTGTTGTTTACGGCAATAACCGCATCAGCGCCTAGCGCTTCTACTTTGAGCGCGTAGTCTAAATTGGTTACATCACAAAACACCTTTATGCCCAGAGGTTTTGCCGCATCGATCACTGCCTTTGGGCTACCAAGTGAAGTGATAATGTACGGCACTCTTAATTCCAACAATGTGCTGAGTTGATGATCCGCCTTTGGATTCGACTTATTCACAATGAGGTTTACCCCGAAAGGTTTATCTGTGCGATTGCGGATTTCTTTGATCGCTGTTCTTAACTCCTCATCGGTGCGAAAATTAAGTGCTGGAAATGCACCTGTGGCTCCCCCTTCGCACGCGGCTACAATCATCTCCACGTTTGATACTAGAAACATTGGCGCAACGATGATGGGGTGCTTTATGCCGAGCATTTGGTGAATCATAGACATCAATTATACCGCTAGTATACGACATCCCTTTCAATACCAAAGAACTCTTGGATTTTCATTAGCTTTGTGCCCTCTATGCGCATCGAAGTATTGAAATCGAAAATCCATCGTGTGACAGTCACCGAAGCGGATTTGAATTATATCGGAAGTATCACCTTGGATCCTCTATTGATGGAGGCTGCCAACCTGATTGAAGGTGAAAAAGTGCAAGTGCTCAACTGCAACAACGGTGAACGTTTTGAAACATATGTTATCACTGGAGAAAAGAATAGCGGTGTCGTTTGCCTCAATGGACCTGCTGCTCGCCGAGTAGCAGTTGGAGACATTGTTATCGTTTGCTCTTATGCTTCTATGGAATTTGAAGCCGCCAAAACATTCAAGCCTTGGGTCATTTTCCCGGATACTGCTACCAATAAGCTGCAATAATGGACGTTAAAAAAGCCATCCAATACATCCTCTTCTTGATCATTGGACTGGTCTTGTTGTATTTCGCTTCCAAAGGCGTAGACACACAACAAATTATTGATTCCGTAAAAGAAGCCAACTGGTGGTGGATCGCGGTGTCTATGTGTTTAAGTTACCTCGCAATGATTCTTCGAGGTTGGAGATGGAATATAATTCTTGAGCCCACAGGACATCGTTCTGATCACTGGACCAACATTCATGCGGTAGCTTTTGGGTATTGTATGAACAACTTAGTTCCCAGGAGTGGAGAGCTAGCAAGATGCGTACTTGTTAATCGCGCTGAACACATCCCTTTGAATATTCTTATTGGCAACGTCATTCTTGAACGCATTGTAGATATGATGATTCTAGGCATTGTAGTAGGTCTTACTTTCTTAATCCATGCAGACGAACTAAACGCATTATTCTCCATGATTTCTGGCGAGAAAGGTCAACTTTTGGGAATAATTGCTGTCATTGGCGTAGTGGGTTTTATTGTCTTTTTGTTTTTATTAAAAAAACTAAGACACATTAAATTCATTGATAAAATTGCTCAATTTATTTTCGGCATTGTAGAGGGTATAAAGTCCATATTAAAACTGAAAAAGAAAATTGCATTCATGGTTCTTTCATTCGGTATTTGGGCTTGTTGGTTACTAATGGCCCAAGCCATGATGTATGCCATCCCTATCACATCAAACATGCATATTGGAGATACGCTTTTCTTCATGGTTGCAGGAAGTTTTGGTATGCTTATCCCAACTCAAGGAGGCTTAGGTGCCTATCATTTTATGTCAAAAACTGGATTTGAAGTGTTGGGTTATACCGCCGCGGCGGGTCTCACTTTCGCATGGATTTCTTGGGTTGGAAAAACTATACTCGAACTAGTGGTTGGAGCAGTTGGTTTCTTTATTGTCAATCGATATAAGATAAAACCTCAATCGAATTAAGATGTATTATTCCTCTCTAAAAATACTTCTTGAGCAAGTGCAGGAATGGAAGCGCGAGGGCAAACGCGTCGTATTCACCAATGGTGTTTTTGATATACTGCACTTGGGTCATGCCGACTATCTGCACGCGTCCAAATCACTGGGCGATATTTTGATTGTTGGAATCAATGATGATGCTTCAGTTAGAAAATTGAATAAGGGTCCTGAACGACCGATCAATCCAGAAGAATCAAGGGCTAAGCTCGTCGCGTATTTAGGCTTCGTTGATGCAACCGTTATTTTTTCTGAAGAAACCCCCTATGAAATTATTCGTGCGCTCCAGCCAGATGTACTCGTTAAAGGTGGAGATTACGATCCCAATGAGGTGGACGTTCTATCTAAGAAATACATGGTAGGATCCGATATTGTTAAAAGCAATGGAGGAAGTGTAATCGCAATCCCTCTCACTCCTGGATTTTCCACCACTGCTGTAGTGGAGAAGTTGAAGTCTAAATAATCCTAGCATAAAAAAATTTACGGTATTCGCCTCGATTTTTTTTTCTTCGAGAAAAAAAATGAAGGCACTGAGAGACTTACTATTCGTTTTATTTCCTCGATTTTGTGCGGGATGTAAAAAGCCGCTATATACACATGAGCATGTGATTTGTACTTTTTGTTTGATGCGTCTTCCACGCGCCAAGCTCACCAACACAGCTGATAATGCGCTAGAGCGGCTGTTTTGGGGAACTGCGGCGCCTGAAATGGTGACTGCCTTTTTAAAAATGAGTCGAAAAGGAATGGTCCATCACTGCATACACGCCTTAAAATACAACCGAAGACCAGAAGTAGGCAGAAAACTTGGAATTCTTTTCGGAGAAGAACTGCGCACCTCTCAGCGCTGGCCTGCAATAGACTTGATTGTTCCAGTGCCTTTACATCCCGCGAAAGAAAAAGAGCGCGGCTACAATCAAAGCCTTCATATTGCAATGGGTATCAGTGAAAGCTTGCGTATTCCCGTTTCAGCAAATCTGCTAACCAAAAGAAGATATACTCATACTCAAACCAAGAAGTCGCGTTCTCAGAGGAGAGACAACGTGGATAATGTGTTTCACATCAATAGAAATAAACTACCGCCTGGGTGCACTAGCATTCTCCTAGTGGATGACGTAATCACCACAGGAGCTACCCTTGAGGCCTGCATACTGCTACTTAAGAAAAATACCTCTTGTAAGATCTATGCTGCTGCACTTGCCGTTCCTACGAAGTAATTTTTTGCTTAGGTTTGAAACATGAGAATTTCATTGCTTTTATTCGTTTTTCTTTTTTCTGCTTCCTTATCATCCATAGCACAGGACAAAATACTTCTGATGAATGGCGCTGAAATGGAATGTAAAATAGTAGCAGATACTGGTTATGTTATCGTATTTGACATTCAAAAGAAAAATGGCAAAATCAAGCAACGCATGGCCAATCGAGGTGAAATATTCAGTTATACCAAAAGCGGACAAGAGGAAGTTATTCTGTACGAACTTGATACTTTATTCGGGGAAAATTTTTATGCCGTTCCTGAGATGAGGTCCTTTATTGCCGGCCAGCACGATGGACGAAATAATTTTAAGGCACATCACATCGGAGCGATCGGTATGGTTACCTGCGGAACTATCGCCTACTTGGGTGGTGAAGGATTTATTACTGCAGTAGGACCGCCATTGGTATATACCCTATGTCAGTTTATTGGTAAAGTAAAAATCCGAGAATCTACGATGACCAATAAAAATTATAAATACAATGATTTCTACGCCGACGGCTACGAACCTCCAGCGCGAACAAAGAAGCTCATTACAGCTCTTTGGAGTGGTTTTGCAGGCTCTGCTCTCGGGGTGGGAATGTACTTTGTATTAAAATGAGCAACAATCAAGTCCGCCTTCATTCCATTTTCTTAGGTGTGTGTGCGGGGTTATTGACAAGTTGCTTTGGAGGTTTCTATTCTTTTTTATTCGCATTCTTCAGCACTAGTGTTGTTTACCTATTTCTTAGAAAAAAACGAGAGGAAAAGACGAATATCCTCAGCAAGGGCATCGAAGCAATATTGGTGATAGGGACATTTCTATCTTTTTTATTCTTAAATAATGAATCAAAGCTTTCAGCTACCGTTGGCGGTTTCGTGGTATTGGCTTACCACACTCCTTTTCAATTTTCATTGCGAAGAATCGTCTTATTAAAACCAATAGCTATTTCATTGTGCTGGGCCCTGGCGACGGTCATCATTCCTTTTCTTCAAGAAGAAGTAATACCGATTGATTATTCGGTTTCTTACGAAACCGTTGCCGTTTTTGTGCTAACATTCTACTTATCCCTGTTATATGATTGGAGAGATGTTTATCATAACCAGACGGACATCAAAACAATTGCCCATTGTTATTCACAGAAACAAATTCAAAAATTCTATTTGGCAGCTATTTTAATATTCTTCACAATCGCCATGTTTATCAATACCCCCATCGAATTTTTGATATGCCTCTCCCTTGCAATATCCTATGGCTTTGGATTAAGCATTTTCATTGAACGCATTTCTTTCCTACACCTTACATGGCTTATTGATGGAGGCTTTCTATTCTATGTCATGCTAAAGAACCTCCTTACCCCAATCTAAAACACTCGTCTAGCGCTTCTGAAAATGCAGTGATTGCAAAATCGATGTCGGCATCTGTATGTGCCTCAGAAACGAATCCTACCTCATAACCACTCGGTCCTAGATAAACTCCTTTCTCTAATAAAGCAAGATGAAACGGCGCGAATCGTTTCATTCCATTCTCATCGATCTCGTCCATTCGTCTTATGGCCTTTTTATCAGAAAAAGAAACCCAGAAAATAGAACCTACATTGAACATCTTAAATGCATAACCCTTAGATAAGGCATGTTGCATGACCCCACCGACGAATCGTTCGGTTTTTTCTTTCAAACTTTCGTAAAACCCTTCTTTTAAACAAGCTTTTAATTGTGCTATTCCCGCAGCCATCGCTACTGGATTTCCAGAAAGAGTGCCCGCTTGATATACAGGGCCGTCAGGGGCTACCTTACTCATTATCTCTGCACTGCTGGCATAGGCTCCAACAGGCATCCCGCCTCCAATGATTTTACCAAAAGCTATAACATCTGGTTGAATATGATAATATCCAGCAGCTCCAGTAAATCCTACTCTAAAACCAGAAATGACTTCATCGAACAACAATACTATTTTCTCACGAGTGCACACCTCGCGTAAAAACCTTAAGAAATCTCCTTCTTGCAAAAGCAATCCATTGTTGGCTGGTATGGGTTCAATGGCTACCACTGCTATTTGATCCTTGTACTTCGCTATGGCGGTCTCAAACGCTTCTTTATCGTTCAAGGGCAGTACAATTGTTTCATTTACATAAGCTTGCGGAATACCTGCACTGCTGCTGGTGCCGAGAGTAGCAAGGCCACTTCCCGCCTTTACCAGCAAGCTATCTACATGGCCATGATAGCAGCCTTCAAACTTGATGATCTTATCTCTTCCTGTATATCCCCGCGCAAGTCGAATGGCACTCATCGCTGCCTCTGTACCACTGCTCACAAAACGAATCTTTTCTACGTATGGATGATTGGATAATATCAATTCTGCAAGTTCATTTTCCATGCGCGTAGGTGCGCCAAAACTACTTCCCTTCGCCACTTGTGTTTGTACCGCTTTTACGACCTCGGGGTGAGAGTGTCCCAAAATCAACGGCCCCCAAGAACAACAAAAATCCAGAAACTTATTTCCATCTTCATCCCACACGTAAGCTCCACTGCCTCTTTCAAAGAAGATCGGACTACCCCCTACCGATTTGAACGCTCTCACAGGTGAATTCACTCCTCCAGGAAAAAGTGTTTTTGCTTTCTCAAATAACGATTCTGATACTGATCTGTTCACGTTGTAATTTTTTCCAAATATAGTGGCGCAAGTGTTCAACGAAGGAGCTAGTTGTATTATTCGTCGGTATATTCGCGTGCTCAAGCGCATCCCATGACATTCGAAAATAGTTCTTCTTTTGCCGCGGCCTTAGATCAACAAGACGGCCTAGCTTCTTACAGAAATCAATTCCACTTTCCTCAGCACGAAGGAAAGGACATGATTTATCTCACAGGAAATTCTTTAGGGCTTCAACCTAAGTCAACAAGAACTGCAGTTCTGCAAGAGCTTGAAGACTGGGCTACCTTCGGAGTAGAAGGTCATTTCTACGCTAAAAACCCTTGGTATTCTTATCATGAAATGTTTGCACGACCCTCGGCAATGATTGTGGGAGCGCAGGAAAGCGAAGTTGTTGTGATGAATCAACTCACTGTGAATCTCCATTTGCTTTTGATTTCATTCTACCAGCCCAGCGGTAAAAGGAGGAAAATTCTATTCGAAACCAAGCCCTTTCCCAGCGATCATTATGCATTTGAATCACAAGCTAAATTGCATGGTTTTGACCCACAGGAAGTGCTTGTTGAAATGCAGCCAAGACAAGGTGAACGATTATTGCGTACTGAAGATATTATTGAAAAAATAGAGTCACTTGGTGATGAACTCGCTTTGGTATGTTTTGGAGGGGTGAATTACTTTACTGGTCAATTCTTTGACATTCCAGCAATAACTATGGCAGGTCACAAAGTCGGTGCGCATGTTGGTTTTGATCTTGCACATGCCGCAGGGAATGTGCCTCTCCATTTGCACAGGGATCAAGTAGACTTTGCGTGTTGGTGTAGCTATAAATACCTCAACAGCGGGCCAGGTGGTGTTGCAGGAGCATTTGTGCATGAACGCCATCACAAAAACAAATCTCTGCATCGACTCGCTGGATGGTGGGGCCATAATAAATCCACTCGATTCTTGATGGAACCTGGTTTTGATCCCATCGAAAGCGCAGAAGCCTGGCAATTGAGCAACGCTCCAGTTTTGAGCATGGCTGCACACAAAGCTGCCCTTGACATATTCCAAGAAGTTGGAATGGATCGACTAAGAGAAAAATCAGAACTCCTCACGGCTTATTTGCAGTTTCTCATTGAAAATGCAGCTAACAACTCGGATACTAAATACGATATAATCACACCGAAGAACCCCTCAGAAAGGGGCTGTCAATTAAGCATTGTAGTGCCTGACGCGACTAAACAATTGGTAAAGGATCTTGCTTCGAAAGGAGTTATTGTAGATTGGAGAGAGCCAAACGTGATTCGTGTTGCTCCAGTACCCCTCTACAACAGCTTTATGGATCTTTATCGCTTCGTGGAAATACTAACGAATTAAAACAACGGAGCCGCGTTTCTGCATTTCTGGTGATTCCCCCTTGTCGCCATCGATAACGGTGTAGGTAATAAGATAATTGAATACTCCTCTTTCCAAATACATTTCACCGCCCTTCCTGTTTCCTACCCAAGCACCATCAATGTCGTCGGTCTCATAGATCAACTCACCCCACCTGCTCCATAATTGCAATCTATACTTGACAATATTCGATCCCTCCACTTTCCAAACGTCGTTCAATCCGTCTCCATCAGGGGTAAAAGCGGAAGGAACATATAAGGCCCCCGGACATTCCTCTTGAATTAAGGCTCTAAACTGTTCTTTACAGCCAAATGCCGTAGTTATTTCGACGGTGTATTCTCCGGGTGCATTTGCAAAATAAACTTGACCATCGGTGCCATCTTCCCATTCATACAGAGCGCCTTCATTGGCAGCATCTAGCTCAAAATGATAGGGCGTAAACTCAAAGCAAGTGGTATACTCCAACTGTGGAAATGGATTCTCTGGCATGGGATGCTCCACTACACTAATATCATCCGTCGACTCACACTCTCCGTTACTTGCTGTCACGCCGTACACACCTGGCTCATAGACTTGAATTGAAAGACCCGTCGCACCCGTTGACCACAGGTAAGTATAATCGCTATTTCCCCCTGTCAAAGCTATGGTCTCGGAAGGGCATTTTGCTATTTCAGGACCTAAGTCTATCACTGGAATTTCTTTAAACTCTATAGAAATAGTATCAGCACTGTAACAGCCAAGAGGGCTTAACACCTCGACACTGTAAATGCCAGATTCTGTAATTTCAACCGAATGAGTATTTGGTCCATGCGACCATGAAACTGAATAATCGCTCGGCCAACCCGTATCCAATGTTATCGGAGCAGTTCCGCAAACCGACAGGTCGCCTCCCAATTCAGTTGCCTCGGTAAGAACCGTGATATTGATTTCTTCAGAGGAAGAACAACCATGGTCATTGGTCAAGGTAACGGTTAAACTTCCGCTATTGCTTCCTGCAAGCGCTGTAACGGAAGAAGTCGCATCTGTTACCCATTCGGATGGCGACCAATTCCATTCCACTGGCCCAGGATATGATGTATTCGCATGAATCGTTGTACCAACCGCATCACAAGTTACAATATCGCTTTCAAGCAATTGAATTTCTGGTGTTGGAACAACAGAGATGCTCGCGATTTCTTCATAAATGCATCCAGTAGCATTATCTGTAACCACTACTTCATAATCGGCTGTTCCGACTGGAGTTGTTGTAATGGATAAGCCATTGGCTGATTCAGAAAAGTCTTCTGATGAGGTCCAATTTATTTGATAATCATTGGTTGTAGCAGCAACGTTCAATTCGATGTTGACCGTCTCATTGGCACATACTGGCTCAGCCGAATAACTTAATACAACCGATGAAATAGAGGAAACCAAAACCTCCAATGTGGCCGATTTTACACATCCAAAATCTGAAGTCACTTCGGCTGTGAACTGTTCCGAGCTTGTTGGATTCACTTCTGGTGACTCAATGAAGCTGTTGTTGATAGTTCCGTTGGAAGAGTTCCAAGTAAACAAATAATCTCCAGGCGGCTCAGGATTCACCAAAAGCTGTACAGGATCGTCCCCGCATTTAAGCACTTCTTCAGAGTAAGTCAAATTGAACTCTTCTCCTACGGCAACAAAAATAGAATCGCTATAAACACAACCTGTATTGCTATCGGTAAGCTCTAGAATATAGTTGGTATCGGTAGTAGGAGCTGCAGTAACAAGCATCGGATCATTAAACGTCAGTGTTTCTGGAGAAGACCAGTTGAAAGAAAAACCACTGCTATTCAACGCACCAATATAGACCTCGTCCAGTACCCAATTGTCCTGATTGTTTGTAAAAGCCCCCACTTGAATCCACTTAAAATAAGTGGCAGCAGATTGCGCTGCGACAGGAATGTCTACCGCTAAGGAAGTGAATTCTGGATATGCCGATTCATAGAGTACTAAAATAGTATTCGATGCTGGGAAATTTACTCCATCCAATGAATAACGTAACTCTACATTGTCTCCTGGTTCTGCATTATCACATGGAGCAACACCGTCTGCTATTTTTATAGAAAAATAAATGGTTCCTCCTTGAGATACATTGACCGCGTTTGTAATGGCGCTTCTTTCTCCAGAACCGTTGAAGTAAAGCGCCGTTCCTTCCACCGAGCCACACGCGCTGCTTGCCGAACCATTATTGATATCAACCCAATCCCCTAATGAAATGTTGGGATCAAAATTATCAGACCAAATAATCGATTCCGTATTGACATCGATGACCAAATTTTCTCCCGCGCAGATAGCATCGTCAGAGGCATGCATTTCAAAATAAGAAATGTTTCCAGGTTGCACGTGAATGGTAATGCTCTGCGTTGCCGAGGCGCAACCGGTAGGTGTAGAAACTGTCACCGAATAAGTAGTGGTCGAGTATGGCGTCGCTATTGGATTACGCGCGGTAGGATCACTCAACCCCAGAGAAGGCGTCCAGGAATAGAGATAAGTACCTTGCTCATTTTCTGGAAGAACATCTAACTGTACACTTTCGTGCCGACAGATGTATTGTGATTCACTTGGAGTGATTTGAAATGCGGGAGGAATCATAGACTCCACGCTATAATAAAACGATTGTGAACAGCCACTCACATTTTCGTCTGCTACTGCCACATACACCGCGCTACTAATAGGCGGTGTTAAAGTCAGGGTGTAACCCTGTGCAATGACAGTGTTCAAATCATTTGTATTGAACCACTGCGGGTTGTAATATGCATTAGATACCGATAACGTGACCTGATTATCTCCACAAAACGCTTCTTGATAATTGATCGGAGGAGTAGGCTTATAGGAACCTACAGAATAGGCATACGATTCAGACTCGTGCAGACCGTAGACGTATCCATTTACGCCGTTGGGCGCATACAGATTGTGCGTACCCGCATCAATGGCAATGTTGACCCACATGTGAGAGCCACAGCCAGGAAAAGGCTGAAACAAAGAAGCCGAAAGTGCCACTCCATCTAGGCTTACCGTTCCTATATCTTCTGAACGCACGACGACATTGAGAAAATGAGTGGTAATGACGCTTGAGTTAATTGTACTAAATGTGATATTATTGATCTTTTTCTCTGCATCATCCAAGACAAGCATAGACGGATCACCATTTCCAGAGCAAAGTACCCCTTGCATAAACTGAACGACAGAAATGGACTTGTCGCTAAGCAAGCAGTGGGCACCTTGTACGTCATTGAACTCATGATACTCTCCGGCATCTAGGTTGATGCTAGAAAGACCGTCAATGGTTACCTCGGTATCATTCTCTGAAGCAATAACTCGATAAGTGTAGGAGGGCGTGTCTATACCGGTAGCTGGCAATACTTCAAATAGTATTGGTGCGAGATAGTATTCGAACCCCCAAGTATCAACGGGAAGCAGTTGCTCGAATAAGTGATCACAATTTCCACATGAAGAAGGAATCATTGCACATCCGCTTCCACCAAACACTGCAAAAGGTCGGCAGCCGCCGCTTTGCGCAGTTGATTCAATCCTGGTTCCCGTAAGATCCAAGCCTGTGGAGGAAGTGAGCATGTAGACTTGTCCGGCATTCAATGTGACCGTGAATGGCACTCCTGCTAAATTTCCTCCACCTGTGTTGCAAGAAGGAATAATAGAGACCTCCGTGTTATCATCGGTAGCTACGATCATGGCCTCGGACTGCCCAAACGAATTTCCTGCGTAGGAAGTAACAATGTACTTCGTCCCTAAAGTCCCTGTAGGTAATACCTTTGTTGCATCCGCTGAGGCATTACTAAAGTTGATAGCAAATACAGAAACGGAGTCTAAACTTGTGATGTGCACTCCTTTCGCCTGCACAAGATCTCCGATTACCGTTTCGCCAATTGCATTTGGAATTGTGATTTCTGTTACCGTATTGGGGGCAACACTGAAAGCTTGATTCCAAGCCTGACCTGGAATACTGACTTGTCCACTGGTAGGAACGTCTGAAACTATGAATAACTGAAGCTTATCACTCGGATCGACCGCGATATTGTTGAGGAATCCCATCCAGAAGTCGCGACCTTTGGTGGATACAGGTTGCTGTGCCGCGGCATCTATGCTGAGGCACAACAGAAGAATCCAAATAAGGCGACACAATTGCTTCATACTAGGGTGAGACACGAAACAGGTCTTTGTAGTTGCTTAAATCATTACTTTTCAAATAATTCAGCGCAAGTTATTGATGAATTACTTTATGCTAAATTAAACAGAAAGGCCGAATATTTACGTAAATATCCGGCCTTTGTTTCATTTGGTAATGAGAGAATTACTCGGCTAAGATGATGATTTTGTTATTCATTACCTCAACGGTACCTCCATTCACTTCGAATTTATGCTCTTTTCCAGTGACTTCTTTCACTCTTACCACCCCTTTTTTTAGAGATGAAATAAGCGGAGCGTGGTTGTTTAATACTCCAAGAGATCCGTCGCTACCAGGAAGGTAAACAAACGAGACTTCTCCTCTGTACAACGTTGCTTCCGGGGATATGATTTCTACCTTCATGTTCTCTCTTATTTGCGGTTGGCCGCTTCTTCGAGCATTTTCTTACCTGCTTCAATGGCCTCTTCAATGGTACCTTTCAAGTTGAAAGCTGCCTCTGGATATTCATCGCATTGACCTTCAAGGATCATATTGAAACCCTTGATCGTTTCTTCGATCGAAACCAGTGCACCAGGAATACCTGTGAATTGCTCTGCAACGTGGAAAGGCTGAGATAAGAAACGCTGCACTTTACGAGCGCGGAATACCGACAACTTATCCTCTTCAGAAAGTTCGTCCATACCAAGAATCGCGATGATATCTTGTAGTTCTTTATATCTCTGAAGAATTCCTTTTACTCTTTGAGCGCACTTGTAGTGCTCTTCCCCTACGATTTGTGGGGTAAGGATTCTTGACGTTGAATCCAAAGGATCCACCGCAGGGTAGATACCCAACTCCGCGATTTTACGGCTTAGTACCGTGGTAGCATCCAAGTGAGCGAATGTTGTTGCAGGCGCTGGATCGGTCAAGTCATCCGCAGGCACGTATACTGCTTGCACAGATGTAATAGAACCTCTCTTGGTAGAAGTAATACGCTCCTGCATCACACCCATTTCAGTAGCGAGTGTTGGCTGATAACCCACCGCTGATGGCATACGACCTAGAAGAGCTGATACTTCTGATCCAGCTTGAGTAAAGCGGAAGATATTATCGATGAAGAAGAGGATATCACGGCCGCCGCTTTGCTCATCTCCGTCACGGAAATATTCTGCTACTGTGAGACCAGACAATGCAACACGTGCGCGTGCTCCAGGAGGTTCGTTCATTTGACCAAATACAAATGTCGCTTGTGACTTCTCCAGTTCCTTTGGATCAACCTTAGAAACGTCCCAGTCTCCGTGATGCATTCCTTTATTGAACTCCTCACCGTACTTAATGATTCCCGCCTCGATCATCTCACGAAGCAAGTCATTTCCTTCACGAGTTCTTTCACCAACACCGGCAAATACCGACAAACCGTCATATGCCTTCGCGATGTTGTTGATCAATTCTTGAATCAATACTGTTTTTCCTACTCCAGCACCACCAAACAATCCGATTTTACCACCTTTTGCATAAGGCTCAATCAAGTCGATAACCTTGATACCAGTGAACAAAATCTCGGTTGTGGTAGACAAGTCCTCATAGCGAGGAGGCTGGCGGTGAATAGAATATCCACCTGTGTTATCTACATCAGCAATACCATCGATAGCAGCGCCTACTACATTAAACAGTCTTCCTTTGATCTGATTTCCAATAGGCATGGTGATTCCTCGACCTGTTGAAATGACCTCAGCGCCTCTTTGTAGACCTTCTGTGGCGTCCATCGCGATGGCACGAACGGTATCTTCACCGATGTGTCGCTGACACTCTAATATCAGGTCTTGACCGCCTGGTCTTTTGATAGCAAGAGCATCGAGAATGTTAGGTAATTTTTGGCCTGCAGGAAATGAAATGTCCACTACTGGACCGATAACCTGCACAACTTTACCAATGATTTGAGACATGCGTACTGGTTTAAATTTTCGGGCGCAAAAGTACACACGATATCCGTTAAAAAAAACTTATGTTCAAAATAATGTCTTTTGTAGCTACCTTGCCCGCCCAATCAACGAAATGAAAAAGGCTTTTGTCAGTAATCTTTTGTTTCTTGTGGGTCTAAATGTCCTCATAAAGCCTTTATATGTCCTTGGGATTGAAACCGAAGTTCAAAACCGTGTAGGTTTTGCTGCTTATGGAAGCTATTTCTCTCTTTTCAGTTTCGCCTTAATTCTAAATCTACTGCCGGATCTAGGGTTAACCAACTGGTTTAATCGTCACACGGCGCAAAAGCATGCCATTGATCGAGAAGAGTTTAGCCGAATTATAACTCTACGACTCTTACTAGGAGGCAGTTACATCATTACAGCTGTTGCAATTGGGTACTTTATTCAATATAGCCAGGAGCAATTATTCGCCTTATTGGTGCTTAGTTTTAATCAGTTACTGAGTGTTTCAATTCTATTTCTTCGCTCAGGGCTTACTGGTATGCAACAATTTTCGCGAGATAGTGTAATTAGCATCCTTGACAAACTCCTTCAGTTGGTGATTGTAGGTCTCTTACTCATTACACCTTCTTTGAAGGGCGGGTTCAAAATAGAATGGCTTGTTTGGGCACAAACTTTTTCATTATTCGTTACTTTTTCATTGGCTTATTTCTGGGTGAAAAACATCAGTGGGAGTTTTAAACTGAATTATGACTTTGTCTATTCAAAGGAAATTCTGAAAGAAAGTCTTCCTTTTGCCCTTTTCTCCCTCACCGCCGTTTTGATACTTCGATCCGATAGTGTAATGCTGGAAAGGCTGGCGGGCGCGGATGAGGCGGGAGTTTATGCGCAGGGGTTTCGCCTTTTTGAAGCCTATACCATGCTTAGTTATCTGTTCGCAGTGATTTTACTGCCCATGTTCGCGAAATTGATAGCGGATAAATCTTCCATTTTTTCTTTATTGCTGACTTCCTCAAATCTTATGCTTTTCGGCTCCTGGGTTTTTTCCATCTTCTGTATTAGTTTTCCGTACGAAGTGCTCGATTTGTTCTACGACAACGTCACCACAAAAACGCAAGAAGCGTTTCAATTTTTGATGTTGGGGTGTTTTGCCTTCTCCATGCAATATGTTTACGGCACGCTACTGACTGCCGATAAGAGACTGGGTCTTCTGAATAAAATCATGATCCCATTGATGATCGTTTCCTTCGGACTAAACTTCTTCCTCATTCCGCACTTTGGAGCTTCGGTTTCAGCTCAGATTCACGCGCTCGTGCATTGCGCCATCTTGCTTTGTGAGGTGGCCCTTGTCATTCACTTTCATAGAATCCGAGTGTTTGAGCTTTTTCGATCAGGTATTTCCTTTATGATTCTTTCTGCTTTAGCTATTTATTTTTTGAGAAATAATAGTATTGGGGCAATAAAAGAACTGCACGTCTTGTTCAAAGGCGTTATTTTCCTGATGGTCTCTCTTTTTCTAACATTGATTACTGGTTTGATTAACATAAAAAATCTCCAGCTTCTATTTTCTAGAAAAAGTAATTTATAAGACTACCTTTGCACCAAATTCCGATAGGATATGACCTCTTTAAACAATGATAATCAATTAGAATCTCCGAACCTACTTATCATCTTATTTAAGTGGCGCAAATCAATCATTCTGGTTGTTGGAGCTTCTATCATAATTTCTGCTGCTGCATCTTTCCTAATAACCCCGCTGTATAAAAGCACCGTAGTGCTTTTTGCGGCAAAATCCTATTCCGTTGGACAGCAAATCCACGAAAGTGCCAATAAAGATGTTTTCGAGTTGGGAAATGAAGAGGACAATGAACGCCTTATGCAGTTGCTAGTTTCTGATCAACTAAGAAATAAATTAGTAGATAAAGAAAATCTTTGGGAACAATGGAAAATAGTAAAAGGGGGGGCAGGTTCTCAAGAAGCCATGAAACTACTTTTTGCAGAAAGAGTGAATGTTGAAGCTACGAAGTTTGGTTCTGTAGAAGTATCGGTGATGGATGAGGATCCCATTAGAGCTGCAAGAATAGCGAATGAAGTCGCTGCCCTTGCAGATACTATAAGCATTCAAATGAGACAAGAAAGAGCAAGAGAAACGCTACGATTAGCACAGTTATCCTTAGATTCTGTTGAGGTAGATATCAAAAGACTAGAAGATTCCTTGCATGTCATTCAAAGCATGGGAATATACAGCTACCACGGTCAGGTAATTGCTCTTAGCGAAATGTACGGAAGGGCCATTGCAATGGGCTATCCTGATAGAGCGGCTACCATTAAAAAAGACTTGGATCGAATCTCCGAATACGGTGCAATTTATAAGTCAATTGATGATCAAATAAACATTGCAAGAGGTAAAGAAACACATTTGAAAAAGCGAAAAGAACTTTTTCAATCAGATGCTGAAGCAAGCTTACCAGTGAAATACGTTGTCGATTACGCTCAACCCGCAGACAAAAAAGCATACCCAGTTAGATGGTTCATTGTTGCTGTCGCAGCGATATCATCTTTTGTTTTTGTGGTGGCTTTCGTATTGATTTGGGATACTTTCAAACGACTCAAGGCGGAAGGTAAACTAGCGTGAGAACTTGGAGTTTAGATAGATGGCTGTTATTGGGATCTGGTTTATACCTTCTCCTTTTATCTATTGCAATTTCGTTTGACTTTATTTATTTGGCTTTATTACCTCTGGTCGCCTTAATTATTTGGGCAGCATTTTTCAAAGTAGAGTTTGTATTTTTCCTCATCGTTTTTTTCACCCCACTTTCTATTAATTTAGAAAAACTCTCGCTCGGAGGATTGGGCGTTGCACTGCCCACTGAGCCTTTACTCGCGGGAATGATGGTCATTTTCATTTTCAAGGTGCTTAGTGGTAAAAGCATCGACAGAGAAATATACAAGCATCCCTTGTCCATTTTTCTGTATTTCTATCTAAGCTGGATTCTCATAACGACTGTAGCCAGTGAAAATCCATTGGTCTCATTCAAGTTTTTATTGAGCAGACTCTGGTTCATCACTGTCATGTTTTTTATTGCCACGCAGATTTTTCGGAATCCTGACAACATTAAAAAATACTTCATTCTTTATATCATTCCGCTTAGCGCTGTGGTCGTTTATACTGTTTTCAGACACTCTCAATTTGGCTTTGATAAAGAAAGCGCTCATTGGGTGATGGAACCCATTTTCAAAGATCACACCAGTTATGGCGCTGTGCTCGCAATGTATCTGCCTGCTTCTCTAGGGCTCCTTTTCATTAGAAAAATCAGCTTTTCTTGGAAAATCATTCTGCTTGTTCTGTTCGTCGTACTCTGCGTAGGAACAGTACTATCCTACACCAGAGCTGCATGGGTTTCGCTGGTGGGAGCGCTTGCCGTTCTAATGGTTCTTCAAACAAAAATTCGTTTTGTCCCTCTATTAATGACGGTCCTTGTTCTGGGTGTTTTTGTAAGTCTAAACTGGACAAACATCTCGATGGCATTAGAAAAAAACGAAGCCCAGAGCTCCGATAAACTTGATGAGCACGTTTCTTCCATCTCTAATGTTTCTTCGGATGCCTCAAATCTCGAGCGACTAAATCGTTGGAATTGCGCCTTAGAAATGTTTAAAGAAAAACCCATTCTCGGCTGGGGGCCTGGTACTTACCAATTTTATTACGCACCGTTTCAAAGCTCTTCTGACCTCACTATCATTAGCACCAAAGAAGGCGATGGCGGGAATGCTCACTCGGAGTATTTAGGGCCATTAAGCGAGCAAGGAGTTTTTGGAATGCTCCTTTTCGTAATCCTATTGCTCATGGTTTGTTATTTTGGTTTCAAACTGCATTATTCAAAAATCCAGTTTGAATTAAAGATATACGCAACGGTTGCTTTTCTAGGTTTGATTACCTACTTCATACACGGAGTGCTGAATAACTACTTAGACTTAGACAAGGCATCCATTCCATTTTGGGGCTTCATCGCCATTCTGGTCGCTATTGATTTATCTGCATCAAAAAAAGCGACAGCTTAGAATCGCCAAGTCATCGATATAAGGCATATCTCCCTTGAAGTCATTTACCGCATCTACAAGACTGCGATTAAGAGCGCTGATAGAATCATTCTTCCCTGCCAATACAAGTTGTTCTAGCTGCTCGATTCCGAACTCTTGTGAAACACTGTTCTCTACCTCTACTAATCCATCAGTATAGCATACAACCACACTGTTTTCTTGAAGATGAACCAATCCTTGATCGATTTTTGGAATCTCCTCAAACATACCCAATCCTATGCAGCCATGTTTCAACAATTGCGTGTATCCACTTGGATCTGCTAGTACAGGTGGGTTATGCCCACAGTTAATGT
This sequence comes from Flavobacteriales bacterium, assembly GCA_027491075.1. GTDB lineage: Bacteria > Bacteroidota > Bacteroidia > Flavobacteriales_D > Sanyastnellaceae > JAIXWP01. The sequence continues at coordinate 65,128 of JAIXWX010000002.1, forward strand.
AATTAAGTATGCGTGTTTTCTTATTGTAGGTGGCTAAAAACAAGGTGATATATTTTTCACCCATGGCGCTGATCATTACTCGATCGTTTAACTCCAAAACTATTTCTTTGAGGCTTGCTTTTTTGTAAGAAAAAATACTCCTTAAATAGGCTTGAAAATTGGCCATCAAGAAGGCAGCGCTTACCCCTTTTCCTGAAACATCCGCCATGCAGAACATAACCTCTTCGTCATTGAGTTCAAGAAAATCATAGTAATCTCCACCTACTTGCTGATGCGCTTTATAAAAAGCTCCTACTTCGAATTCTTTGGTCTTAGGTAGTTCTTGAGGCAATAATATCGCCTGCATTTCAGCAGCAAGTTCCAATTCCTTTTTTACGCGTTCTTGGCGCAGTCGCTCTAGTGCAAGTTTGCGATTCTCAATGGCCACGACGAGCACATTGGTGAGTGTTTCTATAAAACGCATGTGCTTCACTACAGGGCTCATGCGCACTTCTTGTTCTCCGGCATCACCAACTAGTAAGTAAGCGATAGGCCTTCCATCCTGCTGCACGGGAATAACCATATCAAATGACTCTTCCCTACCTTGAACAAAGGAAATGCTATCTCTTTGAAAAAACGCTTCATCCGAAATTTGCTCCAACACCACATCACTCACTCCATACTTCCACAAACACGTCCATTGCTCTCCGCGCGTATAGAGTACTAGTTTCTCTATGTTCAAATCGTTTCGAAGTACAGACTCGTATTCTTTTAGAAGTTCTTCCACAGGCAGGTTTGCATTGATAGCCTTGGTGATTTCCAGCAAGGCATTCAATTTAAACTCGCGTTGTTTTATTTTAGCGGTAAGTCTGTTGAATTCGGGCATAGCAATGCAATTATACACCTAGTTTTTCAACGATCTCTGGGAGTTTACGAATAAGTGCCAATTCTCTATACTTGGTGCGGACCTCTTCAGCAGGCGACCCGAAATAAGTCTTTCCTCCTTCCAAATCTTTGGTGATGCCGCTCTGACCCAAAACTACCGCCCCCTTGCCAATAACTACGTCAGATGGAACACCTACTTGTCCCCAAAGGATGACTTGATCTTCAATAACCACACAGCCCGCGATCCCGACTTGCGCAGCAAACAGACAATTTTGACCTATTACCGTATCATGACCAATGTGTACATGATTATCGATTTTTGTGCCTTTGCCAATCGTGGTATCCGCAGTAAGCCCGCGATCAATGGTGCAACCTGCTCCAATTTCTACATCATCTGCAATGGATACATATCCACAAGTATGCATTTTCTCACGTCCTGTGGGTCGGCTTTTATAATAAAATGCGTCTCCCCCAATCACTGTGTTGGCATGAATGATACAGTTGTTTCCAATCACGGTGTTTTCGTACAACACTACACCAGGGTGGATAATACAGTTGGAGCCGATCTTGCAATTTTTTCCTATGACCACGGAAGAGTGAATATGCGTATTATCCCCTATTTGTGTTTCATCGCTCACGTATTTTGTAGACATTTCCCATGGTGCGAATTTTCTCAAAAGAAAATTGAAGTCGCGGCACGGATCCTCAGAAAAAAGAAGTGCTTTTCCTTGTGGGCATTCGACCTTTTGATTGATCAGGATGGTTGTTGCAGCACTTTTTAGTGCTTTTTCATAATACTTAGGATGATCAACGAATACAATATCTCCAGGCGTCACCTTGTGTATCTCATTTATCCCAAGCACTGGAAACTGGGCATCTCCTTCATAGCTCGCGCCGATCATTTCGGCTACTGATGAAAGCGTTTGAGGAGGATTAAATTTCATGCTTTTTTGTGTATTAGAAGTAGTTTTAAAAAAAAGGCTTTCTCAAATGTAGAGAAAGCCTTTGTGTATCTTACTTGAAATAGATTATTTCTTGATACGCTCGTGATAGTGACCTGTGGTAGTATCCACTTTCACCCAATCCGATTCATTGATGAAAAGTGGTACGCGAATTTCGACTCCACAATCCAACTTTGCTGGTTTCATGGCATTCGTTGCAGTATCGCCCTTTATCCCTGGCTCTGTATATACAATTTGGCACTCTATAAAATTGGGTAAATCGCAAGAAAGAGGAGCTTCATCTTCCGTATTGAAAAGAACAATGCACTTCATTCCTTCTTTCAAAAACTCAGGTGCACTGATCATCGCCTCTGCAATAGAGATTTGCTCAAAGTCTTCAAGATTCATGAAGTTGTACCCTTCTTCATCTTTGTAAAGAAACTGGTATTCCCTGGTTTCAATACGCACCACATCGATTTTCACTCCAGAGTTGAAGGTATGATCTACAATTTTTCCATTATTGAGGTTTTTTAATTTGGTTCTCACGAAAGCTGGACCCTTTCCAGGTTTAACGTGGAGAAATTCCATAACCTTCCATATATGGGTGTCCATTTTAAAACAGAGTCCATTCGAGATATCCGCGGTAGTGGTTGCCATTTTAATTGAATTTGGGGCGCGAAGATAATGAATACTTCATGAAATGAAAAATCCCTCTCGCCGAGCCAAAAGCTAGACGAGAGGGATTCTTAATGTTCAATAATTCGATTAACGAACTACGATTTCTTTTGTAACTACGCTAGAGCCAGCTACTAAAGATACGGTGTAAACACCAGCGCTGAAGTTCTCTACGTTGAACTCAACACGGTTGTTACCGTTTGGAAGTGTACCAAACTCTTTAGTGCTTACTACACGTCCTGTGATATCACGAACGATTGTAGATACTTTATTGCTGTTTGCAAGGTTGAAAGTAATGGTAGCATTGTCAACAACTGGGTTAGGGAAGATATTCGCCTCAGCGATGTCTCCAGCAGCCAATTCGTCAACACCGATTGTTACTTCACCAAGGATCAAACGAACGCTTGGAGTGAAAGACCAACCCACATAGTTGTTTACAGCATCGTTGGTTCCGAAAGGACCATAACATACTGTTCCCAAGTCATCGTCATCAAGGTTAGACCAAATGAAAAGACGGTCTGTGCTTTCAAAACGAGTGATTTGAAGAATGTAAGACTTACCAGCCTCCAATGTTACCAATTCTTCGAACGCAATAGGAGTGTAGATTCCATTATCTCCATCATCCATCATTTGAGCCGTAACGCTGAATTCAGCTGAAGAAGCTACTAGAGCAACGTCTTGAACGTTCGTCAACACTTCGTAAAGGTTTGCTTGGCAAAGCACGCCTTCATCAGAACCGCTACCGATCAATACGTAAGCACCACCCGCTGTAGTTTCAGCGCTGATAGTGTATAGGTTACCCATCGCTACTTCAAGGTCTTCGTTGAAACCACGCTGACTCAATGGATCGAAGTCATTGTTATGACCATAGATGATGTCAGTAACCTCTATGTTGTTTATACCCGTATTTCCTTCGTTGAAAGCGTCGTCTGGAAGGCTGTATGTAACTTCATAGTTGTTTGGATCCAATGGCAATTGGAAAGGTTCTGTCCACAAAGTATCTGTAACACCCGCTGGGATGTTTTCAGTTACCACATAGTCATTACCATTGATGCTGATAGTAAGTGTAGCTGATTGGTCGATCGCACCGAAGTTAGAAACCTCAGCACCGAAAGAAACCTCAGAGTTTTCAGCTTCTACGATTGGAACCGCGTGATACTCATAAGCAGTTACAATTTGACCTACCCAAGTCTTACCAAGGGTCAAGTCGTTGTCTGGAGTTTGGAAGATTTCGATATCGTCCACCATCCAAGCATAACCCCAGTATCCCTTCCAACGGAAGCGCAACCAGATCTGATCACCAGGAGCTGCAATCGCTTCAGAGATATTGAAAACCTTCAATGTTGGGTTGTTTACTGGATCTTGAGTTTGCATTTCAGGCCACAACTCATAACGGTACGTGTTAGGAGTGTTATTATCGCTCACTTCATAAGTCGTTGGATCTGGCCAGGTAACACCGTCTGTAGAAATTTCTACGAGACAGTACTCATTGCCATCTGAAGAACCATTGTCCCACATACGGTATTGAGTGTAGAAACGCAAGCTAAGAGCAGTTTGACCAGTGATATCGATAGGCTGTGCTGATTGGAACCAGCAGTTTTCAACCCATACACCAGGAGCTTCACCACCAAAAGCATCAGAATCCACCATCATGAATCCGTTATCTGCAGTTGGAGACGCAATACCAGCGATAGAAGCAGGTCCGCTAGGTACCTCAGTACCACACTGGAAGTTGATACCATCGATGTACTGACCTAAACCAGCATCTGTGTTGGCATTCTGAATAATCCAATCACTACAAGTTGAAAAGTCGTTAGACCAAATAGTGTTACGATCAGCGTTGTAGTCAGGAGTGCTGGCTACAGCGTTCTCACGAGGCATTTTCTTTCCGATAGCGGCTGGGCTCATTTTGTATTGAGCAAAACCCGCTACAGAAGTACATACCGCAAGTGCAAGCAAGTAAATTTTCTTCATGTTTGTTATGGTTTTAAAACGTAATAGGTTTTTTAAAAGTGGCCAAATATAAAAATTCCTGTTAGCCGTACAACGGTCTAACATCAATTTTAGATAAAGAATCACTTTCAAAGGACCAATACAAGAAACAATTCAGTTACCCTACTGCGGGTTGTTGGCCCTCTTTGCCCTTCTCTACCCTGCCAGCAACGTAAATGCTAATCTCATAAAGCAATAAAATGGGGAGAGAAACTAGAATCTGACTGGTTACGTCAGGAGGGGTGATGATGGCGGCTACAATTAAGTTAACAACAAATGCGTGCCTTCGATACTTTTTCAAAAACGCAGCAGTAACCAAACCAATTTTCGCTAAGAAATATATAAGCACCGGTAACTGAAAAATCAATCCTGTTCCTAAAACTAAACTAGTCGTTAGCTTTAAATATGACAATACAGTTGAAGCAACTGCTACATCTGCGAACTGAAAATTCCCCAAAAACTGTATCGACAAAGGAGCCAAAACAAAGTATCCAAAAGCGACACCGGTAAAGAATAGCAGAGAGACAAAAAACACCAATCCTCTCACCGCTGTGATTTCCTTTTTATTCAACCCTGGGCGAATAAATGACCATATTTGATAAATTACCCACGGGAATGCTACAACAATACCTCCCACAATACACACGAGTATATACGCCGAGAAATTTCCTCCCATCGTAGTGCTTTGGAGGGAAAAATTCATCTCTTTAAAACAGAGTCTATCACCTAAACCCATCCACTCAGAGAATGCACACCACGCTCTGTAACTGACAAAATCAAGTCTGCGCGGTCCCATGATCACCTCTTCTATCACAAATGTGTCGAAAGAAACAACCACTACAATTCCGACCACTACTCCAAGCACCGCAAAAAAAAGCCTTTTCCTCAGCTCCTCGAGATGTTCCAAAAACGACATGTCCTTGTTCTCACTCATAGCTTTTCCTTAAAAGATTCCTTCTTTGAGAATGTCATGCAGATGTACGATACCCATGTATTGTTCATTCTTGATAACAATTAGCTGGGTGATACTCTGTGCCTCCATCACTTGGAATCCCGAGACTGCCAGCTCATTGCTGTCAATCACTTTCGGATTCTTACTCATCACATCTATGGCCGTCATTTTGGCGAAATCGCTATTTCTCTCTAGCATTCTTCGAATATCTCCGTCGGTTATGATACCGATGATTTTCTTCTTTTTTAGAACAGCTACTGCGCCAGCTCGACCCTTGCTGATAGCTACAATGACATCCTTTACAGGCAGGTTCTCATCGACTTCCCGTTTCTCTTCCTTCGACACTAGATCTCCCATCCGTACATACAGCTTTTTACCTAAAGCACCACCTGGATGATAACGAGCAAAATCTTTGGAGGAAAAACCCCGCTGTTCCATCAATGCCACCGCCAATGCATCTCCCATTACAAGCTGAGCGGTAGTACTTGAAGTAGGAGCCAAGTTATTTGGGCACGCTTCTTTGTCCACAACAGTCATTAATACCAGATCCGCATGTTTTGCTAAAAAGCCTTTTTCATTGCCCGCCATTCCAATCAGTACAGAACCGAGGGCTTTCACTAAAGGCACTAAAACTTTTATTTCTGGTGAATCACCACTTTTAGAAATACACAACACGATATCACCTTTTTGCACATTACCTAGATCGCCATGAATTGCATCCGCCGCGTGCATGAACACAGCAGGCTGACCAGTGCTATTAAAGGTGGCCACTAATTTTTGAGCAATGATTGCACTCTTTCCTACACCCGTTATTACCAGTCTTCCTTTAGCTTTTAATATAAGCTTTACAGATTTCTCGAAATCAGAGTTTAGTTGTGATAACAGCCCAGTTATCGCAGCAGCTTCTGTTTGTATCGTTTTTTGAGCAGAAGCGAGTATGTCTATTGCCTTTTTCACGACGGGCAAAGATGCGATAAAACACTGAATAAATTCAGAATGTTATTCTTGCATAATTATTTGTATTATGATTAATCCCTTGTTATATTCGCGTCCCTTTTAAAAAAACAAGCGAGTATTTTTAAAGGTACATCGTAAATGAAATCAATTCTAAAACGTTTGGGTATCGAAGAGAATTTTACCTATATTTAATAAACGTTTCGAAAAATATTGGAAATGAACACCATTCTTGATCTCTCGCCGAAAGAGGCGCTGAAGCATTTTTTTGGGTTTGATAAGTTCAAAGGTTTACAAGAACAAGTCATAACGTCCGTACTTGAAGGCCATGATACGTTTGTTATCATGCCCACGGGTGGAGGAAAATCCCTTTGCTATCAATTGCCAGCACTTATGTTGGATGGTACTGCAATTGTTGTGTCCCCTTTGATTGCTCTGATGAAAAATCAAGTGGATGCTATGCGCGGCTTCTCAAGCGAGGATGGTGTGGCTCATGTCATCAATTCTTCTTTGAATAAATCAGAGATTGCTCAAGTAAAATCGGACATTGTATCTGGAAAAACAAAACTTCTCTATGTTGCTCCTGAGTCACTCAATAAAGACGAAAACGTCGAGTTTTTGAGAAGTGTAAAGATATCTTTTGTTGCTATTGATGAAGCGCACTGTATTTCTGAATGGGGACACGATTTCCGTCCTGAATACAGAAGGCTCAAACCCATTATTCAGCAAATCGCGAGCGTGCCCATCATGGCACTCACCGCTACTGCTACACCAAAGGTTCAGCAAGATATTCAAAAGAATCTCGGCATGATGGACGCACGATTATTCAAGGCATCCTTCAATCGTCCGAATCTCTATTATGAAATCCGCCCGAAGTCTAACGTTGGGAAAGGAATCATTCAATACATTAAAGCGAATTCTGGAAAGAGTGGAATTATCTACTGTCTTTCTAGAAAAAAAACAGAGGAGTTGGCAGAGCTGCTTCAGGTAAATGGCATTAAAGCTTTGCCCTATCACGCCGGTATGGACAGCCATCAGCGAAGCAGCGTGCAGGATAAATTTCTCATGCAGGACGTTGATGTTATCGTTGCGACCATTGCCTTCGGGATGGGTATTGACAAACCGGATGTTCGATTTGTCATTCACCACGATATTCCAAAAAGTTTAGAGAGCTATTATCAGGAAACAGGTCGCGCTGGAAGAGACGGAGGAGAGGGCGTTTGCGTCGCGTTTTATAGCCCTAAGGATATCGAAAAGCTAGAAAAGTTTTTACAAGGCAAACCTGTCGCTGAACAAGAAATAGGCATGCAACTTCTTCAAGAAGTAATTGGATATGCCGAAACCTCTATGAGCAGAAGAAAATACCTTCTCCATTATTTCGGGGAAGAATGGGATGAGGTGAATGGAGATGGTGCAGGCATGGATGATAACTCTAGAAATCCGAAAGAGAAATTTGAAGGAATAGAGCACGTGAAGCTGGTTTTAGATACCATCAAATCTTTCAAAGAAATGCACAAAGCAAAATTCATTTGCAATGTGTTGTGCGGCGTTAAAAACTCGGAAGTATCTACTTACAAAGGACATCAAAATGAGTTTTTCGGTGAAGGTAAAGAGGAGGATGAGAAATTCTGGAATGCAGTCATTCGACAAATGGTAGTCCGCAATCTTCTGCGTAAAGAAATAGAAACCTACGGTACTTTAAAAATCACTGATGAGGGCAAAGCATTCATGAAGAAGCCGACCTCCTTCATGCTTGTCAAAGAAGAAGAAATTGGTGAAACAGATGATGACGGTGAATTGCTTTTGCATAAACAAGGAGGTGGAGCGGCCGACGAACAATTGTTTGGAATGCTCAAGGATCTTCGCGCAAAAACGTCTAAAGAAAAAAAGATTCCACCTTATGTGATCTTCCAAGATCCTTCTTTGGAAGAGATGGCAACCCAATACCCTATTACAATTGATGAGCTCAGCAATATTGGCGGTGTAGGTAAAGGAAAAGCCGTAAAGTATGGTGCGCCGTTCGTGGCTCTCATAAAACGATATGTTGAAGATAACGGTATCGAACGTCCGGAAGATTTCGTAGTAAAAAGTGCGGTGAATAAAAGTGGACAAAAAGTCCAAATCATTCAAAATACGGATAAGCGCATTCCTCTTCCTGACATCGCAAAAGGACTCGGTAAAGACATGACCGAGCTCCTAGATGAACTCGAGGCCATCGTTTCCTCCGGAACCAAGCTCAATATTCAATATTTTATTGATGAAGAAATTGATGAGGATTCTCAAGATGAAATCATGGAATACTTCATGGGAAGTGAGACCGATAGCATCGAAGAGGCAATGAAATATTTCGATGGCGACTATGAAGAAGAGCCATTGCGTTTGATGCGTATAAAATTCATGAGCGAAGTGGCCAATTAAACTTGCATGGCCAACCAGGCCATGAGTGCAACTCCTGTACTCATGGCCTTTTCTTCAATATCAAATTGCGGATGGTGAACGCCGAATTGATGCGTTCCATTTTCTCCAGCCGTTCCCAATCGATAAAAACAACCTGGCATTATTTGCGTGTAGTAAGCAAAATCTTCTGCCGTAGTTCTTCTTTCCAAGGCAACGACGTTTTCTTCTCCTAACAACGCTATCGCCGCGTCGATGGCTCGATGGGTGAGAGAAACATCGTTGTACACCACTGGATATCCGCGTCGAATTTCCACTTCTGCATTTCCTCCCATGGACTGTGCAATTCCCTTTACCAGGGACTCAATATGCCGATGAGATTCCGCCCTAATTGCTTCATCAAAGGTTCTGAAAGTGCCTTCCATGGTAACTTTGGAAGGAATGATATTCGTGGCTCCATCTGCGATAACTCTACCAACACTCAATACCACCGGCATCATTGGGCTGCTTCTTCGTGAGGGAATTTGTTGAAGTGCAACGATAACATGCGCTGCGATAAGAACTGGATCAATAACTTGCTCGGGCTTTGCACCGTGCCCACCTTTGCCGTTTATAGTAAAATACAATTCATCCGTAGAAGCCATATAGGAACCTGGAAAAAAACCCACTTTTCCGGCGCTCAATTCAGGAAAGACGTGTTGTCCAAAAATTCCTGTCGGCTTTTGATTTTCAAACAAGCCATCTTTCAACATCAAAGAAGCCCCGCCTGGAAGTTTTTCTTCCGCTGGTTGAAACACACATGTTACCGTTCCTTCCCATTCGCTAGAGTTCGTTTGCAAGATCTTTATTGCTCCCAGCAAACAAGCAGTATGTACATCATGACCACACGCATGCATCACTCCAGGATTCTGGCTTTTGTAAGGAGCATTTGTTTGTTCCGCTATGGGTAATGCATCCATGTCTGCGCGCAACGCAAAGTGCCTTGAAGAAGGCTTCTTGCCGTGCACCCGAGCTACGATCCCTTCTCCTCCTACAGGATAGTCGTATTCAACTTTCCATTGATCAAGGATTCCGCGAATAAAGGAAGCCGTTTCTTTCTCCTGAAAACTCAATTCGGGGTGTGAATGCAAGTGGCGACGAAAGGCTACCACTTCATCAAAAACAGCCGCCGATTGAGAAATTACTTTTTCTTTAAGCATAAAAGCAAATTAAGGACAATTGCATGTTCCAGCATTACCGATTAGTCCAATTTCTGTCAATACAATCAGTGTATCCCGCATCTCGATTTGAAACATCAACGCGTCGTGTTCCAATTGATATCTTATGGGTTTATTTCTTGTATCTGACTGATCAATATTCACATTTCCGTTGAACCTAGCTTGATCAAATCGGTCATTGGTCACTTTATAGCAATCCATAAAGCACTTACCTCTTTCAGAAACCTCCCACCGCGCCTCACGAATGTTCCTCATGATCACTTTTCCAGGGGTCCAGCCCAACCAATCGTAATTAGGAAACATGGCGAAAACAATCAAGCAACCTATTCCAACGCCGATGAGGTAGCGAATGATCCGCTGTTTTAGATTCATTTTAACGGTATTTAAGTACAAATATCGGAAGCAATGGGGCACACACGCTAGTTATATTTGCGCAACACATATTTAAAAATGCTTCAAACCAAAAATATTCAGTTCAAATACGATGGTGGACCTTCGTTTCACTTTCCGGATATTTCGTGCGAGGAAAAAGGGCGCCTTCTCATTCTTGGTGAAAGCGGAAAAGGCAAAACAACGCTGCTCCATCTTATTAGTGGATTACTACAACCAACCTCTGGTGAAGTAACAATAAAAAATCAAAACACCTCAGCACTGAAAGGAGCGGCATTGGACCGCTTTCGCGGCAAACACGTTGGAATCATTTTCCAAACTGCGCACTTTGTTCAATCGCTCACTGTTCTAGACAATTTGCTTCTACCTCCCTTTCTGACTGGATCTAAAATAGAGCGTTCAAAAGCACTTGAAATACTTCAACGATTAAACCTCAAGGAGAAAGCCTTTCAATTGCCTTCAAAACTGAGCGTTGGAGAAGCTCAACGTGTAGCGATTGCTCGCGCCATCATAAATAATCCTTCATTGATTTTGGCAGATGAGCCGACGAGTGCCTTGGATGATAAAAATGCTATTGAGGTGATTCGATTACTCGAAGAACAAGCCTCTACTACTGGCGCTGCGCTTGTCATAGTGACACACGATCAACGATTAAAAGACCACTTTAAAGACCACGTGAACATATGAACCTTCTAAAAATCTCGTGGCGAAATATTATCGCTAATCCGCTCAATACCACGTTGAGTGTTATTCTGCTCGCATTCGGTGTAGGAATTATTTCCCTTCTACTTCTTTTAGAAAAACAAATCACAGAGAAGTTTGACCGTAACATAAAGGACATTGATTTTGTGTTGGGCGCTAAGGGAAGTCCAGTTCAGCTCATATTAGCTAACGTCTACCATGTGGATGCTCCTACGGGAAATATCAAAGTAGAAGATGCACAAAAGATTCTCAAAAACCCGATGGTTAAGGACTACATCCCCTTGGCCTACGGAGACAATTACGAGAATTATCGAATTGTTGGAACCAACTTCAAATATCCCGAGCATTATGGTTGTCAATTAGCAGAAGGGCGATTGTTCTCTGCCCCTTTTGAAGTTACCATTGGTCAGAAAGTTGCGCAAGAGGCGAAGCTGAAAGTGGGTGATACATTTACCTCGGTGCATGGGTTTGATAAAGAAGCCAACGAAGAAGATCATCACCATGCGACGCCATTTCGAGTGGTAGGTATTTTTGATCGAAGCGACTGTGCTATTGACAATCTCATTCTAACGCAAGTCGAATCGGTATGGATGGTGCACGATCATGAAGAAGAGCATGTACACGATGAAACACATGATCACGAGCATTCCAAAGAAATGACCGCCTATCTCATCAAAAAGCGCAATCCCCTTGCGGCGATGATGTTAGCCAACTCGACGCGTGAAACCAATATGCAGATTGCCGATCCTGCGATTGAAATCAACCGATTAAGTCAAGGGTTCGGTATTGGAACCGATACGATGAAAGCAATTGCTATTCTTATCATGATTCTGTCCTTCGTTTCGGTGTTTATTTCACTTTATAATTCTTTAAAGCAAAGACGTTACGAATTAGCACTGATGAGGAGTATGGGGGGAACACGTCGTACTTTATTTACTATTATTTTACAAGAAGGTTTGTTATTGGTAAGCATCGGATTTCTGGTCGGAGCGCTATTGAGCCGAATTGGATTATTGGTTCTATCTTCCATACTCAAAGAGAATTTCCATTACGAACTAAATGATTTGGGCATTTCTCCGTCAGAATTAGTATTGTTGGCAGTAACTTTGCTTACCGGAATCGTCGCATCACTTTTGCCCGCTGTGAGGGCTGTGAGGATGGATATTTCCAAAACTTTGTCCAATGGTTAAAAAAGTAGTTTTCTTCGCTGCAGGTATTGCAATTGCACTTATCGTGAGCAGTTATATGTGCACTCCCCATGATGATAGTCCTGTGAAAGCCATGAAAGGGGTTGATTGGGAAAGAGAGCGACAGTCTGCCTTCGTTCCCCAGCTCAGCGACGACGCCCCGAATGAAGTCACCTGGAAGACCTTATCCGATGTTACCTTTAAGCAGATTTATGTTCAAGAACTCGACTCTTATTTCTGGAAGCCTACTTTCGGGCCGGCCATAAAAGCCTACGAAGGAAAAGAAGTGTATATTACAGGATATGTTATTCCTGTTGACTACGATGAGAACTTCTATGTGGTGAGTCGATATCCTTATGCCAACTGCTATTTCTGTGGCGGTGGCGGTCCAGAATCTGTAATGGACTTACGTTTTGCAGGTAAGCACCGTGTGTACAAAACAGACGAGCGCCTGACCTTTAAAGGCAAGCTTCGACTCAATGCCGACGACATTTATCAAATGAATTACATCCTAGAAGGAGCAATGGAATACGTTCCTTAAGCTACTCCTACTGCACGTAAGTGATTCACGTGTGATTTCAACGCTTGAACAAGCGTTTTGTACTCATTGTATTTTACCCCAAACTGTTCGCACGTTTCAATTACCAACTTATTCAATTCTGGATAATGAATGTGAGATATTCTGGGGAAAAGATGATGCTCTACTTGATAATTGAGGCCTCCTGTAAGCCAAGAAACAACTTTACTTTTGGTAGCAAAATTTGAAGTTGTTTTGATTTGGTGAACCGCCCACTCGTCTTCCAATTTTCCGTTGGTCTGTGTTGGATCTACAAACTCCGTATTCTCCATAACGTGAGCCATTTGGAATACATAAGAGAGAATGATTCCACACACAAACGTTACTATTAAATAACCAATGATAGTAGCTAACAATCCTTTAAAAAAGATAGGAAAACCAAGGAAAAAAACAAAATGTACCACCTTCGTTGCCCAGAAGATGATATGGTTCTTGGTAGAAAACTTGCGAATAGGAGTCGCTCCGATTTTTCTTGTAAAATACTTCTTAAAATCAAAGTAGAAAACCCATAAGACGTACGTCAGGCAATACAGCGCTACTGAGTAAATATGCTGAAAACGATGCATTTTCAACTTTGGTTGAATCGTCGTAGTACGCATGAGCGGTCTGATATCGATGTCGTCGTCATAGCCATCAATATTTGTAAAACTGTGATGAATTTGATTGTGCTTCACCTTCCACAGATTAACATCTCCACCCATGAGGTTCAAGGAATATCCCATGATGTCATTTACCCATTGCTTGCTCGAAAAGCTCCCATGGGCTCCATCGTGCATTACGTTGAATCCAATGGCAGCGATATTCACGCCGAAGACTAAACAAAGAAGAATGTCTGCCCAAATAGGGAAACTAGTGAACACCAACAATGCGTACAGTGAAAAGAATGTGGTGAACAGAATGGTGGTCTTGCTATATAATTTCCAGTTGCCTGAAGTCTTGATTTGATTGTCGTGGAAGTAGCGATCTACTTTCTGCTTAAGGGCATCGAAGAATGGATGCTCTTTGGTGTTGAACTGAATGCCTGTCATGGAATGATATAAATCGTTGACATTGAATTAAAATGAACCAATTTCATCAACGATTTGTCGCAAAGATACAAAAGAAAGTCCCTTATCGTTGATAAGGGACTGACCATTTTAAAACCTTAACAACCTAATTATCTGATAATTAATCTCGCAGTGTCCCGACTTGACTCAGAATTGATTTCAATTATATAATGACCTTTCGCCAATTGAGGCTCAATCACCACGGATGAACTAAGCATTCTTTCGCTAAAGAGCATTCTTCCTGTCATATCATAAATGCGGATCTCGGTGCGATCATCCCAGAAGTCAGTCACCACATTCACTCGACTTTCTGCAGGATTGGGATAAAGAGAAATACCTGAAGAAGTATCCTCCGATTCATTCACCCCTATGGTGGTCACAAATAAAACCGTAGATGTATTGGTAATAATCGCCTCGTTAAAGTCAAAATAGATATATGCTGTGTTTTCAAACAAAGAACCTACTGGCTTATTCGCATCCGGCTTTATTCGGAACACGATCTGACCGTGGCTGTTAGGCTCATCGGTGGTAGAATCTGGCAACATGATGTTGTTAAAGGTCCAGATGAGCTTGCCGTTGATCATTTCCACCATATAGTCGTGAGTAGCACCAATCATTTGGAAAGTGGACCAATCCAAGTCTATATCCAATTCATCCTCCACTCTAACGGTGTATGCTGGCGCAGTGCCGGTATTCTGGAAGTTGATGACATACGTGAAATAGTCATTGGTAGGCAAGGTGTTAATGCCATATTGATCTCCTTCATTATAGCCTATTTCAGCTCCATACTCAAGATAGACCAATTTGTTGTTGGGATCATAAGAACCGACGCACACTTGGGTGATGGAGTTTTGGTTATTGGACAAGAAAACATCTATTCCATTGGTTACCGTGGCAGTAACTGTCGATGTTACAATGTTTCCTAGTGGGAAAGTGGTAGGCGTCTGGGTGGTATAATAGGCATATAGATTCTCCATTCCACCAATTGACACGTTTGACCAAGTGATAGTATTCGCTGTGTTGTTGATGATGGGTTGAACACCATCTAAATCCAAAGCAGCAACTATCAAGAGATTCGGATCCACATTGATTACTATATCCGCTATTGCTATGTTTTCTCCAATGTTATTCAAGTGCACATAGTAGTAGGTTTGAAAACCAGGAGTCACTGTTGAGCCCGCAGATAGGTTGACGCCTAACTCAATGGCATCCTCAACGAAATAGAATGGGATATTAGCAGTGTAAGAGCCACCTGCTTCTATCTGACCAAGTTGTGTATACTCGTAAAGAGTAACTCCTTCCGCTGTGGTGTATTCCGCATAGATGTAAGCCCATCCCGCTTGAACGACCACGCAATATGCACCCTCCTGATTCGTATAAGCCATGCTCATTCCAAATTGCGTTGTATTTGCATAATTCATTATCTCCACATTGGCCAACAACGACTCCCCTTCATCATATTCGCCATTCTGATTCGAATCGTTAAAGGCTACGCCGCAAATTTCTGCCTGTGAAGACACCATAGGAAAATTCACATTGCAGCCCCCTACGTAATCCAAATAATTTCCTTCAAAGGTTGTCCAATATTGCTCTACACTATTCAAAAATGCATAACCAACATTGCTCGCTGCGCTGATGATAAAATCACCAGGATATACTTGGATTTCGTAATAACCATTTGCATCAGTTACCACCGAATCCGGCAAACTGTTCTCATAGATGGATACGCCTGGAATGCCAAGCTCTCCGCTGTCCATGATCCCATTCTCATTGACATCTTCAAATGCATACCCGCAAATGGTTTGAGCTGGTGGCGTTTCAATAATGATGGTAACCTCATCTGAACAACCGGTAATATTGTTGGTAATCATCATATTCACCATATTGGTCAAGCCTGGCTCAAAGGTGTAATAGGCTGTAGACCAAGTCGAAGCCCATTGGCCGTTGATCATCCAACTGGTAGCAGTATAATATCCTGTAGACGCATTGTAGAACTGGTAGCTGTATCCGTATTGATCAAAATCGATGATCGCATCGCAGGTTTGATCCAAACTTGTAATCACGACATTTGCGTTGTACTGCGTTTGACTGGGACATTCTAGAGAAGAAAAATAGGATTGAATGGTGAATGTTCCTGTACCTGGAAGCATTAAGGTTGGATTGTGTTCATAAGAAAATACATTCGTGCCTGCTACATTAAAATAAGAATTGGAAGGGTGATCGTTTCCAATAGGTTCTCCATTAAAATACTCTTGAATTGTGACAAAATTGTCAACGATAGAAGTAGTAAAGTAATAATCACACGATGAGCCTTGTACGGTAATAGTAGCGAACTCTACGCAGCCAGTCACATCACTGACGACAAAGGTCAACACCATGGGGTAGGTTGGCTCTATGATTACAAGATTCTGTTGTGAATTGATTGTTCCGGTTATACCTGAGTTACTGGACCATTCGATGGTGTAAGGTGCCATACCCCCAAAAACTTGAGAAACGTTGACGACCAGTTCATTCGAATTACTCGAAACAACCACAGGATTGACTGTTAAGAAGCACGGTATTGTTATCAGTTGGCACGACGCGGCCTGACCTAGAAGGTTGTTGTTTTGATCATACGCAAAAACCTCCAAACAAAGTTCATAGGTACCTGGTACTGTCCACGAGAAATACAACATGTCTTGTTCTCCGATAAATTGGCCGTTAAAATGCCATCCATAATGTATATAGGTTGATCCCGGACAATCCGTGAGGGTGTCCAGCGCATTCGCATAGATTACAAAATTCGAAAAATCGTAGTCGAATTCTCCTGAGAGATTGCATTGTGCATTCAAAGATTGAAAGTTGCACCAGACTATCGCAAACAGAACAAGAAGCCTTTTCATAGGGATGAGTATTTGGTTTGATAGTAAGATGATTTCTAAACTCAAAAGGTTGCATTTGTCCTCTTCGAGCATTGTCTTTATCCTCTCGTATATTTGCACCTCAATTTAAAAACAATATGCATCGCACGCACACTTGCGGAGAGCTCCGCAGCCAACATATCGGTGAAACAGTTACTTTAAGTGGATGGGTTCAAAAGTCGAGAGATTTGGGAGGGATGACATTCGTAGATCTCAGAGATCGCTATGGCATCACCCAACTCGCATTCAACATGGACTCTAACGCAATTCTATGTGAGAGCGCACGAAAGCTTGGAAGAGAATTCGTCATCAAAGTAACTGGCAAAGTGATCGAACGTGCCTCAAAAAATGCGAAGATGGCGACGGGAGATGTGGAAATTGAGGTTACACATTTGGATTTACTCAACGCTTCCAAAACCCCACCATTTACTATCGAAGACGAAAGCGATGGTGGTGACGATTTGCGCATGCAGTGGCGCTTTTTGGACTTGAGAAGAAATCCTCTGCGACACAATCTTATTTTACGTCACAAACTTGGAATTGAAGCAAGAAAGTATTTAGACTCTTTGAACTTTCTTGAAATAGAAACTCCATATCTCATCAAGAGCACTCCTGAGGGCGCGCGCGACTTCGTTGTGCCCAGCAGAATGAACGAGGGTCAATTCTATGCCCTCCCTCAATCTCCGCAAACGTTCAAGCAATTGCTAATGGTTAGTGGTTATGACCGCTACTATCAAATCGTTCGATGCTTTAGAGATGAAGACTTGCGAGCAGACCGCCAACCTGAATTCACACAAATCGACTGTGAAATGGCCTTTGTCGAGCAAGAAGATATCCTGAATACGTTTGAAGGATTAGTGCGTCATTTATTTCTTCAGGTAAAAAATATAGAGATTGCATCCGTTCCGCGTATGCTTTATGCTGACGCCATGTATCACTACGGTTCTGACAAACCGGATATCCGCTTCGACATGAAGTTTCAATACTTGGATGCAGAAATGAAGGGCAAAGGATTCAACGTATTTGATAGCGCAGAATCCGTCATTGGAATTGTTGCTCCCGGTTGTTCTAACTATACAAGAAAACAAGTGGATGAACTTACTGAGTGGATGAAGCGGCCACAAATTGGAGCGAAAGGATTAGTTTATTGCATGTGCAATGAAGATGGTTCTTTCAAATCCAGCGTTGACAAATTCTACTCTCAAGACGATTGGAAAGTCATTGCAAATAAAGCAGGAGCCAAAGGAGGAGATCTCATTTTAATACTTAGCGGTGGGCTTCATACTACACGCAAGCAACTCAATGAACTTCGTTTGTTGATGGGTGGACGTCTTGGATTGCGCAACCCGGAAGTATTTGCGCCATTGTGGGTTATGGATTTCCCTTTATTAGAATGGAGCGAAGAAACCAGCCGTTGGCATGCCATGCACCACCCTTTTACCTCTCCGAAGCCAGATCAGTTATCACTTTTAGAAACAGATCCAGGTGCAGTCAACGCCAATGCTTACGATTTCGTAATCAACGGTGTGGAAGTAGGTGGTGGGTCCATTCGAATACACGACAGAGCCGTGCAAAGTAGAATGTTCAAGTTATTAGGCTTCTCCGAAGAAGAAGCCAAGGCTCAATTTGGATTCTTGCTGAACGCCTTTGAATATGGCGCTCCTCCGCATGGTGGTATCGCATTTGGATTCGACCGACTGTGCTCTTTATTTGGAGGATCTGATAGCATCCGTGATTTCATTGCATTCCCCAAAAACAACAGTGGTCGTGATGTCATGATCGATGCCCCTAGCGCTATAAGTGAGGAACAATTGAGAGAGCTAATGATTCAAGTGACTAACGACTAGTGACTAGTGACTAGTGACTAGAGACTAACGACTAACGACTAGAGACTAGTGACTAACGACTAGTGACTAACGACTAGAGACTAGGGACTAGAGACTAGGGACTAGGGACTAACGACTAGTGACTAACGACTAGAGACTAGTGACTAACGACTAGAGACTAACGACTAGTGACTAGTGACTAACGACTAGTGACTAACGACTAGAGACTAACGACTAGTGACTAGTGACTAACGACTAGTGACTAGTGACTAGTGAGAAGTTTAGTGATGGGTGGATAAATGTATACTGTTTGTTAGCGTTTTGGGATAAGAGGGCTGTGGTTTGAGAGATGTCATCTTTAGACTTTTGCCTTTAGTGTTTTGATGCTGGATGCGAGCATTTTCTTTATTTGTAATAATTGCTCTTGAAGGCTTTTTAAGCTCTCATGGTCTTGGAGGGATCTTAGAATTTCAATCCAATATTCGGTTTCATTCGCCTCCTTCTCGGAGATTTTTAATTTATTGATCATATCAGCCCGACTAGCCGCGAATTGAGCCTCAGAAATATTAGCACCGATAGAGGTTCCTGAGCGTAACAACTGTTTTGAAATTTCAAACTGTTTGTGGCTGTTTAGAAACTCGCAGAACCGCACTATGTCAAGCGAAAACTGAAATGATTTAGATTTTAAAATACTTTCCATTCGATTAAATTTTGACAAATGAAAAAAGTATCCCTCGAATATCTATCGCATAAGTTATTCCTCTTTTTCGAATAAAATATGCCCCCTCCTAAAATATCAACTCACCATCACCCAAAACTAGTCACTAGTCACTAGTATCTAGTATCTAGTATCTAGTATCTAGTATCTAGTCACTAGTATCTAGTATCTAGTATCTAGTATCTAGTATCTAGTCACTAGTATCTAGTATCTAGTCACTAGTATCTAAATTTACACACTTTAACTCTGTGTAACTTAGATTTCTAGTAATTTCGCAAAAAAATTAAGATACATGTATCCTCCAGAATTAGTAGCACCAATGCGTGCAGATTTAGATAGTGTTGGTTTTGAAGAAGCAATGACGCCAGAAGCGGTAGATGCGGCGGTAAACAGCGAAGGCACTGTACTTGTGGTGTTGAATAGTGTTTGTGGATGTGCTGCTGGAAGCATGCGTCCAGGAGTAAAGCACGCCATCCAAACATCTAGCAAACTTCCTAAAAAATTAGTTACATCATTTGCTGGCGTTGATCGCGAAGCGGTAGAACGCGCCCGAAAATACATGTTACCTTATCCTCCATCTTCACCTAGCATTGCGCTTTTCAAAGATGGTAAACTCATGCACATGATCGAACGCCACCACATCGAAGGCCGCACTGCCGAAATGATCGCAAATAATTTGAAAATGGCGTTTGAGGAATATTGCAACTAGTGACTAGTATCTAGTCACTATTCCCTATCACCTTTGGAACGCGGAAATAATACATGTCCTTTTTGGGAGCATTGCTCAGCGCATCCTTTTGCGAAACTTCGTCTTTAACGATATCCGCGCGATAAACGTTGGTTTCATCTGTCATGAAAATCAGTGGCTCCACTCCGTCGGTATTTACCTCTTGAAGCTTCTCCACAAAACCGAGCATGCGGTTGAGGTCTACGACCATTTCTTCTGCAGCGTGCTCGTCTAGTTCCAAACGAGAAAGTTCTGCGATTTTAACCACTGTACTTTTATCTATTTTCATGATTCGATCGGTATTCATGTGGCAAGCTTTCGTCCAACATACTAAAAACTTGCTGACGCAAATTTAGGACATCCTCCTCTTTCATTCCTTTGGTAGGAATGGCTGAGTGTACTATTGTCACTACCTGAGCTGGCAATGAAGGCTCAAAAAGCTTTGCTGGATCTAAGAGTATTTTATAATTCTGTAAAAAAGTAATCGGGACGATTGGAATTTGCTTGTCGATGGCCATTTTAAAGGCTCCATTTTTAAATTGCTTCAATCGAGGCGCGTCATCAGGAATGGTTCCTTCAGGGTAGAGCGCTATGCAGCTTCCTTGATCTATTGCCGCATAAGCCTGTTGCATGGCCTCGTATGCCTTCCTGGGAGAGTTGCGGTGAATTGGAATATCTTGCTTCTTAAAGAATAAATTGAACAAAGGCCATTTCAATAATTCCCCTTTTCCAATAAAAAGAAAATAATCAGGAACTACGCTATACATGAATACCGTATCCAAATAACTGCTGTGATTGGAAACTACTACATAAGGAGGAGGAGGGAATTTTGATCGATAAGTGATCGCTACTGGACAAAATAACAAGAGCTGAAAAACCTTTGACCAAATCACTTTCATTTTGAAAGCCAGACCAAACCACTTTTTTCTACTAAGGAGAATGAAAAAAATGGGGTAGACTAGCAATAGAGAAACCCAAAACATAAAGCCAATCCATAGCTTGTATACTAGAAAAATCGGGCTGAATATGTATTTGAGGTACCGCATTTTTAAAAAGGACAGCGAATATAAGACCTAGAAGTCAAATCCTTGTTTTCTTTGCAATGTATTTAAGAAACTATGTCTAGAATTTTAACA
Source organism: Flavobacteriales bacterium (assembly GCA_027491075.1). Classification (GTDB taxonomy): domain Bacteria; phylum Bacteroidota; class Bacteroidia; order Flavobacteriales_D; family Sanyastnellaceae; genus JAIXWP01. Next base: position 86,326 of record JAIXWX010000002.1, read on the forward strand.
GGTGTACAAAGCACTGGAGTGCCGCATTTAGGAAACATCCTAGGTGCGATTCTCCCCGCCATTGAAACTGGCAATCGACCCAATAATGAGGCGTATTTATTCATTGCCAACTTTCATTCTCTCACACAGATCAAAGATCGCGAAACCCTTATTTACAATACCAACGCAGTAGCTGCTACCTGGATTGCTTGCGGATTTGATGTAGAGAAAAATGTTTTGTATCGCCAAAGTGATATTCCACAAGTCACGGAACTTGCTTGGTATCTCAACTGCTTTACTCCCTTTCCGATGCTGGCTAATGCACACAGCTTCAAGGACAAATCGGATCGACTAAGCGATGTGAATGCTGGATTATTTACATATCCAGTACTTATGGCTGCGGACATCATCTTATACGATGCACACTATGTGCCCGTCGGGAAAGATCAACTTCAACATTTAGAGATGACACGTGATATCGCCAATGCGTTCAATCATAAAATGGGAGAAGTGTTTGTTATTCCTGAAGCACTCATCAACGAAGAAACGAAGACTATTCCTGGAACAGACGGTCAAAAGATGAGTAAATCGTATGGAAATTACATCAATGTTTTTCTTCCAGAAAAAGAGCTGAAAGATGTAATCAATAAGAAAATTGTGACCGACGCGACACCCTTAGAGGAGCCCAAAGACGCAGCTTCTAGCATCGTTTATCAACTCTATAAATTGATTGCTCCAGAAAGTGCCTCGTCCGAAATGAAAAGAAAACTAGAAGCGGGTGGATATGGCTGGGGGCATGCAAAAAAAGAGCTATACGAGGGAATTCTTCAGCGTTTTGAAAAAGAAAGAAAGCATTTTGATCACCTGATGGCGAACCCCAATGAATTGGAAACATTACTGAGCATAGGGAAAGAAAAAGCGAGCGTTACTGCAAATGCTACTTTAGCCAGAGTAAGGGAAAAACTAGGCTATTGATTATTTGTTTTTGTAACGTTCGTATAGTGCTTTGTGTTTATCTGTTAGCGTCAAAGCCCTGCCATTGATAAATGCATGCACAACATCGTTGCTTTGCATGTCTAATGCATCTCCTTTGGATAAAAATAATGTCGCGTCTTTTCCCACTTCTATACTCCCAAGCTGCTTGTCGACTCCTAACATTTTCGCAGCGTTTAATGTCAATGACTTTACCGCCTCTTCATAGGGAAGACCGTGTGCCACCGCGGTACCCGCAAAAAATGGCAGATTCCTTGTTCCCATTCTTTCCATGTCTCCTTCATTCTGCAAACAAAATAGCACCCCACTTTTGTACAAAATGTAAGGCAACTTAAAGGTCATATCAATATCATCTCCGGTTAGCATTGGAAGATCGTGCACTCTTCGTAACATTACTCCTACCGAGTCCCGCTTTAAATCTTCTGCAACCATCCAACTGTCATAACCTCCAACAATAACCATGTGCTTGATTTGCATTTCACGTTTGAAACGCAATGCCTCCGAAATCGCTTTCACATCATCTGCATGAACATAAAGCGTTTTTAATCCTTGAAATATTCCACGAAGTGCTTCGTACCGCACCTCTGTTACATCCATCTTACTCTTGGCATATGCTCTTGCTTCTTCAAAAAACAAGCGTATTTCTGTAAGTTGTTGGTCGTAAGATTTGACTTTCTCAATTGCAATTTTTCCTTTGTCGTAGTGGCGATGATACACTTGTGGCCAATTGAGATGAATGCCGTCGTCTTCCCGAATCAATGCGTCTTCCCAGTTCCAAGCATCAAACTGCATTACGCTTGACATGCCGCTGATTACCCCTCCACGCGGTGTTATTTGACCTAATAGAACACCATTGCTCCTTACCGTTGGTATAATTTCCGAATCAGTATTATAGGCTATAGCCGAACGAACGCTCGGTTTAAATGTTCCTGTTTCTGCAACATCGTTAAAAGCGCGCACTGCGTCAATTTCATGTAAACCGAGTGTCGAGTTAGACGCTATAAAACCTGGATACAAATGCATTCCAGAGGCTTGAATAACTGTATCAAATTTGGTAAGATCCAGACGTACAGTTCGAGCATCAGCTACAAGTGTAATGATTCCTTTCTCAAAAGCTACCACTGCATTCTCAACGCTCTCTCCATTTCCTAAGTGCGCATGCGCATTCATGATCAAAATGGATTTGCTCTGTTTTGGAGCAGGCGCTGGATTGAATTGACTCACTGCCACTAAGGGAAATAAAGCCATTAAAAGCAAAAAATTCTTCATCATTTTTCTCGATAAAATTGACCTACACTGCTTTGATCCATAGTGTCGCAATGGAAATGCTTGGGCGCTCTATAAACAGGTTGAATAACCGGCAAGCCGAGCTCTTTGGCTTGGAGCATTTTCTGCGCCAAACGCGCTCGCTCTTGCTCCATCCACTTTCGCATTTGAAAATCCTGCTGCCGATCAAAATAGCATATACCATCTACGTAGGTCTGTTCAACTTTGCTGTACACACTCAATGGATCACCACTCCACAACACGATATCCGCATCTTTTCCTACCTTAATGGATCCCATCCGATCATCCAAGTGCAACAGTTTTGCTGGATTCAAAGTAACAAACTTCAACGCTTCTTCCGGGCTCATTCCACCGTACTTCACCGCCTTTGCCGCCTCTTGATTTAATCGGCGTGCCATCTCGGCGTCGTCACTGTTGAAAGCGACGGTTATTCCCTTGCGGGCCATTAATGCTCCGTTGTGCGGTATCGCATCTTTTACTTCCATTTTATAGGCCCACCAATCGCTGAAAGAAGAACCTCCCGCGCCGTGAGCCTTCATTTGATCTGCAATCTTGTATCCTTCAAGAATATGTGTAAATGTATTCACTCGGAATCCCAAGCTATCCCCAACGTGCATGAGCATATTGATCTCACTTTGCACATAACTATGACATGTAATAAACCGTTTCTTATTCAAAATTTCAAGCAATGCATCCAACTCCAAATCTTTTCTGACCAGTTTCTTTGGGTTCTTTAATTGTTCTCCATACTCGAGAGCGCGAATAAAATGATCATAATACACTTGCTCTACTCCCATTCTTGTTTGAGGAAAACGGGTGGTATTAAAATCGCCCCAGTTGCTTTGCTTGACATTTTCTCCTAAAGCAAATTTGATAAAACCATCCGCATTAGAAATGAGCATTTCATCCGCATTTGCTCCCCACCGCATTTTAATCAAAGCACTCTGACCGCCAATCGGATTAGCCGATCCGTGAAGCAATTGAGCCGCTACTACACCCCCGCTAAGCTGTCTGTAAATATCAATGTCTTCAGGCCATACTACACTTCCCTCTTTTACCTCTGCACTGGATGCTTGTGATCCTTCGTTAACACTCGCCAAAGCAATGTGACTGTGTTCATCAATGATTCCAGCAGTAAGATGTTTGCCTTTTGCGTCAACAATTTCTACGTTCTTATAAGCTGAAGCATTCAAATTTTTTCCTACAGCGACAATTTTTCCTCCCGAAATAATCACTTCTGCACTGTCAATTATCCCTTCTTTCTCATTGGTCCAGACGGTAGCATTCTTAAAGTGAACAGTGCGCTGCTCGGGTCTTTTTTCCCAGCCATATGCCGTGAAGGGATACACAATGCTCCCAAGGGTTTCAGGAGTTGTTTCCTTCTTGTCGGATTTCTTCTCTTCCTTATTTTCTTTGATAATTGAGAATACCGCACTCTCAACATCTCCATTTCTCCGCACGAATTGCCCGGTCCAATCGGTGGTGTTTTTTACTCCACTAAAACGCAATACTCCCAGACGAGATGATGCACTGTCCGGTGTAAGTATCAACTGAAGAAAATTCAATTCTTCTGACACCTTTACAGAAAATCTTAGTGTATCTCCTTGCACTAAAATGGCAGTGTTCTTGGGACGCTCTCCTTGTTCTAGTTTAATATCGAAAACATCAGAACCCACGTTCAGCCGATAGCTTCCTGCACTGAGCGTTTTCTTCTCCTTGGCATTTACTTCAAAGCGTTTGCCCGAAACCCAATTTTCATAGATAATAGAATTAGAAGAAAAAATTTCTTCTGAACTAATAAAAAAATTAGCTATAAATCCTTGTTTTATCTGACCGAGCATTTGTTCGGTTTTTATCATGCTTGCTGGCACAGTAGTCAAGGCAGCCAAAGCTTCGCTCTTCGACCATCCTCGCTCTATTGATTTTCTTAAGTTTTTCAGAAAATCTTTCTTGTCTTCTAACCCAGAAGCAGTAAGCGCAAATGGAATTCCCGCCTTGCTCAGGAGCAAGGGGTTTGAAGGAGCCATTTCCCAATGTTTCATTTCAGAAAATTCAATCCATCGTGCCAATAATGGATCGCTTACGTCAAACGCTTGAGGAAACTGTAAAGGAATAATCAATGAAACATTGCTTTTCTTCACATCTTCTATACGCTGATACTCCATGCCAGTACCTCGGATGATATAACGGACACCGAATTCATCACCCACTTTATCTGCGCGAAAGAGATTCCACTTGTCTTGCACGTCAAAAAAAGCAGGATACTTCTGTATCTCATTCATCTTTTGAAGAGAAAGATTTTGTTCTTCTTTCTGTCCTCCTTTTTTATACCAATCAGCATCATAGTAGGTCTGACGAAGCAAAGCGATAGATCCCATCAACGAAGAGGGATAATCCTGCGTACTGCTCCCTTTATTAAAGCTGTAATGTGCTCCCACTTGTGGAATCAACAAAGACTCGTTTCGGTCTTCTCCAAGTGACACCAATGCAGATGTTCCTCTGACAATACCGTCTTGAATGTGTGTGAGCACTGCTCCAAATCCCATGGCCCGCCATTCAGTGGCAAGCTCAGGAGAAGGGGAGAAAATCAATGCGGCGTCTTGTTCAGGGCGAATGGCGTCGTTCCATCCAAATGCTCCTTTTCTGCTAGATTCCATTTGAGGTCTGCCCCATTCCCTTCTTGCGCTCGGAGCCTTGGGCATACCATAGTCACTGTGTAATTCTATAAATGAAGGATAGATGTAGGCACCTTGTAAGTCGAAAACCACTGCGTTCGCAGGAATCGAAACATCCTTTCCTACAGCAAGCACCCTCCCCTTTTCAATTACCAAGGTAGCATCCGTCAAAAGGGTCGAAGGATCCGCCTGAATGTTGGCATGGATGAACGCATAGGCATTCACATCTTTCGGAAGCACTCCATTGTACGGAAACGTTGGCTGTGCGGACATCCAAAGATGATGACACACCAAAAAGAAGCAAATAATAATTCTCATGAAAAAAGAAGTTTTCGCGAAGCAATTATACGGCTTCTGCAACAACTTCTTCTACCACTTCTGGAAGTTTTGATTTCAACAAATTCTCAATACCTCCTTTCAGTGTGGCAGTGGAAGAGGGACAGCCACTGCAACTGCCCTTCATTTGAACATATACTTTCTTGTCCTTATACGCCATAAAGTCGATGGCTCCGCCATCCTGTTCTACAGCGGGTCTTACAAACTCATCCAACAAGAATCGAATCTCGTCATCATAGGGCGATGCTTCAAATTGAGAATAATCTAGGGCGGGCTTATCAGAACCCAATTCTTCTGCGGGCAACGAAGGTTTTCTGTTCAATAACTCCGAAGGAATGGCCGATACCGCGACTTCATTTTCCATCAACCACTCTCGTACATACTCTCTTAACTGCATGACAATCATTTCCCATCCAAGCGATTCGTCTTTAGAAACGGTTACAAAATTGCCGCTGATAAAAACATTGGTTACAAAAGGAAAATTAAAAAGTTCTTCCGCAAGCGGAGATGAATTTTTTGCTTCTGATTTTGATCGGTACTCCACCTGCAGGCCTCCGCTGATCAGCGCTCTATCGGCTACGAATTTCATTGCCGATGGATTTGGAGTCATCTCTGCATATACGGATGTTGGAATTTTCTTAGTGCTCATTGAATGGTATTTGAGTTTTAAAACATATTATGGTGAAAGAGGTTCATGGGAGCTATTCCTCGTCAGGTAAAATAAAACCCGCTGTTTTCCATAGCTCGGTGACCTCCGTTAAATGGACATCAAAAGGTCCAAACACGGCATTATCCGAAACGAGTCTCAAGTAATCGTCTCTGCGATATACCCTTTTGTACACGATCCCGTCATTAAGCGTGACCACAATGTGTCTTTTGCCCTCCTTCAAGTCGTCTAAATGCTCCACTTTAGAGCAAATGATATAGCTCCCGTCGGGGATGGGCAACATACTGTCTCCAGCGATCTGAAACACCCTCATGTCGCTTGTGAGAGGAATATCTGTGGTGGTTAAATCCACGGTGGGCAAGGTCTCGATAAACTCGTCATCTGAATATCCGTGAAGATAGCCTGCGGCGGCTAGAGTGGGGACCACGGGAATTTTTGATCTATCCATTTCACGCTTCGCACCATAGCTCAAATCTCGACCGATGAGGTCGTCCACTTCAATCTGAAAGATTTTAGCCATATCCTTCAGCAATGCGATTTTGGGTTCGGCTCGTTCTTCTTCATACGAACCCAGCGCGGGACGCTTGATTCCGAGTAGTTCGGCCAATTCATTTTGAGTCATGTTTTTCTGCTTGCGCAAAAATTTCATATTCGACGATAGGATTCCCATGGCTACAAATCTAAATTGCAAAGGCTAAATTCAAACATTCTGAAAAAAATTGAAATGCTCGCATTAGGAATGGTTAACACCACTTAACACTTATTGACTTTTTTGAAAATGGGATAATCATACATTTGATTCATAATTTAAACAATTAACTATATGAAAACACTATTTCTCAATTTTTTTCTATGGGGGGGGGGTATTTCTAACACTTCCATCGTCAGCACAAAAGCTCAAGTTGAATGACTTGCCCCACAATACAGGGCATTATGTGATTCTTGATAATGCTGAAGAATTTTCTAATGTACAAGTGACAGTACTTAGATTAAACTCAAACGGGACTAAACAACCTGTGGAAAGCGTGCGTCTTTTAGGTGAACACTTCTTTTATCTCAAGCCTGAATACTTCGATATTCAAAATGGAAATTTTGAAATTGAGCTCACTGGTTTTAACGAAGGTGGAGACATTCTAGACGACATTACCGCTCCAGTTATTCCTGCTAATCCTCCAGTCCTTAGTTCCTATCAATGGAAATGCGTGAGCCCTCAATATGCCTTTGGACTTACCGCTTCCTACGAGGGTGCTAATGATTCCTTTTGGTTGAGTCAATTAAGCAACGAATATATGTGGTGGCCAACGGATGAACCATTCGAGTCCATCTCCGTATCGGGATATAATAACATCCAAGATTTTGGTGATTTCATGGCCCTTCCTGGAGCACAAAATGAAGTGCCCCATAATGATCCCACCATTATTAGGTACAACATTTTCGGAGGTCAGATTACCCCCGTACCTGATCTAACATTAAGAGGGCTCCCAAAAAAGTTAATGCAGGAGTGGGTAAACTTCCAAGGTGAATTAGGCGATGCCAATGCTAATAATAACTTCAGTTGTGTGATGTCCAATATGTCCAATTATCCTTTCAATATTCCAGCGGCTTACTACGAATGTGTGGACAATGGAGTGGTATATGCAAACATCCTTGAGCCGGATTTGGACCTTTATTGCGGGGGAATGTTAAAACCCGTAGACTATAACGTGGACTGGGAATATACGCCCTCCGGTTGGTGGGTTGATTGGACCGCTGAACTATGGGAAGATTTTGTGACCAGAACGGGTTGGTTTGACCCATCTAACACCCACAATAATCATGATGTATGGGATATAATGCTAGCGGGGCTTGGCCATGCGCACGCTCAAAATGTAATTCCTTCTAATACGCTTGATCAACTTCATGCTGTTCGATTTGATAATTTAACTACCAAAGAATACCACTACTTTTCTGCATCAGACTTGGCTGCTGGTGCTTTGAATAGGAATAATCTTTCGTTTACCTTAAATCCTGGACTCCACAAATCAACCATCATTTTAAGTAACGGTGAAATACAAAATCTTTACTTTGCAACAACAGAGAGATTATCCAGTGGATTAGACATGAAAGATTTTGTTTCTGTTTTAGCCTTCCCGAATCCAGTTGTTGGAAATTCTTATTCCTTGAAAGTGACTTCATCTGTTGACGCTACCATCGATTATGAAGTACTCAGCTTACAAGGAATAACCCTTCATAAAGACCGCTTTCAAGTTCGGGCGAATACTTCTACTACGCCGTTAATTGAACCCGTTCAAGGTGTTCCAACGGGCATTATAGTTCATAAATTTACTTATCCAGACGGAAGCTGGGAATCGTTTATGACTACTAAATAAACTTTATTCGCTGTGTTATGAAAACAAAAATTGCCTTGTTCCTAATACTTTTATCCACCTTCAATGCTCTTGCAAACAGTGGATTCAGAGAAAATATCGGTCAAATTCACAATGAAATCGGACAGCCTGCACAGGCTGTCCGATTCCTTTTGCATTGCAAAGGATTCAACGTTCAACTGCGAAAGGATGGGTTCAGCTACGACTTCTATGTAAATAACGGAGACAGCGTAACAATGAATCGCGTAGACTTCGTATTCGCAAATTTTAATCCTGACTACACCATTCGAAAGGAACTACCATCTCAGCCCTATATCACCACTTTTGTGAGCGATGATAAAAATCCATCTTTCGAAAAAATTATCTATGCTCAATTTTATCCTGGAATTGACTTGGTCTTCAAAAGAAAAAATGACGACCAATTTGAATATGATTTCGTCATCACTGAAAACGGAAACATCAACGACATTCGATTCAATATCTACGGCGCTGAAATCCTCGATATACAGCCAACAGCCATTATGCTCAAGGTACCCCTTGTCAACTTCAACGAATGGATCCCACTGTCTTACGATCGACAATTCAAAAAAGTAAATGTAGAATATCAAAAGATCGGTGAGAATCTATTCAAATTCTTCTATCAAGGCCAAGCAAAAGAATTGACCATTGATCCCACTCCCCAGCTCATCTATGCAACATATAGCGGGGATGAGTGGACCATCTATAAATCATTGTTTTTGGATAATGGGGATTATGTATGCGCTGGATTATCCAGTTTACCGCAGAATATAGCCACAGAAAACAGCTATCAAAATCAACTCTTAGGTGAAACGGACGCAACCTTGTGCAGGTTTGATGCCTCCAATAACCTAGTTTGGTTTACTTACTTTGGTGGAAACAATTCTACCAGTGCTCGAGACATGTTCATTAAAGGCGACCTTGTTGCTATTGGCGGATCTACCAATTCAACAGAGCTGCCTGCGCTAGATGGCTTTCAGCCAAATTTTGGAGGAGGGACTTTCGATGTTTTCTATGCCCTTTTCGACCTATCGGGGAACTTTCTCCAGTGCTCTTATCTCGGGGGATCTAACGAAGATCACTTAACGTCCATTGTTCCTGCTACCGAAAATATTTTGGCCATTACAGGAAACACCCGTTCTCAAAATTTTCCTGTAGAAAACTCAACGACCGAATTCTCTGGAGGACAAGACGGTTTCGCTACTTTCTTTAATATTGACAATGGATTTTGTCTTCACTCCTCTGTTGTCGGTGGAAGTGTCAATGATTTTATCACGGGCTTACTCCCCACCGAGGATGGCAAATTGTTGTTTTTCGGATCTTCCAATAGCACCAGCCTCAATCAAACCGGTCCTGAACCCTTACCGGCCATCTTGCATAGTCAAAACTCAAGCACAGCTTCTGATGGTATAATTGGTGTCTTCAATGAAGATTTAACACTTGAATTTGTTGGTTTTTATGGAGGACAAGGTGGCGAATCCCTTTTTCAGGGCGCCCTCAACAGTGAAGGAAAATTTGTTTTAATCAGTAGGGAGGGTGGAACAGACACCCCTTTTACATCGAATGCAGAACACATGGAACTCGAGGGTACAAGCGACGGCATGATTATCACTGTTTTTGACACCGCTTTTAATATTGAATACCGCAGTCTATTATGTCCTTCCATTATCGAAACAAACGTGGTGAGAACAGCCATGCCGACTGATCTCTTTATTAGTGAAAACAATGAAATTTATATCGGTGGAAGGACGAACTCGGATGTGCTGTTAGTCACCCCAGATGCTTTTCAAGACTCACGCTACGAATATCCATTTAATACCTTAATTGATGATGATGGATTTTTAATCAAACTGTCTTCAAATGGATACATGCAATGGGTCACCTACCTAGGTGCATCTTATACTTTCGACCAAGTCCTTAGCATTGATCTGTTAAATAGTAAGTTATTAATAAGCGGTGAACTAGGCAGTGACGCTTCCTACCCAGAAGAATATCAATACTCTTTCGTAACTCCTGACGCGTTCCAAACTCAACTCAATACTACAGGAGGCTATATCGCTATCTTCGAAGATGTGGTGAATGTGAATGAAGCTTATCAGACCAATGACTTTCTCCGGGTTTATCCAAATCCCGCTTCCGAAAATATCTTTGTAGAAACTAATACGGTAGACAATCCTACTTTCTTCATCAATGATATTACAGGAAAAAGAATTCTTACCGGCAATTTAAACGTCTCAAGCATCTCTATTGGTCAACTTCCTAAGGGCATGTACACACTTTCCATTCAAGGGCCTCAAGACATAAAAACAACTAAGTTTGTGAAGCAATAATACTCTGACTCCGCTAATAAAAATTTAAAGCCCTTCGCAACAGCTTGAGGGGCTTTTTTTTATCCTAAAATAAAAATTTCATATTCGACGATAGGATTCCCATGGCTACAAATCTAAATTGCAACCGCTATGTCAAAAAATCATATTGTATTTCTTCACGGTTTTTTAGAAAATTCCTCCATGTGGAAGCCCGTTTTGAACCGAATTTCCAAAACTCCCTTCGAAATCCACCTTCCAGAGCTACCCGGTCACGGAAATCGAGCCCCGCTGCCCGCTGGAGCCCGAATTGAAGATTTTGCAGACGATGTGTTGAGTCAACTTCCTCTAGAAAAGTCTGAATCCGTGATTTTCATTGGTCACAGCATGGGAGGTTACGTGGCGTGCAACATTGCCCGGAGATACCCACAAAAAATCAAAGCGCTCTGTCTTTTTCACTCCAAAGCAGGATGTGATGATGCAGAAAAAAAAGCAGCGAGAGACCGCGCTGTTGCCGCTGCAGAGGAAAATAAAGCCCTCTATTTGCGCACTATGATCTCCGGATTGTTTTCCTCCAATTCTCGCGAAAAACTCCATGACACGATTGAATCCATGATCGAAGAGGCTAAGCAAATGGAAGTGGCTGCTATCCAAAATGCCCTCATGGCAATGAAACGCCGCGAGGATGAAGTAGAGACTTTGATAAATAGAGACTTTCCATTGTTTTATTTCCTCGGTGACCAGGATCCATCATTGCCGATGCATGTAATGGAATCAGAGCTTCAAAGACTTCCCGGCGCGGCTTATTTAGTTGTCCCCGGTATAGGACACATGGGTCATTTCGAAAATACCTCCATTTCAGGGGAGTTTATTCAACGAATTTTGCGATCTTTAAACGCCTAAGTCAATGCTTCATGTGCGGTCGTTATGCGGTGGTTACCAAAATTAAAGAAATCGAAAAAAAATTCGGCGTTACTGCCGTTCCAGGATTGGTATTTGAACCCAAGGCTAACGTTGCACCAGGCACTCTCGCACCCGTAATCGCATCTTCTAATCCGCATCAAATACAACTCATGCGATTTGGCTTGATGCCTTCCTGGGCCAAAAAGCCGATGCTATTGATCAATGCACGCATAGAAGGAGATCACAATCAAGATAATCTTGCAACGTATCGCGGGGCGAAAGGCATATTTGAAAAACCGTCTTTCCGCAAGCCCATTCGTTCACAACGCTGCGTGGTACCTGCAGATTTCTTCTTCGAAGGACCTTCGGATCTTGGATTAAGCAAACCTTTTTGTTTTTATAAGAAAAACGAATACACACCGTTCGCTTTCGCCGGAATATGGGATGAATATGTCCATCCTACCACCGGTGAAATTTTGCACTCATTCGCGATCCTCACCACTGCTGCCAATGATCTCTTGAGACGAATAGGACACCCAAGATCTCCACTGATTCTTCCTGAGTCACGAGAAAAAGAATGGCTCAATGGCAACCTTGATCTATCCGGAATTTCTGAATTTCTTGTACCACCTGCGGACGATGCTTTGAATGCATTCCCCGTTTCACCCGAAATTAAAAATCCTAATGCCCAAGGGATGCACTTACTTGATCCCGTAGGAGAAAGAGTAGATAAAGAATACCGCTATGTTGTAACCCAGCAGCTGGAACTATTTGGAATGGGGGAAACGCGCGCAAGAGAAAGAAAAAACAAAGAAACCTAGTCTCCATGTTTCTCTGTGTCCATTCGTACTACTCCCTGAGATTTGGGACGATTCCGCCTGAAGAACTTCTGCTTGATGCGATAAAGCTCGAATACACTACACTCGCACTCACCGATATCAACAACACCTCCTCTGGAACAGACTTCGTAAGACTCGCAAAAAAGCATCATTTAAAGCCAGTTTTGGGAATCGACTTTCGCAACGGAGCACAACAACAGTTCATCGGACTTGCTCGCAACAACAATGGATGGCATTCATTGAACCAGTATCTTTCACTTTATCTTCAAGAAGGAAAAGAGCATCCTCTAAAATGTCCTCCGCTTGCTGATACTTTCATGATCTACCCTTTCTATGAACACATTGAAATTGATCAACTACAGGAAAACGAATTCATTGGAGTGCGACCCAAGGACTTAAATCGCCTTAAGTTTCATCCTATTCAAAAGTCGTTGAGCAAACTTGTGGCCTTGTTGCCTGTAACTTTTAGAAACAAAAAAGACTTCAACGCCCACCGATTGCTGCGAGCAATTGACAACAATTTTTTACTTAGCAAACTTGAATCTTCTGAACAAGCAGATGCAGAAGAAAAAATGATGTCAATATCTGAAATCCAGCAATTGTATTCTGAATTTCCAGAACTTCTGACCAATACCGAACATTTGCTCGGTATGTGTTCTATTGATTTTGAATTCAGTTCAGATGCTGCTCCCAAGAATCTAAAAACCTATACAGACAGCGAAGAAGAAGATTTTCAACTAATAAAAAAGCTATGTAACGAAGGCCTTTCGTACCGCTATCCGCAAGTATCACCGCTCATTCTAGACCGCATTGAGAAGGAATTGTCCATTATTCGAGAAAAAAAATACCTCAGTTACTTCCTGATCAATTGGGACATTACCTCCTACGCTAGGAGCAAGGGATACTTTTATGTGGGAAGAGGAAGCGGAGCCAACAGTGTGATTGCCTACCTTCTTCGAATCACGGATGTAGATCCCATCGAACTCGATTTGTATTTCGAGCGATTCATCAATTTATACAGAAAAAACCCACCGGACTTTGATATCGACTTTTCGTGGACGGATCGAGAAGACATTACCCAGTACATTTTCAATAAATTCAAGAATGTAACTCTTCTCGGAGCGTATGTTACCTTTCAGTACCGAGCTATCGTTCGGGAACTAGGAAAAGTTTTCGGTCTTCCTAAATCAGATATCGATTTTCTTAGTGATGGAAGGTTTAGTTATGAAAAACTAGACAACTTACAACAGCTCGTGCTGCAATACAGCGCATATATCCAAGACTTTCCCAACATGCTAAGCATCCATGCAGCGGGAATACTTATAACAGAAGAACCCATTCAAAGATACACTGCTACTTTTCTTCCCCCGAAGGGTTTTCCTACTACGCATTTCGATATGGTCGTGGCAGAAGATTTGAGCATCTACAAATTTGATATTCTTTCTCAAAGAGGGTTGGGAAAAATTAAAGAATGCCTCGAGATCATTTCTTACAATCAACCGCAAGCAACTGTTGCAGACATCCATGACATGAAGCGGTTTAAGCAAGATGAACTTATAAAAGATCTTTTGCGCAATGCGAAAGCGATAGGATGTTTCTACGTAGAATCACCCGCCATGCGTATGTTGCTCACTAAGCTCATGGTAGATGACTACTTAGGGCTCGTAGCTGCCAGTTCTGTAATTCGTCCAGGTGTTTCTCAAAGTGGGATGATGCGCGAGTTCATTCTTCGACACCGGTTTCCTGAAAAGAGAAAGAACGCACATCCAATAATGCTCGATATCATGCCTGAAACCTACGGTGTGATGGTATATCAAGAAGATGTGATCAAAGTGGCGCATTACTTCGGTGGGTTGGATTTGGGCGAGGCTGACAACTTGCGTAGAGGCATGTCCGGTAAATTTCGCGGACGTGAAGAATTTGAAAAAGCCCGACAAAGTTTCTTTACCAAAGCTCAACAAAAAGGACATCCTCTCGAGCTCGTTGCCGAAATATGGCGACAAATAGAAAGTTTCGCTGGATATGCTTTTGCTAAAGGTCATAGCGCCAGTTACGCGGTAGAAAGCTATCAAAGTCTTTATCTGAAAGCCTACTTTCCTTTGGAATACATGACAGCTACCATCAATAATTTCGGAGGCTTTTATAGAACAGAACTTTATGTGCACGAAGCACGCATGCACGGCGCCTCTATTGAACCACCCTGTGTTCAAAGAGGTAGCGCAGATTCCATAATTTACGACCGAACGATCATTCTAGGAATGGGGCTGGTAAAAGACATCGAACATCAAACCATGATGGACATACTGTCCGAGAGAAAGCAGAACGGTCCGTTCTTGGATTTAGACGACTTCCTGCAACGAGTGAGAATATCCCTTCAACAAATAACCATCTTGATCCGAGTGGGAGCATTTCGTTTTTTGGGAATGGGAAAGAAACAGCTCTTATGGGACGTTCATTTTCGGCTCGCCAGTACGAAAATGAGTCAGCCCGATCAAGGACTTTTTGAAACACCTGTCAAATCCTTCACTCTCCCCAATCTCGAACATTCCTGGCTAGAAGATGCCTACGACGAATTCGAGCTGATTGGTTTTCCGTTGTGCAACCCTTTTGATTTACTGGAAGAATCTCCCGCAGATGAAATATATGCCAGTGAATTATCACAAAAAATCGGAAGTGAAGTGACCGTCGTGGGATACTTAGTGACTGTCAAACCATCCCGCACAGCGAAAGGAGAACGAATGTACTTCGGCACATTTATCGACCGAAGAGGATTCTTTTTGGATACTGTACACTTTCCACCTGTCGCAGAAAAATATCATTGGCGAGGCAACGGTGTTTATGTGATAAAAGGAAAGGTATCCGAGGAATTTGGTGCCCTTTCCATTGAAGCCAACTATCTCGAAAAGCTCCGCTTCAAAGACGATCCACGATATACCTAGTCATCTTTTTCTTTCATGCGCCTTCCAATCTCCTGTTCATGATTTTTTTCAGAGTCCAAGAGATGATCAGCGATTCTACTTCTTTCCCCTTGTGATTTATTCTGACTTAGTTTTTCCTTCGCCGTCCACTCATCTACATGAATAGTAATGCCCACAATTTCATCCAGCATCGCCTTCACATAGTCTTGATCCAATACCTTCCACTGAGCTAAATAATTCTCTTCATAATTCACAATCGTAGATTCTAAAATAGACAAGAGCATTGGATGATCTGTGTGTAGCTCCGCATGGCCAAAAGCATGTACAGCAATGTAATTCCAAGTAGGAACATTTCTCGAATGTTCATAGAGACTTGGACTTATGTAGGCGTGTGGAGCAGAAAAAATCACTAGCACCCGTCCTTTATCCAAGAGTTGCCAATGCGGATTAGCTTTTGCGATGTGTGTAGTGATGACAAACGTGTCATCTTTTTTCTCCACCAATACAGGAAGGTGAGTCGCTACTGGTTGATGACCAGACTCACTCACCAGTACAGCGAAGGCATTCGTTTTCATGAACTCGAAAACCTCTTCCGCGTCGCTCCATTTATTGATTCTTGGCGTCCACATGTTGTCCCAAATTTATGATAATATTATCCCGAAAAAATTTTATTCTATCAAAAAGCCTATTCCTCTAGGCTTTCAAACACATTCTTTTCTTCTCACCGAAATTTTAACAAAAAAAATTTTGGCCTAATTAAAAAATTATCTCTTCCTTTGCTCCAGCAAAAAAGCAAACCCATGTTTCAAATAAAGTGCTGTATGATGTGTTGTCACCCCTCGGATTCCCGAAGGTAGCATCTCATTATTGCACATTGAAAATGCAAATATTGAAAGCCCTTCGGAAATTTTCGAAGGGCTTTTTTTTTAACTATTAAATTCAAAAGAAGAAAGGAAAAAAATGAAAATATCTAATAAACATATGATGTGCTGCTGCATGTGTTGTCCTCGGAAAAGTCCGAAGGCGTTTGGTTGTGGCTAATCTTTCATAGCAGCACACACACTAAAACCCTTCGGAGATTCCGAAGGGTTTTTTGTTTTCACTAATTCCATCAATTACATATTTAATAATTTACAAAATGAGCAATTCTAGTTTTCACTTCGACACACTGCAGCTACATGCAGGTCAATCCGCTGATCCAACCACTGGTTCACGTGCCGTTCCCATCTATCAAACCACGAGTTATGTGTTCAACGATTCTGAACACGCTGCAAATCTTTTCGGATTGCGCGAGTTTGGTAACATCTACACCCGCATCATGAATCCCACCACCGACGTTTTTGAAAAACGCATTGCCGCTTTAGAAGGCGGAGTCGCTGCGTTGGCCGTTGGATCTGGTCAAGCCGCTCAGTTCATTGCCCTTAACAACATTTTGCAATCCGGAGACAACTTTGTTTCCACATCCTTCCTTTACGGCGGGACTTACAATCAATTCAAGGTAGCATTTAAAAGACTAGGTATCGAAGTGCGATTTGCTGACGGTGATCAGCCTGCTTCTTTCAGTGAACTCATCGACACTAAAACCAAGGCCATCTATCTTGAGACGATTGGTAATCCAGGATTTAACATTCCAGACTTCGAAAAGATTGCTGAAATTGCCAAGCAGTATAGTATTCCATTGATCGTAGATAATACCTTCGGTGCTGGTGGCTATTTGTTTCAACCGCTGAAGTATGGTGCAAATGTAGTAGTGGAAAGCGCCACCAAATGGATCGGCGGTCACGGAACCTCCATTGGTGGAGTCATCATTGATGGTGGAAATTTCAACTGGGGCAATGGAAAATTTCCTCAATTCACGGAGCCTAGCGAAGGATATCACGGCTTGAAGTTTTGGGATGTTTTTGGAGAAAATAATCCCCTTGGCCTTCCCAATATTGCCTTCGCCATTCGTGCCCGTGTTGAGGGTCTTCGCGACTTTGGTCCAGCCCTCTCGCCTTTCAATTCGTTTCTATTGTTACAAGGTTTAGAAACACTATCACTCCGCGTACAACGCACTGTTGACAATGCCTTGGCCATTGCACAATGGCTTGAAACACTACCAGAAGTAGAGTACGTCAACTATCCTGGATTGACTTCTTCTCCATATAATTCAATCGCTAAGAAATATCTTCAGCGAGGATTTGGCGGCGTCCTTTCATTTAAAGTGAAAGGAGGAAAAGAAACTGCAGATGCACTTGTAAATAATTTGCAGCTTATCTCTCACTTGGCCAATGTTGGTGATGCCAAAACGCTAATCATACAACCATCGTCGACTACCCACGAACAATTGAGTGTGGCAGAGCAAAAAAGTGCGGGAGTAGAACCAGGACTCCTACGACTATCAGTAGGACTAGAATACATTGAAGACATCAAAGCCGATTTACGCCAAGCATTGGATAAAGCGCCCGTGTTAACCCCACAGAATATCGATGAAAAAGTTTCTGTCTAAATCTTTGTTTGGGTTGGAGGGAGGAAGCTCTCTTCCATCGGTGGAGATTGCCTATCATACGGTAGGCAATCTCGCGCCTGATGGATCCAATGTGGTTTGGGTATGCCACGCACTGACTGCCAACAGTGATGTTTGTGATTGGTGGTCGGGATTATTTGGAAGCGGAAAGTACTTTGACCCGAAACGCTATTTCATAGTGTGCGCCAACGTACTCGGTAGCTGCTATGGCAGCAGTGGCCCATTAAGTACAAATCCGAATACTGGTAGTCCTTATTACCATGATTGGCCGTTGGTCACCATTCGCGATATGGTTCAAGCTCATGAATTGCTGTGTGCTCATCTCGGAATTTCAAAAATTCATACACTCATCGGCGGAAGCATGGGAGGATTTCAAGCTATTGAATGGGCCATCAAAAGACCTCACCTGGCAGAAAACCTTGTGCTCATTGCCACTTCTGCAAAACACTCCCCCTGGGGCATTGCATTCAACGAGTCGCAACGCTTGGCCATTCAAGCCGATACAACCTGGAATGAAAAAAATCCTGAGGCAGGAAAGAGAGGACTGCTTGCAGCACGTTCCATTGCATTGCTAAGCTACCGGCACTACAATGCTTACAATACCTCACAAGCGGAACAAGAAGAAAACAAAATGGAGGATTTCAAAGCAGCTGCATACCAACATTATCAAGGAACAAAATTGGTGAATCGCTTTAATGCATTTAGTTATTATTCACTCACCCGCTCCATGGACAGCCATCATATTGGCAGGAAAAGAGGCAGTACCGAACAAACGCTCGGTACGATTAAATCGAATACATTGGTTATAGGCATAAACAGTGATCAATTATTTCCTCCCGTTGAACAAGCGCACTTGGCGCTGCATATACCCAATTCACAATTGGAACTCATAGACAGTCCATATGGTCACGATGGCTTTTTGATAGAAACACAAAAACTAACAGAAATTCTTGTAGAATCTAACTTACCAATATACTTAAGAACATGAAAAAAATCGGATTAATCGGATTTGGATGCGTGGGAGAAGGACTTTATCGTCTTTTAGAAGCTATAGAGTACTCTCCAGCGCGCATAGAAAAAATCATTGTCAAAGATCGCCGAAAGCATAGAAATGCGCCTGCATCGCTTTTTAGCTATCAGTTAGATGATGTATTGAATAATCCTGAGATAGACATTATTGTAGAAGCAATTGATGACATTGATACCGCTTTTCATATTGCAAAAGCTACGCTACTTGCAGGAAAAAACTTTGTCTCCGCCAATAAGAAAATGATCGCATTTCATTTGGAAGAACTTACAGCACTCGCTAGTTTAAACCATGTAAATCTTCGTTACGAAGCCGCTGTCTGCGGGGCGATTCCCGTTATTCAAACGATCGATTGCTATTTTGCGAATGAGCCTATTAAAGAATTACGCGGTGTTTTCAATGGCACCTCCAACTTCATTCTTTCAAAAATATTCAATGAAAATATTGACTATAAACTGGCATTAAAACAAGCGCAAGATCTTGGTTTTGCCGAAAGTGATCCCACAGCAGATGTTGGAGGTTTTGATCCCAAATACAAACTTGTTATACTCGCATTGCATGCGTTTGGGGTATTCCTAGATCCTTCCGAAGTACTCAACCTCGGTATTGATCATTTAACTCGAGAGGATTATGCTTTTGCAAAGGCCCAGGAAAAAAAAATCAAGTTGGTACCCACCGTATTCGAAGAAGCTGGAAAAGTCGTTGGATATGTGTTGCCACAGTTTGTGGACTACGCCGATAGCTTGTATGGTATAGAAGACGAGTTTAATGCAGTACACGTTTCTACGCCATTTGCTGGCAGTCAATTTTACACTGGGAAAGGAGCTGGCGCTCTCCCCACGGCAGCAGCTGTGCTTAGCGATATTGAGCACGTCATTGAAAAAAAGAAATACCGCGATCTACGGAACAAAAAGAAACTCCATGTTGGTAACGATGAAGAAGTTCTTGTAGAAATATATACGCGATTTTACAATGACGCATTGAGAAAAGTAATCCAATTCGAAAGTATCTCTGAAGGCTCTTTCGCAGATGATCAATGGCAGCTTACTGGTTTCATTCCCCTTTCTAAACTAAAAGATATTGCTCACTTACTTAAAAAAGAAAGAGTTTCTGTAATAGCTACTGGAAGGAGGAAAATCAAGATTCAAGTTCTAAAACCCTCTTTGGAAGAGAGCGGTGTCAAAGTGGCATAATAAAAAAGCCTCTCCCAAAAAATGAATTTGGGAGAGGCTTGCCGCTTTTGGCCAACAATTTTATCGTGTCAATTGGAATTCCCCGCTGATACGAACGTCTTCAGAAACCAAAACGCCTCCAGCTTCCAATGCAGCGTTCCAGTTAAGACCAAAATCCGTTCTTTTGATCTTTCCATCAATAGAGAACCCTGTTTTCATGTTTCCCCAAGGATCTTTTCCTGTACCACCGTTTTCCGCTTTAAAGCTTACTGGTTTGGTAACACCATGCACAGAAAGATTGCCATTGATCTCGTATTCACCTTCCCCTTTCTTTGAAATATTAGTGGATACAAATTTGATTTCTGGGAACTGAGTAGTATCAAAAAAATCTGGCGACTTCAAATGACCGTCGCGCTGCTCATTGCCTGTATTGATGGAGTTTGCGTCAATTGTAAATTCCACGCTAGCTGAAGAAAAATCATCTTCCTCTGTTTCAACAGAAGCGCTGAAAACTCCGAATGAACCACTTACATTCGTGATCATCATGTGCTTTACTTTAAATCCCAACTCGCTGTGAGTTGGATCCAAATTCCATTTTGTCTTTGCCATTGTTTGTTTTAATTATTGAGGCAAATCTAGCGGCTCTCTCTAGAGAAGTTCTTGATGTACATCAAGAGAATGGAATCGTTCGCTTTTCTTGGTCCATGTTCCTGGTATCGCTAGAATGAGGTTATTGTCAAGATGATCTACAATTTGACTAAAATCAACTTATGTTTACCAATATAAAGAGTAGTCGAAGATGATAAAGGTCTTTGGAATGTATATAATTCGAAACTGCATGGCGAGTCACTATTGTTTCAAGAGTCACTAAATAAAACCTCCAATTTCCAAATTCCAACCTCCAATTTCCAAATTCTAAAAATTCCAATTCTTTTCATTGTAACTTTATTCCTCTTGTCAGCGTCTTCTCCTTGAAAAGCCTTCCGAATGAACACTAAAGAGTACAACCAATGTGTGGACCTATACTCCGATGGCCTGTTCCGCTTTCTCCTTAAAAACGTGAAAGACAGGGAAAAAGCCAAAGATTTAGTCCAAGAAACCTTCACCAAACTTTGGACGAAGGTGGAAGAAGTGTCGTTCGAAAAGGCGAAATCCTATCTCTTCAAATCGGGTTATCATACCATGATCGACCAAATTCGAAGAGAAAAAAGACATCAAGACTACCAGGCAGACGCCCTCAAAACGTCCATCCTGAGTTCGGATCGTCAATTTACGGACATTCAAAAAATACTGAATGAAGCCCTTGAAAAGCTTCCGGAAGTACAAAAGAGTGTAATCATGTTGCGCGACTATGAGGGTTATTCCTACGAAGAAATTGAGGAGATAACAGGCCTGAATGAGTCGCAGGTGAAAGTGTATATTTACAGAGCACGAGTGGCCTTAAAAAGTTATATCGGCAAAATAGAAAACGTAATATGAGCGTGATCAATAGAGAAAATTATGAAATCTTCTTCCTCGATTTTATCGATGGAACGCTCCGTGATGATCTGCGTGTTGAACTCCGTGCATTTTTGCTGAAAAATCCTGACCTCGCCGCCGAATTGGAAGAGGTATCGGGCATTCGACTTTCTGATGAAGAACCCGAATCTTTCTCTTCTTCTGTTTTGAAGAAAGCGGTTGCCCCGGGTGTAGATCCTGCTCTTCCACCAAAAGCATTTCACCCAGCGAAACACGTTAAGCCCGTTCCCATTCGCAAACTCAAAGGAGAAGCCTTGGTCTTCGACGCGAAGGAAACGTTGTATAGACAACACATGCAGTCTTCTTGGAATCTTCTTCCTGGATTCTCTTGTCGATCTTGGGAGAAACCCAATTCTGCCATTTTCAAAGGCGCTGTGGCCTCGGAAGTTTTGCCTCGCCTCGTTGCTCCTACAGTTGTCTTTGAAGATAAAGAGCGCTTGAAGAAATCGATTGGTGGTGCGCGTATCATTACTCTCAACAGAGCACTCCGTTATTCTTCCGTGGCAGCAGCCGTTGCTGTGTTGATCTGGTGGACAAACTCTCCTGACTCCATTAATGCAGAGTTGGCGCATCAAGACCAATCAAAAGAAGTTCTAAAACCCATTGAAAAAGATAGTTCGCTGAACCTTGATCAAGTGCTGCCTTCTTCCCCTTCGAATAGGGAGCAAAGAAGATGGTTCAGACCTTCGGAAGAACTGCAAATTCCTGTTGCAGAAGTGCCTTCAGAAGAGGTTGAGCCACAAAAAAATGAGGAGATCATCAACATTCCTCTTGAAGTAAACAAGGCACCAGAAGAAGCCGTAGCACAAACGCCTGCTCCTTCTAATGAAGCATTACCTGTTATCAACATAGAGCGCAATTCCCTTGAAAATGGGGCGGTGTACAATGCATCGAACACCAAGGATAAAAACACAAAAGCGTTCTCGAGTATTTGGGATTATGCACAAAACAAAGCCAAGTCTTCGTTGTGGGGTGACCAGAATTATCCCGACGACAATTTTACTTATGCTCTTTTAGAAAAGGGAATCAATAAAGGGTTGAAAAAAGAAAAGGATCCTGCCATTACTTATGATGCAGAAAAAGAGTCGGAACGGAAAGTATTTCGTATCAAAATAGGTAAGTTCGAATACGTACGAGCACGTTAATTACTTCGTATTGATCGTGTTCATCGTGCGCTCTAGCCCGATATGCGCGAAACTATAAATACCCTTAGCGGCTATGTCAATTCTATCCGCCAACGTTTTTCTTTCTTCTTCACCCCAGGTACCTAAGACGTAATCCACCTGTTGACCTTTCGAAAACTCACTTCCCACTCCAAAACGCAGTCTTGCGTAATTCTCACTTTGTAAGGTTTGAGCTATGTGTTTAAGACCATTGTGACCACCGTCGCTCCCTTTGCCTCTCATCCGCAGTTTTCCAAATGGCAGAGCAATATCATCGGTTATAATCATCACATTCTCCAGTGGTATTTTCTCGGCTTGCATCCAGTAGCGAACGGCTTGTCCAGACAAGTTCATATAAGTCGTAGGCTTTAGGAGAATCAATGATTTTCCTTTGTTTCTACCTTCAGCCACCGCGGCATACCTATCGGATCGCCATGAGGCTCCAGTATCTCGCGCGATCTGTTCTACAACCTTGAAACCAATATTGTGTCTGGTTTCTTCGTATTCACTTCCAATATTTCCCAGACCCACAATTAAAAATTTCATGCTCTAAAAGTATCAATAAAAAACCCTTTCGACGTTGGTCGAAAGGGTTCTATTCTGTGGGAAGTTATTACTTCTTTTTCTTCTTATCGTCAGCAGCAGTAGCCTGATCTGCAGCGATGGTAGCACGAGTGGCTTGTACAGCAACCACAGCAGAAGCCTCAGCCTCTGCGAAACGGCAGCCTGGCACAGCAGCTTCACGAACGCGCACCAAATCACCGATGTTCAGGTGAGAAATATCGATCGTAATCGCCTCTGGAAGATCCTCTGGCTTACCAATGATTCTCATCTTGCGGTAGTTCAATACCAATTTACCACCGGCCTTCACCCCTTCAGAGCTACCGGTAAGGCGCACTGGCAATGACACACGAACTTCCTTCCCAGGTACCAACTCTAATAAGTCGATGTGGGTAACCTTGTCAGAAACTGGGTGCAACTGCACTTCCTGCATAACCGTGTTATACGTTTTTCCGTTCAAATCGATATTGATTTGAAACGTCTCAGGTTGTCTCATGATTTTCTCAAGGTCCATAGAGTCAACGCTGAAATGGATTCTATCATTTCCACCGTACAATACTCCTGGAACTCGCCCTGATCTGCGGAGTTCGGCAGCACCTTGTCTCCCTACGTTCTCGCGAGGAGAACCGCTCAAACTGATTTGCTTCATTTTTATTGATTTTAATTATGAAATTATAAAATGCGAACTAATACTCTTGTTTTCTAAAAGATTGTGCAATACATCAGCGAAAAGTTTCGAAACGCCCAATACTTTTATCTTTTCATGAGGTTGATCGTCACGGAGAGGAATGCTATCTGTAACAATCAATTCCTTTAAAACGGAGTTCTGAATTCTTTCATACGCTTTTCCGCTTAATACTGGATGCGTACATATAGCTCTCACACTCAGTGCACCATGCTCCAGCATCATTTCTGCTGCTTTGCAAAGTGTGCCCGCTGTATCCACCATATCATCAATCAAGACCACGTTCTTTCCCTGCACATCTCCGATCACCGTCATGCTTTCTACTTGATTGGCTACTTTTCTTTGCTTATAACAAATGGCCAAATCCACACCGAGAATTTTCGCGTAGGCATTGGCTCTCTTGGTACCTCCTGTATCTGGTGCAGCAATCACCAAGTCAGGAATATTCATCTCCTGCAAGTAAGGAATGAAAATCGTACTTGCATACAAATGATCTACTGGAACTTCAAAGAAACCTTGAATTTGCTCGGCATGTAGGTCCATTGTAATGACTCTGTTCACACCGGCTGCAGTGAGTAAGTTAGCAACCAACTTAGCACCAATTGCTACACGAGGTTTATCCTTTCTATCCTGACGAGCAAAACCAAAATAAGGAAGGACCGCCACGATTCTCTTTGCCGATGCACGCTTTGCAGCATCAATCAATAAAAGAAGTTCGAATAGATTATCTGTAGGTGGGAATGTGGATTGAACGATGATCACATCTTTCCCTCTCACGGTCTCTTCAATGCTCGGTTGAAATTCTCCGTCGCTAAAACGCTGTAGAATTACACTTCCGAGTTGGGTTTCCATTGCGTTGGCAATGCCTTCTCCCATATAGGTAGAAGCTGAACCTGCGAGTATTTTGAACATGTCGTTCATGGCACCTTATTTAAGGGCCGCAAAGATAGGCTATTTTCTCAAGATTCTAACAACCAACCGGATTGAGGAATCCTCTTTTTCCAAAGAAGGTATCCCACACCGGCGAAAATCGCCACTGAAACAGCAATAAACCAGACCGAATTTTGTATATCGCCCTCTGGTGACTTCAAACTCATGCCATTGTAATGGAAAATGGCAATGGCTAAGGCATTGTTTACCAAATGCGCAACAATGCTCACCCAAAGTCCTCCCGACCAAACAAAGATGTAGCCGAGCATGGCTCCAAGAATAAGCCTAGGAAGAAACCCGTAAAATTGAAAGTGAAAGAAGCTAAAGACAAAAGCTGCTAGCCATACTCCAGCGTGAATATTCTTTGTAGCTCCGATCAACAAGGGCTGTAATACACCCCGGAAAGCCAGTTCTTCGCAAATGGCTGGAATGAGAGCAATACAAAAAAACGTACTAATGAGTGAACCCATGCCATTAAAATCCAATATCATGTAAGTAAACTCTTCCGCTCTTTTCTCTGTGGGTAAAAACCACTGTTCCAGAATACTACCTTGCGGAATCAACCATTCGTTTATGCGAGCACTTCCATCGATTACGCCGCCAGAAAAAGCCATCCATAGAATAGAAAGCAGCACAAACCCGAAGCCAGGACTCATGTTGGCTCGAAACGCATTGGGTGCTCCAAAAATGATCAAATAGATACCTACGGGTAGCAAGAATGTGCTGATTTGAGAAAGATTATTCATCCACTTAATCAGTTCAATATGCTCGGGTCTGGGCACTTCAATAATGCTTTTTATTTCTTCTGCAGAATAGCCATTAGACATTCCTAGCGCAATCACAGCCATACTTCCAGCGGCTGCACAAACCAAAATCAGCGCTCCAAAAAGGATGGCCCTCACGCCCGCAGACATTTCTTGAAAAAACGGATTTTTCATGATACAAAAGAAGCATACTACCTTTGCACCTCGATCATCGTTTATCAATTTTTTCAACCGTAGTTACGAACGACTTGCCATGGTAAAGATCGCCAACATAGAATTACCAGAATTTCCATTGCTTCTAGCACCGATGGAAGACGTAAGCGATCCTCCATTTCGGATGCTTTGCAAAGAGCACGGGGCAGATTTGATGTACACGGAGTTTATCAGCAGCGAAGGGCTTATCCGCGATGCGGCAAAGAGTCTTCAGAAGTTGGATATTTTCGAGTACGAACGCCCTATTGGTATTCAAATTTTTGGGAGTGACATTGAAACCATGGAGCAATGTGCGCGCATCATAGAGCGCGTGCAGCCCGATTTACTCGATATTAACTACGGCTGTCCAGTGCATAAAGTAGCTTGTAAAGGGGCTGGGGCGGGCATTTTGAAAGACATCGACAAAATGGTGAGAATGACCGAGGCGGTAGTCAAAGCCACCTCATTGCCCGTGACAGTGAAAACACGCCTCGGCTGGGATGATCAGTCCAAAAATATTTTGGAGGTAGCAGAAAGACTTCAAGATATCGGCATTCAAGCCCTGACCATTCACGGACGCACAAGAGTGCAGATGTACAAAGGGTCTGCCGATTGGACCCTCATTGCAAAAGTCAAAGAAAACCCAAGAATCAAAATCCCCATTTTTGGAAACGGCGATATCGATAGTCCTGAAAAAGCATTGGAGTATAAGAACAGATATGGAGTGGATGGAATTATGATTGGAAGGGCAAGCATAGGATACCCGTGGATATTCAATGAAATCAAGCATTACTTAAAAACAGGAGAAAAACTACCTCCGCCAACGCTTGCGGAGCGCGCTTCCGCTGCAAGAAAGCACTTCGAGTTTTCTGTAAAATGGAAAGGAGAAAAACTGGGAGTATTAGAAATGAGAAGGCACTACACCAACTATTTCAAAGGCTTTCCTCATTTCAAAAACGACCGAATGGAACTGGTTACTTTAATGGAACCCGAGGCAATCGTTTCGAAGTTGGTGGAAATCGGGGGAAAGGAATACGTTTAAGCGCACGCTGCGCGGAGGAGTGAGCAGGTAGTTGGTGAGCATATTTGTACTACTTCGTAAATAAAAAAAGGCTATCCGTTGGATAGCCTTTTTAGAGGTATGAAAAGGTTATTTTTTACTTCATAAAACTTCTTACTTCCACTCTAGCACCCTCCTTCAAAAGTGCGAATTGATAAATTCCCGAAGCCCATTCTGTCATTGGAACAACGATCTGCTGACCATCGCTTCCGATAGAATTAATTTCGTAGACAATACGTCCTGCCATATCGGTAACACGCAATCCTGATAGCGCTACCGACTCGGTGAATCCAATTTGAACACCTTCACCGGTTTGTAACCACTGGATGCTAGCTGCTTCTTGCTCATTCAAGCCTACCACTACAGTTGCGGTAACTTGTTCGCTAAGTGTAACTTCGCAGATACCATTACTCACCACAGCAGATATGGAATAAGTACCCGGAGTGGTTACCGTGTACTCTAATGTATTTCCAATCGATGTGAAGGCATTATTGACATACCAGAGTACATTGGTTGCATTCTCCGCAATGATACTCGCCGATATAACCCCTGTAGTGTTCTCTATAAATGTAATACTAGAAGGTGTCGTTTCCCAAGATGCATCCACTGCATTTTCATCTAGCAATATGGCCTCTGTTGCATACGTATCGCACTGATCCGTCACAGACAAATAATATAGCGCACCGGGCAGATTATTAAAATATAACCAATCTTCGTCGCCTGTTCCGTTTTGGACGATGCCATTAGAACTCGTTAACTCGTATGTGTAGTTTCCAATATTGGTAACTTCAAATGCTATAGACCCACCATCACCTGCATTGCACTCATCGATCATATAGGTGAGTTGTGTAGTAGGAGCTTCCGGTTGGGTGATCTCCACCGTTTGTTGAACTACTCCGCATGCATCGTCTTCGTTGTTGAGCACTACAATGTAATTTCCAACACCCAAGTCAATCGTCGTTGCTCCAGTGCCGCTGTAAATCGAACCTCCGAACTCATTTTCTACAGAAATATTCCAAGTTCCCTGCACTGACTGAAGCGTCACCGATCCATCATTTTGACCAAAACACTGTGCATTGGTAGCCACCACTTGAACCATCGGGCTCACCCGAATGATCATTCGGTTTCCTTGATACGCAGCTTCCGTAGAAATGGTAATGCTCAAATTGGTATCAACGGTATACATTACATTAGTGAATGTATCTTCCACTACTAAACAAGATCCTAATGGTACATTTTGCATTTCTGGGAAAGTGATTACATAATCACCTGCCGCTGGAAGATCGAGATAAAGAGGAATTTCCATTTCTTCGTTTGGAAGAGGTCTACCATCGATAGTAAGTAGAGTATTATCGCTTGCCACCAACGCCAACTCTGGAGAAGTAGTGACAGGCGACTCGAGCTTAATAGCATCCAAATTCAAATCGAATGCACTAGTTGCGTTTTCATTAAATGCAATTACTGCTTCATCACCTTGACCGTTTCTGGTAATCGCCAATCTCACGAAGCTTGCTTCATCCACACTTCTTTCAAATGGAGTGTTGTTGTTTGATTTTATGGTTTCTACATAGTTCAATGTTTGATTGATCGTTGTAGCTTGTACAAAAAATCCTTGACTGCTTGCTATATAACGTGGCGCGCTGCCCACACCCAAGTTCGAGCTGAATGAGCGATATCCTGGAAGTTGTGTGTCGTAGATGAAATAATTATTTACGTCAGAACTGTTTTGCTCTAGGGCCATCCAATCTATTTCTGACGGATACATATTGGTAAGAAGGTTCCACCCATCACCGCTGTTTCCATTGTTTGTCCAACTCAAGGTATTCGTCAAATTGCCTTTCTGTATAGTACCGGTAACATCGAAGTTTTGCGCTCCTGATTGAACATACAAAGAGTATCCGCGATTAGGATCCACCAGATTAGAGGTATTGGTCATTGGCACCCAACCCGTATTTCTTCCACCAGGAAGCGCTTCATTATAAGTGTAAATGCTTACGAAACTATAAGGAGGTGGGAAGTCAGAACCTGGCACTCCAGTGGTAACGAAATCATCATCGAAAATAGCTTCAATGGTTTGTGGAGAAGCTACAGTAGGGGCGCCTAGATAGATATAACCTGCAGGTCCGCTCGGGATAAAACGCTGAACGGTTACGTTTCCGTTGATATCAGCGCCGGATTGAATAGCTCCGATACTTCCTGTACGCGTCGCATCCGACACCAAGATGAGTCGTCCTTGTGTTTGAAGAGTACCTTCGTTCAAAGAAACAACTCCTCTTACTCTTACCGTATCGAGCAAGTTGACATTAAATCCGTTGTTGTCAATTCCTAAATTGAAGAAAGTTGGCTCACCCGTTCCAAGGATGTTTTGTGCAACATCTCCTCTGAACACCACATTGCCTGTGCCTGCATTGAAAGTTCCAGTAGCATCTGTAACCCAATTTCTAAACACGCTCAACGTATTTGAACCCCCGTTTAATACAGCACCATTATTGATGGATATAGACTCACAGGCCGCATCTATATTGAGAGAAACAGGCGCACCGCTTTGTACTACAAAACGCGTAAACCTGCTAGGATTGACTGTTTGTGGGGTTCCGACCGGCAGAGGAGCCCAAATCGCCGCGCTGAAGTTTCCTCCAGGGCTTTGGCTGTAATATTCTTCACGACATCCTTTCTGTGTTACCAAGACGTCGTCCATGCTTAATCTATCACTATTGGTGCTGCTGTAATTAAATCGTAGTCCAAAGAAATTCAGGCTCTGGTAGGT
This sequence comes from Flavobacteriales bacterium, assembly GCA_027491075.1. GTDB lineage: Bacteria > Bacteroidota > Bacteroidia > Flavobacteriales_D > Sanyastnellaceae > JAIXWP01. The sequence goes on from JAIXWX010000002.1 coordinate 115,958, forward strand.
ATTGTCCGTCACAGAACTACCTACGGAAACAAGGTTATCAAAGTCTCCGTTGCTATCTATACGAACCGTCCATACTCCACTTGCTGATCTAACAACTTCAAACCCAATTTCGTTAAATGTATTATTCAAGTTAATGCTTGTAGTGCGAATAATATTCGCCACCCCGTTGTCTACTCGATACAGACGAATGCTATCGGGATCTCCAGAAACCAATGGGTTCACACCAATGGCGTAGCCATCCACCGAGGATCCAAACAAGTTGGTTTCATTCGCAGCAAGGAACACGAGGAATCGGTTGTTAGGACTTGGAGCGCGATTGAAATGTTTGACATTGAATCTCCATGTTGTTTCTACTCCTGTGAGAACTGCATTATCTGCATCAAACGTGACGTGAGAATTGCCGGCTGCGCCAGTATTGGTGTGCCTAATGCTCCACGTGCCTGAGCATGGAGCAACATTGGACGCTGGCCATGAGCCGGCCCCGAAACTTGTCCATCCAGTGCTATTTCCATCTTCAAAATCATCATTGATAATGGTTGCATAACCCGTATCGTCATCCGTGATTGTCAAGACGTAAGTTGTGTTGGTACCTAATTGCGCATTGAATCCACCCGTGGGATTTTGCAGTTGAAATGTAAGTGTTGCAATATCATCGCAGATGCTGTTTGCGTCAACAGTAAACACCGCATTCTTGGTACCGCCCTCATTGGCCAACCAGCTCACCGTTTGCACGCTGTAGCTATCCAAACGCGATGCAGGACCGGAGATAAGCGCCACTTGAACGCTCGCACCCAACACAGCATCCGGGCTCGTCAGATTGATCGGAAGGGTTACTGTAACATCAGAGGCAGGCTCCGTTACAGTAGAGGCAGTAGTGTTAAATGAAAACGTTGTATTTGGAGGGAGTGCTCTGAATCGGAAGTTGTCAAATTCAGCAGACTGACCAAAAGTAGAAGTCACAAGAGCCGACAACCCAATAAATGCGCTGCCGCCTGGAATATGTGAATTGTCAAGAACGGTTCCGTGAACGACTGTGGCTGCGGCCTCTGGACAACTTCTCGCTGTTGGAGTAGCTTGGCTTTGTGTGCTATTTTGCGGAAGTGCGGAAGTCCGTATTGTCCATAATCCATTTGTACTTCTTGAAATATGGAATGCGATTCCATAGTCCGTTTGATTCTGTTCTATTGTGGCAGACGACGTGAATATTGCCGACACCACCCCGTTGGTTACCCTATTTAAAACGATTGGATCATTTCCAACACCTCCTACTTGGATGTAATATCCATTGGTTCCTGCTAAAACCGGGTTCAAGCTTGAGTTATTACAAAACAGCCAAATGCGGTGAGCGTTAGTGCCAGATGCCGCGATGTTTCTGCGACCTGTCCAGAAAAACCATTCTTGTTGCGACTGCCAGTTGCTATTGGGTGTGCTCAAGGAATACGTTCCGCTTGCAGTGGCATTTGTTCTGAGCGTAGAAGTTCTTGGAAACTCAGTTCCAAGGAGACCGGACACATCGCTCTGCGCTACAACCTGATACTCTGATGCACCTGTCCAAACTGGATCCAGATTGCTGTTATTGTCACTAAAGGAATCAAAAAGTGTTGCAGTATGAAACTCAAAATATCCCCAAAAGTTGGTTCCTAAGTTAGATGAGAAAACGGTGGATGAGGAGCCACAATTTCCGCCTGAGTCGTGTCCTCTACCTGCAAAATAAACTTCGATATAATAAGTTCCTGGCTGAGTAAGACCAGATACAAAATTTACAGTCGAGGCTGGCGTGCCTTGCCATTTTTGGTCTCCAGGATTATTCACATCTGGGCCACATGTCACCGGGTTGTTGAAATGCTCACAGAGAAAGGGAAGATTCAATTCTGTGAATGCCGGTGGCGCATCGCACGTTCTATAAATACGATAGAAAAGAGACGATCCACAAACGTTATCACCTCCGTTTTTAAATGTTAGTACTTCCGCAAAATTCAAAATTAAATTTCCACCTGAGGTATACCGACCGAAGTAATTATGCTGAAAGTCAGGTGCTGCGGTATTCAATTGACAATCATAATATGCACCATTGATTGAAACTCCGGATTTATAAACACCCCAAGCAGCGGACATGCTAATTTGAAGGCCAAATAAAAAGAGAACCGCTATGGCAAGTCTAATATTTTTCATTGAGAATTTGCTTTGGTTTAGAACTTAGTGTCAAATGTACAGAAAGTCCTGTAAAACACGAAAAATTCGCGTGTCAAATGTTGTATATTTTGCAAAAATTAATTTTTCATCGGTTCGTTTCTTATTTTTGTCGAAGAATAATGAAAAATCATCTAATCATCGTAGCGGGGGGCGTGGGTAGCCGAATGGGAACACAGACCCCAAAGCAATTCCTTGAACTTCAAGGGAAACCAATTCTTGCGCATACACTCGAGCGATTTTATTCATCCCTTCCCGATTTGCAAATCAAGGTCGTGATGCATAACGATTACTTGGACTATTGGCAAGAATTAATTCGATTGATAGCGCTAGATGTCCCGCACAGTTTAGTCGGAGGCGGTTCTGAACGTTTCCATTCTGTGCTTGCAGGTTTGAATAGTATCTCATCAAACTCAGGGGTCGTCGGGATACATGATGCAGTGCGTCCATTAATTTCTAAACAAGTTATTGAAACTTGTTATGATTCTGCCCGTATCAATGGCACCGCAGTTCCAGTTTTGTCTGTTCAAGACAGTCTCAGACTTGTTGAGAATGGGAAAAGTGAGACCGTGGACCGCAGTAGATTTCGGTTGGTACAAACACCACAGTGCTTCGAAATCTCTCTCCTAAAAAAGGCCTATTCACAAGGCTACCACCCTAGATTCACCGACGACGCTTCCGTTGTCGAGTCCCTCGGTGTGGAGCTGAATTTAGTGGAAGGAAACCGAGAGAATTTCAAAATTACCACTCCCGAAGATCTGCGCATGGCCAATATGATTTTGGCTTTTGATAAGTAACTTAATAACTAGCCCTGCCTTTTAAAGTAGGGTAAACTTTAATGGACATGAAAAAAACAGCTTTAGCGCTGCTGGCAGTCTTGTGCCTTGTGCATAATGGAAGAGCAACAGAACTTCCTATCATTGCTCCTAGCGCACCCCTCCCTAATCTTAGCATTTCGTGCACAAGATTATTGTTTGATTCGTTTTCCGATAATAACTTCGACTCCAACCCAGTGTGGTCTGGAGACAGTCAATGGCAGACCAATTCCAATAACTCCGGTGGTCCCGATGGAAGCAACACGTTTGTACTGCGTGTGAACCCTGGCGGTGGAAATGGCGGTACGTATCACCTCAGATCCCAAATTACAGATTGGAAAACCAACCAAGAATGGGGATGGTGGTTTGGAAGAACTCGCGCTACTTCTGCCACAGCCACGGCGCGTTTTTGGCTTTTTGCCAATGAAGCAAATTTAGAGTCTAATACAGTGGATGGCTATTGTGTAGAAATTGGCGATGGTACAGGCGCTCAAGAATTCCGTTTGCTTCGCATCCTCAACGGCGCTGTAGCCAACACCGTAATTACATCTTCAGTAGGCGTGACTGGCACCATAACCGACTATAGTGTGGGTATTCGAATTGTACGCAATGAGCTGGGAAACTGGGCAATGTACATCACCGACATGCCCACAGCAAGTCCTGGAGGTTTCAATAATCAAAATGGAAATGCTGTTGCATCAGCCACTACTTTGAGAGGAACAGGTTCTGATAATACGATTGTGCCAACAGGCACTGGGTGGATTGGACCAGTCGTAACGCAGCCTACCTTTGGCAATGCAGGTGCCAACCGAACCACTGAATTCGATCAGATACACTTTACTCCCTGCAATGACCGAACACTTGTCAACTTTGCCACATCGAGCTTTACCGCCGTTGAAGGAACCAATGCAACCATTTCTATTCCTTTAAGTATTGTAAATCCTCATCCTACCGCAGCTACCACAGCAACGGTTACTATCACTTCTGGAAATGGATTTTTAGTAAATGGATTCACAAGTACGACCGTAACATTTCCTGCAAATTCTTCAGCGAATCAAAATATCACACTTACTATTACCGATGACGCCACTTGCAATGGTTTAAACAATACTGTAGCTTTATCCATTACGACGGCGAGCGGCGGATATGTTGCTGGCGTTGGTGGAACCAATACGGCAAACATTGTTATTGCGGACAATGAAAGTGTACAACGAACTATTGCGTTTGATGATTTTGAAGACGGTGATCTCAACGACTGGTGGATGTCTGACGCAAATGCATTTACTGCATCCAGCGCCCAACCCAATTCTGGTGCATTCTCAATGCGCCATGTAAACTCTGGACAGGCTAGTTCTGCAACGTCCGTATCAATACCTCTCAATGGTTTGGACATGGCGGGATCATTCACAAGATGGCGTTTTAATTTGAATCACTTCAATCTAGAACCCAATCTTACAGACTATTTCATCATCTGCCTTACCAATGATGATCAAGATATCGAGAACCAAACCATCGATGGATATGCCGTTGGGGTTATCCCGAATATATTCAACAACACCGATATGATTACCCTTTGGAGAACATCCAATGATATGTTGACTCCCATTATCACCTCAACTATTGACTGGGGAGTTACGCATGCCGAAATGGGTTTTGAAATTACACGCGATGCCAACGGATTGTGGACGCTATCAGTAGACACCAACGGTGACTTCGATAATCTAGTAGTTCAAGGAACGGTTACCGACGTAACCACTACCTATTTAGGTTATTTTGGAATCTTTTACGCATTCAATACTACTTCAAGAGGAATGCTCAGTTTGGATGACTTCTCCCTAGTACAGCAGAACTGCGCGCTTACTTATTACTCGCAATCCACGGGTTTGAGCGGTGGTGCGATCTGGGCTCCGCAAACAGTAGGAACACCGATAGATATTACACCTTCCGCATTTACAAATCTTGTGGTTCAAAATGGACACCATGTGACCCTCAATGACAATGCTATTTGTAACGATTATACCGTCAATAGTGGAGGAACTTTGAATGGATCTTCATTCACATTGCGACTGCTGGGTGACTTTGAACAAAACGGCACATTCAATCCGGAAAACTCTACACTTCGATTTACTGCAGGAGCCAACAACGCACATTCTATTTCAGGAAGCTCTTCAATTCCATTAAACATCCTGGAGCTCGATGATCCCATGGGCTTGAACATCTCCTCTCCTGTGCAGTTAAGAGGTCAGTTACGTCCAATACGTGGGACAGTAAACACCAATAATCAGCTCACCTTAATCAGCAATATAAACGGCACTGGTTCTATTGGCCGTATACATAATGGAGCCGACGTTCTTGGGCAGATTACACTTCAGCGATTCATCCCATCCTCTCCTCAGCATTGGGTTTATTTAGCCAATCCCTTATTGAATCAGACATTGCAACATTGGAATGATGAAATTGTAACTTCTGGATTTCCGGGATCAGACTTCCCCAATTATAATTTCAACAGCATTTACTGGTACGATGAAACCGCTCCAGGATCACGCAATATGGGATGGACTGGCGCTACCAACGTTACGAATGCAGTGAATCCGCAAAGAGGATATATAGCATATATGAACTCTCCCGCAGTAACTGTAGTGACCAATGGAGATTTTCAAAAAGGAAATGTTTCCGTTCCATTGTCTTTTGTTGACAACGAACCCGGCACGGGATATTTCAATCCGGATGGATGGAATTTGATTAGCAATGTATACCCAAGCACCATTGATTGGGTGGCATTGAAAGACAATAGTCCTAGCTGGAGTGCATCCAATAGTTCTTACTATGTATATGATGCAGCAGCCTCCAATTATCGCACTTACAACGCAAATAGTATGGTTGGTACTGCGAATCGTTTTATCGCAAGCTGTCAAGCATTTTTTGTTCAAGCTTCTGCATCTAACCAAAGCATTGTATTCAGCGAAACGGTAAAAAGCACTACCAGCGCTGCTTTCCAACGCAACACGGAAGAGTCTTCGTTTGTACGTTTCAATTTATCAAGAGCTGGTATGGATGATGAAATGATTTTAAACATTCGCGAAGGCGCTACAATGAACTTTGACGAATTATTTGACGCGATCAAATGGGAAAGCCCTGTGAATAACGCACCAGAGCTTGCCTTTTTAGCTGCTGATAGTTCGAAACTCACTATTCAATCCATTTCAAACTTTGACGAGTCGATTACTATTCCTGTTTATTCAGAAATGCCTGTAGCAGGGACCTACACTTTCTCTGTAAGCGAGATACAAAACCTTCCAACGGGTGTGTGCTTGACTGCCACTGATACCCATACAGGGACAACCATTGCCCTTTCTGAAGGAGAGACTTTAACAATGACTACTACAGCCCCTTTTGTGGGATATAGAATAGTGCTCAACATAGGCGCTCCTCTAATTGTAAATGCTGTTCCTGCAACCTGCAATGGTACGGGTGATGCGCATATCACATTCACTAGTGCTAATGAAGGATGGATGGTCATCGCCGAAGACATCAACGGAACAATCCATTATGCCGACGGAGGAACGATTTCTAATTTGGCAGCAGGAGATTACATTATCACATTGGACAACGCCGATGCCCTATGCCCCGGCGCTACGCTAGGCGTTACTATTCCAGAAACACTTCCTGTTATATCAGAAGTTGTTGCGGTCAAGGATCTTTGTAATTCTGGATCATCAGGTCAATTAGAAATGATGGTGGCCAATGCAACTGCTTTTCAGTATGAGATCATCAACAGTGAAGGACAACCAGTTTATACTGGAGCTGTAGAAGATTCTTACCATCTGCTTACGGGAATTGCATACGGAGTATATACAGTTCACATAATGACTGATTGTCATGACGTAAACTATACTGTGGATTTGCATGATGCCAGCGCCGTGCAAATGGAACTTGAGATGCTTACCCCCACGCTCATGCTTGTCCCTGGAGAAACGGTGAATATTCAAGCCAATGCTACTTCCGAGTCTGCTATCAGTTATGAATGGACGGTGAATGGATTTGATGGAGGTGAAGAGAGTTTCTTAGACTTCGTAGTGAATACTCCTGGAACTTATAACATTCAGTGCACCGCCTTTACAGAAGAATGCAGTGTAACACAAACCACTGCAGCCATTGTTGAAACCAGCGTGGGTGTTGTTGAAAATGTAAGCGATCCGATGGCTAAAATCACTCGTATGGGCAACGCTGTTATCATTGCCTTTGAGAACATTCAACCTGGAAAAGCAAAAATGGTGATCTACAATGCCAATGGAGGTTTGGTAATGCAAATTGGAGGTAATGTAGGCAACGATCAGGTGCGAACGCTTGATATAAATGGATTGGCTGCTGGAGCATACACTGTCGATGTACTTCTTGATGGTCAAAGACTTTCCAAGCTTCAGTTTGTAAAATAGAGGTTTTTTAGAATGGTAAAATGCCGCTCATGTAATTATTACTGAGCGGCATTTTTGTTTTATCTACTTTTCCAAAAAAGAAAGATCATGCAAAAAATAATAACTGTGCCATTATCAACGGCCTTCATGCTGATAGTTGCCACTACATTTGCCCAAAACTCCAATAAAATGAGCCAAGCTCCCGACGCTAAAAAGATTCCATATCCAATATCCTATCATGGAGATACACGCATTGATGATTACTATTGGATGCGCCTGTCTGATGAGCAAAAGAATGCAGATGAAAAGTCGCGTGATGAACAGACCACCGATGTATTGAGCTATCTAAACGCTGAAAATGACTATACCCGTCAGCAATTAGCTCATACCGATGCATTCAAAGATAAGCTCTTTCTCGAAATGAAGGGAAGAATCAAAGAAACCGATCAAAGCGTTCCAGTAAAAGAAAATGGATACTACTACTATACCCGCTTTGAAGCTGGTCAAGATTATGCATACAATTGTCGCAAGAAAGAATCTCTAGAAACTGGTAAAGAAGAAATTCTAATTAACGGGCCAGAGTTGGCTAAAGGAAAGGACTATTGGGCGCTGGCTTCCTACGATGTAAGCGAGGACAATAAGATTCTGTGCTATGGAACCGACATAGTGAGCCGTCGTATCTACACCATTGAATTCAAAAACTTGGAAACCGGTGAAATGCTTTCTGACAAACTCGAGGGTACGAGCGGAGGAGCCACATGGGCGGGAGACAATAAGACTGTTTTTTATTCTAAAAAAGATCCACAGACCCTTCGTGATTTTCAAATATGGCGCCATACGCTAGGCACAGATCAGAGCAAAGATGTTTTAGTATATGAAGAAAAAGATGAAGAGTTTTCTTGTTTCGTATACAAGACTAAAAGCAAGCGATACATAGTGATTGGAAGTTCTCAAACACTGGCAACAGAATACCGCGTTCTCGACACGACTAATCCTAATGGAGAATTTAAGTTGTTCGAACCAAGAGAGCGCAATCATGAATATGGAATTGATCACTATGGAGATAAATTTTATATTGTTACCAATTGGAACGCTAAGAACTTCCGATTGATGGAAACACCTGTGAGCCAAACTGGACGTGCTCATTGGAAAGAAGTGATTGCACACCGTGATGATGTTTTACTTGAGGGAATTGCTATTTTTAAAAATCATTTGATTGTTGATGAGCGCAAGAATGGACTTACTCAGCTAAGAATTCGCCGTTGGGATGGAAGCGGCGAATATTACATGGAATTCCAAGACCCTGCTTATGCCGCAGGAGTTAGTTCAAATCCAGAATTCGATACCGAAATTGTACGTTATAGTTATACGAGTTTAACCACTCCAAATAGTGTGTATGACTTTAACATGAATACGAAAGAAAGGGTATTACTTAAGCAACAAGAAGTAGTAGGAGGATATAATCCTGATGATTATAAAAGTGAAAGACTTTATGCTACCGCAGCAGATGGCACTAAAGTTCCGATTAGTCTTGTTTACAAAAAAGGCTTTGAAAAAAATGGACAGGCTCCACTCCTACTTTACGCTTACGGAAGTTATGGCTATTCCATCGACGCCACTTTTAGTTCAACTCGTTTATCTCTTTTGGATAGAGGCTTTGTATTTGCCATTGCCCACATACGTGGCGGTCAAGAAATGGGCAGGCATTGGTACGAAGACGGCAAATTGCTGAAAAAGAAAAATACATTTACCGATTTCATTTCCTGCGGAGAATTTTTAGTAAAAGAAAAATATACTTCCAATGAAAAGCTGTTTGCTATGGGAGGAAGCGCTGGTGGACTATTGATGGGTGCAATCACCAACATGGCGCCCAACATGTGGCGTGGTATCATTTCCGCAGTACCTTTTGTAGATGTTATTACTACCATGTTGGACGAAACCATTCCTTTGACCACCTTTGAGTTCGATGAATGGGGAAACCCTAAGAATAAAGAGTACTATGACTATATGAAGTCGTATTCTCCAATTGATAATATTGAAAAGAAAAACTATCCCAATATTCTTGTGACTACGGGTTATTGGGATTCTCAAGTTCAATACTGGGAGCCGGCGAAGTATGTAGCGAAAATGCGCGACAATAAAACAGATAACAACCTATTGCTTCTGTGGTGCAATATGGATGCTGGTCACGGAGGAAAGAGCGGACGTTATGAGTATCTCAAAGAGATTGCCATGGAGTATGCCTTCATGTTGGACCTCGCTGGAATTAAAGAATAACCTCCTCCACAATTTTTTCTAAAGAAAAATCGGGCTTCAAGTGCACCGCTTGGAGCCCTGCTTTTTTCGCACCTTCTACATGTTGAATAGAGTCATCAATAAATAACGTTTCTGCAGGATTCAGACCATTCCATTCGCAAATAGTTAAATACGTTTCTGGATACGGTTTTTTTCTGCCTATTTCATTCGAGTAATATATCTTCTCGAAATTGTTCTTGAAGTTCGCTAAACCCATTATCTCGTCAATGCTTTTCTCAAAAGATGCAACGTGAATAGCATTGGTGTTGCTCAATAAAAAAGTCCTCCGTCCAGCTGATTTCACTCGCCTCACCAATTCTACTTTCTCCGGCATGATGTGAAGTAAAATGGAATCCCAGGCATCTACGACTTGTTTTCGGGTGGTTCCGGGTGGACACAAACTCTCGATGTACAAGTAAAAATCTTCATTAGATATCTTGCCTGTTTCAAGTAGATCGAAAACATCAGACTGGCTCGCTTGAGCGTATATTTCATCAAATCGTTCAAAGCCGAGTTTCCTAAATTCCCTCACAGGAGCATGATAATCTATTTCGAAAAGGACTCCCCCGAAATCGAAAATTACATTTTTACATTTCATCATTACTTCGACAATAGCCAAGCGTTGCGCCCCTCGGCTCTCAATTTAGACAAGAGTTCTCGCGCCTCCTCTTGTGAGGAAAAGCTTCCAAATGCAACTAAGGTGAGTGATCCTTTCTTTCCAGCTAGATGTGCTTCAAACCCGGAAGATTTTAACTCGCTCACGAGCTTCTCCGCATTCTCCATCACGGAAAAAGCACCACCAATCACTTTATACTTTTTGCTTTCGGCAGAAATCACTTTCGGAGCATCGAACTTTGTAGCGGTAGATTCCGCAGGAGTCTTTACTAAAGGAGCAAGCTTGACCTCGATACCGATATCTGCGGGTTTATCTTCTAGAAAGTTAAACGTTATACTCTCCGCGCCCGGCATAGATTCCTTAGCGCGTTCCCATCCAGTTACTTCAGACGCGATTGGATATTCTGGTCCAGCAGTAGGCGTGATCATTTTGTATCCTGAAATGACATGACCCGTTTGAAAAGGGTTCAATGAAGCCCATTGAATATCCTTCTTCATCACTCCAGCGGAAAGCCAAAGCGCTAATCCTAGAACAATCGGTCCACCAATTATTGCGGCTATTTTCCATGCAGGAGAAGTCGTTTTAATGGTGGCTATTTTTGGTTCTATCACTAATGGCTCAGGAACTGGCTCCTCTGCTTTAGGCGCCACAATCACTCGCTTCACAGGAGTAAGTTGAAGGCTCGTAAATCCATACGAATCCAACAAAAAATTCTCTTGTTCCTCAGGAATAAATTGCAAGTGGCCTTGTTGGTCATTGAAGAAAATACCTACTTTCTCCCAAACAATTCTGCCTCCAGAGGAAAGTGATTTTTTGTATTCACTGACCTTTTCTTCAATTAAAGAAATGGCCTCTTTATAGGATAATCCAGCAGTAATGGAAACCGCATTGGCCAACAATCCATCATTTTGAAGAAGGTGGCGATTAAATCCAACGTGCTTGGAAGGTGGATGGATAATGTGAGCGCTTTTATTCAGTCGAGCAGATCTATAATTGGCCACCAATCCACCGAATCCGGGGACGATGACACAATCGTGCTGATACAACAAATCCACTATAAACTTTTCCAAACGCATATTGCAAAGATACAATTTTAGAGCTTCTTAAAATGGCGGATCCTGCTCCAAAAGGCGATTTAAGTCTTCGGGAGTATCGACCGCAGGTGTTTCCCATTGAGTTACACCCACATAGACTTCATAACCAGATTCGAGCCAGCGCAATTGCTCCAATGACTCTTTTAGTTCCAAAGAAGACGGCCTTAACAGAGCAATTTCTTTTAAAATAAGGCTTTTATAGGCGTATAACCCCAAATGTTTTAATCCAAGCGTTTTATTCGGTGTGGAAGAGTTTCGCTCAAAAGGAATAGGAGAACGGCTAAAATAGAGTGCTTTACCCTGATTATTCATGACCACCTTCACTTTATTGGGATCAAGGAAGGTTTTTTCTTCTGAAATTGGCACCGCAAGGGTTGCAATGGAAACGTGCGGTTTTGATATCCAATCGCACAACTGATCCAATTGCTCTGGACGAACATAAGGTTCATCTCCTTGAATATTCAAAACAGCCTCGACTCCATCATTTAACGAAAGAAAAGCCTCCAAACAACGGTCCGTGCCACTAGGATGATCGGGGGATGTCATGACCACATTTTTTCCAGCATCGCGAACCACGTCAAAAATTCTTTGATCATCGGTTGCCACCACCACTGAAGCAAGTCCTTTGCACTTTTCTGCTTGAGCAACAACTCTCAATATCATTGGTACACCATGAATCAACGCCAATGGTTTCCCTGGGAAACGGCTGCTTCCATAGCGTGCAGGAATAATTCCAATAATTCTCATTTCAGTGTATACGTATATTGGAAGGTGGTTAATCTCGGTTCTTCAATGTCTAAAGGTCGAATGGCGTACTCTCTATTCAATACATTATTCATGATTACAGAAACTCTGTGATGTTTTGCAAAGGTGTATCCAACGCGCGCATCGAAAACATAGTCCCCAGTATTGTTTTGTGCCCTCCAATCGTTGATTCCAGGATTGAACAATGCGGGAAAACTTGATTCTAATTGCCCAAAAGCATTATCAATATTAATCATGTTACTGTTGTAGCGATAGCTTACACCCGCCGTCCAATTTCTCCAAGTCGCTTGAAGATCTGCACGGATGAGTTCTCTCATTCGGTATTTCAATACATTGCCACTGGTATCCGAAGAGGTATTCAAATAGGATGGGCCATCTGCCAATGGATTGAAGCTTTCCGCGTATACTTTTTCTGGTGTAAGACTGACTGGGTTTGTCAGTGTATAACCTCCTAAAAACTGAAGCAGTACTGCTCCAACTTTGCCTTCTCCCATAATGCTCACTTCCATTCCATCCACTCTTGAATTGCCTGTGTTGACGCTTTTAAAACCAAATCCTAATAAGTTGTCCAAGGTAGGTGGAGCCCATTGCCCAAATGTGAACTCGACAAAATTTTCAAACTCTTGGCGAAAAACTGATAAATCAGCAAAGCCTTTGAACTTTCCCAATTTGAATCCTTGCTTCACACCAAACTCCATGTTTCTAGAAGTCTCCGATTGTAGTTCGGGATTCGCATAGATCCTCAAAGCACCCAACGAAGTAATGATGAATTTTTCCGCAATACTTGGAAAGCGATATCCTTCACCATAAGAAGCACGGATAAAAGTGGCCTTGTGAATGCGATAATTCGCCCCTGCTCTAAAGACTGGTTTTGCTTCTTCCTCTCCATTAATTACAAAACGCTCATAGCGCACACCGGCGGAGGTATTAAAACGATTTCCCCACTTTTTATCGACCTGCAAAAACGCCGCTTGATTCAACGCGTGATTTCGTCCATTCTCATTTCCACCCACAAAGAGCTCTCCTCGAGAGGTAGTGGTCATGTTCACCGCTCCCAGTGTAGTGGTTAAATTTTCAACCCCAAGGAAAGTCCAATCCTGTTGGTACTGATATTCTGAATACAGGACATCGCTGAAGTTTCCTTGATTGTTGTCGTTATCGTTGTCTAGCGATTGCCAGCGATTGCGAAGACTATGTTTACTTCCTTTTCTCCCTACATAAGTGATGTACGGATCCACTGTTCCAAGCAATTGTTTGGTTCTGGTTGCGCTTCCCTCGTAGGCACCGTATAGGCCTGTTACGTTGTTCTCCCATATAAATGCCCCCACAGAATTACTCATACTCCAATTGGAGTTCAATCCAATGCTTAGCCCTTCTACTTTTTTGAATCGATATCTTAAATTCATATTCAATCGACCGCGTGAATCCGATGCGAATCGATCAGACGTAAATGGATTGTAGCTATTGTCAATTTTGCCCGTAATGGAATCAGGAATTGGTCCTTTATGACCATCATCGCCAAGAAAATAACCACCAACTACAACGTCCAGTGATCTAAATCTTCTCTTGTGTAGAAAGTTCGCTCCTGTGCGCATTAAGTTTCCTGCCCAGTATTTTGAGGAATCCGTTTGAGGATTCGAAAAAACTCCGTGGAAAACACTCACTTGTGTTTCTGGTGTTTCACCGGGAAATGCAGTGCGCATATTTACAACTCCAGACAAGGCACTGGATCCGTAAAGCACCGAAGCTGCTCCTTTGATCACTTCTACTTGAGATAGGTTTTCGATGGGTAAAAAATCCCAACTGGGCTTTCCTGCGTCACCGCTCAGCATGGGTAAATCATCTACCAATACTTGAACTCGACTGCCCGCGCCGAAGCTATAACCACTGCCGCTGCGAATTTGAGGCTCCCCATCAACAATCGAAACACCTGGAGTTTGCTGCAATAATTCATCAATCGCTACGGAGTTCTTATCCTGAATCAAACGTGGTGATAGCACTTCCATACTCACCGTTACTTCTCCCAAATCCTGTTCAAACTTACCTGCCGATACCACCACTAAATTCAATTCCTCCTCTGCAGAACTCATTACAAAGTCCTTTTGTAGATTTCCCGTCAGCGTGATTGACTCGTTTACTTCTTTATATCCAACATATTTGATAACAATGGTATGCCCACCAGGCAATAGCAAGATGGAGTAGGCTCCTAGACCATCTGACATCGTTTGTTTGGTGGCGTTGTCTATTGAAATAATCGCACCAGGTATGGCATCTCCCCTTTCATCGAGAATTCGCCCTGATAGTTGAAACTCTTGAGAAACGGCGGAATTAAAGGAAAGCAATATTGCGGATAAGAATAGAAATCTCCTGAAAATCATAAGTTGGTAAAGGTTGAACTCTCAGAGGCTAAGATAAAACACCAAGGACGCAGAAATAATATTTATGCCCCTGATTATTCAGTTTATGTTTTTAATTTATCCTTTTATACTCAAGTAACAACCTAATGTGTTTAAATTCAATCCCCTCTGTATCTATTGGAGTATAACCTTTCTCACTTTCGTTAAGTATAAAAATCCGAATCTCTTTTTTACTAAATCATATAACTATGAGAAAGAACTTTGTTTGCCTTATAACAGTTCTTGCATTTTGCTTCTCTTTCCATGTGATCGCTGCAGCGACTTCGGTCCAAGCAGACAAACTAATCTTGGTTGAAAACAATGGCCAAGTGAAAAGCAATATGCCATACGCTCCAGAATCTGTGCTTTTCTATGCCATTACTGAGCACATGCACATTTTCATTCAGAGCGATCGAATATCCTATCAAATGATACGAAAGGCAGCAGGAGAAAAGGCCAGTACTTATCGTGCAGACATGGTATTGATTGGAGCTCAGAAACCAACTGATTTTGGAGGAACCGTTCCGAATGCATATTATGAAACTCACTATGATCGGGAGAATCAGGATATAATCGTTTGTAAGTCTTATAACAAAATTCTCATCCAAAATGTCTATCCTAAAATCGACTGGGTCATCTACTCGGAAGATTTTGGATTGAAATACGACTTTATTGTTCATCCAGGAGGAGACCCGAGTGTTATTCAATTCAAATATGAAAATGCAACATCAAGCTCTCTGAATGAAAGCGGAGGAATAGACATTCAGACTCCCTTTGGAACTGTTTCAGAGGCCAAACCTTTTTCTTATCAAGGTTCTTCGGTTATATCAAGCTCGTTCTTGAACCAACTTGGTATTTTCTCGTTTAAACTTGGTGCGTATGACACCACCAAAGACTTAACCATCGATCCAGACGTAGTATGGACATCGTACTTCGGTGGTTCAGGATATGACGAGGCGCGCGCTTCTGTTACCGACGAGAACGGAAACATATACATCACCGGTATGACTTCCGCTACTTCAGGTATCGCCACTCCTGGTCTTCAAACCAATTATGGTGGAGGAAATTACGATGCCTTCATCACTAAATTTTCATCCAATGGTCAACGCATTTGGTCTACTTATTTTGGTGGAAGCGGAAGTGATTTTGGCAACTCCATTGCTTTAGACATGTTTGGCGGCATTTATATCGGTGGAGCTACCTCAAGCTCTTCAGGAATTGCAACCACACAACAGACCGTTTATGGCGGTGGATTGTATGATGGTTATTATGCAAAATTCAATGTAAATGGAATTCTTCTATGGGCGTCTTATATCGGAGGTCCGCAAGAAGATCTGGTGCAATCCATCGATGTAAATCCAGCCGGTAGAATAGCAATTCTGGCTACTGTAAAATCCAATGCTATTTCCACTACTGGTGGATATCAGACAACATACGGCGGGGGAACATCCGATATGTATCTGCGCTATGCGATGACCAATGGGACGCCGCTATGGAGCACGCATATTGGTGGATTGGGAGAAGATGTTGGTTCTTCTATATGCTTTCATGCAGATACATTAATCTTGGTCGGCGGATACACCGCCTCTACCAACGCTATAGCGTCCAGCGGTGCACAAAACACTTATGGAGGTGGATTATTTGATGGCTACATCGGCCTATTTGATGATAGCGGATTAAGATTGTGGAGCACCTATGCTGGCTCAACTGGCGATGATCAAATTCATGCGGTTACTTCTAATAACTTCGATCATATTTACGTGAGTGGAAGCACTACATCTACAACAGGTTTTGCATCCACTGGTGCTTCTCAAAACACGAATCAAGGAGGTGAATACGATGCGTTTATTTCGCGCTATTCATTCACCAACCAGCGTCTTTGGTGCACATTCTTTGGTGGAGAGGGACTCGATCGTGGTTTCGGAATTGCAACAGACGAACTTGGAAACGTATACTTAGGCGGTATCACTTCTTCTGAAAACAATATCAACGACGACGCATTCCAAGAGTCATTGGGAGGAGGAACAGATCTATTCTTTGCTTTTTTTGATTCAACCGGTACAAAGTCTTGGTCGTCCTACCTCGGAGGAGTTGAAGACGAAGTGATGAGGTCAATGTCCGCCGACGAAAACTCAAGGGTTGTGTTCACCGGTGCCTCTGCATCGCCAGCAGCAGCAATCAACGGTTGGTCGACACAATACAGCGGAGGTACTGATGGTTTCATTGGTAAAATTCAAGACTGCAACAATCCATATGTTACTGTCAATGCCTTGGGTGAAATAAGTTTTTGCGAAGGTGAAGAAGTAGCAATGACCGTGGGTGGAGCAGATCACTTTGAATGGAGTACTGGTGATACAACTACCGTTATAACTGTGGATACTACCATGGTTGTGTACGTCATTGGCCGCCTTGCCAACTCCAATTGCAAAGCTCTGTCCAATGTATTCTTCGTTGAAATGTTGGATGCGCCGTCCGTAACTGCCTACACTGAAGGTCCTACGGAATTTTGCGGTAATGGTGGTGTCTGGCTGTATGCCGATAGCGAACTAGAAGATGCGGTATTTATTTGGAATACTAGTGAAACTGGAGATTCTCTTTTTGTGAGCGAAGACGATGACTACTTCGTACAAGTGATTGCAGACAATGGTTGTGTCGGTGAGAGTGAACCCATAGACGTAGATGTTATAGAGGTTCCAGACGTCGTTGCGGCCATCGTTACAGATACTACATGCATTTCAACACCCAATGTCGACATTATTGGTCTGCCTTTCGGTGGTTGGTATGAAGGACCTGGCATCGTTGGAAACACTTTCATTCCTGAAGTTGCTGGAGGTGGTTACCACTTGATTACTTACAATTATACCGATCCGAATACGGGATGCACTGGTACTTCAGAAGTACTAGATATCGAGGTGCTCTACGAAGAAACTATTCTCTTCGTTGATGCTGTTGAGCTTTGTGTATTCGATGCCCCCATTGGAATGTATGGGTATCCAGAAGGAGGATACTATCTCGGTCCAGGAGTATCTGGAAACATGTTCTATCCAGAAATCGCGGGGCCTGGATATCATGAAGTCGTGTATGTTCAAATGGACATCAATGGTTGCAACAATGAGGGAGTTCAAACCATTTTTGTAGATGCTTGTACGGGAGTAGAAGAGGTTTCAGCTAATCAGATAAGAGTATATCCCAATCCAGCGCACGACATTCTGCACTTCGATACTGCTAACACATTCGTGGAACAGATAAGAATTAACGACATCACAGGAAAAACGGTGCAGCAAGTATCTTATACTCCTGGACTAGACCAAATCGACATTTCAACATTGCCCGCTGGTGTTTATATGATTGTCTTCAAAACTGGAGATACTCTTCAAACAAAGCAAATATTAAAGGTGTAGTTTTTTCATAGTTTAAATTGGTTTGATTAAGGAAGTCCCGCCGATTGGTGGGATTTTCCATTCCTGTATATCTGCTATTCACTCCGCTTATCACCGACTCCATGCATCTATTTCCGGCACTTGGTCCTTTGAGGTGAATTTATCGTAACATTGAAAATTCTCTTGCCGTAAAAGACATTGATTACTTTAATAACATCCCAATGACCAAACAATACTTGGCTGTATTATCCATTGTATCTGTCTTTCTACTGGCCTCTTGCCAAAAAGACTTTGAAATGCCTTTAAAGGATGAATCATCCGACTCTCCTTTCGTGACGACCAATGAGAAGTTAGCAGATTCGGTGATAATAAACTTCTTGTGGGTTAAAACAGCAAATCAATACAGCAATTTAATTGGCGCGAGATTCGAGTTGCGTGACGAACAAGACAGCCTCATTCTATCTGTCCTTGACATCATTAATGAAAACGACTCCGTATTCATTTTCCAACCCAATAAAGAAATCCCAGTAGGCAATTATAAACTACTCACCAAGTCACCAACGGGAGTGGTTATAGATAACTCCGTGCTTTCATTTGAATACGATAAATATCTTGATGAAATAGTACTTGAGCAATCCAATGCAACATACTATATGAAGTTCACTTGGACCTATCCCAACCCCTTTAAAACTGAATAAAATGGAAAACCAACCTGACTTTCACTCACTATTTGAAATCACTGGAGCCGATAGAAAATCTTACTGCTACATTCTAGAGCGCTATGTTGCTATTGTCCCCTCTAATATTAATGATTTAGAGAAGTATGTTCAACAAAAAAGGGTTGACCAAATTCTACTGCTGCTTCATGACATGAAGGGAAGTCTTAGTCTTCTCAATATAGTTCCCCCAAATACTTCCTATCAAGAACTAACTAACAACATTAAATCCACTGGACTCAATTCTATCAACCAACAACACCTGGTATCATTCATCAGTGGACTGCGAAAGATGCATCAACTTTTAAAGCTGGAGGCCAAAACAACCTGTCTCGTTTATTAAATCCACCTATATGTCCTCTCCCCTAAAAAACAATATATTCATTGTCGACGATGATCCCATTACAATAAGCCTTATCACTAAACATATCGAGCGATGCGAAATATGCAGAGTGAATGTACATTCCTTTCCTTCTGGAGATCTTGCTTTAATCGAAGCGAAGAAAATGAAAGAACGAGGCGAAGAGCTCTCACTATGTATCGTGGACTTCTACATGGAACCAATGAATGGTGGCGAAACGCTCATTGCATTAGAAGAGCTTTTTCCAAATGCAAAAAAAATACTTATGACTGGGCAAGTTGAAGCTTCATGGATCTCTTCAATTATCGAAAAAATACCCTTGTTTAGGTATATTGGAAAACCTTGGCAAGGAAGAGATTTTGAAATCACGATTAAAGAGGCGATTCGGATGTATAACTTCGAAAGAGAGATTGTAATTAGAAATCAAGAACTAGAAAATATTAAAAAGAATCTAGAACTTCTGGTCCAAGAACGCACTCAAGAAATTTCTAATAAAAGCAAAGAACTAGAAGAGAGCTTAGAATACGCACGCGTCATACAGGAAAGCCTACTTCCTGATCTTGAAGACCTCCGTGGTTGTTTTAAAAAAATACATTTATATAACCAACCCTCCAATACAGTAAGTGGTGATTTCATTTGGTCCAAAAAATTTGGAGATGACGTTGTTATCGCTGTTGCAGATAGCACTGGACACGGTCTAGGTGGAGCACTAATTACATCAGTAGCTTCAAGTATTTTCGATGAAAAATTCAGTCAGCATGAATTGCGAGATGATTTACCTGCGCTTATAAGAAACTGTATTCAAGAATTAAAATCTAAACTCAATAAAACCTTTTCCTACAGAGAACAATTCATAGGAATGGACATGGCAGTGGTGAAGGTGAACTTAGTTTCTAAGCAAATGAATTGGGCTTCCCTGAATGGTAATCTTCTACTAGTTAATCAAGATTTAGAAACAGAAGTACTCAGCAAATCAAAAGGATTTGTACTTCAGGAAAATCTTCATGAGAAAATAAACTCAGGAAGTATCAATATTGAGAATAAAAAGGTAGTTATGCTCAGTGACGGTATCTATGATCAACTTCACGGAGAAACGTATAAAAGACTAAAACTCTCTGGATTGATAGAAGCTATAAGGCAGGGAGAAGTCTTCTCCTTTGAGTTTTGCTTCATCGAAAAGATCATTCATGATTGGAAGAAAAACACCTCTTACACCGATGACATGATTTGGCTAAGCTTTGAGATATAATCAATGCTTAAAATGGCGAATTCCCGTCATGTACATCGCCATGTTGTGTTCATCACAATATGATACACTGAGTTGATCTTTGATGGAACCGCCAGGCTGAACCACCGCGCTGATTCCCGCATTATCCGCTATTTCTACACAATCAGGAAAAGGGAAGAACGCATCACTAGCCATTACCGAACCGTTAAGGTCGAATCCAAAGGACTGAGCTTTATCAATAGCTTGTCTTAGGGCGTCAACTCTAGAAGTCTGACCTGTTCCACTTGCACACAATTGCCCATTTTTAACCAAGACAATTGTATTGCTTTTGGTGTGCTTTACTACTTTGTTTGCAAATACCAAGTCACTTAATTGTTGTGCTGTAGCCTCCTTTTGTGTTGCTAATTTGAAATCTGCGATCTCTTCCGTTTTGGTGTCTTTATCCTGAAAAATAAATCCATTTAATAGCGTTCTAACTTGCACCTTGGAAAACGTTGTATGCTTTCTCTTTAATATGATGCGATTGGCCTTCGTATTTAACACCGCCAAGCCTTGTGGATCAAAATCTGGTGCAATTACAACCTCACAAAACAAGTCGTGAATTTTGATGCATGTTGCGTGATCTATTACCGTATTCGAAATGAGTACACCTCCAAACGCACTGACGGGATCACAGGCAAGAGCTGCTTCATAAGCTTCCAGTATGGTATCTCTTGTAGCAATACCACAAGCATTATTGTGCTTCAATATGGCAAAAGTTGGCTTATCTGTAAACTCATTAATCATAGATATCGCAGCATCCACATCTAGAAGATTGTTATACGAAAGCTCTTTACCATTTAGCTTTTCAAACAAAGCATCCAAATCTCCATAAAACACCCCTTGCTGATGTGGATTTTCTCCGTATCGAAGAACTTGATGTTGTTGTTCAGAAACCTTCAGAGAACCCGTTTCTTCTCCTAAGAAATATTGATAAATTCTGCTGTCGTAGTGAGAGGACACGTCGAATGCATGTCGTGCAAACATCTTTCTTTCTTCTTCAGAACTAACGCCATCTTTTTCTCTTAAAATAGATTCGAGCAAAGCATACTGCCCCATGGAAGGAACGATAATCGTGTGCTTGTAATTCTTGGCCGCCGCGCGAATCAAGGAAATTCCTCCAATATCAATTTTCTCAATAATGGCATCGTGCGATGCTCCTGAAGCCACGGTTTTCTCAAAAGGATATAAGTCGACTACCACACAATCGATGGAAGGAATAGCATATTCACTGATTTGAGACAAATCCTCAGCGAGATCTCGTCTGTAAAGAATACCTCCGAATACCTTTGGATGAAGCGTTTTCACTCTCCCTCCTAAAATACTTGGATACCCGGTCATTTCTTCAACTGCAACCACTGGTATTCCCAATGCTTCGATAAATTCCTGCGTACCACCAGTGCTGTAAATGACAATGCCCAAACGATGCATCTCTTTTACAATGGGTTCAAGACCTGTTTTATCAAATACGGAAATTAGTGCGGAAGAAATTTTGTGCAAACTCACGAGAATAGGATTTTTGAATTTGCGCGCAAAGGTAGTCTATGTTCCTCGAAACTCCTCCAACTAGTCATATCAAGGTGCCTTATCCTTTTCTGAATCGCCCTTTGCTGTTAGAATGTACTTATAGCTCAAAGTAATTACATAATCTACTGACGGAATCGCTGCGCTCAAATCTCGCTGAATCAAATACCCTGCACTAAAATAATTTCGCTTATTGATTTTCCTTTCGGCCTCCATTGTCCATCGCCAATCTTGCCAATACAATGGCTCTCCGTTGCTGTCTCCATGAAAAAATTCAAATGCAGAAGTGAGTTCCAGCTTCTTTATTCCTCCATACCTAACCCCGAATTTGTTCCTCCAGCTGGTTACAAAATCTGCATCTCTTTCCGCACCAATGGCAACCAGCGAAGCTTGATAACGCGTAAGCCATGAGAAAGTAAACTCATTCCACTTGGTCTTATAACCTAATCCAAATTGAAGACGTTGGCGAAAAGTAATTCCTTCAAATACATTATTACGATAGCCAAATCGATAAGTAAACTCCGCGCTTAGTCCCTTTTGTAATTTGTAGCTAGCTCCGAGATCAGCGAATAGATTTCTCCATCGTGTAAGGTTTTCATTCAATCTTATTTCTGGAGAAAAGGATAGCTCTGTCTTTTTATTCAACGAGTAATCTACCTTTCCACTGGCCCACATACCTGCGTCCATGTATTGCCCATGCAAATGGGAAACGAGAACAAGTCCAAAAAAAAGAATGATACTACGGAGTATCATAGATTGTCATAATTGGTGCACTCACTTCATCCTTGCGGCCTTCTATCTTAACTTTCTGTACTATGGGCATGCGATCGGGATCTACTTGTGCCACGCCTGTAGTATCTCTACTATAAACGTAAATCGTATAATCACCAGGCTGAAGATTATAAAAAGCATATTCTCCCTCAAAATTGGTTCTTATGCGATCGTCTGGACCAACATTATCACCATAAATTATGTAGACCTCCGCATCACGCGCGGGAGTCACAAATTGAAATGACACCGGATTGGCGGGGATGAGTCTAATTTCCTTTTCTACCTTCCCTACGATGGAGCCAAAGCCTCCTTCGCCTTCTTCCTTTTTACATGAGGTCAATCCTATGAGCCCCACTAAGGTCAAGCTAAACCAGCGTTTCATGTAGTTATTTTAAATTGTGATATACCGCTTGTACGTCTTCGTCTTCTTCAATCTTTTCGACTAACTCTAAAATCTCGTCCACCTGTTCCTCAGTGAGCTCTGCATAACTATTTGGAATCCGCTCTAGATTGGCCTTCGTTACAATCACATTCTTCTCTTCAAGTGCCTTTTGCATCTTTCCAAAATCTTCAAACGCGGTATAGATGACAATCTCATTCTCTTCAGCCTCCATGCTTTCAAGACCAAAATCAATCAACTCTAACTCCATTTCTTCATAATTTGGAACGTTGGCGGGGTCCATTCTAAATACCCCTTTTCTACTAAAAATAAAACTCAATGAACCAGAGTTTCCTAATTGACCACCACCGCGATTGAAATACATTCGAACATTGGCAACGGTTCTCGTAGGATTGTCGGTAGCTGTTTCCACTAAAATCGGCACACCATACGGTCCGTAGCCCTCATACACAACCTCTTCATAATTGCTAGTGTCCTTGCTGACCGCGCGCTTGATTGCGGCGTCGACACGATCCTTGGGCATGTTCACTCCTTTTGCGTTCATCACCGCTTGTCGGAGTCTAGGATTGTACTCTGGATCTGGCCCAGCAGCCTTCACTGCCATGGAGATTTCCTTACCAATTCGAGTAAATGCCTTTGCCATTTTATCATATCTGGCAAACATCTTATGCTTCCGCTTCTCAAATATGCGTCCCATTGATTTTGTGTTTATCGTAGGCAAACTTAAGACGAAGCGTTACATTTTCGTAACCTACGCTTATTTTTGCCTCACTATGTTCTTGGAGAATACACTCAATCGTGGCAGACAAGCTGGATGGATAGAAGTCATTTGTGGCTCAATGTTCTCTGGAAAAACAGAGGAGCTTATTCGCCGACTAAAGCGCGCTGAATTCGCCAAGATGAAGGTTGAAATATTCAAACCTAAAGTCGATGTACGCTACAGCGAAGGGGATGTGGTAAGTCATGATCAATCCTCCATTCGATCCACAGCAATAGAACACAGTTCTCAGTTATTGATACTTGCCTCGGATGTGGAAGTAGTAGGAATTGATGAGGCTCAGTTTTTTGATGATGGCCTGCCCGAAGTCTGCAATATGCTGGCCAACCAAGGAGTACGTGTAATTATTGCTGGCCTAGATATGGATTATTTGGGGCGACCCTTTGGTCCAATGCCTCACCTTCTTGCCATTGCCGAATATGTAACCAAAGTCCATGCGATCTGCGTTCATACCGGCCAACTCGCTCACCACAGCTATCGCATTACCGAAGGTGACTCTTTGGTTCAGTTGGGAGAAAAAGAAAGCTATATCCCGCTCTCTAGGGCTGCTTTCAACAAAGCCATGAATCAAAAGAAAAAATGAACTACACCCTCGCGGAAATAGCTCAAATACTTGGCACAACAGCAAAAGGTGCTCACTCCTCTACATCAATAAACGATGTTATATTCGATAGCCGACGAATTTCCTCGCCGGCCTCTTCTATTTTTTTCGCTCTCCCTGGAGAAAAAAGAAACGGAGAAGAGTTTATAATGGACTGCTATCGAAAAGGCATTCGATTTTTTGTTTGTGAAAGTTGGACTTTCACTAATGAATGCCCCGAAGCATCGTACATTGAAGTTAAAAATGCAATTAGCGCTCTGCAATTACTTGCAACATTCCATAGAAAACAGTTCGATATCCCCGTCATTGGAATAACAGGGAGCAACGGGAAGACCATTGTCAAAGAATGGCTTGCCCAACTTACTTCCTCATTTTTTAAAACCATCCGCAGTCCGAAAAGCTACAACTCTCAAATAGGGGTTCCTCTTTCTCTACTGAACATCCGAAAAGATCATGAATTAGCCATCATTGAAGCTGGAATCTCCAAACCCGGTGAGATGAGCCATCTTCAAAAAATGATTGCACCCTCTATAGGGGTGCTCACTAATATTGGAGAATCTCATTTGGAATTTTTCTTAGGAAAGGAAGAGCTGAGTAATGAAAAAATTCAGCTTTTTTCGAATTGTGAAGTCATTGTAGGCAAAAAATCAGAATATCTCTCTGAAGAAATCATCCATCGATTCAATCCAACGGCAAAATCAATTTTATGGTCAACCGAAAAAGGTAGTGCCGTTTTCTTGAAGAAAATTCAAAGAACGAGCTCCTCTTCTCTTATTGAAATTGAATACTCTAATCTCAACTTCCAAATTGAGATCCCTTTTACAGATGATGCGTCTGTAGAAAATGCTGTTCATGTTTTCTGCATCTGTATTGCACTAGATATTCATGAGAGAGTAGGTCGGTTGTTCAAGAATCTTCAGCCTGTGAACATGCGCATGCAAATCGTAACAGGAATGAATGATAGCTTCCTTGTGGACGACAGCTACAGCTCTGATTTTTTTAGTTTGAAAATTGCGTTGGACTTTTTAAATCGCCACCGTGCCCATCGAAAAACCACAGTAGTTTTATCCGATATTCTTCAGTCTCCATACAGCCAAGAAGAACTGTATAAAAAAGTGGCATCACTACTAAGAGAGAAATCAATCGATCGATTAATCGCCATTGGAGATCAAATCAAAGAATATAAAAATCTATTTCCACAAAACTCAACGTTCTATTCCAATACAAAAGACTTTCTATCCAACACTAAACCGAATGATCATTCGGGGGAAGCAATTTTAGTAAAAGGAGCACGTGAATTTGGATTTGAGAAAATCGTGATTGCTCTGCAGGAACAATCGCATGAAACAGTGATGGAAATCGACTTGGGTGCCCTCGCACACAACTTGCGCTATTTCCGATCCAAACTTCAACCGCAAGTCAAAACAATGGTGATGGTTAAAGCTGCTGGTTATGGAACTGGCGCTATTGAAATTTCTAAAGTACTCGAATACCATCGTGTAGACTACCTAGCCGTGGCCTATTCAGACGAGGGAGTTTCTTTGCGCAACGGCGGAATTACCACCCCCATCATGGTTATGAATCCCGATCAATCTGGATTAGATGCTATGCTGCATTACCGTTTGGAGCCAGAAGTATACAGTATTCGGAGTCTTCAAAACCTTTTAGAGGCGATGAATAAAACAAAAAACTATTCAGTTCCAGCACATATAAAACTGGATACCGGCATGCATCGCCTCGGCTTCGAGAGTCATGAGCTACCCGCACTGATTGAGTTTCTATCAAATCATTCCGAAATTCAAATTGGTTCAATTTTCACTCACCTCGTGGCATCTGAAGATCCTTCCAACGACACCTTTACCGCTCATCAGATTTCTTTGTTTAAAGAGATGAGCCAACAAATAATACATGCCATTGGATATAGACCAATGCTTCATGCTTCAAATACAGGAGGAATAGAGCGTCATCCCGACGCACAATTCGATATGATCCGACTGGGAATTGGTTTATATGGAGTTAGCCCCTCATTTTCTGAGCAACAAATGCTTAGACCGGTGAGCAGCCTTAAGACTAGAATTTCTCAAATCAAACACATTCCCGTCGGAGATAGCGTAGGATATAACAGAAAATTCATCGCAAAAAGGCCTACCACCGTTGCTACCATTCCAATTGGCTATGCTGACGGCTTAAAGAGATCTTTGTCCAACGGTGTCGGAAGAGTAAAAATTGGAAGTCATTATTGTCCGATTATTGGAAATGTATGCATGGACATGACCATGATCGACGTCACGGAAGCACCCGCTGAAGTGGGAGATACCGTTGTCATATTTGGAGATTCTCCCTCAATCAATGAGATTGCTTCAAATGCAGAAACGATTCCATATGAGATTCTCACCTCCATTTCTCAACGTGTTAAACGAGTATACATTGAAGAGTGAGGTATGGATTTTTTGTTTTAGTTTGTACCGCAATTATGAAACCTATGAAATCAGTTCTTTTATTTTGTCTAGGCATTTTATTTTCAATGTCTTCCATAGCTCAAGGTCCTGCACGTGTTCAAGGCGATGTCCTTGTGGTCGTTAAGGAAAATTCAAAAATTGAGGACGTCACCTCTAGCGTGAATCAACAAATGGGACTGCTTGTTGACTTAAGAATCAACAAACTTGTAAGCGCACCGATGCGAACTTACTTGTTGAACTTCAATGAGCAAGAGGTAAGTTTAAGAGAACTTCTTTATGTTTTGAAAAAAACAGAGGGCGTTGCTATGGCCCAAGGAAATCATATTGTCAAGAATAGAGATACCACTCCCAATGATCCGTTTTACAATTTGCAATGGCATCACAACAACGCAGGCGATAATGATATCGATACACCCGCAGCTTGGGACATCACCACGGGTGGCGTCACAGCCACTGGTGATGATATCGTTGTATGCGTTGTGGAATCCAGCGGAACAAATTGGGCGCAAGCAGACATCGTAGACAATCATTGGGTAAATGTGCATGAAATTCCAAACAATGGAGTGGATGACGACGATAATGGATTTATCGATGATTACGATGGATGGAACAATGTACAAGATAATGACAACGTAGGGACTGGTAATCACGGCACACAGGTGAGCAGCATGATTGGAGCAAAGGGCGACAATGGTACTGGTATCACGGGTGTCAACTGGGATGTAAAAATCATGCAAGTACACATGGGCGGAGTTTCAGAGGCCAATGTTGTTGCTTCCTACACCTATCCATGGGTAATGCGTAAGCTCTACAATGAAACCAACGGATCAAGAGGAGCTTTCGTAGTGGTAACCAACAGCTCCTGGGGAATAGATCAAGGTCAACCCAATGAGTCTCCAATTTGGTGTGCCATGTATGATAGTTTGGGTGCTGCTGGAGTTCTATCGTGTGGCGCTACTTCCAATAGCGAATATGACGTAGATGCCCTTGGCGACCTTCCTACGGCTTGTCCGAGCGATTACCTCATTTCGGTAACTGCTACTGACGACAACGATGTAAGAACCTTTTCTGCGTTCGGCGCTACCACTATTGATCTAGGA
Organism: Flavobacteriales bacterium; assembly: GCA_027491075.1. Lineage (GTDB taxonomy): Bacteria > Bacteroidota > Bacteroidia > Flavobacteriales_D > Sanyastnellaceae > JAIXWP01. Next base: position 143,901 of record JAIXWX010000002.1, read on the forward strand.
GCACCTGGCGATAATGTTTATCTTGCTGGAAATAACAATTACGGCAACACAAGTGGTACATCCTTCGCGAGTCCTTGCGTAGCTGGAGCTATTGCCTTGGTTTACTCTGCTCCGTGCGTGAGCTTCATGTCTATTGCATACGCAGATCCTGCCATGGCCGCTCAAATGATGAAGAATTATATAATGGATGGGACAGATGCAGTGCCCGCTCTCGCAGGCGAATGCATCACCGGTGGTCGACTCAATGTGAAAAATAGTATTGATCTTATTCTAGCGGCATGCTCGAATGATGATTGCATCGCACCATTTTCCATTCAAGCCACCCAAACTCCTGGTGAACTTGATTACACTTTATCATGGGCCTCTATCCCCACACAAGAATCATTCACTGTTCAGTTCAGACCTCAGGGAGGCGCTTGGATCACCATAGAAAATGTCTCAACCAATAGCGTTGCCTTGAATGATCTTTTAGCTTGTTCTTCTTATGAAGTACAAATAAATGCTCTTTGCAATGGTGAAACCAGTGAGTGGTCTACCATTTATACCTTTGAAACAGACGGATGTTGCGAAAATCCGACGCAGCTAACCATATCCAACATCACTGAAAACAGTGCAACGCTTTCTTGGAACTCAATTCTTGCGGCTGAAGGATATACATTTATACTTATTGATGCTCAAGGAAATCAGGTAAGTATCAATGAAACCTCCGTCACCACAGGAAATTTCACTGGCCTAGAGCCGTGCTCTGCATACACCGCTGCAGTAACCAGCATCTGTGCTTCAATTGGACTTCCATTGGTATCCACCATTGACTTCACTACCTTCGGTTGCGGAGCTTGCGACGACCTCGACTATTGCGAAACAACGGCCACCACCGAATATGAATACATTGACAACGTTTCACTTGCAACCATGAGCAATTCGAGCGGAAACAACGACGGTTATGCATTCTTCCAAGATCAATCTATCATTCTTGAACTAGGAGAAACGTATACCATCAGCGCAACGCCTGGCTATACGGGTGATTCATACAACCAAAACTTCCGAGGTTGGGTTGACTTCAATAGCAACGGAATATTCGATACCAACGAGCTTATATTCAGTCCCGCTTCAGCGACTGAAACAACAGTATCTGAAACATTTACCGTTCCAGAAACGGCCACTTTGGGAACGACACGTATGCGCATTGCCATGTCTTATGCAGGATGGTTCCAAACTGCGGTTCCAGATGCGTGCGGCGATAATGATTCAGGAGAAAGCGAAGACTATTGCGTGACCATCATCAATTCGATCAATGTTGCAGAAACAGAGGCGGCTCGATTTAACATTTTCCCAAATCCCGCAACCGAATATATTGAATGGAGCAATAAAGACACGTACTCCAACATCGCTATTTTCAACTTGAACGGACAAGTAATTCGTCAAGTAGCAAACCCGACAGAAAACCGCCTTTCAATAGAAGGAATTGCAGATGGATTGTACATCCTTCGTGCAACAAATTCCTCTGGAAATGTGTTCTCTAAAGAATTGGTGATACTTCCGAAGTGATCATCGCTTTGTGATTTTTTCGGGAGTTCATTCGATGTAAATCGCTAACTTCGTATACAATATGAACTCCCGCGTAATTAAGTCGTTGATGGCCATTGTGTTTCTCCTATCTTGGGGAAGTTCGTGGGCTACGCACAATAGAGCGGGAGAAATTCTATACAGACATATTCGAGGATTTGAATACGAGATAGAAATTATAACCTATACAAGAACCAGTGCCCCAGCGGACAGGCCATGGCTAAAGCTAAAATGGGGCGACGAGCCCGCTAATGTGGAGGATAATGACCTTGATAGCCTCGAGCGCGTCTTGGAAGATCCCACCATCGGATTTGATATAAAAAAAAATGTTTACAAGGGTAGACACGTTTACGGTGGGCCAGGCACTTTTGTGATCATCATGGAAGACCCCAACAGAAACGAAGGGGTAAACAATATTTTCGCCTCTGTAAACCAGGTTTTTTGCATAGCCACCACTCTCATCATTAGTCCTTTAACGGGTCAAAACAACAGCGCAATATTAACCAATCCCCCTGTCACCAACGCGTGCTTAAACCAGCTCTGGACGTATAACTGCGGGGCTACAGACCCTGATGGAGATGAACTTCGCTACAGCCTTATCGCGTCCATGGGAGAAGATTGCATTCCCCTGCTGGGCTGGGATAAACCCGATGATTGGACTTCAGAGCCTTTCGATACTTTTGAAATTGATCCCGTATCAGGCGATATCACTTGGGACACGCCATTGTACGCTGGAGAATACAACATTGCTATTCTTGTAGAAGAATATCGAAACAATATCCTTGTTGGGCGTGTAATTCGTGACATGCAAATCAATGTCTTTATTTGCAATAATCAACCTCCGCAAATTGCGCCTCTTCCAGACTATTGCGTTGAGGCTGGTGACTATTTAGAGTTTTTCGTTACTGTTACAGATCCAAATAACAATGATATTAGTTTGGAAGCCTTCGGAGGACCGATGTCGAATGTTTTGCACCCCGCCGTTTTCCAACCAAACACAGGGAAGTTTTCTTGGACCCCTGAATGCGAAGAAATACAAAATCAAAACCACTACGTCGTGTTTCAAGCCACTGACGACGGATTTGTGCCTCTGAGCGATGTGGAAACTGTGGCTATCAAAGTAGTGGCACCCAGAGTTGAAAACCCAGTTGCAGAAGCCGCTGCGAACCAAGTTAATCTATCTTGGGACATCAATGTATGTGCCCCGATATTCAATAATTTCAGTGGATCGCTCGTGAAGTATCAAGTGTATAGGAGAAACGATCAATACGGTTTCTCGCCTTCAGAATGTGAGCTAGGAGTGCCAGAATATACAGGATATGAACTAATTGGAGAATCAGAAGGAATTAACAATACTACTTATGTAGACGACGACGTGCTCTTTGGAGGCATCTACTGTTATATGGTTGTAACTGTTTGGCCGGATGGAGCGCTCAGTTATGCAAGTGAAGAATTCTGCGATACCCTTATCAAGGACGTTCCAATAATGACGCAAGCGTCCATTCAGTTCACGGATACTTCAGCTGGAATTGCGGATATCTGCTGGTCACCTCCTTCTCTAATTGATACCACTTTGTATACTGGTCCGTATCAATACCGCTTATACCATAGCGAAGGACTAGCTTTTCCCGATGAAGTGATATATGAAAGTACCGTTTCTGAATTCCTTATATGGGGAGATACTTGTTATACTCACAACAACATCAACACCGCTGATACCATTCACACCTATCGCGTTGCATTCTTATCCAATGATATCGAAGTAGCTCAAGCGAAAATGACTTCCACTCCGTATCTAAGACTAACGCCTCTAGACAATGCTATGATTTTAGACGTTCAACTAGAAGTGACTTGGACCAATACGCAATATGAAATTTGGCGCAAAGCGGAAGGAGAGTCTGATTTTACACTTATTGCTATTGCCGATACCTCGGTGTTTCAAGATGAAGGACTGATCAACAATCAAGAATACTGTTACAAAGTGAAGAGCATTGGTTCATACAATACGCCAGGAGTAACGGATCCGATTATCAATTGGAGTCAGGAAGCATGCGCGCAACCTTACGATCAAGAACCCCCTTGTCCGCCTGAACTTTCGGCTATTCCTTCTTGTGAAACAATTGCTCTTGAACTATGGTGGAAGAAAGTAAGTCCATCTTGTGCAGATGACGTAACTGGATACAACTTGTATTACAGTCCCACGCCCGATAGCGCAATGCGTTTGATTGCCTCTTTTAATAACATCGAAGACACCACCTATACATTCCCGGCTGAGCTTTTCGGAAACTCTATAGCAGGTTGCTTTGCAGTGACTGCATTGGATTCGCTCAACCTTTGGCCAGATGGTTCCTTGCAACAAAATGAAAGCGATTTAAGCGACCGCGTTTGCATTGACAACTGTCCCGTGTACTTTTTACCAAACGTTTTCAGTCCAAACGGGGATGCGAAAAATGATTTTTATCGACCCTTTCCCTACCGATACATTCAAAGCGTAGACTTCAAAGTGTTTAATCGATGGGGGGTAATGGTTTTTCAAACCAACGATCCAGATATCAATTGGAACGGTACATCCTCTGAATCTGGTGAAATAGTTGCCGATGGAACTTACTTCTACACCATTCAAGTAAACGCAATTCAACTTAGTGGTGTGGAGCCATCTCAATTCAGCGGGCAAATCACATTACTCGGAGGCCGCCAGCCCTCTCAACAAGATTAATTATGTTCTCAGGAATTATTGAAGCCATCGGCACGGTTGTTAGTATAGAAAAAGAAAAGAGCAACGTTCATTTTACTATTCAATGTGCTTTTTCTCATCAACTAAAAATTGACCAAAGCGTGGCACACAATGGTGTATGTCTCACCGTGATCGGTATTCAAGACAACCAATATAAAGTGACCGCCATTGACGAAACCCTGAAAAGAACCAATCTCGGTCATTGGAATATTGGAACTCCCGTAAACTTAGAACGTTGCCTTCAGATTGGCGATCGCATCGACGGCCATATGGTACAGGGTCATGTTGATACCACGGCGGTCTGCACAGAAGTAAAGGACCATGGCGGAAGTTGGGAATATACTTTCGAATACAAAGAGCATCCAGATCACGTAACCGTTGAAAAAGGAAGCATCACCGTAAACGGTGTGAGCCTGACTGTTGTTAGATCTGAGGCCTCATTGTTCAGTGTGGCCATTATTCCATACACCTATGAACACACTAACTTCAGCCAAATTCAGTTAGGTGACCGAGTAAATCTCGAGTTTGATATTATTGGTAAATACGTAGCTCGATACTTTCGTAATTTCGCAACTTTAAATAAATAAATGATACTTGCACTCCAGCTCATTTTGAGCCTCTCTATACTTATTATTTTGCATGAAGCAGGACACTTTATTCCTGCTAAGCTCTTTAAAACCCGCGTAGAAAAGTTCTACCTATTCTTTGATCCTTGGTTCTCTCTGGTAAAAAAGAAAATAGGAGATACGGAATATGGAATTGGTTGGCTCCCACTTGGTGGATATGTCAAGATCTCCGGGATGGTGGATGAGAGCATGGATAAGGATCAAATGGCCAAGCCTCCTCAACCTTATGAGTTTCGATCCAAACCAGCTTGGCAAAGACTCATCATCATGATCGGAGGAGTAACAGTCAATGTTATTGTAGGTATCGTCATTTACAGCATGGTGCTTGCTGTTTGGGGTCGACAGGTGTTGCCTACAGATCATTTGACCTACGGAGTGCATTGCGATAGCTTGATGTATCAATATGGCTTTAAGGACGGTGACAAAATTTTGGCAGTCAATGGTCAAGTACCTGTCACTTTCAATGATGTCAACAAAGACCTTCTCCTAGAAGACATTCAGTCTGTGACTATTGAACGATTCGGCAAACAGATGAATCTGACCCTTCCAGAAGATTTTGGTCAGATGTTGGTGGACAAAGGAGTTCGAGCTGCTTTCAGTGAAAGAATTCCTTGCGTCGTTGATAGTGTCGCTCCAGACAAAAATGCCGCAATTGCTGGATTGATGAAAGGCGATTCCATTGTTGGTGTGAATCAACTTTTCTCACCCTATTTTCAAGATATTCAAAGACACATAGCGCTGAATAGAGATAAGTCCGTTGGTTTACACATCGTACGCGATGGGCAAAAAATATACATGCCCGTTCACGTTTCTTCCGCAGGAACCATTGGATTCTATCCTAGATCTGTAGCTCATTACCTCGATGTAGACACCATTCAATACTCCCTGGCACAAGCTATTCCGGGTGGATTCAACCAAGCTTGGGAAACTGTAACCGATTACAGTAGTCAATTGAAGTTCCTTTTTTCTAAAGCAGGGGCGCAACAAATTGGCGGTTTCGCCACTTTCGCAAAACTATTCCCAAGCGAATGGGACTGGTGGGCATTTTGGTCTCGCACGGCGTTGATCTCTCTGATACTCGCCTTCATGAATATTCTCCCCATTCCCGCCCTCGACGGGGGGCATGTCGTTTTCCTTTTGTGGGAAATGGTGACGGGAAAAGCAGTGAGTCAGAAAGTGCTTGAGTACGCACAAATGGTTGGTATGGTATTATTATTGGGTTTAATGTTGTACGGAAATGGAATGGATATTTTCCGAGCCATCACCGGGCGATAACGTTTTCTCAAAAAAATTGATTCGATACTTCATCCTTTTCTTACTACTAGCCACGCAAGCCCAATCGCTCGCACAGGATACTCTTTTCTATACAGAGAAAATGAGGTTCGAAAAAGATAGCAGAACCATCACCAATATTAGCGACGACGGGAACCGCATCATCACTATTGAAGAAACAAGTGGTTCTGACGATAGACTTCATTTCTTCATTCACGACCAAAATGGACGGCTCATAGAGAAGTTTAATTTCAGTTTTCCCAATTACAATGATATCGATCTAGACCTCTCGCATGTCCGGTATATCCGATCCAAATTGTACTTGTTTTCTACGGGCTACTCCCGTAAAACGAATACACTTTATGGATTTGTTTTTTCTTTAGAAAATCAACAGCTCACCCCAGTTATTCAACTGCATTCATTGAAGACCTCCTTCCGTTCAGATCTTGGCACACAACTTTCTCCAGATAGCACCAAAATATTGGTGTATTTCGAACAGTCAGAAGTACCCCGTTCCTCGGATTATGTGTCATTAAGAGTCTATGGAGTACCTGATTTCGAGCCCGTTTGGGACCGCGAATTGAGTCTGCCTTATGAAAAGGAAGTGTTGCAAATCAATCAGTTTAGACTGGATAATTTCGGTTCCGTTTATATGATGAGCGGAAAGAAAATCGTCAAAAACAATCAACCCATTCAAAGAACTCAAGGAGCCCGATACGTCGTATTTTATTACGATAATGAAAGCAATCGCCTCAAGGAGTTTGACATTTCTCTAAAAGACAAACAAGTGGTTTCTGCCATTGGCGTAATTGATGAAAACAACCAAATGCTGGTAGGTGGATACTATAGCAACGACTATAATTTTGCGGTAGCAGGAACCTTTCTTTTTGTAATTTCCGAGAAAGCTGCACAAATCACGACTGCTGCCTACATGGCCTTCTCCAAAGAGTTTTTATCCGGGTATATGAGTGACCGAGAACTAGATCGCTCACCAGAACTCACTGATTTGTATCTTGATCAATTATTGATTGCCAATGATTCCTCTCTTTGGTTTATTGGAGAACAATTTTATATCACCGAGCGCATAAGCAGCGATATCAATACAGGAAGAACAATTGTCGAAAACGTATCTCATTTCGACGACATCATCGTTTCCAAAATTTCTATTAAAGACGGGAAGATCAAGTGGACTTCAAAAATTCCTAAAGCTCAATATTCTTCCATAGATTTAGATCGATGTGGTTATAGTCTTTTTTCTAAAGAAAATGAACTTCACTTCTTTTTTAATGATCATCCAGACAACTTTATTCGCTTACAGCAAAAGCCCAATGCATTGCCTGAGGGCTGGAATGGGTCCCGCGTTGCAGTCATTACCAAAGCTGTTGTAGACATCAACGGGAAGACAAAACGAAATGCTTTGGTTGCAACAAAGACAGCGGGCGGACCTCTTCTTCCAGGATTAGGAAATGAGCGCATCTTTGGATTGCCTGTTCTCGGTATTTACGAAGGCAAGGAATATCGATTTTGTATTCCCTTCGCGATGAAGAAATAATTTTATAACAAACAGAGGCCTCCAAAAGGAGGCCTCTGTTTGTTTATCTTGGTAAAATTACTCTTTTACAAACAGCTTACTTTCCATCCTTCCACTTGGAAACTCGATCTGAGCGACATAGCTCCCGCTGGGTAAAGAGGACACGTCTATTCCGTTGATCAACGTTGATGACAAAATGAGCTTGCCATCACTACTATAAATCCTCGCCTTCTTCCCCACCGCATTAAAACCACTTACAAAAAGACGGTCGGTCGTAGGATTCGGAAAAACAGTCCATTCAATTTCCCCTTCCACTTCATTGGTGAGCGTAACTAAATCAAAGGCCAATAAACAGACATCGGTACCTCCACTAATATTTTGCGAAAGTTGGGAAGAGTCGATCCAGTTCTCTAATCCACCGGCTGAGCCCACAAGGTATATTTTATCATTGATAACCTTGATTGAATTACAGGTCGTTAAGAAATCTTCTGAAGGCAAATAGGTCAAATACTCCAAAGCACCGGATTCATCAAACCAACCAAAAAAACCGTCCCATTGAGTATCTGACAGTTCAATCAATGGGTGCCATGCGTCTTGTGTAGAAAGATCCTCTTGTTGCTCCAGCACCCCTGCTACATAGAGTTTACCAGATTCACTCGAAACACTCCTGATCTGATCACCGACTAAAATTGCTTGGTCGTTGCCTCCTAAATAAGTTGACCATAAGTTATCCCCTTCCATAGTCCAGATACCGAGCAGCGCATCCAGATTTCCCTGCAACTCCGTTTGATGTGCTCCGTTGGTTGCAACGTTGTTTACCCCGTTGACTGATCCAAAGGCGGCGAATGTATCATTGTCTAGTTTTCTCAAGCCTCCCAACTCACCCAGCGATGAATAATAGGAGGAAAAAATTACCTCTCCCGCTGCCGACACTCGCATTAATACTACACTCTCCCCTTCCAACGGGGAGGAGAAAGGATGCCAAGAATCGGTATTGCCAAAACTCCTATCAAAACCAGCTAAACATGTCAAATCGCCGTCATCATTGATGAAGCCACTAACAGGTGAAAAACGCCCCTCGCTAATCCCTGCATCCAAGTAGCTCATGTAAGAAAGTTCATGGACGGAGGCTAAAACCGCGTAGAACCCTTCCCCCTCCAAGGTCAACTCTCCATTCAACGCGTTGGCAGTGGCGAGCCCGGACGAATTTGTGGTCCCCGCGATGATGATTTCATTGCCATTTACTTTAAAGGCAGCTGGAGCATCAAACTCTTCTCCTCCGAGGAGTGTACCTTCTAACCAATTTCCATCAGTATCGAACTTGCTAATAAAGCAGTCAGCTAATGCAACTCCCGATTGCGTTTCTTTTATGGCTCCTGGAGAAACGGGAGGAGTTCCAAACGTATAACCGAGTAACCAAATGTTGCCTAAGTCATCCTCTTGAATTTGTACAAATGCATCTAAGTTCTCACTTCCATAATATGTCCACCACATCAAAACGCCCTGCGCTGAGAATTTGGCAAGAAAAACGTCTGTTCCACCATTGTATACTTCATTCACCCCTAGATCAAAAGGAGAGAGTATCTGACCTCCGGTATTGCCAACAATAAGAACGTTTCCATCACTCAAATCAATAACCTGATAGGCATAATCATTCCCCTGCCCACCAAAATACGTTTGCCACAATGGCTGGATTTGAGCAAGAGATGAAAACTCTTGAAACAAAATGAGGAACACTAGTGCTATTGAACTTTTCATCACTTTTACTTTATGGTGTGAATGGTCTCTGTACTGCCGTCGGCAAATGTAAACTTATGAAATACGCTGCCTCTTGGAATGCCATCAGTTATGTCTACAGGAAGAACGAAGTCATCTCCTGGACTCACTCTTATTATCGTTTCCAAAATAGATGCGCCACCAGAGGTAAGTACTTCATATTGAAAATTCGTATTAACGCTGCTCTGAACCCTCAAAGAAAAAGAATTCGATTGAATCGGCACTGGAAAAACGGTAAGGAAAACATAATCCTTGTCGGCTGCAGCATTCCAAGTTCTTTGATTTACTCTCTTAAAAAAGTGCGTAAACCGTCCATTATCAAAAGCGATTTTGACCCAATACATGCCTTTCTCAAGATTAAAGGGAGGGAAACAAAAGTTTCCTTCTGAATCTAAAAAATCTGCTTTGTCATAGCTCACTACTGTCTGAGGATCCTTTAGATCACTGATATCCACAACTTCCAAATCAATAAGATTCGATAAAGAATTAGCATCAAAACAACCCAAGATTTGGTTCACTAACTCTGGAATGGAAGCGGACTCCAAAGTAGGGTCTGTTTGGTTATAGGACATATTCATCAAACAATCTACCAATTGCCCGTATGGACTCGTAAATGAATCGGGAAGATTCCCATCATCCGGATTAGACCAAGAGGTACACTCTAATACTGCATAATTCGTGCAGAATGTTCCAATGTTTGAATAATTATTTATGTCCCATATGGGATATTGAATTTCGGTATTAGGAGCCAGAACGGAGCTCAGATCAATGGAGTTGGTGTCTATCCCACAATTCCATTTCCAGTTTGTCTTTTGCACCGCATATACGATTGGAGCTTCTAGACCTATGAGCATATTATTTCTGTCCTTGTATGATAAATAATCGTTTTGAAGCGAAATAATGCATGGATTGGGAGAAGATGGTGCCAAATAATCTGTTATAGGAGGCGTCAGATTATGTTGCTGTAGAAAGGCTGAATAATTGTTGTAGCCATTGCTAGCCTGAGGAATATCCTGCGGCCTTATGAACTCATAGACGTAATCTGCTCCAGTCACTTCCAGAATTCCCGAGCTAGCCCCTGGTAACGTAAACGCCTTGATTTTGTATGCATTATCAATCCCGTCGCAAAGCCATGACTTGCGTAAATCCATTGGAGAATTGTCACCAGTGGTTGGCTTTACTCCAGTATCATAAACCAATTGATTAGAAGTATTGTATACCAAGACTTGATACACGTATTCTTTGCTACCACCCTCCGATTGATACTCCCTTGGAATGTAAAATGAATTGATGCCCGTGAATGTTTCTCGTTTAACAGGCACATCCGCAATACCTGCAGAAGTAAAAGTTCGCTCATAAATTACCGCCGTGCAATATCCTAGATCGCTCGGAGCATCAAAAATCACGTAGCCGTTAGTTTTTTTGGGGTTGTTAATCACCCCCCCCCCAAACAGCACTGTTTTGAGTAAAAACTGCTTGGGACATTTGCCAGAAAAGACAAGTCAAAAGAATAAATTTAGTTTTCATTTTTAAAAATATTAGTGTGATGAAACAAGATTAGTACTTTTTTCTTTCAAAAGAACAAAACTGATAAATATCATATTTCTGCTTATTCCCCTCCTACATCCATTCTGCATCCCTTTCCGTTGTCCAAGTAGAAGTATTTGGAGCATTCAAGAAGACAACGTATATTCGCACCCCATAAAAAAATGCCTGGATGGCGGAACTGGTAGACGCGCACGACTCAAAATCGTGTGTCCTCGCGGCGTGTGGGTTCGATTCCCACTCCGGGTACAAAGAACAAAGGCCTCCTTTAGGAGGCCTTTCTCTTTTGTTTATCCAAACTTCACACTCCCCTAATCTTACATTGTTTTGAACTTCAAGAAGTTTCATTACCTTCGTTGGGCCATGAAGCCTTTTCTATCTCTACTGCTCATACTGATTGCTTTAGCAATGGTATCTACCGACTTGCCCCCCACCAAAGGGACGTATTCGCAATGCGAACAGGATACTACTGTGAATAACCTTGCTATTCAAGTACACCTCAAATACGATTCTCTTTTAGAAGTAAGTCACAAAGAAAAAATCCTGGTGGGCGTGAAGAACAACGGGGAAATAGATTATACCTACTACAAGTTAGACTTCTACGACTATACCAGCGCCGACATTATCATTTGTCGGGAAACAGACTGTCAGCTCATTTTTGCAAACAAAGGGTTCATTACAAAACGCATCAATATCAACGGAACATCCGTTCCAGACAACCTCTGGGAGGGAGGGTTCATTTTCGATATGGATGTGATCATGGTTCAAAAGCCAGAAAACTTCAATGATAGCCTTACCCTTATTCCTCTAGGTATTGCATCTTGGAATGAAACGGAAAAGAGTCTTTCATTTGATAGCACCTACACCAGACTAAGAAACGAGACTTTGGTATCAGAAATCGAAAGAGCTACTTATTTGAAAAAATAATTATAGCATTAAATTATCGATGAGCCTTACAGATCCAACGTAGGCTGCTACTAAAATAATTGGTTCAACAGAATCAGCCCAATCAGCCACAGGTGCAAAAGTCTTTTGGTCCACGATTTCCAAATACTCTAATTCTATTCCAGAAGCCAACTCAAATTGTGATCGCCCATAACTCTCCAACTCAGAAGGGGTGAAGTCAGCCCTTTTCTCTTTCATATCAAAAAGAATGGCTGAAATAATTGCAGCTATCTTTCTTTCTTCTGCAGAAAGTCTCAAGTTTCTGGAACTCATCGCCAACCCGTCCGACTCTCTTACTGTTGGACAACCAATCACTTCGATGGAAGGAAATTCTTCCTTAGCGAGGCGTTTAATATGGGCAAGTTGCTGAAAGTCTTTTTCTCCAAAAAAAGCACGGTCAGGACTTACTGCTTCAAAAAGTCTTTTTACGATGGTCAAAACTCCATCAAAATGCCCCGGGCGAAACTTGCCTTCCAAACTAGAAGAAAGCAATCCATAATCCCAATGTCCTTTATGTGCCTCTGGATACATTTCCGAAATGGAGGGCAAAAAAGCGATATCACAACCCGCCTTCTCTAACAACGCAATGTCTTTCTCCTCCATTCGAGGATAATGTTCAAGGTCTGACGGATTGTTAAATTGGGTAGGATTAACAAAAATAGATGCAATGACAAGCGTATTTGGGCCCTTTGCCTCTACAATTAGCGATATATGCCCTTCATGAAGTGCGCCCATGGTGGGCACGAATGCCACCTGTTTACCCAAGTGCTTATGCTCTATAATACAAGTCCTTAAGTCTGAAATTGTATGGATTACAGCGGTGGTCAATGGCTTCAATTAAAAAAAGTTCAGGGTTCAAAGCTAATTGTTTGGAATTAACCAAAAGAATTTTTATCTACCTTTGCACAGTCGATTTGTGAAATCTCTAATATCTCGTATGAGCAAAACAAGAGTTCTATTCGTATCGCAGGAAATCCAACCATTTTCTCCAGAGAGTCTCACCGCTTCGCATAGCCGCCTTATACCACAAGCAGTGCATGAAAGAGGTAAAGAAACCAGAATCTTCATGCCTCGCTATGGAAAGATCAACGAGCGCAGACACCAGCTTCATGAAGTGATTCGCCTCTCAGGGATGAATTTGATTGTCAACGATACTGACCATCCACTCATTATCAAAGTAGCCAGCATCCCGCAAATTCGTTTGCAGGTCTACTTTATTGATAACGAAGAATTTTTTCATAGAAAAGCCACCTTCCAAGACGAAGGTCAAAACCTTTTCCAAGACAATGACATGAGAATGATATTCTTCACCAAAGGAGTTTTAGAAACGGTGAAGAAACTCGGCTGGGCTCCAGATATCATTCATTGCCATGGTTGGTTTACCTCCTTGATGCCTTTGTATGTTAAAAAACTCTACAACCAAGATCCTCACTTCGCAGATACAAAAGTCGTTTTCTCGGCTTATGACGATGCGTTCACAGGAACCCTTGATCCAACAGTAAACAAAAAAGTATCTTTTGACATCTCTGAAGCGTCTGGTATCAAACCACTCCAAAACCCAACGTATGACAATCTCGTGAAAACGGCGATTCAATACTCGGATGGATTTATTCTCGGACATGAAAGCGTTAACCCAGACTTGGAAAAATTTGCAGTACAGAACGATGTGCCTGCCCTTCGCGCATTCGACGAAGGCGACCCTATGGCTGCAATTGATGAATTTTTTGACTCCGTACACGCGGGAAAGACAGTGCTCGTTGATTAATATGAATCTATTTTCTTTTTTTAATAATAGCCTCAAGCAATTGGGGCTTTTTTCCTTTTTAAGCGCTGTCCTTCTTTTTGGAAGCTGCACCAGACCTGAAAATGATCTGGGAGAAGACCTCATCCCTGAAGGCGATTTGCTTTCTACCAATCAAAGCGATACCACTTCTCTGCTATGCACTGTCATCAATGAGGATAGCGTCCAAACGAGCAACTTGTCATCCGTGATGCTCGGCAGATACCTTGACCCCATGCTTGGAGAAGTTGAAAGTGGATTCTACACACAACTACAACTCTCTACCAGCAATCCTAACTTTCCAGATGATGCCATCATCGACTCTGTGGTTTTGGCCTTGGTGTATGATGGTGCCTTTTATGGAAAAAAAGGAATTCAAAATGTAGCGGTACACGAACTCACCGAAGCGCTTTCAAAAGACGATACCTATTATCACAATACCAATAAGACTTATGACTTGCGAAGTCTCGTAAAGTCTGGGTTTGAAACCTATCCATTTAACAGCGATGGACTCACTATTGTTGGAACAGATACCGTCATTCATCAACTGCGTATTCGCTTAAACGAAAGCCTAGGAACTCACTTATTCGGAGCAGATGATAACGTATACAGCTCCTCAGAAAACTTTCAAGAGTTCTTCAAAGGAGTGTATGTAAGAACTGAGAATGATGGTCAATTGGGGGGAATAAGCAACTTCGATTTGATCGACTCTGATTCTAAGTTGAGTGTATATTATCGATACAATAACAATGGTACCGAAGACACCACCCGATACGATTTCAGCATCACGACAGAAAGTGCGTATTACTCGAAATTGCGCTTCAGCCGCACAGGAACTTCTTTACAAGGAATATCTGAATCTGGTATTTCTGGTCAAGAGTTTTCTTTCGTGCAAGCTGGTGGAGGTTTAAGAACGAAAATTGAATTCCCTTTCATCCAAAACTTAAACACGATTGAGAACAGAAGTATCAATCAAGCCCTGCTCATTATTCCTTTTGACGATAGCAATCTCTTTCAAGCACAGCCTTCGCTTTTCCTTGCTTACAAGGATCAAGATGGAGAGTTCCGTGTTTTGCCAGATCAAGTAGTAGGGAATATTGGCGGCACAGGAAATTTTCAAGCAGATCAATACGTATTTAATGTTTCTCTCTACGTGCAGCGTCTTATAAATGGTGAAATAGAAAGTCAAGGACTTTACTTAGTAAGTCGCAACTCAGGAGTGAGTGTTAACCGGAGCGTGTTGCATGGTCCAGACTTTCCAAGCGATCTCCCATCCGAAAGAATGCGGTTGGTATTGACCTATTCTTATTAACTTCGTTCACAAAATAATCATCGCACTATGTGTGGAATTGTAGGATACCTAGGAAACGGCGATGCCTATCCTGTATTAATCAAAGGCTTAAAGAGACTCGAATACCGAGGTTATGATAGCGCAGGAGTAGCCATTCTCGAAAATGGCGATTTAAATCTATTTAAGTGCAAGGGCAAAGTTGCAGATTTAGAAAGCATTGTTAAAGAAGATTCTAAGACGGGGGGCATTGGCATCGGTCATACACGTTGGGCCACGCATGGTGTGCCAAATGATGTCAACGCGCATCCACACTTGAGTAGTGACGGAAATTTGGCACTGATCCACAACGGGATTATTGAAAACTACGCAACGCTTAAAGAACAATTGATTGAAAACGGTCATGTTTTCAAGAGTGAAACCGATACCGAAGTACTCATTCACTTTATAGAGGATGTACGCAATAAAACAGGTTTACCTCTTTTCGAGTCAGTGAGAATTGCTTTGAGCGAAGTGCATGGTGCGTACGCCATTGTCATTCTGGATAAAAATAATCCCAACCAACTGATCGCAGCGAGAAAGTCGAGTCCGCTGGTTATTGGTGTCGGTAAAGACGATGAATACTACATAGCATCTGACGCCACACCCATTATCGAATACACTAAAAATGTAGTGTACTTGAATGATGAAGAAGTCGCGTTGATGGATCGCAAAGAGGGATTGAAAATTGTTACCATTCATAATCAATCCAAAGTTCCCTATATCCAAGAATTAGAGCTGAAGCTTGAAGCCATTGAAAAAGGCGGATATGATAGTTTTATGCTTAAAGAAATTCATGAGCAGCCTCGTTCCATCCGAGACTCATTCCGAGGTCGGATCAATTTGCAGCAGGGCTTTGTGAAGATGAGTGGAATTGAGCAGAACAAGGACCGCTGGGTCAACGCCCAACGTATCATTATTGTTGCTTGTGGTACTTCCTGGCACGCCGGTTTAGTAGCCGAGTATTTGTTTGAAGATTTTGCGCGCATTCCTGTGGAGGTGGAATATGCCAGCGAGTTTCGTTATCGAAACCCGGTGATCCTTCCGGGCGACATTGTCATTGCCATTTCACAATCGGGAGAAACTGCGGACACCTTAGCGGCAATAGAACTTGCAAAAGAACGCGGCGCATACATTTTCGGAGTATGCAACGTGGTGGGATCGAGTATTTCTAGAGCCACACACACCGGCGCGTACACACACGCTGGGCCGGAAATAGGCGTGGCATCCACCAAAGCATTTACCGCACAAGTTACAGTATTATATCAGTTGGCACTCGCTGTTGCGTCTGCAAGGGATACCATTGCTCAAGAGCGACTGAACCGATTAATGGCAGGTCTAAACAGCATACCTGATCTTATTGAAGAGGTGCTGAAAACCAATGACGCAGTAGAGAAAATTGCAGCCATTTATAAAGACTCAACCAACGCGCTCTATCTAGGTAGAGGATATACGTTCCCCGTTGCTTTAGAGGGTGCCTTAAAGTTGAAGGAAATTTCTTATATCCATGCAGAAGGGTACCCTGCCGCAGAAATGAAGCACGGACCAATAGCCTTGATTGATGAAGAAATGCCTGTGTTTGTCATTGCTACTCAAGGACAGAGCTACGAAAAAGTGGTAAGCAATATTCAGGAGGTAAAGGCAAGAAAAGGAAAAATTATTGCCATTGTCACTGCAGGAGATAAGGTGGTTAAGGAATTGGCAGACCATGTTATAGAAATACCCAAAACCGATGACAGCTTAGTGCCCATTGTTGCGGTAGTTCCATTGCAACTGCTTGCATATCATATTGCTGTAATGAGAGGCTGTAATGTTGACCAACCCCGTAACCTAGCAAAAAGTGTCACTGTGGAGTGATTTTTTCATTATCAACAGCCTTTGGTGCAGTCTTTGACAACAGTCGACGCCTTGCGAAAGAAATGCGTCGAAAAAAATGTTCTTTTGGTCGATGAGAGATTTCGTATAAATTTGACCCGTGAATGTCCGTTGTTAATAATTAACATTCACAAGTTAGAAAACCGATATAAAACCGTAAAAATCACAACAAGAAATTGCACAAACTTGCAATATCATAACCCAAAAACTCAACATTTATGAAAAAGAAACTTTTGTTTGTTGCATTGGCCTTAGCATCTACAGGTCTTTTCGCACAGAAGCAGACCGGTGGAGAGAAGAACATTGAAGTACAGTTCTCTCCTTTGAATGCTAGTCCAATCTCTACAAACGGAATCCGTTTGCGTTTGTTTAACAGCGAGTCTTCTGCTATCCGTATCGGTTTCGGTATCGGTGGTGGTACTACTACTACTGTTAACACACAGCCATTTGAAGCTACAAGCTCTTCAGGAACAGACGTTCCAGTTGATGCATTGTATGACTATGACAGAAACTTCAGCTTCAATATCCGTCCAGGATATGAAATGCACTTCGAAGGAACTGACCGTCTTTCTCCATACGTAGGTGCTGAATTATTGATTGGTATCAACAGAAACTCTTTCGAAAGAGAATTCTGGGGACCAAACTCTCAAATTTCAGTTGACAACCAACAAAGAGAGAACTTCGAAATGTTCACTATGAAGAGAAACGAAGGTTCTACTGTAATCGGTTTCGGAGCAGTAGCGGGTGTGGATTACTACATCGCTGACAACCTTTATCTTGGTGCTGAAATCGGTTTCGGTTTCAACAGAACTGTACTAAGAGACGTTGAAGTAGAAGTATCTGATGAGAACTACTACATCTTCACTAACGACAACGCTGACGTATTGGGTGGTTATGTTGCTGATTTCGGCGATTTCAACGACGTTGCTACAGTAGTTGACGGTACTAACAACACTCGTATCCTTGAAAACAGAACCATCGTGGGTGACAACTCTGGCGATTGGAAAGATTTTCAGTGGGGAGTTACCTTCCAGCCTACTATCCGTTTGGGTTGGTTGTTTAACTAATCGATTGTTTTTGTAAAGAAAATAGTAAGGGTTATGGCTAAGGCCATAACCCTTTAACACTTAAATACACAACACTCATGAACCTAAAGTTTTTCGCATTTGCGGCAACCATCGGAGCAAGCTTGGTGTTTGCTGGTTGTCAGAAAGAAGAAGAAGCAACTTACGGAGCTCCTGTTAGTGTTCAAACTGGTCAAAAGGTTGGCACTGCCACCATTTCTGGTGAAAACATGCGCGAGGCATCCAAAGTAGTTTCTAAAGTTCCTAAACTTCGTTATTACGATCCGTACAGACACCGTTTCCTTGACCTGAATCTACAAAACAGAGAGTTCGTCTTCTCTGATCCAGATGAAGGTTTCACGTTTGACAATATCGGAGCTAACAACGATGTAATGGTGTACTCTGATAATAGCGGAGACTACATCATCTACTCTACGGGTATTGCTTCTGCTGCCAATGGCGGAGGTGGTCTTGTAGTAGCAGGTGAAACCGTACTAAACATGGACTTCACCGTGTGCATAGGTGCTCAGGAAATCCAAGATGGATCTAGCTGGGATGACCTTTTCGACATCGGTGCTGACTTCGACGAATTTGGCCTCGTTGTAGGTATTGCTGGCGATTTCGATGCATTGCAAGATGCTGATTGGGAATCTGAAAATTTCGATCCTTTTGAATTCATCGAAGGATATGCTTCTTACTATGTAATCTCTTCAGATCTTAGCGGAGAGCACGAAGTATTTGATTGGTTAGGTTGGGTGAACGATGAGTTCAGCGACATCAATGATTTCGCTAGCTCTGTAGTGATCGACCTACAGCAAGAAGCTATTTATTTGTCTACCTCTGGTACCGTAACTGTTGCCGGTGGATCTATGACTTATGATGGAGAATACGCAAGCCTTATGGATGTATTCACCAGCTTCTTTGAAGATTCTGAAGAAGATGTTGATATTGATATCGTAAGTGGTTACGGTCAAATGGCTTGTAACTAATCTGAATAAACGTTTTATGTCATTAAAAAAGCCTCGTTCTATCGAACGAGGCTTTTTTTTGGCTGTTCAAGCTTTCTTTCTTAGTCTATTCTCTAAAAAAATTGTCCCTAGAATGATTCCAGAACCTAAATAAAACTGGGGCGACATGAATTCTTTTTCTCCATAAAGAAATAAAGCAATAAGAATAGTGTACAATGGCTCTAGATTAATCGCCAATGCCACTGTAAAAGGTGTGAGCACCTTCATTACATCTATGCTCACAATAAAAGCAATACCCGTAGCTACGGTTCCCAGAATCAGAACTAACAAAAAGTCTCTTTGATCAATCGCCACTACATCACTGAAGTGCACACCGCTTAAGAATAAGAAGACGGTCATCCCAAGAAAAGCAAAAAACATTTCGTAAAACGCCATTTTCACAGGATGATACGTTTTTACCAAAATACTGTTTGTACTGGAGAAAATTGCAGCGAGCAACGCTGCAGTCAAGGACATCACAATGCCTAATTGTTTATCTGGTTCAAAGCGGAAAATAATCGTTAAACCAAGAACAACCAAACCACCTAAAACCAATTCAAGCTTAGAAAAACGCGTCTTCCGTATAAGCGGTGAAGTCAAAGCGACAAAAAACGAAGTAGTGCTAATCACAGCGAGGGCCGTAGAAACATTGCTCACTTTAATACTTCCAAAAAAGAATATCCAATGTGCCGCCGTTAGCAACCCAACAATAGCGTACATGGCTGCTTCTTTAGGCGCAAGTCTCCATTCTATTTTCTTAAAGAATAAATAAACCCCAATAGTGATCGTAGCGATAAATACACGCCACCACACCAACTCTTGAGCATCTAAAGAAATTTCGTTGCCTAAAATACCAGTGAATCCCCAAACGAAAACAGTAAGGTGAAGTGCCAATAATGCTTTACTTCTCGTCATCTTCTGCTTTCTCAATTTCCACTATTCCACCACTGACGATATACTTCATAATTTCTACGCTATTTCTATCGATGGGAGTCACATTCTTCTTTGGAACAACCACAAGATGTCCAGAAAAGCTATAAGACATGGGGAAATAGACTGCCACTTTACCTTCGATTTCGTCGGCCAATTCGGTGAGGTCTTCATCTGTGACAAAACCAATCATTTCTAGCTCTTGCTGAGGATTTATTTTAACCAAAACCGGCTTATTAAAGCGCTTCTTGCTACCAACAAAGGCATCAATAAGATCTTTCAAACTTTTGTAAAAAGGCACTTTCTCCAACCATCTTCCTAGCCTTCTCTTAATGGGATCAGAGATCAACTTTGTTCCCAAATATCCCATCAAAAAGAGAAATACCAACAATAAAAAGATGCTCAATGGAGATATCTCCGTGCCTGTCCTGTCTAGTTCTTCTTTGGTGTAAAGTACATTCAATAACGGTGTACTCAGCCAAACTAAAATTTTATATATGATATAAAATACAATGGCAATAGGTACCGTGATTAACACACCATTCAAGGTATAACCAGCAATACCCCTTAAAATCCCATTCTTCATGAAGACACTATTTGTGGCAAATGTACCAAAATAAAAAACCGCGGTTGCTGTGTTGATTAGCAAACCGCGGTTCTAATTCTGCGAAAAATTATTTTACTATCACTCGAAGCGTTTGGCTTGCATTATCCGATTCACAAAGAATCGTGTACACACCAGATGGATAATTTCCAACATCTAACCTTGTGGTTCCGATATTGACGTTGCTCAATCGTGTCACTTCCTTTCCTGCGATATCAAACACACGTACTAGGTTCAGTTGCTGAGAAACCTCTAAATTGATGAAGTCACTTGCTGGCACTGGATAAGCAGTAATATTCGTGCTGGAGTTCTCCTCTACAGAAGAATAAACAACATCCACTGTGATGCTCGATGCATCAGTACAACCATCTAAGCTCGCAATTAAAGTAACAGTCAATTCAGCCAGTGGTGCTAAAGCATCGTAAGAATAAAAATACTCACTCAAATCTCCTTCTAGTGTTTGGCCGTCACCCAAGTCCCACTCAAGGGTAGCACCATTTGTGCTGGTATTGGTAATATCCACTGTTACTCCATTATCACCAAACACTACTGGGTTCGCGATGGCAAATGATGCAATCACTTGCTCTGTTATATCTTCCATGTAACGAGGATAGATGACATAACCTTGATCGTAAGGAGCTGATTCGTCCATCTGCTCTACTATTCCCGTCAAAGTAAAACGACCGTCTATTACAGCCTCGTCAAAGATTTCAGAATCACCGTCGATCAAGATCTGAAACACCCCGCTTCCTTCAGCATCCACCACAAAGAAACTTCCTTCTCCAGTCCATTGGTTTTGATCTACCAACTCAACACACTCGATGGTTACCAAACTACTTTCATTTTCTTCAGTTATAGAAGTAACCACGGTAGAAGGGAACAATGGATGATTCTGATCTATTAATGTAATTGCATCCGGACGAATCTCGGACTGTCCCATAAACTGATCAATAATTCCCTGAACGTGAATACTGTCGCCCTCACTTACAGAATACCCTAAGTTTTCCAAAGCACTAAAGACCTTGATTCCACCGGTTTCATCCAATAAATGAAAGTGAATTCCTTGCGCATTGAAGTTAATACCATGAACAATTCCTCTAAGCTCGCAAGGAACATCCGAACTATCCAAAATACCATTGGCATCCGTTCCTTTAACTTCAGCAATAGAATACAAAGGATAGGACTGATCATTGGCTACAATCGTCAATGTGAATTCCGGAATAAGTATCTCCTCTCCATTCAATGCAGTCAACTGAAGTGTAAAAAACTCCACATTGTCTTCTTCGATTAGATCGTCAATCACCTGAATGGATATCGTTTGCTGTGAATTTCCAGGTTCAAATGTCAATACTTGTGGCCCATCATTCACGTAGTCCTCTCCAGCCAGCGCTGTTCCGTCGATGAAAGACAATTCCAGTTGTGCTTGAACTGGAATATTGTAAGCTATGATGGCTACATCGTAAGTTCCTACACCTTCTTCAACACTTTGAGCGCTGATTTCGAATCCCAAAACAGGCACATCAGAGCAAGGAATGAAGTCATGCTGACCAATGGTTGAATAAACATTAGAACTGACAACGGCATATTGATTGGCTGCAACGCTCCAGTCAGTAGTACCTTCTGTTACGAAAGGAAGTCTTGTCAGCGCAAAGTTTTGAGTGGTTCCGCTTCCTACCGACCAAAAATCACCCGGGTCTTGTCCAATCACACCAATAGCATCGATATCTACCCCATTTTGTTGAAGTACAAATGCATCATCACCATTAAAATTAACTACGGTGCTCTGAGCATCAGCGATCGCTAAGAGCTCCGGCCCAGCTTGTGGGTGGGCAATAACGTAGGTTTCTCCTCCAGCGAGAATTCCTTCTGGAGCAAAAACTGTATTGAATGTGGTTGAACCATTGGTGTATAAAAACACCTCATAGTTATCTAAATCGATTGGATAAATAGACGTATTATACAATTCTATCGCCTTATTAAAAGACGATCCTTCAAAGTATTCTGATATAATCAATGACTCACATCCATTTTCGAAGGAGCAGTCCAGTACCTGAATAGTGATGAAATTGTCTGTCAAGGCCACACAAGCGCCGTCCGTTGCAATCAATGTCGCATCATCTCCAATTTCCAAAGTTGAAGCATCCAGATTCGGGTAATAAGACAAGCCCCATATTCTATATGCTCCGAAAGGAAGGTTATCCAAATTGATCAATCCCGCATCTAGCACTTGTACGATCGTATTGGATGCTGTGGTAAGCAAGAATAAGAAGTCCTGTGGTTCATTGCCTGTCAATCCAACTTCAATAAAATCAGCCTCTCCATCGTTGCAAATAGAATAGAAAGAAGCCTCAGAAGTAATTGTACCTCCTACACAAACGGGCAAAGAACAATCCTCAATCACGATATCCACAGAGTTGTTGCTAACGTCAATGCAATCGTCCGAATCCACCGCGCTGATCAAATCACCTTCTTCAATAGTGATTCCATCTAGATTGCCCGTGTACACAACAGCAAAAACTTCATATTGTCCAATAGGATAAAGATCCAAATCAAAACTTCCAATATCACTCAGGGCTACAATCAATCCAGAAAAATCTACTAAAGCATAGAAGTAAGTTTCATCTACCTCAGGAGCGCCAGAAAGTGAAAAGAAATATGGATCTTCATCCTCGTTGCTGCATGAAGTAATGGGTTCTGTAAACATCATCGGAACTACATCTAGCGCAATGCAAGTTGGTGTTGCTCCCGCATTGAATGCACCAGGAGTTGGAGCTTGACGCACAAAGTTAGAAGACGCAAAAGGGGATCCTCCATCTGGAACTCTGGACAGAGATACGGCTGTTCCTGTTGACTCCGCGTTTTCATCTGCTTGGATCTGACCAGGGGTGAGCACAGATAAAAGTACTGTATCATCCAGGTCTAAGGTGCCATATACCAAAGCATCTACTAGGCCTGTATTGGTAACAGGAGTGGACGCAGGAAACGCACTTATATCGGCACTATAGATGGCTACGGCATCTGCCCCATTTTGAAGGGTATTCTCAGGAAAAATGATTTGTACCCCGTTTACCCCTGCATTCCCCAAAACGAAAAGTCCATTGTTATCCGTAGAGAATCCATTCAAGCTAAATGTCTGATAAGACAGGTCATTCGATCCATTGTAGAAGACTACTACTAGCCCGTCCAAAGAGGTGTTTGGAGCTCCGAGAAGTTCGACAAACTCAGAAGCATCATTGACCATATCAATTACAGGTTGATCACAGTCTAGCTCATTGATGACTACTTGGCTTTGTGCCGAAAAGGTTACGAAGAGCAGTGTTGCAAGTAAAAAACGCTTCATTTGATTGATTATTAGGACAACAAAAATAAGGTGAGAAAAGTACCAAACGGCATATCCCATTTATTTCTTATTATTGTAGTAACCTTGACATTATTTGATACATGAAAAAAACTCTCCTAGCTTTCTTTTTAGCCTGTGCAAGTGTCTCTTGGAGCCAGTGCCCGACGTGTAATCCCGACCTTAGCTGCGTAAGCGCTGATGGCTCACCAACAGTTTGTCCTCTTGAACTACCTGCTGCGTTTTCCGGGGAATACTATGAAGAGGTACTCACCTTTTATATGCCCGCATCGGTTACGGATCCTGAATTCAATATTGCTGTGGATCTTGAACAAGTTACTATCACCTCCGTTACAGGACTGCCTTTCGGATTGAGCTATACTACAAACAATGCGAATGGTGTCTACTTTCCACTCAACGGAGAAAATCATGGATGTGCCACCTTGTGCGGCACTGCACTCATTCCCGGTGTATATGATGTAAATATCAATGTTGATATTATCGCCTCCGTGGGTGGTTTCGAGATTACCGATAGTCGATCCTTCTCCTATGCCTTAATAGTGGAACAAGGAAGCGTTAGTACAGAAACGTTTACTTATTCTACTCCTGCAGGATGTGGAGAAACTGAAGTCCTTTTCGAGGCAACTTTATCTGGGACGGAAGCACAGCTTACTACCTATGCGTGGGATTTCGGAGATGGAAACACATCCTCTATTCTCAATCCTGCCTATACGTTTAATGAGCCCGGTGAATATGAGGTAAGTTTGACTACTTCTATATTCGATTATACGCTGCAAACTGTGTCGTTGGCAAATATCAACGACAACGGAGATGGAGATACAGAGGAGTTTTTTAGCCCTCCTGCAGATCCCTATTTCATCATTACAGACGGTCAAAACAATACCGTCTTTACATCGAGTACGGTGGACAACTCCATCAACCCTTCATGGTCTAATCTCAATATTCTTTTGGAAAACCCACCATACAGTATCGCCTTTTGGGACGAAGACGTCGTCACAAGCAACGACCTACTAAGCACTTTTAATATCTCACTTTCTGAGGGTGAATTGGTCTTCAATAGTGGGGATGGCACCGTTGGTTCATTGGTTGTAACGCTCACTGCAAGCGGCGCACTAACAAACTCTTCTACGATTACTGTGTTTTCCGAACCCGACGTGACCATTACTGCCCTTGGTTCAATACTCGGTGTTGCCGAGATTGGAGCGGCTTCCTATCAATGGTATGTCAATGGTATGCCAATAGCAAATGCTAACTCGCAAAATTTCTCAGCAAGTGACATTGGTGTTTACAGCTGCGAAGTTGTTAGTCAGCAGGGCTGCGAGGCAATAAGTGAGGATTTCGTTTTTTGTGGAACACTTCAACCCGTATTTGATCCTTTGGCCAATGAAGTTTATGTGGATGACGATTTTGATACCTATCAGTGGTATTACAACGGAATAGAAGTCCAAGGAGCAACTACATTTTACTTGGTAAATCCGCTCGCAGGGAATTATTCTGTTTATGTAACCAATGACATTGGCTGCGCATTTCAAAGCAGTGTAATCATCGTTCCTGTGGTGTCCATTAAAGAAATTTCCAAAGGAGAAATTTCTATTTATCCCAACCCATCCAATGGAATTTTTACAGTAGAAACAACAGAGCCAATTGAATGGGTAAAGGTTCTTAATAGTGTTGGTCAAGTCGTTCACACCTCCTCACCATTTCAAACCAAATGGCAGAATGTCACCAACTTTGAAAAAGGTTTTTATCTTTTAGAAATAAAGACGACTAATGGGTTTTTCAAAGAAAAAGTACTCATTGATTAGCCCTTGTTTTTCTTTAGAAATAGAATAACGTCTAGCCCAAGGCTAGGCGTTTTTTTTCGTCAAATGTGATTTCTACGTCATCAAAACCGTAAATCTTAACGATGAACACATTAGCGTTGAAAACATAAAAAACTTGATTTCATTAGACTAGTAATAAAATTGAATTTTACCTACTGAACTAACCTACGCTTCTGAACACTTACCAAAGCGAGAATCACTTCACGATGAAATTCAATACGAGTTTTAGCTTAAAAGCAATAGTTGCCGTTTTATTAATGGCCGCTTCTATCCCCTTCAATGTTCTTCGCGCTCAATTCGATACTGAGTTTTGGATGCCTCCATTGTGGGAAGTAGGAGTTGGATCTAGAAATCAACCTTCCAATTTGTTTATCACGACGCCCTTCAACTTTCCGGTAACCGTGAATATCCAAACCTTGGATGGAACAACTTTCAATTTCACTGGTACTGTTATAACCGGCACACCGCTAATAGTGCCCTTGAGCACTACACTTGGTCAGACCAACATCGCTGGTATAGCCAATACCAATCGTGGACTTAGAATAACTTCTTCAGCGCCAATTCAAGCGGTGCACCGGGTAGCGGGTACCGAAAATCAATCGCTAGTAACATTAAAGGGGAAAAATGCTCTTGGTGAAGATTTTCGCTGTGGTTCTCAAGTGAGAAACTTAAATGCCAATTATGGACCGCTAGAAGTTCATTTCATCTCTGTCATGGCCACTGAAAATAATACACAAGTGCAATTTCAGACTCCCTTCACCATGAACGGAAATAGTGGGCCGCTTACCAACCCCCACACGATTACACTTCAGGCAGGGCAGAGCTATCTCATTCGTGGAAACACTCCGATTGAGCATGTTTGCGGTGCTAGGGTCACTTCTAACAGACCCATTGTTGTTACGAGCGGTTCCACACATACAAGAATTTCAGGCTCAGGAGCTAATGCTGCCGATGCTGGAATAGATCAATTGGTTCCTGTAGGCCTTGCAGGAAACGAATGGGTTTGTATCAAAGGAAATAACAATAACCCATGGGATTATGCAATCATTGTTGCTACCCAAAACAACACCAATGTATTCATTGACGGCTCGGCCACACCTGCGGCAACTTTGAACGCGGGACAATTCTTTGACTGGACCATGACAGGTTCCTTTGGTGCTCCTCATTACTTCCGTACGGATCGTCCAGCATTCTGCTATCACGTGAGCGGTTGCTCACTGGATGAAGAGGTAGATATGTCTGCTATGCCTGAAATCAGTTGCACGGGATCCAGATACATCGAGTTCTCCAAATTCAATGTAACGGGTCTAAATGAAATCATGCAGATTCTCATTCCTCCCACTGCTGAGTCGACTTTACGCATCAACAACGTGGACTACGACTTATGGCCTGGTATTATAGTTAACACCGTACCCGGTCTGCCCGGCTGGAGAGCGGCTACCATTCCAAATGCCAACGTACCTCTTGACGTGATTTTAACCTCTCAGGGTTTCTTTCATGCGGGTTGGTTGACAGGTAACAGCGCAACTGGTGCATTCGGCTACTTATCTGGATTCAATGATGCATTCGAGTTCCAAGATCCAAGTGCCGCTCAACCCATCCCAACTACCATTTACAACGTGGCAACTCTTTGCCAAGGTCAATCTGTAGATCACTGCCTTCGTGTGTTCAGTTGTGGCGCAAATAATTTTATTGATAGCTTCAATGGCAATGAGGGAAATATTGTTATCGCACCGCCATCTGCGCCTCACGATACATGTTTTAGATACACGGCCCCTTTCAATTTTGTAGGAAGGGATACCGTAACCTTTGTCGTGGAAAATGAATTCGGATTTGAAGGTTCCATTGATCTCGTGTTCACTGTAGTTAATCCCAATACACCTATAAATGCCGGCGCAGATCAATTTATTTGTAGTGGTTCATCTGCAACATTATCCGCCGTCAATCCAGATCCGCTAGCCGTTGGCTACTGGACTGTTGCGCAAGGAACCGGCACCCTAGTTAACCCGAACTCTCCAACTACGGTAGTGAACAACTTGTCCTTTGGCCCAAATAGTTTTGTTTGGCATCAGGACTATCCATCCTGTGGGATACAAAGGGTTGATCTTGTCCAGGTATTTAGATTTTCAGGCGCTCCGCCCACTGCAAACGCGGGACCCGACGCCAACCTTTGCAGTGGAAATTCTTATACCATGCAGGCCAACGCTCCAGGTGTAGCGGCTACCGGCACATGGTCCATTACAAGTGGAACCGCGACCATTCAAAACATCAATAGCAATACTTCCTTAGTCACAAACCTCGCAGTAGGTATCAATACCTTTGTTTGGAACATCAGCAACGGACCTTGTCCCTTGGGTGAGTCTCAAGATGTGATGGTGATCAACGTCTTCAACCAAAACCATCCTGCGGCGAATGCTGGACCGGACCAAGAGGTTTGTCAAGGCTCTTTCTCATTCATTTCCGTTGCAGGAAATAATCCTATTGTTCCAGCTACGGGTCAATGGTCTGTGATAGCAGGAAGTGGAACGTTTGCAAATGCAAATTCTGCTTCTACGACAATAACAGGATTAAGTATTGGAACCAATACCTTCCGATGGACTATCAATAATGGTCCTTGTGGGTTGCTAAACGATGAAGTGACTATTGTCGTATTTAGTCCCTCTTCTCCAGCGGCAAATGCGGGTCCTGATCAAACGGTTTGTTTACCTGACAATTCTGCAACATTGGCGGGGAACTCTCCTATAGCACCTGCAACAGGCACATGGTCAGTGATTCAAGGAACAGGGTCTTTCTCCAATGCAAACTCACCAAGTGCCACTGTTAGTGGCTTATCCCTTGGTATCAACCGCTTTCGATGGACTCTAAATAATGGACCATGTCCGGGCGCAATCACAACTGATGAAGTGGTGATCACCGTATTCCCTGTTTCGCAGCCATCGGCAAATGCAGGGCCCGATCAAACATTCTGTTTCACCTCTACACCCATTACTGCAACTCTTTCAGGAAACGCCCCAACAGCACCAGGTACAGGGCAATGGTCTTTGATCAGTGGATCTGGAACCATTGCAAATCCCAACTCCGTCACTACTACCGTGACTGGATTAAGCTTAGGACAAAATGTGTTTCAATGGACCCTTAACAATGGCTCTTGTGATGCGGCGGTGTTTGATCAAATGATTATTACAGTATTCAATGGTAGCTTATCAACAGCAAATGCTGGGGCAGACGGAGTAGTCTGTTTCCCTACCACGACATACACCTTTGCTGCTACCAACCCTGCGCTTCCTGCAAGTGGTTCTTGGTCTCAAGTTAGCGGACCTGCAGGAGCGGTAATTAGCACTCCATCGGCAGCAAATTCTCAAGTAACAAACCTTACAACGGGTACCTATGTGTTCCGATGGACCATCAACAATGGACCGTGCGGAAGCGCTGTATTCGACGAGATGACTCTCAGCGTATTCAATGCGCCTTCCCAAGTTTCCAACGCAGGACCAGATCAATTCCTCTGCTTTACAGGAATTGCTACCGTTACAACAACCATGGCGGCCAACGCGGCTACAGCACCCTCTACAGGAATCTGGACCGTCGTTTCAGGAAGCGCTACCATCAACAACCCTACGAGTCCTACCACCACAGTAACGAACTTGCCCGTAGGGATTACCATCCTCCGTTGGACCATCAACAGTGGTACATGCGGAAGTTCGAATGATCTTGTAGCTTTATTTGTTTTCTCTGCAGGGCAAAGTGTGGCCAATGCAGGTCCTGACCAAAGCATTTGCTCATCACAAACCACTGTGAATCTTTCGGGAAGCCCTATCATTTCTCCTGCGACAGGTACATGGTCTCAGGTAAGCGGTCCCTCAACAGTAAGCTTCGGATCCGTAGACGCTCCGAATTCAACAGTTACTGGATTTGTGCCTGGAGTATATACCCTTCAATGGACTGTAAATAATGGACCTTGTGCTACGCCCTCTATCCTTTCAGATCAAATAGTAATTACTGTATTTCCAGTTGGTCAAGCTCCTTCCAATGCAGGACCAGATCAGAGCATTTGTAATACAACCTCATCTGTCAACTTAAATGGAAATGCGCCCACATTCCCTGCAACTGGACAATGGACGGTAGTAAATGGTAGCGGAACGTTTACCAATCCAACATCTCCAATAACTTCTGTAACGGGAATGAGTGTTGGTACCAATTGCTATCGATGGACTATCAGCAACGGTCCTTGTGGCGCACCAACTTTCGATGAGATTTGCATTACCGTTTTTGATAACAATCAAGCCATTGCTAATGCCGGCCCAGATCAAAATATATGCTTACCAACGAACACTGCCGCCTTTGCCGGTAACACCGCAGTATTTCCTGCAACGGGTTCGTGGACTCTTATCAATGGTACAGGAATCATCGCGAACAATACCGTCCAAAATACAAGTGTAAACGGACTTTCATTGGGAGTCAATACATTCCGTTGGACCATCAACAATGGATCCTGCGGGACCATAACAACCGATGATGTAGTGATCACTTTGTTTAATAATGCCCTTGCTCCACCGAATGCAGGTCCTGATGCTTCACTTTGCACTCCCAACAGTACGTATACAATGCAGGGTAGTTCAGTAAGCGCTCCAGCTCTCGGAGTTTGGACATTGGTTTCAGGAACGGGAACAATAGGAAGCCCCAACTCTCCAACCGCAAATATTTCAGGTCTAGGAATTGGAGCCAATGTATTTCAATGGACCACTTTAAATGGTCCTTGCCCCGCTGGCTTGAACTTCGATCAAATGACCATTTTTGTATTTGATGAAAACCAATTGAATGCGAATGCGGGACCAGATCAGTTTTTATGTTCCACTGGGTCTCCAGTAAACACTACAATGGCAGGAAGCCCAGTTGTATTCCCAGGAAGCGGAACGTGGACAATCATTCAAGGAAGCGGAAACATCATTTCTCCAAATAGCCCAACTACAACCATCACCAATCTCGGAATTGGCGAGAATAGATTCGCCTGGACAGTCAATAACGGCCCATGCGCAAACGCTGTTACCTCCGACATTGTATCCATATTTGTATTCTCTGGGTCTCAGGCCTCCGCAAATGCGGGTCCAGACCAAAATTTGTGTTCAACAAACCCGAACACTACACTTGCTGCGAACTCCGTCATTTTTCCTGGCACTGGAACATGGTCTGTGGTTCAAGGCACAGCCACCTTTGACAATACTTCAAATCCAAATAGCGCGGTAACTGGTCTTGCAACTGGGACCAATATTCTTCGATGGACCATTAACAATGGTCCATGTGTTCCAGGTATCACGTTTGATGAGGTAACGATTATTGTATTTGACAACAATCAACCCGCTGCCGTTGCTCCTTCAGATTTCTCAACGTGCTCGAATGCTGGACCAATAACGTTGACTGGTAATGCATTTGCTTTTCCTGCAACGGGAGGGTGGTCTTTGTTTAGTGGAACTGGAACCTTAGCGAATGCCAATACTTCTATAACGACAGTATCTGGTTTGGGTTTAGGCACGAACGTATTTCAATATACCATCAACAATGGACCATGTGGAGCACCTACTGTTGATCAAGTAGCAATTACTGTTTTCTCTGCAGATCAACCTATCGCTAATGCGGGGTCGGATCAAAGTTTATGTTTACCAACGAACTCCGCATTCCTCAATGGGTCACCGTTAATCTCTCCCGCCACGGGTACTTGGACTCTTGTTTCTGGAACAGGTATAATTAGCAGCCCCAACTCATCAAGCACAACGGTTACGGGGCTTTCCATTGGTCAAAATATTTTCCGCTGGACTATTTCCAATGGACCTTGCTCACCAGCAACGACTTTAGATGAAGTAACAATTACTATTTTCAATAATCTGCAAGCAGCAGCGAATGCTGGACCTGATCAGTCTATTTGTGAGCCAGTAACGTCTGCTACTCTTGCTGGTAATGCTGCGCCATTCCCAGCGTCTGGTCAATGGACTTGGATTTCAGGACCTACCACACCCTCGATTGTTTCTCCTTCCAGTTCGAATACTACAGTAAATGGTCTTGGTGTGGGCGCCAATGTATTTCGCTGGACTGTTTTGAATGGTCCTTGCGCTCCATCATCTACGACAGACGATGTTACGATTTTAATCTTCGATGACAATCAACCTGCAGCCAACGCTGGTCCGGATCAATTCCTTTGTTCACCAACATTCAACACACAATTTGCTGCGAACAATGCAATTTTTCCAGCCACTGGCACGTGGGCCCTTGTGAGCGGTTCTGGCACGATCAACAACCCCAACTCACCAACGTCCACTGTAACGGGTTTGAGTATTGGTGAAAATGTATTTCGTTGGACCATCAGCAACGGACCGTGCATTGGCGCTGTTACTGAAGATTTAGTAAGCATCTTTGTGTTCGATAGTGCTGCTCCTTCTGCCAATGCAGGTGCCGACCAATCTATTTGTACACCTGCATCATCCGTAACGATGACTGCCAATGCGGCAATTTTCCCTGGCGTAGGAACATGGACATTGGTTTCCGGCGGGGGAACCATAATCAATCCAAATTCTCCTACAACTGCTATTACCAACTTGTCTGTAGGCGAGAACGTTTTTAGATGGACCATTAATAATGGAAATTGTGGAACTAGTATTACTGAAGACCTCGTGAGCATTTTTGTATTCAATGAATTCTCACCCGTCGCCAATGCAGGTAGTGATCAAGATCTTTGTACACCTATAACTTCTACTACCTTAGTTGCATCGTCCCCTATCTTCCCCGCTAGTGGGTTCTGGTCACTCATTTCAGGTACTGGAACAATTATTTCTCCTAATAACCCAACAACATTAGTTACCGATTTGAGCATTGGTCCAAATGTTTTCCGTTGGACGAGCAATAATGGACCTTGCGCCACAGGAATAACAACTGATGATGTTATCATCACTATATTCAATGGAGGCGCTTCTGCACCAAATGCTGGCCTAGATCAGGAACTTTGTTCTCCTGACTTTGATACTTCATTAAACGCAGACGCCGCTGTTTTCCCTGGTATAGGTAGCTGGAGCGTCACGTCTGGAACAGGTACTTTCACCAACATCAATGATCCGAACAGCAACGTCACTGGACTTTCTATTGGAATCAATGTTTTCAGGTGGAGTGTAAATTATTCTACATGCGGATCTCCATTCGATGAGGTTTCGATCATTGTTTATGACTCCTCTCAATTGCCTTCCAATGCGGGGCCTGATCAGGAACTTTGTACGCCAAATACCAGTACAAACCTTCAAGCCAATAGTGTCATTGCTCCCGGTATAGGCACTTGGACCTTAATAGAAGGGTCGGGTGCTATCTCTAACCCAAACGACCCAAATACACTTGTAACCAATTTAGCTGTCGGAGAAAATATCTTTGTTTGGACCATTGATAACGGTCCTTGTTTAGTAGCCCCATTTACAACTGATAGCGTTACCATTTGGGTGTTTGATGAACTCAACCCAATGGCTAATGCGGGACCTGACCAAGAACTTTGTACACCTACAACCAGTGCAAGCCTAACCGGTAGCTCTATCATATTTCCAGCATCGGGTGCGTGGACTATAATTCAAGGAAGCGGCACCATCACTGAACCTACTAGCCCGAGTACCACTATTACTGGTTTATCTGTTGGTGAAACGATCGTTCAGTGGACAGTGAGCAACGGCCCTTGTGCTAATTCGATTACTTCTGATCAGATATCGCTTTTCTTATTTGATCAAAATCAAGCCCCGGCAAATGCAGGTCCTGATCAATTTATTTGTACGCCTACCACTTCAACGACCTTAACTGGAAATGCCGTTACATTCCCAGCCACAGGTCAATGGGTATTACTAAGTGGCACAGGAACCATCAGCAATCCGAATAATCCGATAACTACTGTAAGCGGTTTATCAATAGGGGCGAATACGTTCCAATGGTCCATCAATGATGGTCCTTGTGCTGTCGGATTCACCTCCGATGTTGTAACAATTTTCGTCTATGATGAAAATAATCCGAATGCAAATGCGGGACCTGACCAAGAAATCTGCACACCAAACTCGGCAGTGAATATGGCTGCGAGTACGTATACTTTCCCTGCTACAGGTCAATGGACAATCGTTTCTGGATTCGGGAATATTATCAATCCAAATGACCCAAATACCGCTATTACCAACCTTCCTGTTGGAACAAATGTGTTTCAATGGACAATAGACAATGGACCTTGTGCAAATGGCATAACTAGCGATATTGTGGAAATTCATGTGTTTGATCAGAATGCCCCTCTTGCTAATGCAGGAGCAGATCAAGAATGGTGTGATCCTACTTCATCAACTATACTAAATGCTACTGCTCCCGCAATCCCAGGCATTGGATCATGGAGCGTGCTTTCCGGTCCGCCGTCGATTGTGATTGCTAATGTAAACGACCCTAACTCCGAAATTTCAGGTCTCGAAGTAGGAGAAACCGTGTTGTTATGGACGGTTTACAACGGGCCTTGTAATAACACCAATTCATTCGACCAGGTTTCTATATTCCTCTTTGATGATAATCAAACTGTTGCTGATGCTGGAGATGATCAACAAATATGTACTCCTCAAACCTCTACTACAGTATCAGCAAACATTCTTATTTTCCCTGCAACGGGACAGTGGACATTACTGAGTGGTGGCGGTGTGATTGAAAATCCAAGTTCACCATTGACCCAAATCAATGATTTGCCTGTTGGTGTGAATACATTCTGTTGGACCATTGACAATGGACCTTGTACTCCGCCAACGACGACTGATTGCGTAACCATTGAAGTGTTTGACTCTGAGCAGTCGGACGCCTTTGCTGGAGAAGATCAAGAGCTTTGTCTTCCAACTAATGAAACTACACTAACGGGCTCTGCTGTTGTAGGCGCTTCAGCAGGCGCATGGACATTGATCCAAGGAAGCGGAGATATACTAGCTCCGAATTCGGCTGTTGCCACAGTGACCAACCTTCAGCAAGG
Source organism: Flavobacteriales bacterium (assembly GCA_027491075.1). GTDB lineage: Bacteria > Bacteroidota > Bacteroidia > Flavobacteriales_D > Sanyastnellaceae > JAIXWP01. Next base: position 178,668 of record JAIXWX010000002.1, read on the forward strand.
AGAAAATATTTTCAGATGGACTGTTGACAATGGTTCATGCGGATCGACGTTTGATGAAGTATCAATATACCTATTTGATCCGAATGCGCCTGAGGCGAATGCTGGTGATGATGCAACATACTGCACTCCAACAAGCACACACGCGATGAATGCCAATACGCCTGCCTCTCCAGGAGTTGGAACTTGGGAAATCGTCTCTGGACCAGGATTCACAGGAACCGGAACCATTGACAATGTAAACAACCCAAACGCAAACATCAGTGGTCTAGTGATTGGAGAAAATAGATTTTCTTGGACCATTTATAATGGACCGTGCGAACCACCAACAACTGACTTCATTAGTATTTTCATTAATGATGAGAACCAGCCTGCTGCCGATGCAGGAAGCGACCAAGAAATTTGCCTTCCTCAAACTGCTGTAGATATGGACGCCAATATGGCCATATTCCCTGCTTTCGGAACATGGACACTCCTTGAAGGTGACGGAAATATTATTAGTATAAACGATAGCACAACTTCAATCATTGATCTAGCAGTTGGAGAAAATATATTCCAATGGACTATCGAAAATGGGGCTTGCAATCCTCCGATCACTAGCGATTTGGCATCCATATTCGTTTTTGATCCTGATGCTCCTGAAGCTGATGCAGGACCAGATCAAAGTTTCTGCGAACCCGTTTCCACGACTAACTTACAAGCGCTAACCCCTTCAACACCTGGCTTTGGCACGTGGACATTGGTAGGCGGAAACGGCACCATCGATAACATCAATGATCCTAACACATTAATAACGGATCTTGAAGTTGGAGAGAACTGCTTCCTATGGACAGTCTATAACGGACCATGCGAAGAACCAACAGAAGACTTGGTGTGCATATATATTTTCCCAGAAGATCAGCAACCCGCCAATGCAGGTCCTGATCAACAATTATGCACTCCAAATACAGAAACACAAATGAACGCCAACAGCGTGACTTTCCCCGCTGTAGGAAATTGGGTGCTCCTTTCTGGACAAGGAGATCCTATAAATCCTTCTGACCCCAATACGGTAGTCACTAATCTTGGACTTGGAATAAACGAATTCATGTGGGTTATAGACAATGGTTCTTGTGAGAATCCTTTGTCAACGGATGTGGTTACCATTAGCGTGTTTGATAATACTCTCGAAGACGCAAACGCTGGTGCAGATCAAGCATTCTGCTTACCAACGAATTCAACCACCGTGAACGGATCCAATATCTCTGCCGCTGCTACTGGTCTTTGGTACAACATCGATGGTGGAGGCGACATTGAAAATCCAACTTCGCCAACTACAGCTATAACCAATTTGCCAATTGGAAATAACACCTTTGTTTGGTTTGTAGACAATGGCCCATGCGGCACGAGCAGTGACACAGTGAATATTGCAATATTTAATCCTGATGAAGTGATTGCAATTGCTGGAAATGACGCATCCTACTGCACTCCTTCAGACTCACATTGTATGAGCGCTAGTTCGCCGTCAGAACCCGCAATTGGAACTTGGGTGCTGATAACTGGTACGGGAAATATCAACGACATCCACGATCCGAATACATGCATCACTGGATTAACCGTTGGAGAAAATATCTTCATGTGGTGCATAGACAATGGACCTTGTGGATTAACGTGCGACGTTATATCCATCTTCGTCTATAACATAAACACTCCAAATGCGAATGCCGGGGAAGACATTGAAATTTGCCTTCCGCAGGATGAAGTGAACATGAATGCCTCCGCCGCCGAATTCCCCGCTATTGGAATTTGGACACTCATTGGAGGTGAGGGATACATTACCGATTTAAATAATCCACTTGGTTTAATGGACTCTCTTGAACTCGGTGTAAACACCTTCGTTTGGACTGTAAACAATGGAGTGTGTCCTAATGGTATAACCTCTGATACCGTTGAGGTGCGTGTGTTTGACCCTGGATTACTTCCTCCAAATGCAGGTCCAGATCAATTCATTTGTACTCCTCTAAACTCCGTGATTATGGCGGGCAATGAACCAGCTGCTCCAAGCTTTGGATATTGGAATCTTATCAACGGCAGCGCAACAATCATCGATTCATTAAGTGGAAATACGATTGTAACAGACCTCGCAGTAGGTATCAATGAATTTGTATGGACATACTACAATTCCAGTTGCGAAAACTCTGCTCCCGCCGATACCATGCGTGTTTTGGTGTATGATCAAAATCAACCTCCAGCGAATGCTGGACCAGATCAGGAATGGTGCTTCCCAACAAATAGCACAGTGATGAGCGCCAATCCGCCAATAGTACCTGCAGTTGGTCAATGGACGCTGATTTCCGGTTCCGCTACATTCAGCGACATCTTCGATCCGAATGCTGCCGTAACCAATCTCGCGCCCGGCACCAATGTCTTTGTTTGGACAATCGATAATGGCCCATGCCCAGATGCAATTACAACAGACACATTAGAAATTAGAATATTCTTACCGGACGCTCCGGTAGCGAATGCTGGTGAAGATCTAAGTCTGTGTACACCCGTTGATTGTATCGAAATGCAAGCATTAGAGCCTACGGATCCACAGACAGGAACTTGGTCTTTCATATCTTCAGTGAATGGCTCGGGACCAATTTCAAACGGAGCATTAAACGACCTCAATGATCCAAACGCAGAACTCTGTGCACTTGCTGTAGGGGTGCATACTTTGGAATGGTCGATCTACAATGGTCCGTGCAATAACAATACCTCCGATCAAGTGGTCATTTCTGTTTATGACAACACCGCGCCAGCTGCAAATGCCGGCGAGGATATTTTCCTTTGTGCTCCAGAAAGTAGTACCGTGCTCGCCGCCAACAGCGCTGTGTTCCCTGGAGTTGGCAGCTGGTCAATAGCATCCGCTCAAGGACCTAATGGACCATTAAACTCTGGATCATTCAGCAACTTCAATGATCCGCAAGCTGCTATTTCTGGTCTCGAAATAGGAATCTATACCCTCGTTTGGACCATCGACAACGGACCTTGCGGTATGCCTACCTCCGACACGTTGATAATTCAAATAAACAATCCACTTTCACCCAATGCAGACGCAGGTCCCGATCAGAGCTTCTGTTTGAACTTTGCAGATGCAACTATGAATGCAAACGTTCCTCTCTTCCCAGCAACAGGAACTTGGACCGCAATCAGTTTTGATCCAACCGGTACAATCACTGACGTGAATGATCCAGCTACTACCATTACTTCAATTCCACTGAATGAACACCTATTCGTGTGGTGCATTGATAATGGTGTTTGTGCGAACACTGTATCATGTGACACCTTATCCATTTATGTAAACGACAGCACCATTGCTGCTGCCAATGCCGGAAATGACATCGTGTTCTGTGGTGCACCTGACTCGCTGATTATGCAAGCGAGCATTGCAGTAGGACTTGCTGAAGGATACTGGAACTATGACGACGGAACATACATCTTCTCAGACTCCACGTTCCACGAGAGTATCGTTTATGGTTTCCAAGTTGGAGAAAATACATTTACATGGACCGTCGATAACGGTGCCTGTGGAATTTCCTCGGACGAGGTGACTTTCTTAGTATACGACCCTGGACTTCCCGCAGCAGATGCAGGAGAAAGTCAAGCGATTTGTGAAAGCAAATTCCAACCGTTCAATCTAACCGCAATTGCTCCCGATCCTCCCGCTACTGCATATTGGGATATAATCAGCGGTCCAATACTCATTTCTGACACCTTGGCTGCGGATGCTCAAGTAATTTCACTTGGTCAAATTGAGGAACAATTAGTGGATGTGCCAAGCACACTGGTTTGGATAGTTGATAATGGTCTTTGTGGAATCACAACAGATACCGCGGTGTACATTCTTGAAGACTGTCTAACCGTAGAAGTTCCAGACGCCTTCTCTCCTAATGGAGACGGGGTGAACGATATCTTCTTCATTCCTAACTTAGAAAGTTATCCAAGACATTCATTAAAAATATTCAACCGTTGGGGAACACAGGTATTTGAAGCGGCCCCGTACCCTAACAACTGGGACGGAACTTCTCAGCATCCTGCTACAATTGGCGAGGAATTACCTGTTTCCACCTATTACTATATCCTTGACCTAGGAAATGGTGAAGAAGCCTTCCACGGATTTGTATATCTAAAACGATAAGCGCATGCAGAAAATTAAATCACTAGTTATCATCTTCCTGTTGATCATCAGTCAGGCAATGCGCTTAGCTGCTCAGCAAGACCCCATGTTCTCCCAGTACATGTTCAATATTTTGAGCATCAATCCAGCGTATGCAGGAAGTGCGGACCGAATCAGTGCCGTAGGTATTTATCGCTCGCAATGGGTAAAATTCGATGGAGCTCCAATAACACAAACGGTTACTGTGCATAGTCCCTTGCGCAAAGAAAGCTTGAGCATTGGCGGAACCGTCATCAATGATAAACATGGCCCAGTAAATCAGACAGCGATATTTGCAGACATCAGCTATCGCATATTCCTAGATAATTCTAAACTCGCTTTCGGACTGAAAACAGGATTGAATTTGTACAGTGCGAATCTTTTAGAGTTAAATCCATTCATGGATAATGACCAGGCCTTTGCCGCAAATTTGTCCGCAAAACCATTGCCCAACTTCGGATTTGGAATGATGTGGTATAGCAAGAGATGGTATGTTGGTTTAAGTTCTCCCCGCCTTCTACAAAACAAAATCATTGAAGGAGACATTCCCGACTTCCGCAACAATCGAGAGCGAATGCATACTTTCCTCATAGCAGGTTATGTGTGGGATTTGAATTACTACGTCAAATTCAAGCCAACTATTCTACTCAAAGCGGTAAATGGTGCGCCTCCAGGCTTCGATGTAACAGCCAACTTTATGTTCTATGATCGCTTGTGGCTTGGCGCAATGTGGCGCTGGAATGATGCAGTGGGAGCACTGATTCAATATGAAATCAATAACAAACTGAAGTTTGGTTATGCCTATGACTACATCACCAGCGATCTCGGAAGATATACCTCCGGTAGCCATGAATTAATGATTGGACTTGACTTTGGCAAAGGAAGCAAAGGAGATGTATCACCACGTTTCTTCTAAAAAAATAACCATGAGTATCCGCTATTCTCTTATTATATTATTATTGGCTTTGTGCTGCTTTTCTCAAGAATCATATGCACAAAAAGCCAAATTAAAAGTCGCTCAGACGTATTACGATCAGTTTGACTTTAAAACGGCTATTGAAATATACCGCGACATTCTCAGCAATCCCAAATTCGAGAATGACACTACCACCCTACGTCTCGCAGCTGATTGTGAGTTTAAATTGGCCCAGTTTGCTCAAGCTGAAGCATTGTTAACAAGACTCAACGCTCTTCCAACGGCAAATACAGAAGACATGCACCGCTTAGCAGATGTGTATAAAATCCAAGGCAAGTACCTAGAAGCCGTTGATACCTACAGAAAGATTTTATTGAAAAACCCCAAAGATGAAATAGCCCTTGAATACAGTGAAACCCCAGATTTCGCAAATAAGCTTCGAAAGGACTCTACGATGTATGAATTAAAAAATTCAGAAATCAATTCTGCGTCTTGCGATTTTGCTCCCGGCTTCTTTGTAAATGGAAAACTCATCTTCTCTTCTTCAAGAGGACTGGGTGTGGGCGCAAGAAGAAACTACAATTGGAACGAACAACCATACCTCAATAACTACTTGGCAAGCATTGGTTCTGATAGTTCGCTTTCCAATGTGGTGGTGATGGGATCTGATATCAACTCCAGATATCACGAAGGAACTGTAACCTACTCACCTAGCGATAATCTTCTCTACTTCACAAGAAACAATCTCCTGAATGGTAATGTGAAAAAATCAAAAGATGGCCGATTGTATCTAGGTATCTACTATGGAGAAACATCATCGGGAGGAAACGTCTCCGATTTGAAGCCGTTCCCCTTTAACAATAAAGAATATACACTTCAACATCCAACCCTTACTTCCTCAGGGAAAAAAATGTTCTTCTCGTCTAACAAACCAGGAGGCTTCGGTGGAATGGATCTTTACTTTTCCATAAAGGAAAATGATGCTTGGCAAGAACCTAAAAACATGGGTGAAAAAATCAACTCCCCAGGCGATGATGTCTTCCCTTTTATCATCAACGACTCCACCCTTTACTTCTCTTCCAATGGCCGTCTCGGACTTGGGGGATTGGATATATTCTATGTTCAGCTTAACGGAGATACCGTAGTACAAAATTTAGGATATCCAGCAAATTCAGCATACGATGATTTTGGACTGGTCTTCTTCCCAAATGAAATCACAGGTTACCTCGTAAGCAATCGTCCAGGAGGAAAAGGAGATGATGATATTTATGAGTTCCGAATCTCCCCTCCTGACTTCATCAATATCAAAGGCCGAGTGGTTGATGCGGCAACGCTAATACCTCTCAAGAATGCCCTGGTAACAATCACCAATCAAGATGGCTCCGTCGTACAAGCCTTGACCGACGACCAAGGTATCTATACCCTCACTGCTCCATATAAATCATTTGTGAAAATCGAAGGAGAAAAAAAGGACTACGAAAATGGAAATGTGGAATTGGCCACGAACCCAAGATCCACAGATTATACTGCGTCTGACATTGTGCTCAAAAAAGTCTCTTTCCTCGCTACGGGTAAAGTCGTTTATGACGTAGATGGTTCGCCTGCTCCTGGAGCAATAGTGCGCTTGCGTGATAAGACGGGTATGCAACTAGACTCTTGCTATGTCAAGGAAGATGGATCCTATAAACTAGCACTCGAAGACAACAAAGAATACATTCTAGAAGCTTATAAAAAAGATTATGTGCTGCTTACAAAAGACGTTTCAAGTAAGAGCAATGGCCAGCGCTTCGTCAATACAGACTTTAGACTGTTCAAACTAGAAAAAGGAACTGTAGTACGCTTAGATAATATTTATTATGACTACGGAAAATCAGACATTAGATCCGATGCTGCGCAGGAACTTAACAAACTCGTTCGAATACTGCAAGATAATCCAACTATGAAAATCGAGTTGAGTTCGCATACGGATGCGCGAGGCGGAGATGCTTACAACTTAAAGCTCTCCGATGCCAGAGCTGCAAGCGCTGTAAAATATATTAATTCCCAAGGAATAGATGCTTCACGCCTTGTTGCAAAAGGATATGGAGAAACAAAGCTCCTAAATCGATGCGCAAACAATGTACAGTGTTCCGATGAAGAACACCAATTCAATAGAAGAACGGAGTTTAAGATTCTAGATATCTAATTCTCCAATCCTTCGGATAATAATTATTCTTCCGCTGGCCAATACATTTTATCCAGCCTAAAGGCAATCCTTTGTAGAAAATAGACACCCACCCTTGAGTGGGTGTCATAGCTTTGATATCTTCTCTTTTTAAAAAACGTAACGCATCGTCTGCATCCAGTTCCAGCGACATATAAGAACTAAACTTCCCCGCTAATAACCCACCATGACCGGGAATAAAATCCGACTTCTTCCACTCTCCCAGCTCCGTGCCAGACATAGAAAAATAAAGGCTTTCAGAAAGATACTCAAACTCGTCGATCTTACACGGCACTTCAAAGAAGTGCCCCTCTTCTTGTATTACCAATTCACTTCGCACCGAATTAACATTCGGTACTTCTTCTAATCTAACTGCTTTAATTTTCTTTTTACCCTTTCCTTTGCCTCGACTACCAGCAGAAGACGTTTTTCTCAAAACACAAACAAATAGACCCTCTCCTTTCGTTAAATGTGGATAAAAACGAAACGTTGAAACTCCATTATAAACTTCAAGTCGAATGCCTTCAAATGAGGGTATATCCAGAGTCATCTCCTCAAAGCCATTCTCCAAAAGCCAATCAATCGCACCCTCATTTTCTTCAGGCGCATATGTGCACGTGCTATAAACAAGATATCCACCATCAGCAACACAATCCTTTACTTCCCGTAGTATATCTTTTTGTCTTTCCGAACATTGTAGCACGTTCTGAAAAGACCACTCCCTTATCGCATTGTCATCTTTTCTGAACATCCCTTCACCACTGCACGGGGCGTCGATCAATACCACATCGAAAAAATTCTTTACCCCTGAATAATCAGAAGCAGAGTTAGAGGTAACCATCCAATTATCTCTACCCCATTTGGCCAGGTTCTCTCTCAATACGGAATTACGAAGCTTATTCACTTCATTCGCAACTAAAAATCCGTTTTCCCCAATTATTTCAGATAGCAAAATAGACTTTCCTCCCGGTGCCGCACACATATCCAAACATCGAATATTCGTTCGGTTTGATACTAACTTCTTCACAATGGCTCCAACAAACATGGACGAACTTTCTTGAGGGTAATAGCCCCCTGCATGAAACAGAGGATCCGCGATAAAGGAAGGACGATGTTTCAAATAATATCCATTCTCCCACCATGGAACGCTTTCTCCTAAAAATTCCAGCGGTAAAGAATGCTTTGGATTCAAGTGTAAACTATGCACTACTTCTTTAGAAATAGCATTAAGAAAAACCGAAGATTCATTCGGAAACTGTGATTCTATGCGCTGGATAAAATCCGAGGGAAGAATTTTCATCTAACAAATATGAAACGAATCAGTCTTTCTCCTGCAACCACTTCGGCAATTTCTTTCCCTTCTTTGTGGTCTGCGACGGAGGAACATTTACAGGCGTTTCATCTTTCAACTGTCCTGATCCTTCTGATGGTTGCGCTGGCTGGCTTTCTTTCTTATCGTTTTCCTCCCATTCTACAGTTGTTACAGCGGATGGCCTTGTGTTTGTCTCTTGGTAAGCTCCCACATTGGCATCGTTCTTAAAAAGCCCAAACTCCTGCTTAAGAAGCGCTTTCATGTTTTGCTTTTCAGCAATTATTTCTTTTTGACGTTCCGTTTTAGCCGCATCCTTGTCTATTCCAAACTGAGGGTTGTCTGTGGTGCCACGCATGTAAATGAACATTTGCTTCCCTAGACCATCGTCTTCTTCATTCAAATCTTTGTTCTTACGAACAAGAATATCCCTTAATCGAAAACCGATAGTATAATCAATGGTATTATCGAATCCATGTGTCCCACTAGCTGAAATATCCAACGCACTAGAACGAATATCCATTTGAGGAATGACAATCTTCTTGTTTTTAATTTCAATGATGTTCTCCAACGTCGCAAATCGAATGTCCTTCATGCTTTCGGCGAATTTATCTTCATCCACAAACGGTGCGAGCCATTTGTTGCTCCGAATATATCCTGCAATTTCCTGGAGGGATTGCAAGCCCTTTAGTTGACCGTTTCGTATTTCAATATCAATTAAACTATGAAGTTTTCCCATGTCCATTTTCAGTCCATCAGACAAAGGAACTTCCAGTTGTATGGTAGCATTGGTTTGACCATCCAAATTTTGGTCTGTTATGAAGTTCTGTCCTAAGTTGTCCAAAGAGACAAACACTTTCTTGATATCCAAATCTTTCAGTTGAATAGCGCTTCGCAAAAAATAACTGGTCTCGTTCGTCTTTGAAAGGACTATTTGAGCATTTACTTCTCCATCCGAGGTTTTAAAGGTTAAAGGATCAATAGTTAATACTTGACCTTTACATTGCATCGTAGTTCTTATGGCACCTGCTTCAAACTTTCCAAAAGTGAATTTATTGATCGCGGAATTCAATCGAAAGTCGATTCGCTTTGGCAACTCAAAATTGTAATTTCTATTCTCCGCAGAGCCTTCCGTTTTCTCAACTAAAGAAGTGAAGTCTATGGAACTGCTTGTGAAGTCTGCACTGACCTCGAGCCTTTCGTTCTCTGATAACAAAAAAGGAATAAGGTTTTGTAATTTACCCTGAATAGCAAAATCACTTCCATTGACCACTCCCTTCAACGTCTCAACATTCGCATTCTTGTCATCAAAGAGAATACTGGCCTGAATGCCCTCAAAGCTTCGATTTGAATTCTTCAGTTTAATTCTTGCATCGCTCAATAAAGCATTTCCTTGAGACTTTAACATATCTCTGTCGCTAGAACGAACGGGGCCTTGCAAATGAGTCTTTAATCCCAAACGCCCTTCGCAGACTTCAAGGGTATCCCAACCAAAAAACTGTTTCAAATCGCCCAATTGAACATCTGCTTCAACATTCATGTCCACCGCTGGACGATCCAACGAATAAACAAATCCTGTGGCTTGGATGAATCCTCCCTCGAGAATCGATTTCAACGACCGAATGTGTAATTGATCTTGCTTTGATCCCTTAATATAACTCGCTGAGCACTCTAGTCCAGAAAGTGTAATCCCTGAATCCTCGTGCTCGACTTGGCCATTGGAAATATTAAAATCTGCTGTTAAATCAGGCGTCTTTCCCGCATACGTACTTCCTTTTAACTGAAGTTGAAAAGACACGGAACCATCTGCATCATAATCCTCTGCCTTTTCTCTATAACTAGCGGGTAGTACACCAAATAAATCTTGCAATTCAATTTTGTTTCCAGTTACGGATAAATCGATGTTTGATTTTTCTCCGTTTATGTAATTGCACTGAACCATAAATGGAACATCATCCACAGAAAGCTCACTCGGTCTAACCATATACCTACCTTCATCGGACAATACATCCATGGCTAACTCGGCCTTAATCAAACGCGAGTCTATGTATTCTTCATCCCCACTTATTAAGGTTTTGATCTTCGCCTCGGTATTTACAACAAAACTCATTTGTTGTCCGGTAAAGTTGCCCTCCAGGGACAAAGAACTGGATTGAGCGTCGGCAAAAAACTGATCTCTCCTGTTTTCGTATATGAAGTGTAAATCGGTAATCTTCACTTCCTGAAGGTTCATGGTAACCTTTGACGTGTCGGCATCCGACTCTTTGATAAAATGCCAGTTGTCTTCACCCTTCTTATTGATTTTCAAATAAGCCTTCGCACCCTTCCCTTTTATTTCGTTGATATCATATTTTCCTTTAATAATATCTGTCAGATCAAAAGCCAGATACAATTCAGAGGCAAATAATAAAGTGTCACGCTCAGGGAAAGTCTCTGGCACATATACGTCTGTAATCTTAATCGAGGCCTTTGGAAAGGTGGCCAAAAACGCCAAATCAATGCTTCCAATAGAAGCCTTTGTTTTCAGTTGTTTGTTAAATTGACTCACCGCATAGCCGACCACTTCATCCTTATATACCTGTATGACCACTAATCCTGTACCGACCAGCAGCAGTAGCAAGGCCAGTAGCACCAAAAATGCTTTTTTTAAGATTATAAAAAATTTTCTCATCGGCGTTTCGAAATTAGAACACATAAGTCATTCCGAAATTTCATATCCGATCAAAAACTCACACAACAGTGTGAACAGTCGCTCTAGATTTAGACTACCTTAGCAGGTATGAATAAGCGTCAATTTATCAAAACCACAGGAATCCTTACTCTCGGTGCTTTCATTGCTCCCTCAGTAAGCTGCAGTTCTGTTTTGTCTTCCACTCAAATAACACCTTCACCTGTGGGATTTGAACTGCCTCCCTTGGGATATGCTTTCAACGCACTCGAACCACACCTTGATGCTATGACTATGGAAATACATCATGACAAACATCATCAAGCATATGTAACAAACCTCAATAAGGCTTTGGAAAATAACACCCCGCTCAAAGGACTTAGTATCGAGAATATTTGCATAACCATCACTTCTGATCAAACTGCGATTCGAAATAATGGGGGCGGTCATTACAACCATTCGAAGTTTTGGAAATGGATCGCTCCAGGTGGGGCAAATCAACCTCAGGGAACCTTATTGGATGCCATCAATACCTCTTTCGGATCGGTCGAAGAAATGAAAAACAAGCTATCCGAAGCCGCAAAGTCACGCTTCGGTTCTGGCTGGGCATGGCTATCGGTAGATACAAGTAAGAAGCTATTCATCTCTAGCACTCCCAATCAGGACAATCCGCTAATGATCAATTTGGTTGAAAAGCCGGGCACTCCCATCCTGGGGCTGGATGTGTGGGAACATGCATATTATCTGAAATATCAAAACCGACGTCCTGATTACATCAATGCCTTTTTTAATGTGATCAATTGGGATACTGTAGCACTCGACTATCAGAATGCTGTAAAATAATCTACTTCCAAGCAAAACGACGCATTAACATACCGACCAACCCGAAAGAAAAAAGACCTCCGATTATTACTACGGTAAGAAAAATTCCGATGACATCCAACCAGTCAATGGCAATGGGATAATATTCTACCATCGCTCCTTCCATGGTCACAAGTCCAAATTGCATCTGTGCAAAACAGAGTCCCAGGCCCACTGTAGTTCCGATGACGGCGCCTAGAAAATTGATGAAAAATCCTTCTAAAATGAAAATGCGCTCTATGCCCTTGCGTGTGAGCCCCATGCTCTCTAGTATATAGATATCTTTCTTTTTCTCAATAATCAACATGGTCAATGACGCGATAATATTAAAACTCGCGATCAGTAAGATAAAGAAGAGTATCAAGAAGGTAAACCACTTCTCCGACGCGTTCGTTTTATAAACCAAGGCATTCCGATCATACCGGGTTTGGATCGTTAAAGTCTCGGGCAATACCGAGGTTAGTTTTTCCTGTAAATCCTCAATGTCCGCATCGGCACGGGGTAGAATCTCTATTGCCGTTATTTCCTCTTCCATTCCAAACAGCTCGCGGGCAAATGACAACGTGACAAAAGTGTACTTGACGTCAAGTTCTGCATTAACGGAAAATGCACCGCTCACCATCACATTTGTTCGATTGAAGGCCCTTTCTTTAAATCGCGACAGCCTCTTTCCTCGAATAGGAGCGTTGATGCCCATTACAGGCGGCTCTCTATCGGGACGAGGCAACCTAAGTTCGCTCAAAACCCCAATTCCAACCACCGCGTAATTGATGCTGTCACGACTTAACTCAAAGTCGCCAAAGTACATCATGCTGTCTATTGGTGAAACTTCGGAATAATCATCTGAAACCCCTTTTACCGTGGTGACAGTATTGTAATCTCCGTATTGTAGCCACGCATCTTCCTCTATAATTCTACTCCATCGTTCCAATTCCGGATAAGAAGCCAGTGTTTCGTCCGCCACTAAACTATCTGGAAAGCTCTTTCCTTCCTTTGGTACAATAGTCAATGCTGCATCAAAATTTGAAAACAACTGATGCACCAAATCTTCTATTCCATTGAAAGCACTCAATACTGTGATCATAGCGGCAGTAACAAAAGCTACCACCGTCATAGAAATCATAGAAATAATATTGATAATGTTTCGCGACTTTTTAGCGAAGAGATAACGTCGGGAGATATAGAACGAAACATTCATTGGCAGCTTACTTTCTAGCCACTACGATAAGTCCAGTGCCCGTAGAGTGATTCTGTGTGCTATCCAAATAATTTAGTAACAACGCAAACGGCATGACTACTAAATAGTAAAATGGCAACAAAACCAAAAAGAGCTTGGAAATATTCAACATCCTCATCGGATAAGACATGCTCCATCTCCAAGAAATTTGTCCGGGTTTGCCATAACTGTACTTAATCTCCATATCAGTAAAACCCGCTTGCTTCAATTTATCGGCCATGTCGGCAATAGAATATCCATTGCGCACGTGCTCTTCAATAAAACTCTCGTCGTCGTCATCGTGCGCATCGCTGCCGCCTTGATCACTGGGAGTACTAATGAGCAAGGTCGCGCCTTGCTTCATACTAGCGTAAAAATTCTTTAATACATCAACATCTTCGAGAATATGTTCCATAACATCAACACAAAGCACTAAATCATAAGCCGAATCTTGACGGTACTTCGTTAAATCCTCCACACGAAATGTAACGTGATTTTTTCCCAAAGCTTTAAAAAATGCATTGCAATCGGATACTTGATCTTCCTTGACATCCACTCCCAAAAGGGAAACTTTGCCTGAGAAATTGCTCATGTAATAACTGTACTGACCAAAGCCTGAACCCGCATCAAGAATAGCTATAGGGCCGTTTATTGTTTTTCTCCAACTTCTCAATTCACGATGAATATGCCAAGTGCGGAGGAGGAGAATGTCTAATAGCTTATAAAACAATATACGTAAATAGGGAGATCGATTGAAAAAATTCCCCAGTGTTTTCTTAATAGGATCGTAATGCATAAAGGAGAATTATTTTTTTAATAAGCGATCTATTTCTTCGTAATAATCCAAGGAGTCGTCAATGTAAAATGCCAATGATGGCACCTTTCTCAATTGCTTTCCTACTGCATCCCCAAGTAATTTACGAATCAATGACGACTTTTCTTTCACCAACTCTAGACCAACTTCCTTTTTTTCTGTTGGGAAAAAACTCAAATAAGCCTTTGCAACGCTCAAGTCAGGAGCCACGCGCACACTTGTTACAGTAACCATCATCCCGTCGAAATGCGTGTTCATGTTTTGCTGAAAAACAATGCTCAACTCTCGCTTCAGCAAAGAAGCCATTTTTTCTAATCGAATACCAGACATGCCACAAAGGTAAGTAAGAGCTTCTGATATACCTTCGCACTCTAAAATAATCGGTTTTCGGTCATGAAAGTTTTTAAGTTCGGTGGCGCCTCTGTGAAAGATGCTGCGGCTGTTAAAAATGTAGCCTCCATCCTCGACAAATTTGCCGGAGAAAAAATCGTAGTAGTTGTATCTGCTATGGGCAAAGTAACCAATGCCCTTGAAGAAATTCATCGCAATAGGATCAAAGGAGAAAAAACTTCTGATTTAATTAAGACTTTAAAGCAATACCACGACACCATTGCCAAAGAGCTATTTGGAGACAACGCTCAAAATCGACTACACAGAGTACACGCTCTCTTTGAAGAGATGAATGAAAAAATCGGTTATCCGCGCTCTACCAATGAAGATGCTGATTACGACGCCATCGTGTCATACGGTGAACTATTCTCGACGGCATTGGTGCACGAATACTTGAGTGCTGAAGGCTTCAATGTTGCTTTCGCTGATGCTCGACAGATCATTCGCACCGACAACCGATTCAGAGATGCGCGGGTCGATTGGGGGAAGAGCGGAATGGGAGCAGAACAACTCAAGGCTAAGTTTGAAAAACACGACCTGATCATCATTCAAGGGTTCATCGGTAGTGATGCTATGGGAGCTCCCACCACCCTGGGAAGAGAGGGGAGCGACTTCACTGCGGCTATTTTGGCCTATCTTCTCCATGCGGAAAATGTAACCATCTGGAAGGATGTTCCCGGTATGCTCAATGCAGATCCAAAATGGTTTGCGGATACCATAAAGTTGGATAAAATCTCATTTAAAGAAGCCATT
The DNA here is from genome assembly GCA_027491075.1 of Flavobacteriales bacterium. Classification (GTDB taxonomy): domain Bacteria; phylum Bacteroidota; class Bacteroidia; order Flavobacteriales_D; family Sanyastnellaceae; genus JAIXWP01. The sequence goes on from JAIXWX010000002.1 coordinate 193,975, forward strand.
GAACTGGCCTATTATGGAGCCAGTGTCATTCATCCAAAAACGATAAAGCCGCTTCAAAACAAGAACATCCCACTCTTTATCAAGTCATTTATTCACCCAGAAGCCATTGGCTCGGTGATCCAAGAAGATGACACGTTCGACCATTTGGTGCCGAGCTTTATTTGCAAAGCAAATCAACTTCTTTTGAGCATCATTCCTAAAGATTTCAGTTTTGTGGTGGAAGACAATCTACGCGAAATTTTTGACTTCTTATCGCAAACTGGAATACGCATTCACCTGATGGAAAACAGCGCTCTCAATTTCTCCATTTGCATTGATAAAGACGATCATAAATTCAATCGTCTTTTGGATCTGTTGAAACCGAAATATAACTTTCGATTCAATGAAAATCTTCATCTACTGACTGCAAGGCACTACACTGAAGAAAATATAAAAATGCTGATAAAAGACAAAGAGGTATTGCTTGAACAACGCAATCGACAAACTATTCGGTTTGTGGTGCGCCCTGTAGCGGTGTAAAAACAGGTAAGTTTCGTATCATGGTTTCTGCCGCCTCAATGGTCATGGATTGCTCTACTCTAAACGGAGCACTCTCCGTGCGACGAAGTGATTTCAAATAGGAACCAGAGTTTAACCTCTCTCCAAAATCATTGGCAATGCTTCGAATGTAAGTGCCCTTGGAGCAACGTATCCTAAAATGAACTTCCGGTAGCGCAATATGCGTCAATTCAAATACATCTATGTGAACCACCGTTCTTTTCATTTCAACCGGAATTCCGGCACGCGCTGATTCATACGCCCTCTTACCATCTATTTGCTTCGCCGAATACACTGGAGGAGTTTGCAATTGCTCGCCAAGAAAACTAGCCGCACAAGCATGTATCTGCTCGGAAGTAAGATGTTCAAAACCGAACGATCCTTCGGGTACCGTTTCAAGGTCAAAACTTGGCGTTACCTGACCCATCATGATGATCCCCGTGTATTCTTTCGTCCCCGTTTGAATTTCGTCAATTCGCTTGGTCCATCTCCCGCTGCATATCGCAAGTAACCCTGTAGCCAATGGATCAAGTGTACCTGCATGTCCAATCTTAAACTTAGGCGCCTTGCCATGTCTTCTAAGTAACCACTTAAGTCTTCCCACTACATCATGACTGGTCCAACCGAGTGGCTTATCTATTAGAAACAAGCCTCCTTCGAGTACTTCGTTTATATTTTCAAAAGCAAAAGGCTTGATATCCATGATGCAAAGATAATTCTCTTCCCCTTTTTCACTGTGAATGTAACCTTTCACCACCTCTATCCCGTTAAAGACCTCGTAAGTTCTCATGTAGAGATATTAGATAGTTTAATTGTTTTCATTTATTCTGAAAGGCTACTCAACGGAGTGGCCTTTTAGTTTTTTGAAAAATCTGACCCAAGGTCCTAAATGCATGAAAAGCGAAGAGAAAGCACTTTTTATCGCAGTGATCTCGGCGAGAATGGCATGTATTCCAATGCTTCTTATCTTTCACTTCTCGCTTGAAAATTGGGTATTTCTTTTTCTACTAGAACATCTCGATATTGCAACCGTTTTATTTACATCATGAAGATTTATACTAAAAAAGGCGACGACGGCACTACCGGACTTCTTGGAGGCTCTCGCGTTCCCAAACATCATTTAAGAATAGAGGCCTACGGCACGGTAGACGAATTGAATTCCTACTTGGGAATATTGAGGGATACTTACTTGCCGTGTAAGTCAACGCTTATTGATATTCAAGAAAAGCTCTTCACCCTGGGCAGTCACTTGGCCGTTGAGCCGGGGCATGAAGGAAAAATGATGCTGCCGGAAATCACCGAACAAGATGTGGAACTCCTGGAACAGCAAATGGACAAAATGGACGAAACCCTTCCTCCAATGCGAAATTTCGTACTTCCTGGCGGTCATCCAGCTGTATCTCACTGCCATGTAGCTCGCACGATTTGCAGAAGAGCCGAAAGACTTGTCGTGGCTCTCAACGAGAACCAAAGCGTTCCTCCTACCATTCTTCACTACCTAAATCGATTGAGCGATTTTCTATTTGTGCTTTCCAGAAAAATTTCCATGGATCTCAACGCGGAAGAAATCCCGTGGAAACCAAATAAGTAGCTCTTATTCTCAAAACTACTTGACAAGGGCCCCTCGGATATCGTACTTTCGCCGCCCAATTTTAAAATCACAACACATTGATTTCGACCATGAAACTAGGTCAGTTCAGGTACAAGTTACCCGAAGAACTGATTGCCCAATATCCCGCTAAACACCGCGACGAAGCCCGTTTAATGGTGGTTCATAAGAAAACCGGCAAGATCGAGCACCGCATGTTTAAGGATGTTCTCGACTATTTTGACGAGGGCGATGTGATGGTCAACAATAATACCCGCGTCTTTCCCGCTCGCATGTACGGAAATAAAGAAAAAACGGGTTCTATCATTGAAGTCTTCATGCTTCGCGAACTCAACGGTCAAAGCCTCCTTTGGGATACCGTTGTGGATCCAGCAAGAAAAATAAGAATCGGAAACAAGCTTTATTTTGGAAAAAACGATGAACTTGTTGCTGAGGTAATCGATAACACCACCTCGAGAGGACGTACGCTCAGATTTTTATTCGACGGAACCCATGAAGAGTTCAAAAAACTCATTTATGAATTGGGTGAAACTCCTCTTCCAAAATACATCAAGCGTCCTGTAGAACCCGAGGATGAGTTTAGATATCAGACCATTTACGCCAAACACGAAGGTGCCGTTGCTGCTCCAACTGCAGGTCTGCATTTCAGTCGTGAGCTCAGCAAGCGCCTTGAAATCAAAGGCATTAACATGGCTGAACTTACCCTTCACATTGGATTGGGAACCTTTAGAACCGTAGAGGTGGAAGACCTTACAAAACATAAGACGGATAGCGAGCAACTGATCATTCCAGCCGAAACAGCGGACATGGTGAACGAAGCGAAGGTAAATGGAAGAAGGGTGTGCGCTGTGGGAACAACGGTGTTGCGCGCTTTTGAAAGCAGCGTGAGCACCAACAACTTGCTTAAGCCTTTCGACGGCTGGAGCAGCAAGTTTATCTTCCCTCCTTACGATTTTCAAATTGCTGACAGCCTTATCACCAATTTCCACGAACCAGAAAGCGTGCTATTGATGATGACTACAGCATTCGGAGGATACGACTTAGTGATGGATGCTTACCAACAAGCCATTAAAGAAAAATACCGTTTCTTCTGCTACGGAGACGCGCTTTTGATTCTTAGTTAAGGTGAATCATTTTTCACCTTATCTTCGTCAGATGAGGCCTTGTTTTTTCTTCTTAATGCTGGTTTTCACTCTTCATTTAGAGGCTAGAACTCAAAAAATGAACTCCTCGGCATTGTCGCGCGCCTTTTTCAAAACAGAGGTAACGGGAGAGATTTCTCCAACTGCGTTGGGGGAGTTCGTTATAAAGAAAGACAATCCAAGGCTAGTGGCCATTATGCTCAATGTTTCTTTAGGTATGTTTGGAGCACACCGAATGTACCTTGGAACAGACCTAAAAGTACCTATCCTCTACACCGTAACAATGGGAGGAGGAGCAGTAGTTTGGCTCATTGACCTTGGCCTGCTGATCGGTACCAATGACATCACTCCGTTTTTGAATAACCCTCATTTTTTTATGTGGACTGAAAATGAGGCAACGCGAGAATAACTCTGCGTCTTACTATTGTTTATGAGATACCTTAACCTTTTACTAATACTCCTATCGGTGTTCCCTTTCTCCTCGTGTACTCGAAGAGCACAAGAGGCTGGCGAATACAACGATATTATCATAACCCGTCAAAAAAACATCATTGCTTCCTTTGATCGCTTTGACTCAACGTTTGTGGACTCTATCGCAAATGAAGATCAGATTGATTTTGCCTTCGTGGACATGCAATCGAATGTGAAAAGAAGTTTGTTGGCTCTGGATAGCATTGGACCGTTCAACAACGATCCATTATTAGAAGTAGCAGCTCGTGAGTTATTTCACACTTACGAAGATCTTATTGAAACAGAATATCGTACTCTCAAAGACATCAAGTTAATGCCTACACAAAACATTACCGGTGCCATTGTAGATTCCAGTTATGCGGTCCAAGTTAGAATTCACGATCGTTCTAAAATGGCGCAAGAAAAGTTCCTCCTTACTCAAGAAGAGTTTGGAAAGAAGTACAATTTAGTCTTCGAATAACCTTTTAACTCTTCTCGCGTATCAAATGGCATGATACGCCCTATTCTCACTCTTCTTTTTATTGTATGTGTACAAGCCGCCTTTGCTCAATATGGTAGAAGAGGCATGCTCGAATTTGCCGCGGGAGGCCGGGTCGGTCTTGGAACTGGCATTACAGGCCAATACTTTTATACAGACAATCACGTAATTGAAGCATTGCTTTACACCCGCTGGCAAGGCTTTAGCACCACCGTAATGTACCAACATCACATGCAATTATTTGATGTGTATGGCTTAAAATGGTATCTAGGTGCGGGAGGACACATGTCGTTCTACCCTGTAGGCAACAACCGACCAGACTCTCAAAATAATGATCTAGCTGGAAATATCTATTTTCCCGGTGTAGATGCCATCATCGGATTAGAGTACTTCTTTCGTTCGGCTCCGCTTCAAATATCTGTGGACATCAAACCTGAATACAACTTCGGCCCTATCCGTCGCCTAGATACGACCAACGGCGCAATCAGCCTACGTTATCGATTCTAATCATGAATCCAACCAATGCTTGAACTCGGAAGTGCGATGTCTTGAAACGATTACCTCTTCTGCAAAATAAGGCTTCAAGGTGAGCTGCAAACGATTGTTGCTATAAGGCTCGATGCGATCAATACTGCTACTTGAAACAATCATTTTCCTGTTGATCCGGAAAAACTCCCTTGGATCCACTTGATTCTCTAACTCTTCAAGGGTCTGCTCTAATATATATCGCTCGTTTTCACTATTTACTATAAAGGTCATACCTTCTTCTGAAAAAAAATAAGAGACATCCGATGAGGAAATAAACAATAGACGTCCAGCAGATTTCACTAAAAATCGTCTTCGATATTCCGTCAATGCGTGCTGCAGAACAGCCTTGATATCCAACGCTCCTTCCGTCGCTTTAACTAATTCTCTATGTTTCTTAAGCGCTGAACGCAAGTCATTCTCATCAATTGGTTTCAATAGGTAATCAATAGAGTTGACCTTAAACGCTTTTATGGCATAATGATCATAAGCCGTTGTAAAGATGACAGGTGCATTCACTTTTACTTTCTCAAAAATTTCAAAACTCAATCCATCCGCCAACTGAATATCCATAAACACTAAATCGACTTTTTCTTCCAAACGAAAAAAATCAATGCTCTCCTCAACACTATCCATTTTCCGAATCACTTGCACTTCGCTGATCTCTTCTTTCACCATGCGCTCCAAACGATTGGCCGCAGGTGATTCGTCTTCTATAATTACTACTTTCATTTTTCTTCAATTTTTTCTAAAGGAAGTCGAACTATAAATCTGTCCTCGGTCTCCTCTACCCATAGCCGTCTTCCAAAGGTGAGTCGATTGCGCTTATCAATATTGCTAAGTCCCGTCTTCGTACTTCGTTCCTCTGTATTCTTCTTTTGAACTTCATTCTCCACAATGACTTCATCGGCATTCGATCGAATAGAAATAATCAATGGCTTCTTCTTTGAAACGACATTGTGCTTGATGGCATTCTCAACCAAATTTTGAAGACTCATGGGAACGACATACTTGCTTTTTGCGCTCTCCTCTATTTCAAATTGTACAGAGAGATTCTCCGGAAAGCGTGTCTTCACCAAAAACAAATACTCCTCGAGAGTTCTTAGCTCTTCCCCTAGCGTGACAACCTGCTTTTCATTCATGTCAAGCAATTTCCGGTAAACAGCACTCATCTTCTGTACAAACTCCACTGACTTCTTCGGGTCTTCGGGTATAATGCTCGCCAAAGTGTTCAAACTATTGAATAAAAAGTGAGGATTTACCTGATTTCGTAAAGCCTCCAGTTGAGAACTTACCCTTTCTTTTTTCAATACCTCCGCTTCTGCCAAACTCTCTTTCCAACGAAAAAAGAAATATGCTGCTTCATAAATAGAACTCACCAAAATCGCTGAAACAAAACTAGCTATGAACGTTTGAGAAAAGGACATGTTCACGAACTTGAGCTCATTTCTATCTGCATATTGTCCTAGAAAAGTAAGACCAAAACAAATCACTATAGTAAATAATACTATGGCAAGGGTTTGTTTTATTAAACGCTTCGGAAGATCACGATGATCCGGAAAAATCCTTCGAAAATAAACGATGATCTTTCTATCCCCTACCCAAAAAATAGCCGTTATGAATATGGATGGTAATCCTTTCTGAAAAAAACAATTCCACGCTTCTATTACACTCAGCTTGAAAAAGATGACCGGTATAAAAAAACCCAATACAAGAACTCCGATCAATCCCAACCAAAAGTCATTAAAGCCAATCAGCGCCTTGGTGGAGTAGTGCTCGTCATGATATTTAAATTTCCTTCTTCTCACGCCTTAAAAATAAACGGTATACAAGAATACAGGAAAAAGACCTATCTGATAAGTCGTTTCGATGTCACGAGTGCGATTGTTATAGCTTTCTAAAAATATATTCTGTCGATTCGTAACGTTTCTCACATCAAAAGCAAAACTCTGTGCAAACTTCTTGTGATTCACACGATATCCAACTTTAAAATCCCATCGTGCGTAGGCTGGATACTGTTCTTGAAACGCTTGATCTGAGATCAACACCTGCTCTCCAGCAGCGCGCGAAGCTTCCAAATCTATTGGAGTAAAGCGACGACCACCCGCATAAGTGAGTTTTGTATCCAGTGTCAAAACACTGTTGTCTGTTATTTTAAACTCCTTACCAGCCAAAAGATTCACAACATAATTTCCATTGAAGGCGGTGTTTCTTTCTACACCATCACTTCCTTCATACTTGCTTTGAAAAACGGATGTGGTGAGAAGAAAGTAAAATCCTTTATCTAAAAATCGTTCGACGGTCAACTCTACTCCATAGTTGTAACCTGTGCCGTCATTCACTAAATTGGCGTTGTTGGGAAAAGTAAAATCCGCTCCCGTATTGAGCATACTGAAATCCGAAGGCTGTCGATCCACAGCTATTCCATAAAGATATTGATAATACACCTCTGACTTCACTCTTAAAAACTCACTCAGCTGTATATCATATCCAATCACGGCGTGCGCGCTCCGATTGAAGTCGAGTGACTTGTTATTTGCTACAACAGTTCCATCATTCAACTCTTCACGACTGAAATACGTAGGTATAGGTTGAAGCTGACTGTGAAGACCAAAACCGACATTCAAGCTATGTCCTGGCTTCACGGCATACCTCGCTCCAACACGTGGCTCAACGCTAGTGCTATTATTCAGGAGAAAATGTTGAAGGTGAATACCTGAATTGATCGTCACTTTATCGGCGGGTCTATTTTGCCAAAGAAGATATCCTTGTAGAAGTCCTGCATCGCCTTCGAAATCACTTTGCTTGAAATAACGATTGCCTGCATATAAAAGACTGTCTTCGATATCAAAGAAAAAATGATCATACATCACTCCTCCCTTGATGGTGTTTCGAGCATTGCGCTTACTATTGAGATAATAATGCCCGCTCATTTTATTCTGGCGTTGGTATATTCCAAAATACCTGTAAGCATTTCCATTTACATCCAAGGTGTCTGTGAATCCTTCGGTTCCTCCAGTACTTACCCCGAATACTGCTTTGCCCTGGGTTTTTTCATTGAAGAAAAAAGTGTGCGACATTCCCACCACGCCTGTTGTGCTGGTAAATTGCTGATTCTCTCTATTGTTGCTGTATAAATTATTCTCTTCAGAATCTTCTCCTCTAAAATCTATGAAACTGCTTCCTCCCATTCCAAAAAAACTGAATTTCCCTGCCTTTTTCGTAGGCAAGTCTACCTTAAAGGTTAGGTCCTGATACTCTGGAATGGCGTTTCCTGTTCCGAAATTGACGCCCAGACTATTGGCAATATCTAAAAAGGAATAACGCCCATTGACCACGTAGGTAGCCGAGCCTCCTTTCTTAAATGGACCTTCTGCCCCAAACTCCAAACCATTGAAACCCATTTGCGCCATGTATTCGCGCTTGTCTTGATTCCCGCTGCGCAAACGCAAATCAAATACACCTGACAAGGCATTGCCATAATCCGCCGAAAAGGCACTGGTGGCAAAGTCACTGTTTGCTAGGTTGTTGATATTCAAAATGGAAATCGGACCTCCCGTGGTACCAACGGTTGCGAAATGATTGGGACTAGGTATATCTATTCCTTCCATTCTCCAAAGCACACCTGTCGGACTATTCCCTCGAATAATAATGTCGTTTCGATCATCGCTCGCATTGCTCACTCCTGCATAGTTTTGAGCCATGCGCGCAGGGTCCTGAAGTGTCCCGCTATAACGCATCGCTTCATCAATACTAAATGATCTGGAAGAAACCGAAGCCATCTTATTGATGGTCTCTGCCTTGTTGTCGTTTCCAACGATCTCCACAGCAGCCAATTGATTTACCGACTCCGTCAAAAAAACATTTAGCTCTAAATCTTTGCCCGAATTGAGCAATAAGTTGGAATAAAAAGAGGGATCATACCCTGTTAGCTTTACTTCTACATTAATTCTTCCAACCGGAACGTTCTCAATTCTAAATCTTCCATTCTCATCCGACATTGCTCCTAATACGGGTGTGGTGCCAACCACAGTCACTGTTGCTCCGTAAATAGGAAATTGACTTTGCTTGTCCAGAACAAGGCCTCTAATAGAGCCCGTATTCCCTGTTTGCGAAAACAGGTCCGCGCAATGAAGAAAAATAAAAAGAAGAAGGATGCACTTTTTCATTTGATGGTAGTTTGATGCAGCAAAAGTGAAATCATTCATTCATTGCCCATAATAGAATGGGTTCAATCGTAGTTTACCGTGGATGAAATGCCTCTTTTTCTGGATTTCTCGTTAAAAGTAGTTAAGTATGTCGCGTGCAATGCACTTACTATGCACCCACATTGTCTTACTTTGCATCTCAATTATAGGAGTGAAGCTTCATTACATCAAAATACTAATTGCTCTAAGCACCGTGGCCGTTGCGGGACTTATCGCCTTACAGGTGTATTGGGTAAACAATACCTTTCAGCTTAGAGAACAAGATTTTGGAAGCAATGTCTCCAAGGCACTTAATAAGGTCGTTTTCGTTTTAGAAAAAGAAGAAGCCAAGAAAAACGCTTTGAATAAATCTTCTTCCATCCGACTTTCTTCCAGTGGAAAAGACAAGATGGTGCTCACCTATGGCAAACGAAACATCAATATCATTGAAGGTGCTGATTTAGATGAAAGCCGCGACAGCGCATTCTACGCAAAACTTGGCCCCGAAGGACTTAATCAAAGCGAACTGCTAAAGCAATCTGGAATCATTGATGATATTCTCGGGGGCGTGGTAGAGCTTGATATTTATAACTCCATCGCAAATCGACTTGACACTACTTTTCTAGATAGCCTTATTAAAGCAGAATTGGAGAACTTCGGTATTAAAGCGAAATACGAGTTTGCTGTTTTCAATCGGGCCAAGATGCCTGAAATTATTTCTGAAAAAAACAAACCCAACGTAGACTTATTCCTGAAAGAAGGCTACAAAGCCCAGCTTTTTCCGGGGGATGCCATGGCAGACATCAATTACTTGCGACTCTGGTTTCCCAACGAAAGAGGATACTTGATCAATTCGATGTGGTCAATGCTTGCGATAGCGGTGGCGCTAATGCTATGCATCATGTTCCTGTTTAGCTATTCCATTGGAATCATTTATCGACAAAAAAAACTCAGCGATATTAAAAATGATTTCATCAATAACATGACGCATGAGCTCAAAACACCTATTGCCACCATTTCACTGGCATGCGAGGCAATGAATGACCCTGATATGCAAAAGAGTGCTCGCGCTATGTCGACATACATTGGAATGATCAATGAAGAAAACAAACGACTCGGGGTGCTTGTAGAAAATGTGTTGCGCACTGCTATATTCGAGCAAGGAGAAATGCAATTGCGTGTGAATCGCGTCGATATCCATGAAGTCATTCGCCAAGTGATTCGCAACATCGAAATTCAAGTGAAGAAAAAACAAGGTGAAATTATTACCCACCTCGACGCAGGCAACACCGTAATTGAGGGAGACAACTTGCACCTTACCAATGTGATCTACAACTTGATCGACAATGCCGTAAAGTATTCTGAAACGGCTCCAAGAGTGGAGATATACACTCGCGACGAGATGAATGGAATAGCCATCGCCTTCAAAGACAATGGTATTGGCATTTCCAAAGAAAACCAACGCAAAGTATTTGATAAACTATACCGCGTACCCACCGGAAACGTTCACAATGTAAAAGGCTTCGGATTAGGCTTAAGTTATGTTAAAGGTGTTATAGAAAAACATCATGGCACTGTTGATGTAGAGAGCGAAGTAAAAAAAGGAAGTACATTCACAATACATATTCCAAGAAAGTATGAAAAGGAAAATTAAAGTATTACTCTGCGAAGACGATCCCAATCTAGGATCGCTGTTAAAAGAATATCTCAACGCAAAAGGCTTTGACACCGACCTCGCAATTGATGGTGCTGAAGGCGGAAAACTTTTCCGCAAAAACTCTTATAACTTCGTCATCCTCGATGTGATGATGCCCATCAAGGATGGATTCACTCTTGCTTCAGAAATTCGCGTGGATGACAAACACGTTCCTATTCTCTTTCTCACCGCCAAAGGAATGAAAGAAGATACGCTGGAAGGTTTCAAATCGGGAGCAGATGATTACATGACTAAGCCATTCAGCATGGAAGAGTTGTTGGTCAGAATGAATGCCATTTTGAGAAGATCTGCAGCCCTGCCCGAGGAAGGGGAAGAGGTAAAAGACTTTACCGTAGGCAAGTATCACTTCGACTATAACAAGCAACGTTTGATCTTCAATGAAGAAGAAATCAAATTGACAACCAAAGAAAATGAACTCCTCTATCTTCTTTGTAAAAATAAAAATGGCATCATGGAAAGAAACTTCGCCCTCAAAGCCATTTGGGGAGAAGACAACTACTTCAACGGTCGTTCAATGGACGTCTATGTAGCCAAGCTAAGAAAACACTTAAAAGAAGACACTTCAGTAGAGATTTTAAACATTCACGGAAGAGGTTTCAAACTTATCGCCGCAGAATAAAGGGCTTTCTTATATTTGCCTTTATAAATTTGGTGATATGAATCGTCCTCCATTAGGTCTGGCCCTTAGTAAACGCAATTATACAATCATATTAATCGGCTTGGCGGTTGTAATTCTTGGTTACATCCTCATGAGCGGAGGCGGTACTTCTGATCCCAACGAATTCAACGCCGAAGAGCTTTTTAGCGCTCGCCGCATCACCCTAGCGCCCATTGTAGTGCTCGCTGGTTACGGAATTATTGGTTATGGCATCATGACCAAACCGAAAAACTAAGAATAGCACATGTCTCTTTGGGATGCTATTATCATTGCGATCGTTGAAGCGCTAACGGAGTTCCTTCCCGTTTCCAGCACTGGTCACATGATTATTGCCAACCACCTTCTGGGGGTGGAGCAATCCCCGTTTACCAACGCATTTATCATCACCACCCAATTTTCGGCGATTTTAAGTGTCGTTGTGCTGTATTGGAAAAGGTTCTTTCAATCGTTCGATTTCTATTTCAAACTATTCGTTGCTTTCATCCCTGCAATGATTCTTGGACTACTGCTAGACGATTTCATCGAAGGACTTCTTAATAACGTCACTATCGTGGCAATCATGCTCCTGCTGGGAGGATTTATTCTCATTGTGATTGACAAATTCCTAAACCCTCCAACAGAAACCGAAGTAACCTATCCCAAAGCGTTTAAAATTGGCCTGTTTCAATGCATCGCTATGATTCCAGGTGTTTCAAGAAGCGCAGCTTCTATCATTGGAGGAATGACCCAAGGCCTAACACGCAAACAAGCAGCGGAGTTTTCCTTCTTTCTCGCGGTGCCTACCATGTTTGGAGCTGCTACCTTAAAACTATACCAATTGCTTTCCAATCACCCTGAAGCAATCACAAACGACGGCATTTCCATCCTCATCATTGGAAACCTTGTTTCATTCCTGGGTGCGATTCTAGCCATAAAGGGATTTATTCACCTGCTAACGCGTCATGGGTTCAAGGTTTTTGGATATTATCGAATCGTAGTTGGCGCTTTGCTGCTGATCCTCATTTGGAACGGAGTACAATTACAATTGGTTGATTGATATTGAAAACCCCACTCACAGCGGCCATAATCACTTTCAATGAAGAAAGAAACATTGAAAGATGCCTGCAATCGCTTCAAGGTGTTGCGGATGAAATCATTGTCGTAGACTCTTTCTCAAAAGATAAAACGGAAGAAATCTGCAAGCATTACAATGTGCGCTTCATTCCCCACGCATTCGAGGGGCACATCCCCCAAAAAAATTTCGCGCTGGATCAAGCGACCCACGACTGGGTGCTGTCGCTGGATGCGGACGAAGCGTTGACTGAAGACCTAAAGAATTCCATTCTTGAGGTTATGAAAAATCCCGTGCTGCAAGGATATCAAATGAACCGCCTGACTAATTACTGCGGTACCTGGATCCGATATAGCGGTTGGTATCCCGACACAAAAGTCCGATTGGTAAATCGCCATCACGCCCGTTGGACGGGAATTAATCCTCACGATCGTTTGGAAATGACCGTCAAACAACCTCTAGGTCAATTGACCGGAGATCTGCTCCACTATAGCTATTATACGCGCCAAGACCACTTAAAGCAAATAGAGTTCTTTAGCACAATTGCCAGCAAAGAACTTTTTCAAAGAGGAAAAAAAGTAAATCGTGCAATCATCTTCCTCAAAGTAATATTTCAATTCTTAAAAAACTTCGTGCTCAAACTCGGTTTTCTAGATGGTATCGCTGGTTGGCACATCGCGCGTCTTTCAGCATACGCTACGTATCAAAAATATTCTAAACTCCATCGCCTCTACCGTGATTCAAAACCCTAAACACATCATCGTATCCCGCACCGACAGCATTGGTGATGTAGTGGTATCACTTCCAATATGCGGTGAGCTTAAGAAATTATTCCCAGAAGTGAAGATTACATTCTTAGGTAGAACGTATACCAAAGACCTCATTTCTATTTGTAAAAATGTGGACGCATTCGAAAATTGGGACAACTATGAAAAAATGAGTCCTATAGATCAGATCAACGCTTTCCAAAATTTACAAGCCGATACCATCATTCATGTTTTTCCAAGAAAAGAAATTGTATGGTTAGCTAAGCGCGCAAAAGTGAAGAATCGCATTGCTACGGGTCGTCGTTGGTATACACTCACCAAATGCAATTATCCTCTTTTTTTCTCTCGAAGAAAATCCAATTTGCACGAATCGCAACTCAACTTCAAACTGCTTCAACCCTTTGGTGTGTCTAGCGTTCCAGATTTGAAAACCATTTCAGATTTGTATGGTGTTGACATTCCAAAAAATGCAGCACTCCCAAGTTTTGTTGAAGAAAATCTAATTCTATTACACCCATTATCTAAAGGAAGCGCTGTCAATTGGAGTCTCACAGAATTTGAAAAATTATCCTCTTGGCTCATTCAGCGTGGTTTTCAAGTAGCCATCACTGGCACTAAAGATGAAGGTGAAAAACTTCGCAATCGCGGTTTTCATTTTCATCCAGGAGTATTGGACCTCACTGGCAAGTTGTCTCTTTTTGAATTTATTGTTTTGATTTCAAAATCAAGGGCCCTTGTAGCGGCATCCACCGGACCGCTGCATATAGCTGCAGCTACCGGCATTCATGCGATAGGCTTGTATTCTCCTTTAAAACCGATTGATCCCAGCAGATGGGCGCCAGTAGGAGAACGGGCTCACTATTTCACTGCTAAAAGTCATCCTGAAAATGGAGAGCTAGAAATTTCACACCTCGTCGTTGCGGAGTACTTGCTCTCGGTGATAAAAGCGAATTAAAAACGAGTGTAAGAAAATATAGAAAGTAACCCCTACTTGAGTTTCCAATGTGTCTTCTGAAATAAAGGACATCACGCAGATGACTATGAACGCTAAATACAAAGCATTCTTCCGTAAATGAACATCTGCCAACAATGGATAAAAAAATAAAAAGAGAAAAAGCAATCCTCCAACTATGCCGTACGTGATGAAGAATGTCAAATATTGATTGTGAGCTCTAAGCCTGTTTTTTTCATTTAATCGTGAGCCCGTTTCTACATAGGCTTCGCTGAAAGATTTTTTCAAATCCCCCGTTCCAACACCACTCCATGGGTTGCTAGTAAAGATAAATGTTCCAACACTCCAAAACTCAAGTCTTTGAAAAACCGAATGTCCATTCGGGCTGCCTCCATTTCGGTAGTTGTCCAATTCGAAAAATACCTTATCGATCCTTCTTCTAATTCCCGAAGTACTGAAATACTTATAGGAAGGAATTCCTTTTTCTATATTTAAAACATCGTCTTGAGAAAGCTTCATCATGCCTTCTGCATCCTTTCTCTCTCCCATGGAAGTCAAATACCGAATCAAGGTCCATTTAACTTCATTTCCTTTCACATCCATTCCTTCAAAAGGAACCTCGCTCTTTTTCTCCCATTCCTCTTTCAATTCAGGCCAACAGATATATGTCATGATATAATGACCGTTTTCTAGTTGCCTGTTTTCTACATAGTGATCGTATCTATTTCCGCGTGCAGAATAGCTTTCAAGAGTGGAAACATCCAAGGGCTCTACACTAAAATAATCTTTGTAACACTTGTTGATATATACCACGACGCCGCTGATGCTCAACACAAAAAGCAATGGAATTCCATAGCGCACCCAATTCTGCTTAGCGTGCAGAGCGTAATACAGAATGAGCACAGCGAGCCAACCGGCTATCAAAACAAACCCCGTAATGCTTTCCAGTATCCATAAAAAAACCAAGAAAAAAGCAACAACCGCTGCGGATACGAAAACAAACTTTCCATGCATCAGCCATCGGTGAACGATCAACGCTATACCGAATACCAAAAGCATGCTGAAGCGTATATGCGAGATAAATACACTAATGTCTCGAATATTGACCACCTCTTTTTTCCAAACCCCTGCATACACCGCCAAACACAAACAAACCGCAACCACCAACGTGAAAACAAAATACCGAAGTAGGTATTCTAGTGCCTTTTGAGAAAGCGCTGGCAGCGTGCCCAACAGCAAAGGGGTGAACAAAAGAGGAACCTTGATTCGAAGATCCCAAGACGCAAACTTGAAATCATCGGTCCAAAGAAGTCCTATCAAGGGCAACAGAAATATCAAGGACGGCATCCAAAGCGCCTTGTCTTTGAAGAATGAGCGAAATCTATCTTGGATCAGTTCGCCTGAAAAATAACCATTGATCAAACTAAGCGCCCATACTCCTACCAACCAAAAGGTTCCGAAGGAGATAAAGAAATTGGAAAAAGAAAGCGCCGTCAAAACGATGGCTAGACCCATCCATTGAAGCACAAACAAGATTTGGAGGCGTAGAGAGGCAGTCATAAAAACAAGGCAACAAACAGCCTATTTCTTAATCGGTGCTGGTGAGCTTAGCAGCGAGCGATAATTGGTCTTAAATACCTCTTTCGCTTTGAGCATGCAAGGATCCCGACGCAACGATGCCTGAACTCGGCCGTCTTGATAGTAATACCTGGAAACGATTTCATTCTCCAAATATTCTTTGATCTGGTCTTTAAATTTCAACATGTCTTGCTCTTTGTGAGGCTCGATCTTCGCAAACAACTGCTCAAACTCTTTCTCCGCACCTTGATAGTACTTTTCCTCTGTGGCCACTTTCTTCAACTGTGCATACAATTCCTCTGTGGCTGTGTTGTACTCAAACTTCTGGCCCTTGGCCCATTGCACAAAATCATTGTATTCTGAATCGGTCAACTCAAACGTGTCTGCAGAATCAATCTTCGCATGCTCTCTTCTGAACCTGGTTGCATAGTTGAAAACCACCCAATTACTCATGAGTCCTATCACAATGTTGCCCGCCTCTTCAGGCTCTACTGGTACGTCTGGATTAATTCCACGACCATCAAAAACGGTTCTTCCCGCCCTGGTCTTGAATGGCTTGATCAAGCTGTCACTAACCACCGCCACCTGTCCTGTTTCTCCATCACGATGCGCATAATCCAAACGTTGGATACAGCGACCACTTGGAGTATAGTATTTTGCCACGGTGACCTTCATCTTAGTGTTGTAGGCCAAGTCCTTGGTTTGTTGAACCAGTCCTTTTCCGAAGGACTCTGTTCCAATCACCACGGCTCGGTCCAAATCCTGCAAACTTCCGCTCACAATTTCTGAAGCACTTGCAGACATCTCGTCCACAAATACCACCAACGGGATTTCTGTATCCAGTGGCTCAATCATCGCATCGTACTTCTTGTTCCATTCCTCAAGTTTCCCGCGTGTGCTCACGATCTCCGTCCCTTTGGGAACAAAGTAATTGACGATCGTGACAGCTTCTCTCAACAAGCCTCCACCATTGCCACGCAAATCCAATATGCATTGCTTCATTCCTTGCTTCTTCAATTCCAAAAAAGCCGTTCTGACTTCGCTCGCCGCGGTTTGTGTGAAACCAGTAAGCTTGATGTAGCCCGTTTCTCGGTCATCATCCATAGCGAAGTAAGGAACATCTGGAATCTTTATCTCTTCGCGCGTTACTTTGATGTTCAAGGGAGCGGCCTCTCCTTCCCGCTGAATGGCAATTTCCACCACGGAACCGGGCTGCCCCATCAACATATCAGAAATGTCTTCGTATTTCACTCCCTCTACACTTTTTCCATTCACTTTCAAAATGACATCTCCTGCCATCAATCCCGCTTTTGCTGCAGGCGAACCCTCATACGGTTCTGAAATGATGATGGCTCCGTTTACAGTATTGATCAATGTGCCTATGCCTCCGTATTGTCCGGTTTGCATAAACATCGCGTCTTCAATTTTCGATTCTGGATAATAAACAGTATATGGATCCAATGAACGTAACATGCCGTCGATAGCCGTTTTCATCAAACTTCCAGGCTTCGTTTCGTCTACGTAATACAAATTCAATTCTTTGTAAAGCGTGGTGAAAATTTCTAAATTCTTTGAGATTTCAAAATACTCGTCCGTAAGTACTGCCGAACTGCCCAACACGCCCACAGTCAACAAAGACGCTGTGATCACGCGAGGACGTCTCCAAATCGATGGTCTATTGCTCATTTGAACTTAATTCGTTTGTTTCAATTTCTTTCTTAAGTCGTTTCAACACCTCCAAAACTTTGCCGTGCAAATAGGGGTAGTTAGGTAGTTGTCTGCCTGTAAAAATAAAAAATAGCGCCAGTTGCTTTCCAGATACTTCCAGCGGGTTATAAACGATGTGCTTTTGCTTTCTATAGGCTTCCCGAAGCAATCGCTTTACTCGGTTTCGATCGTGCGCGCGCTTAAAAATGCGTTTACTCACGGTAAACAAGGCCTGAACAGGAACCTGTTCGGGTAATTCAACAAAATGATATACCCCAATCAACGCAGGAGTTTTAATGCTCTTTCCCTTTTGATGAACGACCTCTATGATCTTCTTGCGGGTGAGCCGCTCGGATTTACTTAGCGTTTGACGCATACTTCAAGGTCTTGCCGCTCACCTGCATGGCTTGCTTAAAATCTCTATCGTTTTCTAGCAACACCTGAAACATGGTATTATCATCATACAGATTTCTTGCAAACTGGGCCTTTATTCTATTTTTCAATTCCCCACTCACGCGGCGAAGGGCTGAAGTGGAAACGCGAATTCCCTTTTTCTCCGCAGCTTTTATCAACTCGCCCACCACGGCATCGCTCACTTGGTATTTCTTGAGAAAGTCATTCCCGTCTTTGAACTTCGTAAATTCCTTTCTTCGTGTATCGCAATAGTTGAATGTGAACTCACGCAGCACTCCGGAGTAAATGAGTTCCCCCAACACTCCATTGAGCAAAGTGCTGTCCAACGGGACGAAAACATCGGGCATGATTCCTCCTCCGCCATACACCGTACGATTGAGTCCTCCAAGCGTGGTGAACCTCAAAGAATCGGGGAAATGAGTAGTGTCGGCCACGGTAAGCTCTCCGTTCGTTAGCCTATTATGAAAATCATCCTCATATTGAATGCTATCACCATAAGGTCTTTGAATACATCTTCCACTCGGGGTGTAGTATCGCGCTACAGTAAGTCGCAACGCACTCTTGTCTGGAAGTTCTATTTCGTGTTGAACCAACCCTTTTCCGAAAGTGCGACGTCCCACGGTTACAGCACGATCCCAATCTTGCAACGCTCCCGCTACGATTTCACTGGCGGACGCACTGCTCTGATCAATCATAACCACCAACTCCATTTGGGCAAAATCTCCATTCTTAGAAGACTTCACTACTTCCTTCCCACTATGCAACCCTTCGGTGTAAACGATCAATTGATCGTCGTTCAAAAACTCTTCAATCATTCTTGTGGCCTGATCCATCAAGCCACCACCATTGCCGCGCAGGTCAATCACTAATTTCTTACAGCCTTCTTTTTTCAAATTCTCCACCGCCTCATAAAACTCTTCGTAGGTCGTTTGCGCAAAACGCTCCACTTTCACATAACCGGCAGTATCATTCACCATGAATGCCGCAGTAACACTTTCAATGGGAATACTTCCTCTAGTGATAGTAACGGGCAAGGATGCTTTCGTCGATGGCCGGAATATTACAATATTCACCTCACTACCCTTTTTACCCTTCAACAGCTTTTGTGCTTTGTCGGAGGTGAGTTCTTTGCCAGAAATCTCTTGTTGTTCTACTTGCACAATACGATCGCCCGACTGAAGGCCCGCTCTTTCAGAGGGTCCGCCCGGTACCGTTTTCACTACCATCAAAGAGTCTCTGAGAATCATAAATTCTACTCCTATTCCTTCGAATTTTCCTTCCAATTGCTCTTGTGCCTGTGCAAGATTCTCGGGACTTAAATAATAACTGTGCGGATCAAGATTCTTGAGAATGCTCTCAATCGCATCATCTATGAGTTTCTTTTTGTCTACGCTGTCCACGTAGTTGTCTTCAATGAAATCAATAAGAGAAACTAATTTGTTGGGATTTTCCTCCGTTCCTGTTTTTACTTGAAATAGATTTTTATCCCCCAAGTTGGTTCCGATAAACATTCCTACGATCAGGGTTCCTGCAAAGAACAAGGGCTGCAGCGCCGATGGTTTGCGTTCTTTCGTGCTTTCAGTTGTTTCGTACTTCTCTAAACGTTCATTATCCATGCATCATTGTACAGCCATGTAGGGCTAATAACGCTGCAAATTAAGTAAAATACTGTCTTAAACGATGCTAAGATGTGGTAATTTGATGTACCTCAAGACCCGCTTGCTTCAAAAAGTTCAGACCAGTGACGTCCTTGTACTCGTCTTTGTAAATCACGCGTTTAATACCCGCTTGTAAAATCAACTTACAACACTCTTTGCAAGGGCTGAGCGTGATGTAAAGCGTGCAGCCTTGAGCGTTGTTGGTGGATCGAGCCACTTTCATGATCGCATTTGCCTCTGCATGCAATACATACCACAACGTATGGCCTTCATGGTCTTCACAGGGGTTGGGAAAGCCGCTGGGCGTGCCGTTGTAGCCATCGGATATAATCATTCCGTCTTTGACAAGCAATGCCCCAACTTTCTTTCTTGTACAATGAGAAAGCTGTGCCCATTCAATGGCCATCCGCATATAAGCGTTATCGTATCTATGCTGTTTCTCTGTGGTCATCTTGGAATAAAAAACGCCCGAAAGGGCGTTCTCTCATTTTTCAATATGAAAAAAATTAATACTCATCTTCATTGAAGAAGAAGTCTTCTTTTGTCGGATAATCCGGCCAAATGTCTTCGATGCTCTCAAATACCTCTTCGTCATCTTCAATTTGCTGAAGATTCTCCACTACTTCTAGTGGTGCTCCTGTTCTCATTGCAAAGTCGATCAACTCGTCTTTGGTCGCCGGCCAAGGGGCGTCTTCGAGATATGAGGCCAATTCTAATGTCCAGTACATACCTAGTTGTTTTGAAAGTTCAACCCGTTTCTGAACGCGAAAGTAAAATTTTATTGCTAACTTCCAGCGTCTAATGGCGAAACGTAAGATTTTTATTTGGTTGCCTCTCTTTTTTAATGAGTTATGTCTATTTTAAACCTTCTGTGAAAGGCCTCATTTGTTTATTGCCTCCGATTGGCCAACAGCAATGGCGGGCCCCCGTCGAAAGGATTATCTCCTCTTCCTATGCTTTGTGCTTGTATTCCCGCGGCCGTCACCACCGCTCTATCGCCATACATGTGGCGAATTTTATCCATTGCTTGGTACAAGCTCACGCGTTCCTCTGTGTCGTCAAACAGATTGATTTGAAATCCTCCGCTCACCAGGTGACTAAAGCGCACCCCGATAAGACGCACGAGGATGCGGCGCTGATAGAGTTTATCAAAAAGCTCCAAAACTTTCGGCACCAGCAGATGATCCGCGCTGGTGTAGGGTATTCGGCATTGTAGCGTTTGCGTTTGAAAATCCGAGTAGCGCACTTTCACCGTCACGCAGGAGGTTAGCTTATCGCCTTTTCTTAATTGATAGGCCAGGTTTTCTGCCATGGCAATCAATAATCCGCGCAGCTTTACAACATCTATTGTATCGCGATCGAACGTCCGTTCGGTAGAAATGGATTTTCGCTCATGAAAAGGGACAACAGGACTATCATCAATACCATTGGCCTTCCGCCATATCGTTTCGCCATTCTCGCCCAGTGTTCTACGCAACAATTCGACGGGCATCTCCTGCAATGTGCGAATTTCTTTAATGCCCAAATTACGCAACGTTTGATAGGTCTTGTCTCCTACCATGGGTATCTTGCGAATGGACAGAGGAGCAAGAAAAGGGCGTTCCGTGCCTTTGGATATTTGAAGTTGATTGTTGGGTTTTGCCTCACCCGTGGCCACTTTGGATACGGTTTTATTGGCAGAAAGTCCAAACGATATGGGCAATCCTGTTTCCTTGATCACTTTTTGTCGTAGTTCAGATGCGAATTTGTAGCAGCCGAAGAATCGGTCCATGCCCGTAAGATCACAGTAAAACTCGTCGATGGATGTTTTTTCGAACACCGGCACCGCTTGTTGTACGATTTCGCTGACGATGTCCGAGTATTTGAGATAATTGTAGCTATTTCCTCTGATCACGATGGCTTCAGGACAGAGTTGTTTGGCGAGTTTCATGGGCATGGCCGAGTGTACTCCGAAAGCGCGCGCTTCGTAGCTACACGACGCCACCACCCCTCTGTCACTGGTTCCGCCGATAAGGACGGGTTTGCCATTGAGCCGCGCGTCGAGGAGTCTTTCAACGGATACGAAAAACGTATCCATATCCATGTGCATAACCGATCTTTCCATGGTTAATTTTCTGATAATAAGCGATTTGTAGGTAAAACCAGAAGCGAGCGCTACTTCCGGATACGAATATACGTCATTTTGCTAAATTTTTTAGCAAAATGGGGTTGGACTTGTTAAAAAGCAAGTGCACTCTTGACTTGAGTACTCAAAATAGTATAGTTTAGCGTAAACTAAAAAAATCATACTTGTTTCAACTAACTAAAATAACGCTTATCATTCTACTCATTGTTTGCCTATTGCCGCAATGCCTTAGTCAGCAAATTGATCTGCCCTCTTTAAATTTTCATAGAAAAATAGAAATATATTTTCTAGCTAAAGGTGTTCAAAAGAAAAATGATAAAGTTCTAAAGCGGATAATCCAACTCGCTGACACCTATCACCAAACTATTTGTATACAGCACGCGAGACAGGGTGAAACCTTAATAAACTCATTTCACTCAGACTATGTCAGACTCCACAGAAAAGTAATCGAGGCAAGAAAATCATATCATCAGATTTCATTTTCAAATGCCCCTCAAATTAGTGCGATAGAATTACAAATATCAAAACAAATCAATCAGTTTCTAGCAGAGCAAATAGGACTTTGGCGTCAAGTAAAAAACCAAAAAAAAATACCTCGTCAAATTACAGAAATAGAATCCATTTGCAAACGATTCACACTAAATAGAGAACGAATATTAAGATCTAGCATACCAGATCCTGGTCGATCAAATATTCCTGACTTTGAAAATTCTTTTCTTACAGGAATGGACTTACCTCCGCCTACCGCAAATACTATTAATCCAAAAACTATTGCAGTACCTGAAATTCCCTTTAATAAAAACGATCTAATCAACCTACCTTTAAGTGATACTCCCCACATCAATAAAAATATTTCGGACTCGACTCTTTCGTCAATAAGCCAAAAAGACTCCACTATAGCACGCTTCAGTGAAATGGATTCCACTAATACAGAAAACGCGGCTAACGAGGTAAAAGACAAAAGACATATTGATCGCATTAACTTTTCCTTTCAAGTAGAGCCAAATCAAAATAGCAGAGAGCTATTTGTGCTAGGTACAATAATGTACCAAGCAACGGAAAAAATATTCTTGGGATTAAATGCTTCAACCCAACTGCCTTTGCAAATGATAAGAAGAGATTATGATTTAATCATTACGCGCTCCGCAAATCAAACCTTCAGCATTCCTTCGATAAAGGGTTCCTATCAATTACACCCTAAAATATTAATCACGTCTGAAGTCGCAAACTGGTCAGTAAAAAACTTCAAGTCTAGTATTTACTTCATAGGGATAACACTATTTCAAGGGGGTAAAACTCGAAGAATTAGCACCGAAATACTGTATGACATTAACGGGTCAAACCAGCTCCTGTTTAGAACTGGAATTAACTTCAAAAGCAAATATTAAATGAAAAACAAGTCGTTCATTTTTATCTTATTTTTTTATTCTACACTTTCGTCTTTCAGTCAAACCCTTAGTGATGCTGAAATTAGCTCTATTATAAAAAACTACGGCTCAAAGCAGAGGGAAGACCTTGATTTAAAACAATTTCAATCCAATCACACATCCAGCGTCAACGGGTATAATGGCACATTTAACTTTTCCGTACCATTGGTTAACGCGAGCGTAGGAAGCATAAATGTTGATATCTCCGCTTCCTACACTTCAGGTATAAAAGTTACGGATAGGTCTGGAGTTCTAGGAATGGGCTGGAATCTTTCATCCATAGGGTCAATTACTCGACAAGTTAACGGTATCAGTGATTTCGGAGAAGGTAACTATTTATCAGGTTCGTCTGTCATATTAGCCAAAGGAATTCTAGACCAAGGAGGGTACCCCAATTTACCTGTTAGTCTCTACAATACAGGGGTTGTAAATTACAGCTGTCCAGAATTGTTATTTGAAAGCGACTTAAATCCTGAATTGCCTTTCGATGATATAACATTTTCATCAGATGATTACTTCGGGGCTGTGAAATTAGATACCGAACGAGATGTTTTTACCTTGAACGTTCCTGGTAAGTCAATTAAATTCTTCTTTCTTAATACTTCGGAAGTAAAAGTTATTGGAAACGAAAAAATAAAAATTTTGGAGCGGCCAACAACAGACAATGTTGAGTTTCCAGAAAATTGTGGTTGGTGTGTCATTTTAGATAATGGTTTCAAATACTATTTCGGATACACAGAAAATGATATTCTAGTTTCCCTAAACTGCGGAAATGGAAATGCCTGTAACCAAAATGTAAATGCGTGGCAATTAAACAAAATAGAAGCCCCTTCTGGTGAGTGGATCGAAATAGAGTACTTGAAACAAAATCTTCTTTCATTTAACCCCTCACCTTCTTATAACTGCACAGAAGATTTACACTCTGGTTCGGTTATTCTATCGTCTGAAACCCAATTCAATACTTATGTGCCTAGCGCAAGTATAAACTATCAAGATGCTTCCATATTGAAGGAGGTGAGGTTATATAAGTCTGAGTATCTTCAAGAAAAACTTGTCTTCGAATACACCAATAATCGCACTGATAGAGACAATGCCTTAGAGCTTTCTGAAATTCAACATAAAAAAATCAATTATCAAAATACTTTTCCTCAAGAGAGCACAATAAAATCGATCTGGTTAAATTATCTTATAACCCCTTTCAGAACCTGGTTAAAATCAATAACTCAAAAGTCTTCAACTTCTCAATCCCTTCCTCCGTATAGCTTTGACTATTCTTCCCCAGAGGAAATACCACATAGATTTAGCTCAGCAGTAGATTATTTCGGGTATTACAATGGTGAGGTAAACAATAATAAACTAGTTCCTTGTAATGACTTAAGCGGATCTAATTATTCGCCGTTTATTGCGAATAGCATTGGATGCTCCAATCGCTCACCCAATAACTCATGCATAACAAAAGGTAATCTAACTAGAATAACTACCCCATTAGCTGCGGAAATCCTTATTGATTATGAGCCAAATGTAATAGCCAACTATTTCTATTCTTCTGGAATCAGGGTTCAGAAAATCCGTGTCATCGATGAGGATGCAGGGATAGACAAAGTAAGCAGATATGTTTATACTTCTAACATTTTCAATACTGACTCAACGGAATTATTCTTGAACTATAGCTCTTCTGGTTTACTAATGAGGCTTCCCAACTTTCACAAACAAGCGTCAAGCGTAAAATTTATTACGAGCGGTTTTTCAAACAACTTATTGCTTTCCTCGTCTGTAATATTAAACGCATCTCCTGTTAACGGTTATTCTTTTAGCGCGCAAGGAAAGGAGGTTGGGTATGATAAAGTTTATACTCTGCACGGAGAAAATGGAGAGTATGGAGTTTCCGAGACCACCTATGTAAATAATGTCGATAATCCTCTAAACTCTCACTATTCCACTAGTGGGGTTATGACAAACTCAAACTCCCAAAACATAGTTCCAATTCACTCTATTCCTACAAGCTCCGCTGAAAATATTAATGGAGCCGTGCTATCTATCAAAGAACTTTACAAAAACAATAGTGGATTCTGGAAAGTAAAAACCAAAAAAACCAATTCATATCAGGAGTCTTTTGTTTATCAAACAGGCTCAATCCTCACTTCATTGTCCTCAAGCGTTACTCCTGGTCTTGGCTGTGCTACTTCTGGTGCTATTGCAGATTTTTCTAATTGCATTTATTATGAGTGCAAGCATACGTTTCATGAACTGACCTCTAGCACTACGACGTTTTATGACGAGGATTATACCGCTTTAAATGTTGCTGAGACTTTTAATTATTTGAATGGAAAAATAAGTTCTATTCGCCTTTATCATAATGATATAATTCAATCGTCCAAATTATTTAGTTATTACCCTTATTCGTCATTTCCGGGTGAAATGGTTTCGTGGCAAATAAGTGATTCTCCTTTAATGTTACTTTCCAAAGTAGAACTAAAAAACAAGGACAATGAAATAGTTGATGGACAGAAGTTCTATTATAATGAGTTTAATCAACTTACCAAGACCTTTCAATTCAATAACTCAATTCAAGGAAATGATCCCTTTGAACTTATTGAGCAACGTTCATACTCTAGCGACCATCATCCATCAAACACTATCTCAAGAACAAAACCTGTTCAAGGACTCGTATTCGAAAATAATCAACCCGTTTTCACCGTAACAGGCGCGAAGGTAGAACAGTGTTTGCTAAATGACTTTGAAGATAGTTTTAATGGATTTAACAATGTCCTCGAAAAAACCGAAGACTGTTTCTCTGGAGTGTACGCAGCAGCTGTTGAAATTGGGACAAATAGCTTAATTGCTAAATGAACCGCTTCGAAATAGTCAATATTCACTTTCGTTTTGGTCTAATAACGTACAAGCATTCGATATAAGTATTTATATCTCAGAAGACAACGCACTTATCCCCCTATTGAATTTGTTTTCTGGGAATGTGCCTGTTTTAAGTTGGGACCTCCATGAACTATCTTTTAGTGTTCCCGATATTGACTTATCAAACAAATCTCTAGTTGTAACTTTTACTTCCTCCACCCCTCAGAGCATTAAAATCGACAACTTTAAGTTATATCCATCTCTCGCAAAAATAGAAAGTTCCCATTTTGATAGAAGAGGATTTCTCATTTCTAAAATTGACGTTAATAATAGAATTGAGCGTTATGAATACGATGACTTAGATCGTCTAAAAATAGTCCGAGATTTCGAGAAAAATATTATTAAACACGAAGAGATAAAATTGAAAAACAACTAAAAAATGAAAACCAAGGTTCTTCTTATACTGGCGTTCCTGTTTTTTAATATCACTTACGCTCAACATAAGATAATTACAACTATACCCGCGATTCCGGTTGGACCCGAATTTGCCTTGGGTAACTTAAATCACTTTCAAAAATTAATAACGGTTCAGCATGCATCAGAAACTGGAAAATTACTTCAAACTGTAACTAATGGTACATTACAAAATAATCAATTTTTAATTACAGGGTATGAGTATGATAGTCATGGAAGACTTATAAAACAATACGAGCCATATAGAAAACAGGTAAATCCCTTGATGTATCAATCATCCCTTACTTCTGACCTAAATGCATTTTATTCTGGAACAAATGGTCTTGCGCCAAATGAAGCGCCCTACTCAGAATATATATACTCGAGCGGAGCTTTAAACGAACTCATCGAGTCATCTTCACCGGGGGCTCAATGGTCTATTGGCACAGCAAATACTTTGAAAAGTAAGCAATATGTAAATACTTATGATGAGAATGTCGTTCGATTTGCCAATTCCAATCAGCTTCTAATTGAAAACGAATTAATCATCGATCCGAACATCACTCCTAACCCTCTTGTTTTTCCTACAGCAACAGGAAGTTACCTTGGCCCTATTTTGTTCTCCCAAGGAGTGTTGGTCAACAATGAAATTCGATTAAAGGGCAATACTACAGATCCAAATTACATCACTATTGAGCTTGATCCTAGTAAACACTACCAAATCCAATTTCAAGTAACCACGATAAATGATCCCCATAGTCTATTCTCTGTTCAAGGCGTTTTTTCTAATGGTCTATATGAGTCAATAGAGAGTTCTATTGGTAATCTTTCAGGTGTGCATAGAGATCTAATACCAACTCCGTCTTTTGATATTTCTTCTCAAATTGTAACCGGTTTTTCTCAAATTGTATTTTCCCACTCTGGGCCTTCAGGATCTTCAAATGCTTATTTCCAAATTGACAATTTAATTGTAAATGAAGTAACAACTATTACCAGTCATTACTACACAGACGGAAACTTATTCGTGCAAGAAACCAGAAATCTTGATGGAACAACGAATAAATCATACTTTAATGTATTAGGCCAAAAAATTCTTGATCGCATAGTTTCTCCGAGCAACGATAAGCTCGATACGTACTACGTTTACAATGAAAAATATCAGCTTGTTTATGTAATTCCCCCTAACATTTCAAGTTTCATTTCTTTAAATAGCTCATTGCCTGATAATGCGGAATATTATGTGTATCAATACCAGTATAACAATAGAGGAGAAAAGGTAACGTCCAAAATTCCTGATAAATCTATTGAATACACACTCTTCGATGAATTAGGACGAAAAAGACTCTATCAAGACGGCAATTTAAGGGAAGAATCTAAATGGGTATTTTTCAAATACGATCAATTAAACAGATTAATCTCCCAAGGTGTGTTTACAGATACTGAAAATCGCACACCTCAAACTTTAAAAAGTCAGTTTCTATCCACAATAGACTCTCAGTCTGAACAGAGAACAAACAATGCGTCGAGTGAATACACTAACAATTCTTTTCCTGTTAATAATACCGATTATACACATTATTTTTACTTCGACACATATCCGGCCAGCATACCCTCTGACGTAGAAGGTCTAGAACCTGCAAACTCGAAAACCAATGATGTCCAGGTAGCAGCCTCAACAAGAATGGTGGTAGATAATGATACATATGGTCCGTTTTTATGGTCTATCTCATTTTTTGATGCCAAATCTAGGCCTATTAAATCTTTCATTGAAGGCCCAAATAATCTT
Organism: Flavobacteriales bacterium; assembly: GCA_027491075.1. GTDB lineage: Bacteria > Bacteroidota > Bacteroidia > Flavobacteriales_D > Sanyastnellaceae > JAIXWP01. Next base: position 222,070 of record JAIXWX010000002.1, read on the forward strand.
TCTGCTTTAACAGTATCAGAACTATCATGGATTGGTGATATTACCCACAAGCATGTTAAGTATAAAAATACGCCAATTGGGGAGATTGAAGAAGAGTACTTCTACACGTACATACGACCTGGAGTATTAAGAAAAGTTGACTACATAATCAATGGTCAAGAATCCGTAATACTCTTTAACCAAACCTACGATCAACTTGGGAGGAAAAAGAAGTTGCAACTTTACCGTAATAATAGCTTGTCAACTAATTTTCTACAAAATGTCGATTTCAGCTACAATGAAAAGGGGTGGTTAAAGCGGATAAACAATAGCAGCTTATTGATAGATGAGTTCAATAATGATGCTGACGATGTTTTTGGCCAAGAGATATTCTATAATGATATTCACGAAGGCTTGAGCAATCAAAACCCTAAATTTGACGGTAATATTTCAGCAACAACATGGAAGGCTAAAGCATCGACAGTAAGCGGTTCGGCCGTCTCAGAACATTCATATACTTTTACCTATGACGAATTCAATCGGCTCGAGAAATCTAGATACGCCTCCAACACATTAACCGACGCTTATTCTTTCGATAACAATGTCGGTGCGTATGATGAGGTTTTAACTTACGACAAGATTGGAAATATTCTTTCCATTTTCCGCAAAAACAACAATCAAAATCTCGATATTCTTACTTACGGCTATACTCCTCATTCTAACTTATTGAATTCATTGAGCGATGCTAGTTCCAGCGAGTTTGGTTCAACTATCCCTAATTTCAAAACCCCCTCTCCGACAGGCTTGTATCAGTACGATTTCAATGGAAATTTGATTCTTGACCCTAACAAAGGATATGATTTTGAGTACAACCAATTAAATCTAATTAGTTCAGTTCGAAGGCTCGAAGACTCTGGAGAGTCCGTGATTCAACAGAATAATCCCAATTTAGATTCTAGGGTTCATTATATTTATGACGCGACCGGAGTTAAACTAATTAAACGTACTCCAACCACACAGACCAATTACTTCTCCGCCTTAGAGTTTGATTCGGAGGGAAACCTTCATTTAAACATTCCTAATGGTAGAGCAAGGCTAATTAATCAAGATGAACAACCCGAGTTTGTCTTTGATTTTTTTATTACAGATCACATAGGTAATGTGAGAGCAATTATTACATCTGAAAACTCAGAAATAGAAAACACATTGCTAACAATGGAAACTCTTCGGCAAGAGGAAGAAGAGGAAGATTTTTATAATGTTACGCCCTCGCGTGTGAATAGACCTCTTATTATGCCTGAAGATAACACCTATGGCCCAAGTAATAAAACGTCTAGACTATCAACCAATGGAGGAACAGGCCAAGGTCCTGGAAGGCTAGTCAAGGTCAAACAGGGTGATGTAATTGAAGTAAGCACTAAGTATTGGTTTGAAGATATTGAAATAATCGATCAACCCATAAACCCAACGGCCATTCTTCAGGGTCTTGTAAGTAGTTTAATTAGTGGGGCGGCGGACTTAACTGAAAACTATGAAGCTTTGACTCAGCCGTATACCAATACCAATTCTGCTCATTATGTCGCTTTGTCGAACTTTGTTTCTAGTTCTTTTCAGAATGTAAGAAATGATGTCCCAAAAGCTTTCCTTGTCTACCTGACTTTAAGTGAAGAATTATATGTTAAACCAAGTCCTTTAAGCGGAATAATACAAGTAGACCAAGCAAATGAATTAGGCACCCTTCTTCGTGATCAAATTACAATGCCCGCAGACGCTTACTTTCATGTATATTTGGTTAATGCATCCGCGAAGCCGGTGCACTTCGACAACATGAGTATTCGAGTGATTAAAGCCAATAC
>JAIXWX010000027.1 GCA_027491075.1 Flavobacteriales bacterium
GCAAGCAACTACAACCCTGCAGCAACAGTAGATAATGGAACATGTATCATTCCTGGATGCACAAACCCTGTGGCAAGCAATTACAACCCTGCAGCAACAGTAGATAATGGAACATGTATCATTCCTGGATGCACAAACCCTGCGGCAAGCAATTACAATCCTGCAGCAACAGTAGATAATGGAACATGCATCATTCCTGGATGCACAAACCCTGCGGCAAGCAATTACAATCCTGCAGCAACAGTAGATAATGGAACATGTATCATTCCTGGATGTACGAACCCTGTGGCTTGTAATTATAATCCATCAGCAAATCAAAACAATGGATCATGTATTCTACCATCGATTTATTTTATTGATAATGATGGCGATGGTTTTGGAAACCCATCTATTTCTACTACTTCGTGCACACCGCTGATTGGTTATGTCGTGAACAGTTCCGATTGTAACGACAGTAATTTTAATATCAAACCGGGAGCGCAAGAAACATGCGGTGACAATGTAGATAATGATTGCGATGGTTTGACCGACGAAGGTTGCAATGGAGTTTTTGCTGCAAACGACTCCTACATCAATGCTACGTCCGTTGTTGTTGGCAATCCCAACGTTTGCTCTACCATTACCGGCGACTTGACATTGGCCTCTCCATCTTCAGAGTGTGAATCCACTTGTGTGACAGGAGAAGATTTGTGGTACACATTTACTGCTCCAACATCAGGTATTCGCATAAACGTTCAATCCAATGCATGCAACATTTTGATAGAAATTCAGGATGCAAGCGGAAATATGATTGACTGGGAAAATCTTCAGGGTTCTATAGGAAATGAGATCTTGAATTTTGGAAACCTCACTCCTGGTTCCTCCTATTTTATTGCAGTTAGAAATTACAATTCATCACAAGGAAATGGCACATTTAATTTGTGCTTAAGCAGAATGATGGAGTCTACTTGTGATCTCGGATACGGTCCATATTCTCTATGCAATCAGTTTAAGGCAGATTGGACAGGAACCAGTAATTATCAATTTGTATTCGAGCCAGCAGAAGGAGGTAGTCCATTGACGTTCACACAATGGGGTTCAACAAGAGTGCTTTTGGGATCTGTCGTTGGGTTGGCGTATAACACAGAGTACATTGTTTCAGTGAATGCGATTTACTCTATGAGCAATGGACTTGGGCAGATGGAAAACGTCTACGTGACGGGCACGAGCACTTGTATTATTGGCATTGGCTCTACTCCTTTGATGACTTTGCGCAATATTGATGTTTGCCCTGCGGTGAAGCAAGCAGGACAGTGGATTCAAGCAGGTCCTAGAGTATGTGGTGCGAACCAATATGAATGGGAGGTACAACGAGCTGATCAGTCATCTGTCGCCGTTTATGCATTTAGCCAAAACGGAAGTAGATTTTTACAAATCAGCGGTGCCAATGGCTTCATTAGCCCTGGGCAATACACTGTCCGAGTGCGACCAGTAGTGACGTCTTCAATTGAAATTCCTTTTGGACCTGCGCAATGCGTTACAGTAGCGGGCAATGCTCAAGGACAAACCATTATTGACCTTTCAAATAGCTCAGTACCCGATATCCAGATATTCCCGAACCCAGCCTCCAGTCAAATATTTATATGGAGTAACAAGTTCAATGAACATCTACAGGTCGAACTGTATGATATGAACGGAAGGATCATGGACGCGAGACTTTTCGTCCGCCAAGAATCAGGGGCTATAGAGCTTAATGGCTTGGACGCTTTGTCTAACGGTCTTTACATGGTAAAGATCACAACGGATGAAAAAACGTTCGTCCAGCGCTTAGTAGTTCGCCACTAATAATGATAGCACTCACACACGAGGAGAACCTTGAAATCCTTGCGTGTGAGTTTTTTTTTTTATTTCTAGTGTTTTAAAGACTCTACAAGGTTATCGATTAGAATTTTTTCCAAGATAACTTTTCGATGGAGATTTTTGTCACAGACGATTACTTGAACATCTGTTTCGTACTCAGACTTTTTTCTGAGTTTTATGGTCATTCCAAAGCCCAAAATATGCGACGCATCAATCACCGTTTCATTGGCTCGATTTTGAATGGAGTCGAGTGTAAACTTCATGTTTTCAACTCGAAGGTTCATGGCTGTTCGGATAATGTACATTAGTTTTTCTTCCATATACTCCATTGCATATGGAAAGGCTCTTTCAGAATAGGCTTCGGAAAACCGAATTAACAATTTGCGTGAAAACGCAGTATTCGCTAGTATGCCCATGTTCGTTGTAATTAAGGATGTCCTAATTACGCAAAAAATAATCGAATTGTCAAGTGCACTAGAGACTTGCTTTTGGACTTGGAACAAGGTTCAATTCTGCGAATCTATTGTCTAGAAACTCGAAATAGGCAGATATTCCAATCATCGCAGCATTGTCAGTTGTGAATTCGATTGGTGGGATATAACATGGAATATTCAATTGTGAAGACAATTCAGAAAAAAGATAACGGAGACGTGAATTTGCGCTAACTCCTCCCGCTAATGCAATTGATTTTGGCTTAACTTGAGTACATGCTTTTTTCAGTTTTATAAGCAAGTAACTGACCACTGCCTCTTGAAAAGATGCACAGATATCTGAAATATTATCTTCAATGAAACACTCGTTTTTTTCTTTTTCCTTTCTTAAGAAATATAACAAAGAAGTTTTTAAGCCACTAAAACTGTATTTAAGATCTGGTGTCTCAGGAAATGGAAATTTGAATTTTTGAGGATTGCCGTTCTTGGAATACTTGTCAATCATTGGTCCACCTGGATATGGCAGTCCCAGCACTTTTGCAGCTTTATCAAAAGCTTCTCCAGCGGCATCGTCGATGGTTCTTCCTATTTCTTTCAATTCATTAGGCGAAGAAACTAAGACGAGCTGAGTATGTCCACCAGAGACGGTTAAACAAAGCATTGGAAATTCAGGTAGTGGCGTTCCGCTATCGATGAAATGAGCTTGCACATGCGCCTTCATATGATCAACTGCAATCAGCGGCACATTCAATCCCATCGAAAGGCTTTTTGCAAATGAAATCCCCACCAGCAACGCTCCAGAAAGACCGGGACCCGCAGTTACAGCGATGGCAGAAAGATCAGAAAATGAAATCCCGGAGTCATTCAATGCTTTTTGAATAGTAGGGACGATATTTTGTTGATGCGCCCTACTAGCCAATTCAGGCACTACTCCGCCGTATTGTTCGTGTACCTTTTGTGTCGCAATCACATTGGAAATCACCTTTCGACCTTGCAGCACCGCCACACCTGTTTCATCGCAACTTGATTCTATGGCAAGGATTACCGGTTCTTTCACTGTTCCTCCTCTGCAATTTTTGAAATGATCATTTCATTGAACCCCTCTGTCGATGCGGAAGAAATTTCATTTTCGTTCTTATAAAACACCCAGCTATGAATATTGGTGTCCTCGTTTTCTTCATACCAAACAAATGCTTGTTCGATTCCCATGATTAGAAAAGCTTCTGAAAAAATTTCTGCATCCACAGCTCTGCTTGAGGCGACAGCTGCATACAACATTTCATTGTCTACTGGATATCCATAGGATGGATCAATCATATTCCTTTTTTCCTTTGTGGTCTTATATGAAAAAGCACCATTTATTAGTCGTATGCTCTTATCAGCAGTATCAGTGGTGATATTCATTCGCACTATGTTCAAGGAGTCTATTATTGCACCATGACAAACAGTTAAGTAATCAACATTGATGCGATATTGGGTTGCGCCCAGAGAAGACAACAAGCTGCTAATTGCATCCGCCCAATAGGCCACTGCTATCGACGTTAGATCCAATTCCGACCTTGGATCTTTTTTTCTAATCAAACTCTTAAAATACTTGTTTGAGTCATCGTGAATTTCGTTGAGATCAAAATTGTCATTGAATCCAACGAATTGAAAAAGTGAATCCAAATTAGGCTCCCCGCCTACTCCACTAAAAGATCGTGAGTACCATTCTCGGCGAATTGGGTTTAACGTAGGATCCCAGCTAGTTTTTGACTTTCTATTCGCTTCTTTTGCTAGGTCGAATACTATTCCAAACACCAATGTCGAATCATAGAACGCAAAAGAACTATCTGTGCTTTTGTAAGCGTTCAATCTGCCAATCACTGAGTTAGGACTGTATGGATTAAAGTTTTTTGCGAAAAGCAAATTAAGACTGTCTATTTGATCTGCCAGATCCAAAGTATCTCCTATTACATCAATGGAATAACTTTTGCCGAGAATAGTTCCGGTATATTGTCGTCCTTGGAAAGAAGCATTCTTCTTGCTGCACGAACAAACAAGTATTATAAACCCTATGAACAGAAGAAAACTTCTATTTTTCATGCGGCGAAATTAACCACTAACTTTGATTCTTCCTTTTCTGTTTGTTTTAATACGCTTGATGTTATGAACCACTCGTTTTTGATTTCTTTCTTTTTGATATTTAGTTACTTAAATTCTCTTTCACAAGGCCAAGCTATTGAGAACAGGATCTTCACCAATGCCATTCGTACTCCTTTGGTTCATCCAGTAGGAGATCCACTAGGAGATGCGTACACCAGTTTTCCCGGCGGAAATACTTTAGAATTTCACTTTGATGAGTTAGGCACCGAAAGAAAAGACTATCGATTTGCTGTTTATCACTGCGATAGACTTTGGAATATTTCCGACTTAAACTCCTCGGAATATTTACAAGGTTTTTTTATCCAAGACATCAACAACGTGGAATATAGTTTTAATACACAATTAGAGTTTTTACACTACACCTTCACATTTCCAGATGTGATGAGCAAGCCTACTCGTTCGGGAAACTATGCAATTGTTGTTTATGAAGATGGCGAGCCTTTGGATCAACCTGTTATAACCTACCGTATCGTGGTGGCGGAATCGGCAGTGAATGTTCAAATGTGGCAAACTCAAAATAGTTCCGTATCAGAGCGGTTCCAAAGACAGGAGCTTGATTTTAGAATAAATGCTAAGGACATTCAACTTATCTCTCCAGGCCAGAATCTACACGTTACCTTAATGCAAAACAACGACTGGAACACCGCAATAACTGAGCTGAAGCCTTCATGGTCCGTGGATGGTGTGTTTACATATGACTACAATGGAGAAAATAGCTTTCTATCCGGTTCAGAGTTTCGATTTTTTGAAGTTAAAAGTGTAAAATTTGCGAGTATTGAAGTGAGTCAGCTGGTTCAGCAAGAAGATGGATTTCACGTCTATTTACGTCCAGATTTATTGACTGGTAATCAACCCTATGTAACGAACTTCGACCTCAATGGCCGATTTCTGATTCGCAATGATTTGGCAGATAATCCACATTTAGAGTCCGAATATTTGATTACTCACTTTAGTTTGCCTACCATTCCTTTTTATGAGGCCGATATGTATATTGACTGTTATGAATATGACTTTCGAAGAGAACTCTATAAATGCAGTTACAACGACAAAACAAAAGCCTACGAAGCTACTATTCCGATTAAGCAAGGGTATTTCAATTATAGATATATCCTATTTGATCGTTACCATCCCAAAGGTGACTGGTCTGTAACCGAAGGCAATTTCCATGTAACGGAAAATGAATATCGATTAATCGTTTACTACTACGATCGCCTGATAGGTTCCGACAGGGTTTTATCATCTACGATCTTCAGCACCAGACAGTAGTTAATCTTGATCAAACTCATAGTCAGAATCTTTGAAGAAGATCTCCTTTCGTTTTTGAATCTTATAATCCTTAAACTTTTCTTTTACATAAATGAGAAAATCATATTGGGAAGAGGATTTCAAAAAATCATCGCTAACATTCAAATACGTTATAAAATCATCAAATTGCTCATTAGAAAGTTGAATGATGTCGTAGTCCACATAGTGATGAAACAAGTCTTTAAGTAAGGCCCTTTTTTTATCTTCATTTTCAAGTCTAGCCTTTTCACGGATACTTGCCTCTCTTTTACTAAATTGTTGATATAAGAAAGTAATTGGACTCACCACGGCACTAATTCCAGAGATCATATAATCTTCCTCATTGTATCCTAAATCTTCAATTTCTTTTTGAATTTGCTCAAGATCTTTTGGTGCAAAAATTTCGACGGTTGCTAAAGTCTCTGTTCGAAAGTCGAGATAGGTTACAGGACGATATACCTCTCTAGGAATGGAGTCTTTGAAGGATATTTTTCTCGAGTAATATCCTAGGGAAGTTATAACCAAAGTATCCGATTTGAAGCAACTAACAGTATAGGAACCATCTGCCTTACCAAACGCTCCAGTTTTGGTTCTTTGGTTGATGACAATCACATTCGATATGGGTTGGCTATTTTCTTCTTTTATTCTACCGGAAACCTGGATTATAGTGCTATCTACCTGAGAGTGAGATACTAAGGCAAAAAATGGAAGAAATAATATAAGAAATTTCCGCGGATTTAACGTCATGGTTTTGCCAAAATCAACTTTTGTGCCTGCAAATTACAGACAATGAATTCAATAAAAAGTTACAATTTTTAGTAATTGTACAAAATACACTTAGTTATCTTTGAAACAGATAACCAAACGCATTATGAAAAAATCTCTATTCTTATTTTTAGCACTTGTTTTTCTTGGAGCATTTAGTTCCCAATCTCAAACCAATCAGATCACGCTCAAGGTCAACATGAGCGATCAAACAGTATCACCAAATGGTGTTCACGTAGCGGGCAGTTTTCAAGATTGGAATCCTTCATCCACTCCGATGATCGATGAAGGAAATGGTATTTATTCTTACACGTTTGAGGCAAGCGAGTTTGCCAATTTGAATTTTAAATTTATCAATGGTAATGATTGGCCTCAATCAGAAGCTGTGCCCGCTGCATGTGGGCTTCCAGATGGCTTTGGAGGGTATAATAGAATTTTAGAAACAGGTGGAGTCGATGTTATCTATGGTCCCGTCTGTTTTGGAGAGTGTGTTAATTGTATTTCTGTCGTTGAGCTAACCACTGTAAACTTAACGCTTCGCGTAAACATGAGTGAGCAAACCGTTTCTCCAAACGGAGTGCATGTTGCTGGTAATTTTCAAGAATGGAATCCGTCTTCAACTCCGTTGACCCCTGTAGGCAATGGTGTTTATGAAGTGACTGTGGAAGTTCCTGCCAATGAAGATGCAGTTTTCAAGTTTATCAATGGGAATGATTGGCCACAACAAGAAACAGCTCCTTTGGACTGTGCAGTTGGAGATGGTTTTGGTGGAAGCAATCGTGTTTTAGCTGTTGCTGACATGGATATGACCTTTGGTCCTGTTTGTTTTGGAGAGTGTCAAGACTGTGCTCCTATAGTTGACCCTAATTTGGTTACTGTAGTCTTCCAAGTGAATATGAGCAATACCAATGTGAGTGCCAATGGTGTTCACCTTGCTGGCAATTTCCAAGGCTGGAATCCGAATGGAACGATTATGAACGATTTAGGAGGTAGCATTTATGAGATCGCGTACGAAGTAGAGGCCAATAGTACTATTGAGTTTAGATTCATTAACGGAAGCGAATGGGCAGATGCCGAAATAGTTCCTGCTGAATGCGGGATAATCAATGATTTTGGAGAGTACAACAGAACGCTCAATGTTGGAGACAGCAATCAGGCATTTGGCCCAGTATGCTTTAGTGAATGCAGTGACTGCGAAATTGTGGTACCCACGATGGTTATTTTCCAAGTAGATATGTCCAACGAAACGGTTTCAACCGAGGGCGTATATATCGCTGGAAGCTTTAATGACTGGGACCCCACAGCGACGCAGCTTGTGGATGGAGGAAACGGATTATACCAAGGAATTGCATTTATCAATCCTGGGACTACGGTTCAATATAAGTTCTTGAACGGTCCAGCTTTCGCAGGAGAAGAAACTGTACCGATGGAATGTGGCGTTATCAATGATTTTGGTGGGTATGATAGACAAATAGAGGTAGGAACGGAAATGATCACCACGGAAATGGTTTGTTTTGGAACTTGCTCTGCTTGTGTTGTGATACCCAGCGTTGAGCTCACCTTTAATGTTGACATGACTGGTCAGGTAGTGAGCGCGCAAGGTGTTCATGTGGCCGGAACATTCAACGACTTCTCCCCTTCCTCTACCATCATGACCAATGTTAGCGGAAACCTATACAGTGTAACTGTTTCAGCACCGCAGAATCAAACTATACTTTACAAGTTTATCAATGGAAATGACTGGCCTTTTGTGGAAAGCGTTCCATTTGAATGTGGCGTAAGCGATGGTTTTGGTGGATACAATCGCAGCATTGTTACTGATGATGTAGATATCAATCTTCCAACTGTTTGTTTCAGTTCTTGTGTAGCCTGTGTTCCTGATGCGGTGAACGAGGTTTCTAACGAAATGCTTTCATTTTATCCAAATCCGGCTTCTTCAGTGATTACAGTTCAAGGAAATTATAGAGGTAATTTCAAGATAGTTAATTCCATTGGAAGCTTGGTGGCTATGGGAACGATGAATAGTGAATTTCAACAATTAGATCTTTCTGGCTTATCCGAAGGACTTTATATTATTTATACTGATAAGCAAATGGAACTCGGCCGTTTCATCAAAGAATAGGAATCTTCAAATTAATATTAGATTAACAAATATACCCTCCAAAAAAGAGGGTATATTTGCTTTATACTGTAATGAGATCATGAAACCTGCGTCCTTTATTATTTTACTCTTTATGGCATATAGCCATGCCTCAAAAAGTCAAAATCTGTTCATTAATGAGATTATATCAGAGAATATAGCTGGTGAAATGGACGATTTCTTTCAACGAGAAGATTGGATAGAGATTTACAACACGGGCGGAATTACCAATTTGGCGGGCTATTACTTAAGTGATAACCCAGACTCTTTGGATCGATGGAAAATTCCCGCTACCAATGCTGGGGTGACTACCATACTTCCCAACAATCATTTGATTTTTTGGATTGATAGAGACCCAGAGCAAGGACCAGATCATGCTGATTTCAATTTGAACCCAGACGGCGAAACAGTCTTTTTGGTAGCACCCGATGGAGTTACCATAATTGATTCTATAACTTATCCTCCGATGGCTGCCGATATCAGCTACGGAAGAGTCTGCGACGGTTGCGACGGTTGGCAGTTTTTCAATAATGTCACTTTTGATGATGACAATACAGAAATTCTTCCTTCAACTGCATTTGTTTTGATAAATGAAGTGCAAGCCAATAATGTCAGCTATTTTAGAGACAATGCATTGGATCATGACGCATGGTTAGAGATCTACAATCCAAATCCTCAACAGGTTAATTTGGCGGGATATTCAATAACGCTAAATGGAACCCAAACATGGACCATGCCGACGCAGGATCCATTCCATACTGCAATTCCAGCGGGCGAGTTTAAAGTATTTTGGTTAGACAATGAACCATTAGAAGGCGGTCACCACGGGACTTTTGAACTTCCTTTGAACGGTGGAACTTTGACCCTTCGAAGCTCTAACAATACTCTTTTAGACACCTACACTTATCCAAGTACTGCCGCTAATGCGAGTTACGGCAGGTCTACGGATGGTGCTGCAAACAGTATAGTTTTCAATGCACCTACCCCCGACTTGACCAATTCATTGGTCATGATTGATCCTCCGACCTTGTATATCAATGAGGTTTTGAGTGTAAATATTAATGATGTATTAGACAATGCTGATCAAACTGAAGACTGGTTTGAGATTTACAACCCCAATAACTTTCCTGTAAATATTGGAGGCTATTACTTTTCTGATAACCCAGAAAATCCGAGAAAATGGCCCGTACCTAGCTTTTATCCTGATAGCGTCACTATTCCTGCGCAGGGCTGGATCCTTTTTTGGGCGGATGAAGATATGGGGCAAGGAGTGATGCATGCTAGTTTCCGTTTGAGCAATAATCTAGAAAGTCTGCGATTCACCTCTCCAGATGGTATTACATTGATAGATGAAATATCTTGGCAAGGAATGGATCCCGACACTTCTTTAGGACGATTTAATGATGGTTCACCCAACTGGGTTTTCTTTTTAGAAACGACACCAGACGATAGCAACAACGGAGCACTTGTGACTGTAAAAGAAACTTTGACTTCGCGCTTGGCTTTGGAAGTCTATCCAAATCCAACTTCAGGTGAAATTCGATTTAATCGACCAGTAAATGCAGTCATTTACTCTTCTGATGGCAAATTAGTGGATAGCATTTTAAACGTTAACACGTATAATTTTGATCGCATCGAAAGTGGTGTATTCATTATTAGAGAAGAGCAAGGCGGAGTCGTTCGAGTGGTTAAACACTAGTTTTGTATTCCAGCAAAGATCCGGAATGTGTCGTTTCCTATTCTAACGATTAAGAGTTGATTGCTCCATTTAGCTATCGGTAAAGAGCCGTTTCTTTGATCGGAATGAAACAATAGCTGGCCCGTTGTAGTGAATACCTTTATCCCCATGTATTCAATACTACTTTGCCAATACAATTGCTGCTGCCATGCATATGCCTTGGATGCTTTTGCACTAATTTCTTCGGAAGAAGTAATCAGTTCAATTAAAATTTCCCCTTCCAATTCACATCCGTTGTTGTCATAAAGGACATAAACATACTCCCCTGAAGGCAAGGCGAGTGACCCGGTGGAATTTATAATTTCTCCTAAATCAATGCTGTATGGAGGCATGCCACCACTTGCATACCAATTCAAAATTCCCAATTCAAAATCCGTTGCAGGAAAAACTTCTAGATCCAGAAATAAGCTATCTGGAATTTGAACTTCCAATTCGAAAGGTGTAATACAGCCCAGCGTATCGATCAATTCGATGGTATGAAAACCTTCAGGAAGAAAAAAATTTGAGCTCGCATGGTTTAAAATGGAATCAAGTCCTGTACTACTTATCTTAACAAGAATAGAGTCAGATGTGGCGCATGGTAATTCTTCCATGACCACATCGAATTCCAAGTGTGGTGTCATATCAACAAGAACCGAATCTTGATAGATGCAACCACTTTCTGAAGTAATTGAAAAATGATATGTATCGGCTATCAAGCCATCTCGCAACCACAGCGAATCGCTGATAAGGTCCGACCATATTATATGCAATGCTTCATCAAAATCAGCCGTCACCAAAATTTCTCCTGTCGCCTCATCTAAGCATGAAGCAGTAGTGGTGACAATCACATTTGCTATTTCATCCTCCAACACCATAAGGGTATCTGTTCGTATGGAAAATCCTTCGCTGAAATAGATATCAGCCCAATAAGCGCCAATTGAATCAACGGGTAGATGGTTGCCTGTTGAACCTGTGTTCCACACAACTGAATCACTGCCCGCTGCAAAAATGGTCGTTGTTTGTCCTGGACAAATATTACCGTCTTCTACCTGCAAGTTTTGGAAGGATAACAATGAATTTCCCTCTACAAAATGCCATAGCGTATCAGCTTCGAGGTCGTAGTATCGCTCCACCAACCCTCTTGGCCAGTATATTACCAGTGAGTCCACCGAATAGATATTCGGTCCAAGTCCAAAGAATTCTTTCGCAGAGTTTTGAGCTAAGAAACTTTCTCCTGATAAGAGCTGGCGCACCTGTTGTAGCGTATCTGCAAATAGCTCTATTCTTGCACCAACGGCTGAATGGTGACTGTATGTCCCCTCTAGAGAAATCGATACAAAATGATTGGATTGTGCGGTATTTTTCCAAAGTCTACTAGGTCGTGGGTCATTGTTGTTGTTATAGTAATCAACGTATCCATCGTTGTTTATATCTCCAATGATGTTGCAGAAAGTGGGATCTACATCAGGAAGAGCACCAAAAAGAGATAAGTCGTTGGTAAAGGTTTTGTTTCCATTGTTTACAAACCAGAAGTTAATTGTAGCGTTGAACCACGCGTTAGTGGCACCTACGAATAAGTCCTGATAACCGTTGTTGTCTTGATCTACCCAATTGGCACCCCAGCAAACGAGGTTGCAAAGTACTCCTGCTGAAGCTGCGATGTTTACGTAACTACCGCTATCATTTTCCATGAGCCAATTTCCTTCAATGGTATTAGAAATAAACACATCTTCATCTAAGTCATTGTCCATGTCTCCAATGGTTGCAGACATAGCATCTATGGCCATTTCTAATCCATTGAGATTATTAAAAGTGGTAAAAGTACCGTCACCGTTGTTGAGAAAAAACTCATTGGGATAAGCATATCTATCTATTACAAAATATACGTCTGGCCAAAGATCTTTATTAAAATCGGCAATTACTGGTTGGAAATTTGGCCTTGGCTCAAACAGCAGTCCCACACTGGAGGTCATATCTGTGAAATAACCATCTCCATCATTTCTATAAAATCGAGCAGAATGAATTTGATCCGTGCTGATTTCAGGGTTGTGATAAATAGAAACGATGATGTCCAAATCCCCGTCTCTATCTGTGTCACCTGTCGCTGCGCCGAAATAATTTTTTGCGATGGCTGGAAAACCGACTTCTATTCCTACCTCGGTGAAATTGAATTGTCCATCATTCCTAAACAAAAGCAACCTCCCACCCCATTGCGTCACAAGCAAGTCCTCGTCTAGGTCATTGTCATAATCTATCCACAATACACCAATGATTTGACCTGAGAAAGTAAAATTGATCGAGATACTATCGGAAATGAAATCACCATTTCCATTGTTTAAATAAAATCGAATCGCATCACTTCCATCAGCGGAGGTGATGTCATCCCATCCATCATGATTAAAATCCTTGAATGACGCACCGTTTCCCCATACAGTACCTTCATTGACTATAAAAATTCCCTGTTGTGTTGAAACGTCGATGAACTGACCGTAGGCCTTACCTACCAGCATATGCAGTAGTACAAAGAAGAATCTTTGCAGTCTATTCATTGGTTAACAAGGTTTGTATTCACGACGCCGTCCAAAAGAATAGTTGTTCTATCCCTTTGCGATTGCCTTTAATGTGCTCCAAAGAATTTTTATGTCCGTTAAAAAACTCTTGGAATCAATGTACCTCAAACTTAATTCAATTTTCTTAGGAAGTATCTCTTCGATGTACGTTTTTTCTGGAGTTGGCGACTTGGACAGGATGTCGTTTTCATTAACAAATTCTATGCTTGCAAAATCTGTAAGTCCGGGTTGAACCGACAATACTCTTCTTTGCTCTGGACTGTAGTATGCGACATATTTCGGCACCTCAGGACGCGGCCCAACGAGCGACATTTCACCTTTTAACACATTCCATAGTTGAGGCAGTTCATCTAGTTTATACTTTCTCAAGAAAAAACCAGATGTTGTGATCCTCGGATCGCGCATTCCTACGGTCAATTGTCCTGCAGCTTCACTTGCTTGCCGCATTGTTCTAAACTTATGCAATCTGAAGAGTTTTCCATTCTTTCCTACTCTATCTTGATGAAAGAAAGCCCCCCCCTTTGAATCGTTGATTATGATCAATACGAGAGCTAGAAATAAAGGGCTGAAAAGCAAAAGGAATACGGAAGCAACTACTATATCGAAGATCCTTTTCATTTCGAGAAAACCTGTTGAGTGCACTCTATTACGTTTTCTGCGATCCACAGAGCGTCCGCTTCGGATAGATCAAAATAAACCGGTAGAGAAATCTCCGACTCATATTGACTCCATGCATTTGGAAAGTCGTTGATACGAAAACCTTGATTTTTATAATAAGTAAGAAGAGGAAGTGGTTGGAAATGAACATTTGTAGAGATTCCCCTCTCAGCGAGCCGCTTTATAATGCTGTCTCTTTGTTCCTCTGAAGCGTTTTTTACTCTTAGCATGTAAAGGTGAAAGCAAGAGTCTGCAAATTCATTGTGAAATTCAGGAAGAACAAAGAGATTGTGCTTTGAAAACACTGAATTATATATTTCGCAGATGCTCTCTCTCTTGTCCAAGGTTTCTTGATATCTCTCCAATTCTACCAAGCCGATTGCAGCATGTATATCGGTCATATTGCATTTATAACCCGCTTCAATAATATCGTATCTCCATTGCCCGGCTTGAGTCTTAGAAAGGGCATCCTTCGTTTGGCCATGGAGGGCTGAAATATTTATAGAGGCACGTATTTCAGCATTCACAAATGGTTCTGGGAGATTAAATATCAGAGCTCCACCTTCCGCTGTGGTAAGATTTTTCACTGCATGAAAAGAGAAGCCAGCCACATCGCATTGTGTGCCAACACGTTTGCCTTTATAATTTGCACCAAATGAATGCGCTGCATCGCTTATTACGAGAATTCTTCCAAGATTCTTTTGATTTTCTCCTTTCGGTTGAAAAAGTTGCTTGACCTCTGGGAGACGCACTAAGTCCATGAACTGTTCATAATCTACAGGCATTCCACCTATATCCACGGGCATTATGACCTTTGTTTTCGAAGTGATTTTCTCCTTTATTGCTGCTGCAGAAACCAAAAAGCTATCCTTGTCACAATCCACCAATACAGGAGTAGCGCCCACGTGAAATACGATGTTTCCAGTAGCTGAATACGTGTATGCAGGAACAATCACTTCATCCCCTGGGCCTACACCGAACCATCGCAAAATGAGTTCAACGGCATTGGTCCAAGAGTTCAGACACAAAGTCGCCTCAGCTTTACAATAATCAGATATTTTTGACTCCAGCAACCTTGTCTTTGGACCGGTAGTGATCCAACCGCTTTGAAGCACCTCAACGACTGCATTGATGGTTGTTTGATCCACTCTTGGGGGTGAAAATGGGATATTCCGCATGCTGGCGAAATTAAGAAACATAAATGGATGTTACGAAGTACTTTTGCAAAGCGAACATTGAGAGATTCATTTTGTAATTATCCATGTTCATTTGACCTGTTGTTATGAAAAGAATTCTTTTACCATTGCTGTTGTTGTTATTCCTTTCTTCCGTCTTGGCCATTGGTCAAGGGAGGCCTGGAAAAGGTCCTGGGGCAACAGGAAGAATTTATGGTAAAGTCCTCGACGATCAAAAGAAGCCCGTAGAATATGCGATTGTGAAAGTACTGGAAGTGCAAAAAACACCAGAAGGGAAGTTAGAGGAGAAGCTAATTCAGGGGGCGCTTACCGCTTCAAACGGAGATTTCAGTGTTGATAAGGTACCGATCGGCGTTCCCCTTTTAGTAACTATAGAGCTTATTGGATTTGAGTCTAAAAAGGTGAATGCTCAACTTAGTCCTACCTCTTTTCCTGTGGAAAAAGACATGGGTAACATCGTGCTTTCTGCTGGAGAGTTGAAACCTGCGGTAATTATTGAAGGCGAGCGTCCTTCGGTGCGACTAGAGTTTGATCGCCGTGTTTTTGATGTAGATAAAAACCCCATGAATGCCGGAGGTACAGGTGAAGATGTTTTAAGAAACATCCCCTCCGTTCAAGTAGATATCGATGGAAATGTCAGTTTGAGAAATGCTGCGCCTCAAATTTTCGTCGATGGCAGACCAACTACATTGACCTTGGACCAGATTCCAGCAGATGCTATTCAACGAGTAGAACTGATCACAAATCCTGGATCCAAGTATGATGCAAGTGGCGGTGGTGGTGGAATCATCAACATCATCATGAAACACGATCGTTCCAATGGCTACAATGGCAGTGTGAGAGCGGGAGTGGATAAACGCGGCAGAGCCAACGGTGGAGGTGATTTTAGTTTTAGAGAAGGCAAGTTCAATTTCTTCATTAATGGTAATTATAATAGAAGAAAAAACTTAACGAACGGAGAAACAGAAAGGTTCGATCTCACCACGGAGCCCACGACCTTTTTGCTCCAACAACAAAACACCAATAACCAGGGGTATTTCGCTAATGGCAGAGCTGGAGTAGACTGGTTCTGGGACAATAGAAACACCCTTACACTTTCTCAGTCGTTCACCGCTGGTCAATTTAATCCTCTTGATAATTTAGAAACCACAACAGATTCTAGTGAGAACGTCAATGACTTTCCATTGAGTTTTTATTATCGTACTTCAGAGACCAACCGACAATTCAGGAATTTTGGATCAAGTCTTCAGTATAAGCATTTGTTTACTAAAGAAGGAACGGAGCTTACTGCCGATATCAATGTCAACGCGATTAGCAGCGATTTCATTGGTGATTATGGGAATTATTACGACAATGGGTTTACCTCCATTCAGCGACAAATAGGAGGTGCAAGGCAACAACTTTATACCGCTCAAACGGATTATGTATCTCGAATTTCTGAAAAGTATCGGTTCGAGGCAGGGCTGCGAGGATCACTAAGAGATTTCCAAAGTATCTACGAGAATAAGAATTTAATTGGAGATGAATTCGTAGTGATTCCTTCGCTTAATGTGAACTATCATTTCATCGATCAGGTTTATGCTGCCTACAGTAATATTGCTCGAGACGGTGAGAAATGGAAAACCCAGTTTGGTCTGCGTATAGAAAGCAGCGATTATCGAGGAGAACTTCTTGATACCACCGTTACTTTCAGAAACACCTTCCCATTAAGTATATTCCCTTCTGCTTACATTACTAAAGTTATCAATGAAAAGCAGGATATTCAGTTTGCGGTGAATCGAAGGATCAATCGCCCGAGCTTCATGCAGCTTATTCCATTCACAGACTATAGTGATTCTCTCAACGTCACCAGAGGGAATCCATCATTGAGGCCAGAATTTACATACAATACCGAATTGTCCTATCAATACACGTTGAGTTCAAAGTCGGTATTTATTGGTGCACTTTATTATCGGATTACCACCAATAGCACCGTTCGTTATTTATTTAACGAGTATAGCCCCGTTTTGGACAATGAAATCGTTGTTAGCACTTATGCGAATGCGGACTTTAGTAGCGCCTCAGGATTAGAGTTGGTTTTCAAAACAAGCCTAACCAAATGGTTAGAAATGACTGCGAATTTTAATCTGTACAACTCGACCATCGACGGAAGCAATATAAGTGACAACCTTACTAATAGTGTGAATACCTTTTGGGTAAAATCCAATTTCATTGCTAAACTTCCAAAGAACTTTACAGCTCAGGCCAATTTTGATTATACCAGCAGAAGAGCATTGGAAGTTGGAAGTGGAGAAAGAGCAGGCAGTATGGGCGGCGGCGGCGGCGGTGGGTTTGGTGGTGGCGGTGGAGGTTGGGGAGGAACCAATAATACAGTACAAGGATATATAGAACCCGTTTACGGCTTAGACTTGTCTCTTCGAAAAGATTTTCTTAAGAATAAAAATCTCACTGTCACACTTAGCATGAGCGATGTGCTTCGCTCAAGAATAACGGTAACACATGCGGAGAGTGCGTTTTTTATTCAAGAGTCCTTCAGGAGACGGGATCCACAATTGTGGAGAATTCAATTGGCGTGGAAATTTGGTAAGATGGACGCGACGCTATTCAAGCGGAAAGTCATGCGTTCTAATGCAGAAGGCATGGAGGGATAATTGATATTCTTTTGAATCTTTATTTGTTTAAAATCTCAATCGCTTGCTCTAGTAGATTTTTGCTTTGAGCATCTATGGAGTGTATGGACGAATCTCTTCTCCAGTAGGTCATTTGCCTTTTTGCATAATTGCGTGAATGCTGCTTTATTTTTTCAATGGCCACTTCCCTACTCCAAACACCATCGAAATAATCAAAAAACTCCTTATAACCAACGGTATTCAGTGCATTCAGATGCTTATAGGAGATGAGACCTCTTGCCTCCTCTTCCAGCCCTTCAATGATCATTTGATCCACGCGAGTATTTATTCGATCGTAAATAAATTCTCTTTCTGCGGTGAGTCCCAGCTTGACTACCCTGGCAGCAACCTTATCTATTTCTCCTTTTCTGAGTTTAGAAAAAGGGCTATTTGTAATACGAATGACTTCCAGAGCACGAATGATCCGGTGCGGATTTTCTTTATCTACTTTTTCGAAATAGAAAGGATCTTTCTCCTTTAATTCACTTTGCAGTTGTTGTAATCCTTTTTGATGCCATTCATTGATAAGCATTTTTCTGACATCTTCATCATGCGGAAGATCGTCGAAGCCATTGAGAAAAGCGTCTAAATACAATCCGCTTCCACCAGCACAAACAACGACATCATTTTTAAGGAACAATTGAGCAAGTAATCCTCTCGCTTCTGAGGCAAATTGACCCGCGCTAAACTTTTGGTGAATTGAAAGAAAGGCAATAAAGTGATGCGGTACAGCATTCAGCTCGGCAACATTGGGGCGTGCAACACCGATGTTTAGTTCTTTAAAAAACTGACGTGAGTCTGCCGATATAATCTCAGTGCCGAATTGCTGCGCGAATTGAATGGCCAACGCCGTTTTACCTATACCTGTGGGACCAGTAATTACGACGAGCGTTTTGTCCATTTTATTCCTCCAATAATCCTCTGCCTATCTTTTTAATTTTTCCCTCGTGAATCATTTTTGGAATCAAAGTATCCAGTACGCCGTTGATGAACGTGGCACTTTTTGGAGTGCTGTAATACTTAGACAATTCGATATACTCGTTCATGGTCACTTTAACGGGAATAGAATCAAACGTTTGTGCTTCAGCAAAAGCCATTTTAAGAATGATCATATCCATGATCGCAATTCTATCCGCTTCCCAGTTGGGTGTATTTTGAGCGATCACCTTTTGATTTTCTTCTCCCAATGCCAGCGTTTGTCTGAAGAGCTTTTTGCAATAATCATTTTCATCCTCAGGATCCTTCCACAGTGGCAGGAACTCAACATCCTCGTCGTTCTCATTGATTTGCTTCAATGTTCTAAGCACCATACTAGCGCAGAGATCTAGGTCATCATTCCAGAAAATTCCCTGATCTTCTAGAAATTCATGCATTGACTCATCGTTGACCAAGTGGCGTCTGAAGAAACGAAGAAGATATTCCTTGTCATGTTCAAAGCCTCTCTTTTTCGAGTCCATGTATTCTTTATAGTCATCCGTTTCGGTGAGCATTTTAAACATGGCTTTGAGCAAGTCCTTGTTGTCTTTCCATCGGATATGAATCTCCTTTGATGCCTTATCAAGTTTTTTTGAATTGGCAATAATTCTTAATAGACTATTTGTAACAAACTTCGTGTTGGGATGCAAGTCCTCTTTCGTAGGAAGTTTCTTATTCATCCCCGCTTCGATTTTTTCGATAGCAAGCCCCTGCATTTCTCCTAAAAGAAGAATAAACGATACATAAAGCTCTCTGAATCGATCGATGCTTTCAAAGAGCATCTTTTCGTAGGCCGCTGCATTGGGTTTTTCATCGCTATAATAAGCGAACAAGATTTGGAGAACTTTAATTCGAACGTGCCTTCTGTTGAGCATGATTTTAAAATGAGAGTTTTACATTACCGATTGCGTGAATACGAGCCTCTGCCAATAAGTTTGCCGCGAGGTACGTCGGAATATTTTCTGATTTAGATTTTTCGAAAATTTCTAGTGTCTTATCATAAATACCCTCCGCCTGCTCCAAAGCTGCTTCTCTGCTATATCCGATGATTTCCCAATAACAGTTTATTATTCCACCTGCATTTACTAGATAGTCTGGAGCATACAATATTCCTTTTTTCTGAAGCTCAGCGCCATGAATTTGTTCATTGGCCAATTGATTATTGGCGGCACCGCAAATTATAGAGGCTGTTAATTTATTAATGGTTTCGTCATTAATAGTAGCACCCAGCGCACAAGGGCTATAGATATCTATTTTCTGATCATATACATGACTTACATCCACCGCCTTCACTCCGTATTTAGAAAGGATTTTCTTAATACGATCTTCATAGATGTCAGATACTATTACCTCCGCATTTTCTTTAACTAAATGGTCCACTAAGTGTTCACCAACGTTTCCAACACCTTGCACTAACACTTTCTTACCAGCAAGGCTATCACTCCCTGTCATTTCTTTTACAGAAGCCTTCATTCCCATGTAGACTCCATATGCAGTAACAGGGCTAGGATCTCCACCTCCACCTAGGAAATCAGGTAGACCAACAACATGGTCTGTTTCCATTTTCACGAACTCCATGTCCTTGGTTGAAATACCCACATCCTCTGCAGTGATATATTTTCCTCCAAGGCTATTTACAAACTTTCCAAATCTTCTCAGTAGCGCCTCAGACTTATCTTTTCTTGCGTCACCTATAATCACCGCTTTTCCACCACCAATATTCAAACCAGCGAGTGCATTTTTATAAGTCATGCCTCTTGATAGGCGCAGCACATCGGTTACAGCATCTTCTTCAGATGTATATGCCCACATGCGAGTACCACCTACGGCGGGACCTAATACTGTGTTATGTATGGCGATTATTGCTTTTAATCCTGTGGATTTATCTTGACAAAAGACCAATTGTTCGTGGTCAAAAGTGGACATCTTGGATGTCAAAGAGGCTCCGTTGGCCTTTTCAATGGTATCAATCATTGTGAATGCAGGTTGTACTCCTTGATTCTTCGTCAAAGGAGCGGCAAATGTAGAGTATTACTCTAAAAGTAAAAACTTAAATACTAATTTCTTCTTAGAAAAAAAACTATTGCAGAATCTCGTCAATGGCCAATGCCAATTTTCGGTCTTTATCTGTTACAATATCGCCTGCATCGTGTGTACTCAATTCAATCTTTACATAGTTGTAAACATTGAACCACGCTGGGTGATGATTGATTTTCTCGGCAATGAAAGCCACTCTTGTCATAAACGTAAACGCTTCTTGAAAATCTTTAAAACGAAATTCTCGAACTAGTTTGTTGTCTATTTCGCGCCACATACGGTTTGAATTTATGGTCAAAGGTACAAAACTTACCTTACTAAAATGACATGGCCAGTGTATTCACGCTCTTTATCGCTTCCTTTTAACTGTACTTTTACCAGCCAATTGTAGACATCGTCTTTAGCAAACCCATTTCCTCCCCTCACATCGCCGATCCATGGAAGTTCTGGATCGTTTGTGTCAAACAAAACAGTGCCCCAACGATCAAACACCGTAAACGAATATTTCTCAATCAGGCTAAAGCCTGTTAACATAGGCTTAAAGTACTCGTTGATCCCATCTTGATCGGGAGTGAATGAATTCGGAACATACAAGTTAAATATATCTTGAATAACCAAAGTTCTCGACACTGTATCTGAGCAGCCGGGACCAGACTCAACAATTAAAGTAACATTAAAAGAACCTCCTATCTCGTACAAGTTTTCTGCGTTGAAGTTGAAGCTGACATTTCCATCACCAAAGCGCCATTCGGCATTTTCAGCCCCCCACGAATCATTGATGAAAAGGACGTTGGGATTGTATATATCGGTTGCCTCAGGAAACATACTAAAGGAAGCAATGGGGTTAGCAAATGCCTGAACTGCTTCATCAGCACTTAAAGTATCCGTGCAACCTTCTACACTCGTTGCGATAAGATCCACATCGTATAACCCTGCAACCGAATAAACATGGATAGGCTCTGTGGCGTTGCTGGTTGATCCATCACCGAAATTCCAAGTATATGTTGCCGCTCCTGAGGAAGTATTCAGGAACTCCACTAAAAGAGGGACGCAGCCTTCAGCTGGTAAAATACTCATCTCTGCTGTTGGACTTGGATGCACTTCATAGAGAACAGTGCTCGTGGAGGCACAGCCAAATTGATTGGAGGCAGTTAAGCTAATTTCATAATCTCCTACTGCGTCAAAAGTGAAAGAAGTATTCGTTTCATCTGCAACTGGCTCGTCGTTTATTTCCCAATCATATCCATTGGCAAACTGCGATGTGTTTGAAGTGCTAACGTTTACAGGGAAGGAGCAGGACTCTTGGGATGTTAAAATGAAAGAGCTCATCGGTTGAGGACTTACCACAATATCCATCTCCATTGTATCAGAGCACAATTGTAAATTTTGAACTACCAATGAAACCGTATACGCCATT
The DNA here is from genome assembly GCA_027491075.1 of Flavobacteriales bacterium. Taxonomy (GTDB): domain Bacteria; phylum Bacteroidota; class Bacteroidia; order Flavobacteriales_D; family Sanyastnellaceae; genus JAIXWP01. The sequence goes on from JAIXWX010000027.1 coordinate 21,846, forward strand.
GGTACTCCACTTACATTGACGTAGGTATTACAGGCGTTTTCATCGTTATCCGTATTTCCATCACCAAAATCCCATTCGTAAAAAAGGCCATCAATGGATGCATTGGCAAAGCATGCTGTAAACGGACTACATCCTACTGGATTTGGTAGTGCAAATGAAGCATCTGGTGAATCTATCACCAATAGATCGTCGCTAATGGTGGTCGTGCAAAGGTTATCGCTCACTCCTGTCAAAGAAACGGTATATGGACCAGCACTCACATAAGCATGTTCTGGAGAAGAAAGTCCTGAAGTATTTCCATCACCAAAATCCCAGAAAAGACTAACTGCATCTTCGAACTCAGGGATAAAGGTGAAAGTTTCATTTTCACATAAAGATGGATCATCTATCGAGAAAGAAAGTTCTGGAGAGGAAAAAACTTCAATTACTATTTGCGCAGTATCATAGCTGCATCCATTATCAACATATTGATATATAGTGAAAACTCCTGCTTCATCAAAAATATAAGTTGGATTTGCCTCACCTGTAAATACATTATTTCCAAAATTGTATACTATTTGATTTCCACCTTCACTAAAATCAGTAAACTCTACTTCTAAAGGCGAACAGCCTTGAGTAATGCTCGTATTGAAAAAAGCTGTAACGGTATTTGGCAAAACAGTGATGGTGTATTGGGCAGTATCCAAACCGCACTCATTGCTCAAGTATAAAAAAATAGTATAGTCAGTGGGTAGCGTGTCCGTGGTAAAGACATGGCTAATGGGTTCTTCTGTAAACACAGAAGTGCTTCCGTCTCCAAAATCCCATTCGAATGTATCGGGCTCACCAACGGAAGTATTATTAAATATGACAGTAAATGGCGAGCAGAATACGTCCATATTGGTTCCAAAAGAAGCTGCCGGTTGAGGATTTACGGTTACCATATCATTATCTACATCGCTCCCGCAAAAATTGGTTACTGTGAGGGAAATGGGATAGTTAACAATACTATCTCCTTGCTGGTAAATCAGTGAGGCTGGCACTTGATCGGTAGAGGTTTCTATGGCCAAATCCCAATTATAAGTCACGTATTGGCCGATACTATTGTTTTCAAATGAAACGCTTAATGGTGCGCAACCTTCATTTGGAAGTACTCCTAAACTAGACGTTGGAGGATCAATGATCTCATTACTTGCATTAGCTGTATCACTGCAACCAAAACTATTCGAAGCCACTAATTCAATATCAAAAAATCCTTCTGTTGGATATACATAGGCTGGTTCAAAACCATTAAGCACTGTGCCATTTCCAAAGTTCCATGCATATTGAGTAGCACCAAGAGAAGTGTTATCCAAGTTCACGTTTGCATTGGTGCATCCCAATGGTGCAAGTGTAAAGGACGCATTCGGAACAGGACTGACATTGACTATTTTAGATGATGTATCTGCGCACCCCGTTAATGGATCTAAATACCAGTACTCAATGGTGTAAACCCCCGCGCCAATTCCTGGGTCAAATAACCCCGTAATCGATGACTGAATTCCAGTTCCTTCCCAAGTACCACCAGTGATAGGCGTATTGCCTGTCATTATAAATGGGCTTTGATTGCCACAAACTGTTTGATTCACACCAGCATTCACTACTGGCAGAGGCAATACTTCAACACTCGTTTGATCAGCTGTTAAGCATGTTCCACTTCCAAAAGTTAGGGTGATGGTATGGTTTCCTACTCCCGCAACAGAGGGATTAAATACTGGCGCAGCGCTATTGGCTATTCCAGGCCCCGTCCAACTTCCACCTGCACTAGGAACAATTGGGGAGAACGTGTGAAGCGGCTCGTTCAAGCACAAGGTGACATCAGGCCCCGCATTGGCAATGACAGGGGGATTTACAACTACTTGAATCGAATCTACATTCGAACATGCATTTCCACCTGCGGTAAATTCATAGAACAACCAATAAGTGCCAACTCCAGGGCTGATAAATTGACCATTCGAATTTGTTATACCTGGCCCACTCCAAGATCCGGTGCCTCCGCTCGTTGGAGAAAATCCAGTCAATGTCTCCACTATAGGTTGATCGCACAAAGTAAGGTTGACTCCGGCTTCTACTATCGGAAGCGAGTTTACTGTTACAATTAGGTTGTCTGAGCCAGAACAAGAGTTTGCGTCTGTAACCGTCAGTAAATAGTTTGTGGTTACAGAGGGAAAAACTGAAACATTTAACCCTGAGGGATTAGACACGGTCGTTGGAAAATTCCATAGCACAGCATATGGACCTTGCCCACCCGTGACCACCGCATTCACCAAAGCGCTATCATTCAGACATATGGTTTGATTGGGGCCCGCATTTATAGTAGGTAGGCCAAACACATTGACTGTAATTTGATCACTTGTTTGACATGTGCCAATACCGACAGTGTATGTGAGAGTATAGGAGCCTACTGTGTTCGGATTAAACTGGCCCGTAGTACTTACAAGTGGATTGGGTGACCAAGTTCCTCCAGGAGTCGGGGGATTTAACGTCAGAACAGGAGCGTTCTGACAAACCGAAACGTTTTGACCCGCATTGGCTTGCACAGGATCTATGACTGTGACAAGCAATTGATCAGAATTTGTACACGAAGTAGTTGGGTTTGTATACGTGTAGGTGAGTGTAAATGCTCCAGTACCGTTGGGGGTTATTGTATTTCCTACAATATTTAAGCTACCAGAGGTAGACCAAGTTCCTCCAGCGGGCGAAAATCCTGAGAGCGTAGTTGCAACGGGTTGGTTACATAAATTCAAGTCCAATCCAGCATTTACCAAGGGAAGAGGATTTACCGTGATAGTTGCTTGATCTTGTGCATTGCACCCTTCTGAATCGACGATGGTCATATTGTAAATACATGAACCTACTGTAGGAGTGATGGTCGGAGTCAATGTATTTCCAGCAACAATTCCTCCGCATACACCCGACCAAGAAATAGTCTGAATTGGGCCATTAGGGCTTGTTCCTGTCCCGTTCATTACTACACTTTGTGTTGCACAAAGTCCATTAACATCCGCACCTGCATTGGCAGTTGGCAAAGGGAGTACCGTTACTACCACCTGATCGCTTGTTTGACAAGATCCGGTGCCAACGCTAAAGTTCAATGTGAACGTTCCAACAGTAGTGGGAGTAAATTGATTTGCGCTAACATTAGGACCAGTCCATGTTCCGCCTGAAGGAAGGGCTATAGGAGTGGATCCTAAACACTCATTGAAATCAGGGCCTCCATTAGCGGCAGTTGGATCGATAACACAAACTTGTACCACATCTGAATTGGTGCATCCGGTGGTTGAATTAGTAAATGTGTATGTCAGGTTAACACATCCAACAGCTGATGGAGTAAACGCTCCTGTTGGGGTCACTCCTACTCCTGACCAAGTTCCCGTTCCTCCTGTTATTGGCGAAAAGCCTGTCAATGGAGTTGAAACCGGTTGGTTACACAGAACGATATCCGTTCCTGCATTGACGATCGGAAGTGGATTAACGGTCAAAGGAATCAATCCTACACCAACACAACCATTCTGATCCGTTACACTAACGGAGTAATTTAATGACGTGGTAGATGAAGAAATAGGATTGGCAATATTGGATGCACTTAGAGTTGAACTGTTATTCCAAACGTAGTTGGAGTAAGGAGGACTTCCTCCTGTAACACTCACTCCCATTTGCTCGGTTTCTCCAACACACATCACAAAACTGCCAGATGGTGTTACTTGAGGAAGTGAATTCACAATTACGGTGATCGTTTCCGTATCACTGCATGTTCCATTAAATCCTGTCACCGTATACGTTGTGGTAGAAGATGGAGCAGCGGTTACAGAAGTACCAGAGGTGGACGACAATCCCGTTGAAGGCGTCCATGAATAAGTTGTTGCATTGGATGCTGTAAGCACCGTTGAACTGTTTAAACAAATGGAAGGCCCTGCGCTGCTTACTATTCCCACATTTGGTGGAGAAAGTACTGAAACGCTCGTTGTACCAGTGCTTACCCCACAACCATTGGTGACGCTCAGTGTAACAGTGTAATTTCCTGGATTTGCATATGTTACAGGGCCAGGAATGGCTCCTGTAAAAGAGGAAGGTGTGCCGCCAGGGAATGACCAATTGTAAGCAGTGATAGGCAGGTTACATCCATTGACAACTGCACTCGGGCTCACAGAACTTCCTGCGCAAATAACCGGCAGTGCAGAAAGCTGAACAACGGGAACTGTATTCACCGTGACCGTTTCAGTGTCAGTAAAAAGACCACATGAATTTTGTTGTCGCAATTGGATCGTATAGACTCCTGGATTACTCAATAGAATTTGTGGATTAATGGAAGAAGCATTGGTTCCTCCCACAAAAGAATGAGTGCCAACATTGGGTGTACAAGAAAGCGGAGAGTAATTCACTTGCCAGTTATAGGGAGCACCGCAAGATGCGAAACTGGTTGAAGAAGTATTATTCACCGGAACAGTCATCGGTACGCATCCCACCGTCTGAGGGATGGTGAATGAAGGAGCCGGCGGCTGTTCAATACAAATCGTTTGCGTAAAAACATCCGTTCCACACGACAACACAGAACTACCCGCATTGCCGGTGGTAAGAGTGACGGTATAGGTGCCAGGCTGAGCAAAAACGTGTGTAGGATTCGCGGCGGTACTCGTGTTATTTGCACCGCTTGCAGGATCACCAAAATTCCATTGATATGTAATTCCACCATTACACCCTAGGTTAAAGCCAGGAATACTTTGATTCGTAAAAGGAACCGATGTGTTTACGCACGCTGCTGCTGGTGCACTGAACTGAGATGAAGGTGCAGTACCGATTTGAATGGGAAAAAAGTTTGCAGTCGACGGAGTACAATTGTTATCTGCGGTGATACTGAAAGTGTAGTAATTTGGGCTACCCCCACAAGCAGATGTATTGTAGGTATGGCAAATAGACGGTGGCGGCGGATGATTCAATACTACCGGTGTGCTACCATCACCGAAGTTCACTGTGTAAGTCGTTGTTGTATAATTATTATTTGTATTGGTAATTGCGAAGCAAAATTCTACGGGTCCACATTGAAGCGTATTACCAGGATTAGCAGTACCTACTGAGGGGTTCGTGATATTCGTCACCTCGTAGGTTTGAGTGTCAACACAACCGTTGTTACCAGTGACTGTGTATGTAAGGGTCCAAATATCAATACCATTATAATTGTGTTGCAACGAAGCAGGCGGTGTTGAGCTGGAGTAATTCGGCGAACCATCTCCCCAGTTGATAGTGTAATTGCTATTAGAGGCAGGCGTGGATTGGTTGGTAACGAACGCCTCGAAAACTCCTGCTCCTAAACATTGTGTAAAATTTACATCCTCGGAGAGCACCGCATTTGGAGATTGTAAAACACCTACCGTTTGAGTTACAACCGTCTCGCATCCATTTGCTGCCGTGGCGGTGAAGGTGACGGTAAAGTTTTGTGTCGACCCTCCATTTGCAACAAAGACATGCGAGGCATTCAATGTGTTGGCGGTATTCGAAGAGCCTGAAGCTGGATTTCCAAAGTCCCATTCATAAGTGCAGCTCGCACAACCTGTAACATTCGCATTGAAATTAATACTCGTACCAGCACATTGATTGTTGGGAGAAAAAGTGAATGAAGCGTTAGGCGAAGGATTTACGGTGACTTGAACCGTCTCTGTTTCGTTGTTACAGTTGCCACCGTTGACTACCAGTGTATACGTTGTAGTAGAAGTTGGACTCACTGTTGGGTTTGCAACATCCGCTACCCCTGTGTTGGTCCAATCATAGGTGACCGCAGACGAGTTTCCTGAAACTGTTGGACTGCTTCCTAATTGCACCGATTGGCCGCTACAAATTGTAACATCATTTCCAGGGTTGACGATGCATTGAGAATTGCCTATTTGAACATAAAAAATGCACAGAACCAGTGTCCACCAATGATAGTGCGATAAATTCTTTATGGTCATAATAGGTTTTGGTATCAACCGGGTTTTCTGAAAGGAGGACAAATGTACAAAGATGAAGGTTGCTTTCCCTTCGGTGATAGAAGGATTTCTTACGACCAGTGCCAAAAACAATAATTGTGACAATCAAACGTATGTACGTACTTTGCAACACTTTTATGCGCGTTACTCTAATTACATCTTTTTTAATCGTTTTTGTTGCTGCATACCTTTCCTCATGCAGAAAAGAGCGATTTAGAGACAGTTCAAGCGTTGAACTTCGATTCGATCAAGACACCATATTATTTGATACCGTATTCTCTACCATTGGAAGCACAACCAAGTTTCTCAAAGTTTACAATCCGTATGACGAGAACATTCGAATAGATGAAATTCGTTTAGAAGGCGGCACATCTTCTCAATTTAGAATCAATGTCAATGGAGACAATGGGCCGTTGCATACAAACATTGAAATCAGACCTAACGACAGTCTTTTCATTTTTGTAGAAGTTACGGTTGACCCGGGGAACATCAATACTCCATTCATCGTTGAAGACTTCATACGTTTTTCTTTGGGAGAAAAAGAGCAAAAAGTAGTGCTCAATGCATGGGGCCAAGACGCTTACTTTCATGGCGGTTTAGGCTCCCTTTTTGTGCTCCCTTGTAGTGAAGTGTGGAACAATGATAAACCACACGTTATCTATGGAATAGTCGCGGTAGATGAGAATTGTGAGCTCACCATCAATGCGGGCACTCAAGTTTATTGTCACGCAAAATCTGGATTGTATGTTTTTAAAGGTACATTGGACATCAATGGACAATTGGGCCAAGAAGTCGTTTTTCAAGGAGATCGATTAGAAGCGTCCTATCAGGATCTTCCCGGTCAATGGGGCATTCAATTAGAGTTTTTAGTGGAAGCAGGCGGTGCACCCACCCTTGCTTCCATTGCTCGCGGTGGTATTTGGATTGTACAAAGCGATGATTCGGAGATCGATTATGCCATTTTGAAAAATGGGGGCATGGGTATTCAAGTAGACTCCGTAAATGCGCCATTGACCTCCAATACATATGCACTAAGAGTGAGTAATACCATCATTCAAAACATGAGTGGTATTGGCCTATGGGGACAAGGTGGTGCAATAAAAGGCACTAATCTCTTGGTTGCAGACTGCGGTGAAGGTTGTGCTTATTTTTCCATCGGTGGAAAATATACGATGGACAACTGTACGTTCGCTAATTATTGGGATCAAGGTACCCGCACTGCTCCTGCGTTTGCGCTCAACAACTACTACGAAGATATCAACGAGGTTATTCAAGTGAGAAGTTTGGTAAATTGTAGATTTACCAATTGCATTCTTTTCGGCAGCAATGCATTTCTCAGTGAATTTAGCGAAACCATTTTAGACTTGAATACGCCAGAATCTCAAGACATTCAATTCACCTCATGCTTGGTAGACACCGATATCAATGTAGACCAAGACGGCCGATTTGTAAACTGCGTCAACGGTCAAGCACCGCCCTTTTGCAGTGCTTCTGAAAGCAATTTCAAATTATCTGGAAACAGTAATCTTGTATTAGGTATTCCCAATGGTGTGCCTTCAGACATTCGAAATGAGTCCACAGGCGACTTTAAAGGATGTTATGACTACCTACCCGGCTGTAATTAGAACTCCGACATTTGCGTGGCGTGTTCGATGAGGCGATTCAAATCCGCCTCCGACGTGAATAGGCCATCAGCATCAAGTACTTTATCTACATGACTTATTTTTAATTTGTTGTAGTGCACAAACATCTTCAAGTATTGAAAGATTCCCGTTAAGTGTTCTTGGCCACGAAGATTTCCCGCTTGACCACTGCTCACTCCAATAAGGCCAACTTTTTTGGTATGAAAAAATTTAGGAGGAATACCGTCAATAAATGTTTTTACCACTCCTGGAAAACTGCCATTGTATTCAGGGATGATGAAAACAAACTTATTAACAGGTACTACCATTTCATCTAGAACAGACTGAAATTCAGAAGACCTATTCCCATACAAATCGCTGGAAATAAAATCCTTTGGCAAATCTTCAAGAGAAAAAAAGCGGACCTCCTCCCCCATTTCTTTTAATATTTTGGAGTATTGATTTGCTACTCGCTTTGTGTAACTGTCTAATCTATTGGTACCGGAAATAACCGTAATCATACTTTGTAATCTTTAGAATGAATAGATTCCTTTGGCTGTTAACTTACTCTATATCAGCAAAGGACTTTTTTATTAACCTACTTTCAACATTTTCCGTGTGTAAAACTTTGAATCATAAAAAAATGTTCTCTTCACTGTTTCACGGTATTTTCGCAATCAACAATCGATGGCGTCTGTGTTTCACGATTTGCAGCAGAGATTGTGTTAAAAAAATTCGATCAAAGAAATGGGAAAAATTATTGCGATGGCCAACCAAAAAGGCGGCGTAGGAAAGACCACTTCAGCCATAAGCCTGGCAGCGTGTCTTGGAGTATTGGAATACAAAACACTTTTGGTAGATGCCGATCCACAAGCCAATGCCACGAGTGGTGTGGGAATCGATCCCAAAACGGTGAAAACAAGTATTTACGAGTGCTTGGTAAATGACATCAACCCTAAAGACATTATCATCGGCACAGAAAATCCAAATTTGGATTTGATTCCCTCGCATATTGATTTGGTGGGTGCCGAAATCGAATTGATCAACATGCCCAACAGAGAATACATGATGCGTGGCGCGTTGACACCTTTGAAAGAAGATTACGATTTTATCATCATTGATTGTTCTCCTTCATTGGGTTTGGTAACCGTAAACTCTCTCACAGCGGCCGATTCAGCCATCATTCCTGTTCAATGTGAGTATTTCGCCTTAGAAGGATTGGGCAAGCTTCTCAACACAATTAAAATTGTTCAGCAGAAGCTCAACCCCGAACTCACCATTGAGGGAATACTATTGACCATGTACGACACACGTCTGCGATTGAGCAATCAGGTGGTCGATGAAGTGCGCATGCATTTCCAAGAAATGGTTTTTGACACCATCATCAATCGCAATACTACTTTGGGAGAAGCGCCGAGCTTCGGGCAGACCATTATTATGCACGATGCGAGCTCCAAAGGATCTATCAATTACCTCAACCTTGCTAGAGAAATTCTCCAAAAAAACGATATGACGAAAATGAAGGGTGAGGATAAATATATAAATGTTGACAATGGCTAAGAAGCAAGCACTCGGAAGAGGATTGAGCGCACTTTTAGAAAATGCGCCTTCCATGGGAAAAGATAAAAATGATGTCGCAATCGCAACGGCGGAGCGCGATGTGAAAGACACGAAACAAGAGAATAGCATTGGTCATGTTGCTGGTCCTATTTCCTTGATGAAGATTGCTCAAATTGAAGCCAATCCTTTTCAACCTCGCCAGGAATTTGATCGTATGGCAATGGACGAGCTTGCGCAAAGCATTCGCGAGCTAGGCCTCATACAACCTATTACAGTTCGTAAACTGTCCGCACAAAAGTATCAGATCATTAGCGGTGAACGGAGATTTAGGGCCGCTCAAATGGCTGGTCTCGACGAGGTTCCAGTATACATCAGAACTGCCAACGACCAAAGCATGCTGGAAATGGCCTTGGTTGAGAACATTCAAAGAGAAAATCTCAACTCCATTGAAGTGGCCATCAGCTACAAGCGATTGATGGAAGAGTGTAATCTCACGACGGAAAAGCTTGCGGAACGTGTTGGAAAGGACAGAACAACAGTAACGAATTATGTTCGACTTTTAAAATTACCGCCCGAAATTCAAATTGGTATCATAGAGAAAAAAATCTCCATGGGCCACGCAAGAGCTTTGATCAATACTGAACCTGAAGCAAAACAATTAAAGATCTACAAGCAAATTCTTGAGAAAGACTTGAGTGTTCGTCGCGTTGAAGAAATGGTTAAAGAAGATGATACACCGAAGCTTTTCAAAACAGAGAAGGTATTTCTTCCTATAGAATTTCAAAAAATGCAAGCTGACTTGCGACTCAAGTTTGGAAAGAAAGCGAAGCTTCAACGCAATGAACACGGTTTGGGAAAAATAGAACTGCCTTTTGCCACCGATGATGACTTGCAGCGCATCCTTGATATGCTGGATTTATAAGAATTGATACCACGATTATTCATAACACATTATAACACGCGCAGGGCCCTTTGGACCCTGCTCTTGTTTTTTGCGTTCTCTCTCGCCAAGGCGGACTCGACGATTGTCATCATTGACTCTACAATTGTTGCATCTGATTCTACCATGAATCCGGGAAATCCAAAAGGTTTTAAGCAAAAGTGGAACATGAAACCACATTCTCCACTAAAAGCTACTATTTATTCTACCGCTATTCCTGGTATGGGGCAGATTTATAATGGAAAATGGTGGAAGAGCATCATTGTTTATGCTGGATTAGGCACTTGCGTCTATTTTATCTCCGACAATACTCGCAATTATCGCGCATATAGATCTTCTTATGTAGCACTGGTTGACAATAACCCGTCTACTGTCCCCACCCTCGAGGGTGATTCAGACTTTCTCAATCGCGCGCAAGACCAATACAGACGATGGTTGGATATTAGCTACATGGCTCTCCTCGGAGTGTATGTACTCAATGTCATTGATGCCAATATCGATGGTCATCTTTTCTATTATGATGTTTCACCGAAGATACAACTCCATGTCCAGCCATCCTTATGGTTTTCCGAAAGAGTAAATACGGGTTTTAGTTTAGCTTTGAAGTTTTAATTTAGTCACGTAAACAAGAAGCCTTGAAAATAGCACTGATAGGATACGGAAAAATGGGCAAGGAAATCGAAGACATTGCCCTGCAGAGAGGACATGAAATCGTTTTCAAGAGTTCTTCAAAACTTACCGACTCCTCCCATGGTTTGGAGCTTGCAGATGTGGCAATAGAGTTTACGCGCCCCGATGCCGCTGCTGATAATATTCTTCATTGCTTTGAGAAGAAAGTACCAGTTGTTGTAGGCACAACAGGCTGGTATCAGCGCCTTCCTGAAATCAAAGAGGTCGCCTATCATCACAACGGAACCCTCCTCTATTCTACCAATTTCTCTATTGGAGTTAATATCGTATTTCACCTCAACGAGCTTCTTGCGAAGCTCATGGACAAGAACGGAGAGTATTCTGCGAGCATCACGGAAATACATCATTCTCAAAAACTGGACAAGCCTAGTGGCACCGCCATCACTCTGGCAGAAGGAATTCTAGCCAATATTGCAGCGCTCAAGGAGTGGAAATTGGATATTGAAACAATGGAAAGTATTTTACCCATTCACAGCAAGCGAATGGGTGATGTGCCTGGAACACATATCATTTCTTATGAAAGCGATGTCGATAAAATTCAAATAACACATGAGGCTAAAAGCAGAAAAGGCTTTGCTTTGGGCGCCGTAAAAGCAGCTGAATGGCTGCACGGAAAAAATGGTGTTTATACCATGAAAGATTTTTTAAAGTTTTAGACTATGCATCTACCCGAAATATTTCTTCTTCTCCTAATTGTGGTGTATTGTATTACACTGCCTTCATTGTTGAAAAGAGCCGGTCACAGTTCTGTGCTGTCTTACATTCCGATTCTTCAGTTTATTCCTTTCTTAAAAGCCATCAAAAGACCGTGGTACTGGTTTTTACTTCTTCTAATTCCGGGAGTGAATCTTTTGATGATCGTCATCATCAACGTAGAATTGGCCATTGGCTTTAATAAAAGAAGCACACTCCAACAGTGGATTTTTGGAGCATTGCCTTGGTATGCCTTTGTTGACTTGGCATTTAAAGATAAGAGCGCTGGATTTGTAGGTCCGCGCGATTGGACCGGGAAGAAAAAAAGTTTCGGTCGTGAATGGGGAGAAGCAATCCTATTTGCTGTCATCGCTGCATCTGTAATACGTAGCTTCTTTCTAGAGGCATTCACTATTCCCACACCCTCTATGGAAAGAAGCATGCTGGTGGGCGACTATCTCTTCGTGAGCAAATTCAGCTATGGAGCAAAATTGCCTCAAACACCGGTTTCGATTCCATTCGTGCACAATGCCATTCCAGGCAGCATGATCAATAGTTATGTCGACTGGTTTTCACTTCCCTACTATCGCCTACCTGGTTTTGGCGACGTAGAACGATTCGATCCAGTGGTGTTTAATTTCCCGCACGGGGATACGATTGTAGTAGATCCATATTACGCAGGACACGATTATTATGGCTTATTGAGAAATGAAGCTCAGTATATTTTTCAAAAAGAAAATCCTGGAATCATGAGGAGCGATACGAGCTTGACTAACTGGATTCATTTGTTTTCAGAAAAAGAGTCCATTTATCTAGCAAAGGCTCGGGAAAATTTTGATGTAAAGAAAATTTGCCAGCACTGCAATAATAGCAAAGGAAGCGGCGGTTTACCTGTTGGCGGATTACGCGCCAGACCTGCGGATAAAAAAGAAAACTACATCAAACGCTGCATTGGAATGCCTGGTGATTTGTTGGAAGTCAAAGACAGACAGGTTTACATCAATGGCGTTGCTATTGAGAATCCTGAAGGTCTGCAATATGAATACATAGTAAATATCACATCCAGCTATTCAAATGAACAAGTGAAGTCGGCTGTGATGAAAATCGCAGAAACCCATGAGTTGAACTATCAAGAAATGGGCTTTCGAGAGGGATCTCTTTTCATGACCATGACAGAGAAAATTGCAGAAGATGTGGCGAAGCTTTCCTACGTGGATAGCATTTATGTGGTAAATACACCTTCCTTGGAAAATAATTTCCTACAGTACTTCCCCAACATCAACATGGAACCATACAACCACTGGAGTGTCGACAATTATGGTCCCGTGCACATCCCTGCAGCTGGTGAAACGGTACAACTTACCGACCTGAACCTTCCCATGTATCTCAGAGCTATTCGAGTATATGAAGGAAATGCGGTGGAGGTAAAGGATGGAAAAATATTCATCAATGGAACCGAAACCAACACGTATACCTTCAAACAGAACTATTATTGGATGATGGGAGACAACCGTCATCATAGCGCGGATTCACGAATTTGGGGATATGTTCCAGAGGATCACGTAGTCGGTAAAGCTGTATTCACTTGGTTCTCTAAGGAAGACCCAAATTATCGCAATAGTTCAAAGATTCGTTGGAACCGTATGTTCCGCTTGGTGGATTGATATGAGCATTCTTCCGTTGTGTTTATTTCCCAATGTTTATTGGTGGAGTATTTTTCTTCAACAGCAAGATGTGTTTATTGATATTTCAGAAAACTACCAAAAGCAGACCTATCGAAATCGCTTTAGAATTCTCTCCGCCAATGGGCCTTTGGATATAAGTGTTCCTGTTCAAAGCACCCAAGGAGAAAAGAAATCGATTTCTGAAATCATCGTTTCTGAAGAGTTCAATATTCGAGGAACTTTGGAAACCATTCGCTCTGCATACGGCAGATCCGCATTTTTTGAGTTCTACTTTTCTGATGTAGAACACATGCTTCTAAATGCTCGGTCAAGTCGTTTATTGGACTTGAACACCCAGACATTTCAATGGTGCCTCAAGCAATTAAAAATATCAGAGGTCCAACCCTTTAGTACTGAGAAGTTCCTCTTTAATATCGACCCAAAGGATTATCGCAGTGCATTCAAAACAGCAACATGCAACATGGAATTTAAAACCTATCCGCAGGTATTTTCCGACCGCTTTGGCTTTGTCAACAATCTATCGATAATAGATCTTTTATTTAATATGGGGCCAAAAGCGTTAGACTATATAGTTTTGGAGAAAAATGGAGGGAACTTATGACCATTCATAAAGTTATCTCCTCACCTTTGCATTTGCCATGAAGAATAAGAGAAATGATCTTTTTAGACTAGTTGTGTCCATTGGACTTATTTTTTTAGGTGCATTTATTATGTCTTTCTTTTTCTTCAAATTAGATCTTACAGAAGAAAAAAGACATACGCTCACAGGCGCTACCAAGGAAATGCTAGGGACCTTGGAGAATAAAATGTATGTCCGTTGTTATTTAACTGGAGAATTTCCAGCAGGCTTTAAGCGCCTTGAACAAAATATTAAAGAGCGGTTGGATGAATTTCGCGATTACTCCGATAATCAAATTGAATACGAGTTTATTGATCCTTATTCCTCTGGAGATAAGAAGCAAATAACCGATATCGAAAATGCTCTATTTGAGAAAGGACTGAAGTTTACTCGTTTGTCCTTTGAAGAAAACGGAGCACAGCAATACAAACTTATATGGCCAGGCGCCATTATTGAATACAACGGAAGAGAATATCCCGTTCAGTTTTTCAAGAGCGATATGCCCGAACCGAGTGATGAAATGATCAATTCATCAGTCAACAACTTGGAGTTTGAGCTCGCCTCGAATATTCGAAAGATCATGCGACGTGAGAAGCCCGCCATTGCCGTTATTCAAGGACATGGAGAGCTGAGTCCCATTGAAATGGCTGACTACTTAACCGCCCTCGAACAGAATTATGCGATCGATTTTGTGACCATTGATGAAAGAGTGAATGCCTTCAGTGATAAACTCGAAGCATTCGATGATCGTAAAAACAGATACGATGCAATTATCATCGCTAAGCCCGACAGCATATTCAGCGATAAAGACCGCATGATCATTGATCAATTCATCATGAATGGTGGAAAGGTCCTGTGGATGATTGATCCAATTCTAACGGACCTAGATAGCTTAAGAGTGCAGCAACAAACCATGGGGGTGAGCAATGAAATGGGTTTGTATGAAATGCTATTTGAATACGGTGCCCGACTGAATCGCAATATGGTGATCGATTATCAAGCAGCACCAATTGCTTTTGATGCTGGACCAGTGGGTAATCAACGAAACATTCAAATGTTTACTTGGTATTTCGCCCCTGTGTGTTTGCCTCCACCAGATGCGCATCCCATTATTGCCAATCTCGATCCAATAAAGTTGGAATTTGCGAGCAGCTTGGATACGGTGAATCCCAATCCCGAGGTCAGAAAAATTCCGTTGCTGCGAAGCAGCGAATTGTCAAAGGCACTCAAAACTCCGGTGCGAATAAATACAAGTGTAGTGGATCTTGGTATTGATTATTTTAAGGACGGAGCAAAACCAAATCAAATCATGGCTTTGATTATGGAAGGAAATTTCCCTTCTGCTTTCAGAGACATGGTTCCAACAGAGTTTCGTAACAACAAAGAAATTGCATATCGTGACAAGAGTAAATCTACTTCAATGATCGTCATTGGAGACGGTGATATCGTGAGAAATAATGTCATGGAAACGCCTCAAGGACCCGCCCCGCAGGCGTTGGGTTACGATCGTTATGCCAAACGCGTGGTGTATGACAACAAAGAGTTCCTTTTGAACTGCATGAATTACTTATTGGATGATAAAGCTTTGATTTCTGTTAGATCAAGAACCATCAAACTAAGAAAGCTTGATGACAAGCTGGTTTCTGAACATAGAACACGCATACAAATCGAAAACGCCGCATTGCCTATTGTTGCTGTAATGGGTTTGGGTGGCGTATTGGTTTATTTCAGAAAAAAACGTTGGACAAAGTCGAAAGCCTAGTATGAAGAAAAACCTAATCCTGCTCATTGCCCTTGCGCTCCTCGCAGTTGTCGCTTGGTACCTCATTCGAATCAAAGACTCCAGTACGCTTACGGATAATCCATTCACTCAATTCGCTATAGAAGATACGGCGTCTATTACGAAAATATTTATTACGGATCTGAATGGCAATTCTGTTTTATTAGAGCGTCAGGGACCGAACAAACTGTGGAAAGTAAATGGAAAGCACGATGCGCGCAAAGACGCAACGGATTTGATTTTAGATACATTCAAGAGAGTGCGAGTGCGGGGAGGAATGAATAAAGCAATGCGCGACAACATGATGAAGATCATGTCTACCGCAGGCAAGAAAATAGAAATTTATCAGGGTGGCGACGAGCCTTCAAAAATCTATTATGTAGGAACGGCGACATCAGATCACCAAGGCACAATCATGCTGTTGGAAACTCCTGAAGACGGAAAGTCCCCAGAACCCTACATCACCCATTTAGAAGGATTCACTGGCTTCTTGAATCCGCGTTTCTTTATTGATGAAATGGAATGGCGCTTTACTGGATACTTTAATTATCCTGCGCTGGACTTCAAAGAGGTTCGTATTCTAGACAATTACAACCCCGCCAATTCATTTGCTATCAAATATCTTGGAGGAAATGATATTTCCTTGCAATCGGGATTCAACCCCGGATTGGATTTATTCACTGCACAGGAAAATAACTTTGACTCACTGAAAGTAAAAGACCTATTGCTTCAGTTTAAAAAAGTACACTTTGAATCTTACAATACCATGCTTCGCTATGAAGCTATCGACAGCATGAACAAAGTGGTACCGGCCTATACCATTGCAGTAACAGGTCATGATGGCCGTATCAAATCACTGGATGTTTTCCTCAAAAGAGCTGCGCGCCGTCAATTTGACGATGCTGGAGTCGAATCTCCTTGGGATTTAGATTATTACTGGGCAAAAACGGAATCAGGGGAATATGCATTGGCTCAAAGATTTGTATTTGCGCCCATGCTCCAACCGCTTTCTTTTTATTTACGTCAAGGCTCTTAAGTCCTTACAAAAGAAAACATAAGTATCCCGGCAGCTACCGCAGCATTCAACGACTCTGCTCCTCCTCCGCCTGGAATAGTAATTTTTTGATCAATATAGGACATCGCTTCCTCTCGGATACCATGGCTTTCACTGCCAATGACAAGCATCCGCTTGCTTTCTAACGCACACTCCAACACATTTTTTCCCTGAAGTACCGCGCCATATACCCCATAGTCCTTGGTATTCAATACATCCTCAGCATTGCAATACATCAATGAACAACGAAAGATGCTTCCCATTGTAGATTGAATGGTCTTGGGATTGTAAAGCTCCACCGTGTCATTGCTGCAGTAAATCTCATTTATACCAAACCAATCCGCTGTGCGCAAGATGGTTCCAAGATTGCCTGGATCACTAATTCCATCAAGAAAGAGTATTACCTTGCCCTTCGGAGATTGAAAACTATTCGATGTGCTCCTTAATACGGCCAAATATCCTGAAGGAGTAGACATCGAAGACATTTGTTCCATCTCTTTCGCACTGACCAGAATGGTATCCTTATACACACTTTTGAACGACGGGTCTGTTGAAAATACAGCATACACCTCGAAATCAGACTGGATCGACTCCTCTGTCATTTTCTTACCTTCGACCACGAAAAGACCCAGTTCTTTTCGGAACTTTTTTTGCATTAGCGATCGAACAAGTTTAATATCCTTTTTTGAAGGCTGATCCATAGACAGCCGCAAGATACATGATGAAGAATAAATGGACTCCATGGAAAGTGAATTTGTTGCTATTGATAGTAGCCAGCACTATTCATTCGTGTACCATTTTCCATCGTGTCAAAGAAGGCGAAACGTATTTCAAAAGGCATTCGATTAAGGTGCATGATGCTCCTTCTGAATACAAAGTATCGCAGTCTGAGTTAATCAACCTGACAAAGCTGAAGCCCAATCGCAAGATTTTATTTGCGAGATTCAATCTCGGTATCTACACACTTGTACCTGAGAACGCTCTGCGAAGAAGTGAAGACAGAATGGCGAGAAAATGTCCTGAAGTAAATAAGAAGAGAACCCAAAAAGGAAAAAGACCAAGAGACTGTCAGAACTTTTGGATGTGGATGGCCTACACCGTTGGCGAACCACCCGCGCAACTGGACTCTTCCAAAATGGAAAGAGGAGCAGCACAAATGAGTACTTATTTAACCAAACGCGGCTTCTTTAACAACAAAGTAATTCCAACGGTCATTTATAAAAACAAGGGACTTGTTTTTTGGAGAAAGGGTAAAAAATGCCGCGTAGTCTATGAGGTGTATCCCAACGCCCCATATCACATTCGCAATCTGGAATATAAGATTGAAGACCCCATGATGGCCAAGCGTTCGCAAGAATTGATTGATGGAACACTTTTGAAAACAGGAAGTCTTTTTGACGTTGATTTTTTTGATAAGGAGCGCGAACGAATAGCGAATTTCTTCAACGATCGTGGCTATTATGAGTTCACTAAAGATTATATCACCTACGATGTGGACTCTACCATCGGCAATAACTTAACCGACGTAGTATTGAGGTTGAGAATGCCACAAGCATCAAACTCTGTCTCAAAAGACAGTCTCACCTTTATTCCCCATAAAAAATTCTTTATAGGAAATGTGTATGTCTATACCGATAGCGATCCCTTGAACCCCGAGGAAGCATTTAAAGACACACTCCATTACAGAGGATTGAGGATCATCAGCAACGGCACGCCCAATGTAAAAGAATCACTACTGGAATATACTACCTTGTTTGGGCCTGGAGAGATTTACAAAAAAGACAGAGTGGATCTCACCTACCGTCGTTTCACCCGATTAGGAACTTTCAAGGCTGTAAATATTCAATTATTGCCTCGCACTTTTGTTGACTCCACCGGTATCAATTATTTGGATGCTTATATCCGACTCAATCCTGCAAAAAAACAATTGTTTGGTGTCGATCCTCGAATTACCAATCGTGCGGGAAATAACGGATTGTATGGAACACTTCTGTATCGTCATCGGAACGTGTTTCGAGGAGCGGAAAGTTTTGAAATGCGAATAATAACTGGTTTTGAAGCTACCAGAGCCATCACCGAAGAAAGTTTTAATGAAACGGGTGGACAGGAAGTGAGAAGATCCTTTCAATTAAACACGTTTGAATTGGGTCCGGAGATTTCACTTCGTATCCCTCGCATTTTTGGCGCGCCCTTCATTGAAATGAAAAAGAACAGCGAGCCATTTACCAACTTTAGTATTGCGGTCAATTATCAACGCAGACCTGACTATGAGCGCACGCTGACACTCTTCAGAACGCAATGGGGCTTCACGGAAAACAAAGACAAAGGCACACAATTTTTCCCGCATTGGGATTTATCCGTCATCACCATTCAGAAATCCCCGCAATTCCAGGCTTTTCTTGACCGATTAGACGATAGTTTTCTATCCAATTCTTACCAAAATCACTTGGTGCATTCTGCAGGAATCGACTTCGTTCAAAACACCCAAAAAACCCGCTTTCAACGGTTTTATTTCTTTCATAAATACGGCTTTGAATTGGCGGGAAAAGTACTGCCTCCCCTATTGGCGCGCGCCTTTTCCGCACAACAAGACGAATTGGGACGGTATTACTTTGGAGGAAATCAATATGCCGATTATGTGAAAATAGACGGCGACTCTCGATTTTACTACAGCGTAAACGAACGCAATACCGTAGTGTTTAGAGCAAGCGGAGGCGTTGGATTTGCAGGTAAAAATTTACCAGCTCTCCCTTTTGAAGAAAGCTTCTTCTCTGGTGGTGCCAATGGTATTCGTGCATGGCAAGCGAGAACACTCGGGCCTGGTTCTTTCAGAGATACAACCACCTTGAGAACGTTCAACAATATTGGTGATGTACAAATCGAGTTCAATTTTGAATACCGATTTAAAATGACGCAAATGTTTCAAGCAGCATTTTTTGTTGATGCAGGAAATATTTGGTTGTTGAGCGCTGACAATTCTCGACCGGGTGCGGAGTTCAGAAGCAATACATTTATTGGAGAAATCGCCATCGGTAGCGGTTTAGGATTGCGTTTGGACTTTGAGTATTTCCTGGTTCGACTGGATTTGGGTTTGCAGCTAAAAGATCCTCTAAAGATCGAAGGCGAGCGTTGGTTTTGGCAACCCAAGGATGAATTCAATACATTCCTTCGAAGTATTGACAACACCGAACTTGCCGCACGCTACGTGCCTAACAGAGTCCTGAATTTCGGTATTGGTTTCCCATTCTAACTTAAGGAGTAGCCGATATCCAATGATGTCCGTCGTTGTAAACCTCTTTCTTCCAAATAGGAATTTCGGTTTTTAATTTTTCTAAAAGAAAAGAACACGCTTCAAAGGCTTCCTTTCGATGAGGAGCGGCGATACCAGCGATTACCGCTGTTTCACCAATTTCTACTTTTTCGATTCGGTGATGTAAAAGTACCTTGTGCACTCCAAAACGTTCCTGTATGTATCTGCCCCATTTCTCCAGCTCTTTTACCACCATTTCTTCATACGCTTCGAATTCAAGGTGGCTCACCTCTTTGCCTCTATTCGCAGAACGCACATTGCCTACAAAGAGCACTACTCCACCATCCGACGCGCTGCGGAGCCATTCGTTGCATGACTCTATATCTAAGTGGTTCGATGAAATTTGAAAGTTCATTTCCATATCAACCTCCGCTTGCAGGCGGAATAATCGCCACTTCGTCGAGTTCTTTTAGGAGAAAAGCATCGAGCTCATACACATGATTCACCGCAATTCGATAACTCAATAATTCAGAAAGCGCGGGGTATCTATTCGCAAGCAATTCTTTTAAATGTTCCACCGAACAATCATTCGGTACTTCCATTTTCAAAGTCCTGCTTCCGCAGATTTCCGCGGCAATACCAAACGATTTTATAGTAATGATCATAATACTTTTACAAATATACGGCATGCAGCAAAGAGCAATATCCCAGCGGTAATCATGCGCACTGCATTCTGATCCAACCACTTGATGCTCCAGCGCGAACCTATCCAGCCGCCCACCAACACCGCAACGGGCAGTATCCAAAAGCTCCAATGATGCTCCTCGTAGCTCCATGTACCTGACCTCGCGAGCAAGCCGGTTAAGGAGTTTACAAAAATGAACAGCGCCGACGCACCAGCGATTTCCTTAGGTTTTCCCCATCGTGTCAGGTAGAGCAGTGGAGAAAGATATACCCCCCCACCTATTCCCGTTATTCCTGCAATCAAACCGATCGCCGGTACTAAGACATAGACCATCGTGCTGGGCACCGCTCTGGAGACTTCCGCAGTTTTTCTTTGAAAGAAAATCAATAAGCCCGCTACTGTCAATGCAGAAGCGAGTGCTAGGAAAAAATGCTCTTGATCTATTTTCCAAGTAGAAGCCCAGAAAGAAAATGGGATGCTCAACAAGATAAACGGCCATACTCTATTGAGCTGAACAGCTTGTGAACGCAAGAAATGCATAGACCCCAATCCAGAAACCAAAAGATTACACGTGAGCGCCATGGCAATCATCCATGAAGGATCCAGCCCAGATGAGGATAAGATCGCTAAATAAAGACTGCCCCCGCCAAATCCTGCGCTGCTATATACCAAGGCTACCAAAAGAAACAAAACAATATTGATGTACATCAATGAAATGGGAATAGGGTCTAGTATACTTTTGAACCGTAAATAAAGCTATTAAATGCCATGGACAGAAAAGACTTTTTGAAGAAGAGCGTACTTGGAACAGGTGCCATTGCTGCAACCGCTGTAGCAGCAGGAGCTCTTGCCAACAGCAGTGATGACAATGCGTCGGTGGAAAAACAGGTTGGCTTCAACCACATTCCCCCAGCTACGGCAGAGAAAAAGGGCAATTTTATCATTCATCGAGCAAATACAAGAGGACATGCCAACCACGGATGGCTCGACTCCCATCACACTTTTTCTTTCGCCAATTATTACAATCCAGAAAGAATGAACTTTGGTGTGTTGCGCGTACTCAATGACGACATGATTGCCGGCGGCACAGGATTCAATACGCATCCGCATAAAGACATGGAAATTATTTCCATTCCCTTGGAAGGTTCTCTGAAGCACAAAGACAGCATGGGCAATGAAACCGTCATTAAAACTGGCGAAATTCAAGTGATGAGCGCAGGCACTGGTGTGCAACACAGCGAATTCAACGGCAGTGCAAAGGATCCTGGCAAATTCCTTCAGATTTGGGTTTTTCCAAACAAGAAGAATGTTGCACCACGGTATGATCAAATTTCTTTAGTAGAAAAAGAAAATGAGTTGAACCAAATACTTTCCCCCAATCCCAACGATGCGGGAGTTTGGATTCATCAAAACGCATGGTTCAACTTGGGCACTCTTCAAAAGGGCAAGTCCATTGAACACGCTTTACGCGCTCCTGCTACCAATGGAGTTTATGCTTTCGTAATCGAAGGAGAAGCGAAAATCAATGGCGAAGTGCTCGGCAAACGCGATGGAATGGGAATTACTGGTGTAACCACCCTGTCTATCGAAGCTCAAACGAATGCACGTCTTCTTCTTATGGAAGTTCCTTTAGTGTGATACCAATAGGTTTTTAATCGCTCCCCATCCGCCTTCCACGTTGGTGAGTCGAGTAAAACCTCTTGCCTGAAGAATACTGATATAGATCAAAGAACGATAACCTCCTGCACAATGGATGTAGTGAGGTTTTTCTTTGTCTACTTGATTCATTTGCTCATTGATAAAGTCAAGAGGCAAATTCAGCGCGTGATCCAAATGCCCGCCTTCGTACTCAGAGGGTTTGCGCACATCTATGACACTCGATGAACGCGTGGTTACCTCTTCGACAAATTTTTCCGCCGTCACCGATTCCACCGTCGATAAATCCTTTCCACTGTTCTTCCACGCTTCTACTCCCCCTTTGAGATAACCCAAGGTGTTGTCATAGCCTACCCGACTCAATCTGGTCACTACTTCTTCCTCTCTTCCTTCAGGAGCAATAAAGAGAATGGGCGTATTGATATCGGTGATCAAAGCTCCTACCCATGGCGCAAAGCCTCCATCAATTCCAATAAAAATACTATTGGGAATGTGTCCCGCGATAAACTCGGTAGTGCTTCTTGTATCCAGCACCAGCGCGTCTTCCGCATTGACGATTGCTTCAAACTCTTCCGGTGAATGTCCTACTGCACCGCGCTGCATAATTGCGTCCAGACTTTCGTATCCCGTTTTATTGATCATCGCATTCTTCGCGAAATATTGCGGAGCGGGTAAAATCCCAGTAGTGAGTTCTTTGACAAACTCTTCTTTGGTCATGTTTGCACGAAGCGCGTAGTTCGTGTTCTTTTGATTGCCAAGCGTATCAAAAGTTTCTTTGCTCATGTTCTTTCCACAAGCGCTGCCGGCACCGTGCGCTGGATAAACGATGACCTCATCCGGCAAGGTCATGATCTTGTTTCGCAATGAATCGTAAAGCATTCCTGCTAAATCTTCTTGAGAAAGTCCATTCTTGATAGCCAAGTCGGGGCGACCTACGTCTCCAATAAAAAGCGTATCTCCAGTAAAAATGGCGTGCGGCTTACCTGATTCATCCAAGAGCAACCAAGTGGTGCTTTCCAAGGTGTGACCTGGCGTGTGTATGGCTTTAAGCTTGACTTTTCCAATCTCAAACTCTTGCCCGTCTGTAGCGTTGTATATTTCGTATTCCGTTGAAGCTTCGGGGCCGTATATTATGGAAGCACCCGTTTTTCTAGCCAAATCAATATGCCCACTTACAAAGTCCGCGTGAAAATGGGTTTCAAAGATGTACTTTATCTTGGCATTGGCGTCTTTTGCTTTTTTAATGTACGGAGCGACCTCTCTCAACGGATCAATGATCGCCGCCTCGCCCTCACTTTCAATATAATAAGCGCCTTGTGCTAGACAGCCGGTGTAAATTTGTTCGATTTTCATACTTGACAAAGTTCGGTACAGATCACTTTCACAAGCAAAGCGTTTTTGAAAAAAAGATTAATTTATTGCGAATTAAGCCATAACTATTTTATTTACATTGTATTACTAGCTTAAAAGTAGGCGTAAAAACGCCTTGCAACGCCGGAGGATCGAAGAAATTATAAATCCTTGGATAAGCCAAAAAAAGTCGTACATTTGCAAACCTTTTATTAAGAGCTTCATGCTCTAAATGATAAGGACTACATAATAATTACCAAAAAAGAGTATTGGCATGTACCTTACGACAGAATCAAAAAAGCAAATCTTCGCCAAGTATGGCAAGTCAGAAACCAACACGGGATCTGCTGAGGGTCAAATCGCCCTTTTCACCACAAGAATTAACCACTTAACAGGCCATTTGAAGGTTCACAAAAAGGACTTCGGAACGCAGCGTTCTTTGATCAAGTTGGTAGGTAAGCGCAGAAGTCTTTTGGACTATTTGTACAAAACTGATATTACTCGTTACAGAGCAATCGTAAAAGAACTTGACCTCCGCAAATAAGACATTCATATATTGAATTCATACTGCAAAGGGCAATTGTCACAATTGCCTTTTTGCGTTTTTTTTAAGTACACAATTTATCCGCAATAGAAGAAATGAATTACGAATTATTTACCAAGACCATTGACCGTGGAGACGGCCGCCCAATCATCATTGAAACGGGCAAACTCGCCAAACAAGCCAACGGATCAGTGGTGGTAAGACAAGGTGATACCATGTTGCTCGCAACTGTGGTAGCATCTGAAGAAGCCAAAGAAGGAATCGACTTCCTTCCACTCACTGTAGAATACAGAGAAAAATACGCTGCCGCTGGTCGTTTCCCTGGTGGATACTTCAAGCGTGAAGCTCGCCCTTACGACGATGAAATCCTCGTTGCCCGATTGATCGACCGCGCTCTCCGCCCTATGTTCCCAGATGATTTTCACGCAGAAGTACAGGTGATTGTCACCCTTATCTCTGCTGACAAATCAAACATGTCTGATAGCCTTGCCGGCCTTGCAGCTTCTGCTGCTATCGCCGTTTCTGATATCCCCTTCAATGGACCGATCTCTGAAGTTCGCGTAGGAAGAGTAAACGGTGAATTCGTTGTCAACCCTACCAGAGAACAATTGGATATCCTCGATCTTGAACTCATGGTTGCTGGAAGTGATGACAGCATCATCATGGTGGAAGGTGAAATGAATGAGGTGTCTGAAGAAGAGATGATCGCTGCGCTCGAAATTGCACACGCTGCCATTCGCGAACAAGTGAGAGCTCAATCGGAACTCGCTGCGAACGTTGCGAAGTCTCTCGTGAAAAGAACTTATGACCACGAGCCAAAAGACGAAGAGCTGAAAAAAGCAATCTGGTCTGACTGTTATCAGAAATATTATGATGCCGCTAAAAAGCCTTCCGCTAAAAAGGAAAGAGGTGCTGCATTTGCTGAAATAGAAAAAGAATTCAACGCAAGATTCACTGAAGAAGAAATCACTGAAAAGAAATTCCTCTTCAAAAAATACCATCACGATTGCGTGAAGGAAGCCATGAGAAACATGATTCTCAATGAAGGCATCCGCTTGGATGGTAGAAGCACCGAACAAATCAGACCCATTTGGTGTGAAGTGGATTACTTGCCAGGTGCACACGGATCAAGCGTTTTCACCAGAGGTGAAACACAATCACTCACTTCCTTGACCTTGGGAACCAAACTCGACGAACAATCGATCGACAGCGCAGTGCATCCAAGAACAGACAAGTTTTTGTTGCACTACAACTTCCCTCCTTTCTCCACTGGAGAAGCCCGTCCGATTCGCGGAACGAGCAGAAGAGAAATTGGTCATGGAAACTTGGCACTCCGCGCATTGAAGCCTGTGTTGCCTCCAACCAATGAATGTCCTTATACCCTTCGTATTGTTTCTGACATCCTTGAGTCCAATGGATCTTCTTCCATGGCGACCGTTTGCGCAGGAACATTGGCGTTGATGGACGGCGGTGTTCAAATCAAAGGAGCTGTTTCTGGTATTGCCATGGGATTGATCACCAATGAAGACAACTCCAAGTATTCTATTCTTTCAGACATCCTCGGCGACGAAGATCACTTGGGAGACATGGACTTCAAAGTAACCGGTACCTCCAAAGGAATTACCGCTTGTCAAATGGACATCAAGATCAAAGGATTGAGCATGGACATGGTGAAGAATGCTTTAGAACAAGCACGTCAGGGACGTTTGCACATCTTGGGTGAAATGCTCAAGACGATGGACAAGCCTCGTGAAGACTACAAGCCACATGCGCCACGTATTGTTTCCTTCGATATTCCGAGCGACATGATCGGACCAGTGATTGGTCCTGGTGGAAAGGTGATTCAGGAAATTCAGAAGACTACCGGTGCTACCATTTCTATCGAAGAAAAAGATGGAAAAGGCATTGTGGAAATTGCTTCTTCCAATAAAGAAAGCCTCGATGCAGCAGTTGCGCGTGTTAGAAACATCGTTTGGCCTCCACAAGTAGAGATCGGTGAGATCTACGAAGGTCCAGTGAAAAACATCCAAGCATTTGGAGCATTTGTAGAAATACTTCCCGGTCAAGACGGATTGATCCACGTTTCAGAATTGGAATGGAGACGCGTTCAAGACGTTCGTGAAGTGTTGAAAGAAGGAGATATGGTGAAGTTTAAAGTAATTGGTAGAGATCCGAAGAATGGAAAGTTGAAGCTTTCTAGAAAGGCTCTATTGCCAAAGCCAGAACAGGCAGAATAACCGAAAAGGTGTTAAGTTTGGCTTTAGGCGAAACATTACCCTACCCGTTTGACGTTTACTTTATTAACCCGCAAGCGAAAGCACCATTTATAAAGAAGAATGAGACAGTTAAAAATTACCAAGCAGGTCACCAATCGCGAAACCGCTTCTTTGGATAAGTACTTGCAGGAAATCGGTCGAGTGGACTTGATTACTGCAGAGGAAGAAGTGGAATTAGCGCGCCGCATTAAAGCTGGCGACCAAGTGGCATTGGAGAAGCTCACCAAAGCCAACCTGCGTTTCGTGGTGTCTGTATCAAAGCAATATCAAAATCAGGGTTTATCCCTCCCCGACTTGATCAATGAAGGGAACTTAGGTTTGATCAAAGCCGCACAGCGATTTGATGAAACCCGAGGTTTCAAGTTCATCTCCTACGCCGTATGGTGGATTCGTCAATCGATTCTACAGGCTTTGGCCGAGCAGTCGCGTATTGTGCGTTTGCCGTTGAACAAGATCGGTTCCATCAACAAGATCAACAAGGCCTTTGCCAAGTTAGAGCAAGAGTTTGAGAGACCACCAACACCGGCAGAACTAGCAGAAGTGTTAGAGATGACCTTGGATGAAGTAAAGCAATCGTTGCGCAACAGCGGACGTCACGTATCCATGGATGCACCGTTGAAAGACGGCGACGACAGCAGTTCCACGATGTACGATGTACTTCAGACCAACGACACTCCCTCACCCGACACCGATTTGTTGCATGAGTCATTGAGAAAAGAAATCGAGCGATCCTTGCGCACCTTGACCAGCAGAGAAGCCGACGTGATACGATTGTATTTTGGATTAAATGGAGAGCATCCATTGACGTTAGAAGAGATCGGAGAGCGATTTGATTTGACCCGTGAGCGCGTGCGTCAGATCAAAGAAAAAGCCATCAGAAGATTGAAGCACACAAGTCGAAGCAAGATTCTTAAATCCTATCTCGGCTAAGACTTTTTCAAAAGAGCATATAAAAAAACCTCATCACAAGTATTTGTGGTGAGGTTTTTTTATGGCGTGCAAGATACCAAGAAGCAATTAGGTTAAAACTACATGCACAAACAGAATGAATAAAGCCTCGTAGGTCAACGAATTACTGCCGTCGGTTTCTCTCCTTCTTAATGATTCGGATATGAGCATCGTCCATCTTGGAATAACCAATATCATAACAGAAGAGGTAAGCTGCGCCCGTTTTCAAGTTTTGAATACTTGTAAAATAATTAAAATTGAATCCAGATTGAAGCATCAACTGATGCGTGGTTTCTGTCACACCTTTTTCCCAGAATGACTCGAGTATCTGGTAATTTTTTAAAAGTACTTTATTCACTGCCCTTACTACCCTGAGCGTACCTTCATTTCGGAGATTGTGAAATGCAGTGCGACAAGAGGCGTTGCAGAAGCGCTTGTCACTTCTACCTTGAATAGGCTCATTGCAATTTTGGCAGCGAGGCTTTACTCTATCCTTGGTGTTATCCATTTTCAAGAGAATTATGTGTTTGTATGCGTTTATATACGTTTATAGATATTACTAACCATTTATAGACGCTTATAAACGTTTGCGAAGCAGTATGATTCAATTCTTTCGGCATCTTTCCTGAAAAAAAAAAATGACACATCAAAGTTTTCGCCATCAGAAGATGGTTTATGTTCGAGAAATCGAGCATGCGGGCAAGAAATTTTTCTCATATACATTTAAAAAGGATAAAGATTTATTTGCACGAATGCTCCAATTCCCTCAACTGAAATATCTCAAAAATGAGAAATTATTGATTAGTTCTGCGGATCCATATATTCTTGAATATTTGGAGTTAAACAACAACGGAGAGTTTAGGATTGTCCGCTCAGGATTGTATGATCGAGAAGTTCGACAGGTATCACATAGCATTGGAAACAATGTTGAAAAGGTTGAAATTCCTAAATTCAATTTGGCTTATAAAGCAGAATTAAAGCGTATAAAATATGAGGAAAGGGATTATTTTATGTTGGTTACAGATCACGCTCTCTACCTAAAAGAGGTGTTAAGAGATTTGGATTCAGTAGTTTTTCATCGAAAGTTTGCAGCATTTCTATTACCATTCTCAGAAAAGTATTTGCTAACTATTCTCGAAGCCTGCAAAGGAAAGATACAGATTCTCATTCATCAGACAGTAAAGCTTCAAAGTCTATACGTTCATTCCAGGTTTTGGCTTCAAACATATAGTGTAGAGATTTCATTTGATAATGAGTATCTATCTCACCTGAAGTCTCGAAATCGCAGCATGAGTACCATACAAAACTACTTTAACAGTTTTCTGCAATTTTGTTATTTCTGTCAGAAAAAGAATATAGACAAGAAAGAATTAGACGGGACCCAAGTCAATAAGCTCGTTTTGGAATTATCCACGCGCAACAAGTATGGTATCAGTATGCGGCATTCACTAATCAATGCAGTACTGTATTATTATAAGAATGTTCTTGGACGATTCGATTACAAAAATGGCATCATTAGACCCAAAAAAGATAAGGAATTGCCCCATGTGCTGTCCAAAGAGGTGGTTCAGGCAATTTTAAGGAATTGCGAAAATTTGAAGCATCGAACGATGTTGAGCCTCACCTATGCTAGTGGATTAAGGGTTGGTGAGGTTTTAAAGTTGAAGGTAAGTGACATCGATAGCAAACGCATGTTGATTACTGTGAGAGGTGGAAAAGGCAAAAAGGATAGAATTGTAATGTTAAGTGAAAAAATCTTAGTGCTATTGCGAGATTATTTTAAACAGTATCGACCATCACATTATCTCTTTGAAGGGCAATATGGAGGCGTTTACTCCGAAGCTTCATTAAGAAAAGTATTGAACAACGCCTGCATAAAAGCAAAGCTTTTGGAGCGCCCAACGCTACATTGGTTACGTCACTCCTTTGCGACTCATCTTTTGGAAGCAGGAACAGACATCCGGTACATTCAGCAGTTGCTTGGTCACGCTAGTACGAAGACTACAGAAATATACACTCACGTGAGTAACAAGCACATTGGTATGATTAAGAGCCCATTGGATCATTTGGATATTTAAAAATTAGGTGTAATTTTAAGTCAGATAAATGCACCACGGGTGCGGTTATGAAATAGTTA
>JAIXWX010000007.1 GCA_027491075.1 Flavobacteriales bacterium
TCGCGTGCGTCCGGTGTTTGCTTCAGGTCCTGGAGTGTTTGCAGCAGGTTATTTCAACCTATGCGTTGCAGGATCAGGAGGCATGATCACCGATCCGAACGTAATGGCACAAGAGCGCAATATGTTGGTGATGGGTGACGAAACTGTTTCCATGATGGAAGTATATCCCAATCCGAATCGTGGAGATATGTTCCAAATGGTATTGAGTGATGGCGATCATCAGATACGCATTACAGATGCGATGGGACGAGTAGTTTATACGAATCGTTTTATAGTTGAGGGTATTCAAACCATCAATGTGTTAATGGAACAGAAGTTGGCTTCGGGAATGTATCACGTTGAATCCATCCAGGGAGGAGAAAGAACAGTGGTGAGAATGATGGTGGATTAAGAAGAATTCTAATTGAATAAAGAGTGAATAGCCCTCTTGCTAACAGCAAGAGGGCTTTTTATTTCCTTGATGGAGGGCGGATTGGCAACAATCTAGATTGAATGAATTAACACAGGCCTAACAACACCCTCGAAAATACGCTTAGGTTTTAATTTATCATAACCACATGTTAAAGCAAAAGCATGTATTCTAAAAATAGATTTGCACCCTACTATTATGCGGACTTTATTACCTATATTATTTTTAATTGCTTCTTTTTCCAGTTACTGTCAGGATGGACTGGAAGGAATCATCGTAGAAGAATATTACGTCTCCTCGGAGGCAGATAATGCAGCAGAGAAGCGCAGCGGAACTTTAGCCGAAGGCTCAGTCACTTATCGTATTTATGTTGATCTAAAGCCGGGATATCGCTTTCAGGCTGCTTATGGAAGTCCTGGTCATCCTTTAAAGATAAAGAGTACTGCCCCATTTTTCAATCATAATTGGTCGGGCACAACGAACTCGGCAATTCTTCCGGAGAAGGCTTTAGGAGATGATGTCGCATTATTAGATTCCTGGTTATCGGTGGGTGCAGCAGGTGAAAATCATTTGGCAATTCCGCTGGCTTACGATAAGGTTGAGAAAGATGTTCTGATTCAATTTAAAAAGGGTTTCTTGGAGAATCAAAACAAGAGGAAGGGGTATAAGCTGAGTGAAAAGGATGGTCTTTCTAGAAGTGTATTCATACCGTTTCCTACGTTTTTTCAAATAGACAGTTGCTTGAAGTTTCTCGGAACGACAACAGTTGGAGATAGTCTAGTGATTCATAATGGTGCTTGGGCTTGTATGGGAAAAGGCAGTGTTGGGGCAGATTCACTTTCAACGAATACTGTTTGTATTGCTCAATTGACCACCGCTGGAAAATTGAGTTTTGAATTGAACATCATGATAGGAGGTCCGGATGGCAAGTCATATAAGTATGTGGCGCGGAACCCATCTGATGGAGATTTAACCCACAAATCGCTCGTTTTGGAGAACAAGTCTAAATCAAGAAGAAAAAGAAAAAATTCATAATCGCATAATCCATTACCATGAAGAAAATTATACTTATTACACTTGCACTTATTATTTTCCATTCTGCGTTCACACAAGGATTAGAAGGGATTGTTGTTGAGATTTTTTATGTTTCAGATGAGGCAGACTCTCTTGATGCAGATGAGAATTTCGCAGTATATCCTCTTCATATTGGCAGTGTAACATATAGAGTATATGCCGATCTCCAGCCCGGTTATAAGTTTATACAAACCTTCGGTAGCCCGGAGCACCCGATGGAAATAGCTACCACGACTTCCTTTTACAATGATCCAAATTATGGCGTGAGTGTGTACAGTGGTACATCATTGAATAACACCAGGAAGAATACGATGTTGATCGATTCGTATCTCACTACAGGAGGTGTGTGTGTTGGTAAAATTGGTGTTTTGAAGAGTGAGGATACGGATGGAACAATAGGAAATAATCAAGGTATTCTTGCGAATACAAGTGCTCTGGCGGGCCTACCCATTATGGGTGCTGACGGTGTTGATGGATTGCTTCCTGGCACACCGGTAATGCCGAATACGCTCGGTTTATCAGATGCGTTGAGCGTTTTCGATCAGACTCAAGGTTCACTTTTCTACACTACAAATGGTACAGTGGTGGCTTTGGGAGGAACAGAAGGTGTTACTCCATCGAATCATGTTTTGGTTGGGCAATTTACAACGGATGGCATTCTTAGCTTTAAGCTCAATGTTCAGATCCTCGCTCCAAATGGAGCAGACGAAGTCTATGTTGCAGAAAATCCCTCTGGAAACGAGTTTTCAATACCCTCGTTAATTTATTCTTCAGATATCGTATCTGTTCAGGAATCAAAAGGGCAAGTAAAGAATGATCTTGTGGTTTACCCGAACCCTGCCAAGGACCAAATACTTGTTCACTCTTCTAATTTCAGGAATGCTCCTTATGTTGTATTTGATATCACTGGGCAAGCAGTGTTGAACGGTTCTTTGGGAAGTGAAGTGAATGCACTAGATATATCCAACCTTGCGAATGGCGTGTATGTTTTACAAGTTGAAAACAATGGAGAACGATTCGTGAAGCAGTTTGTGAAGAACTAATATCTCTATGAAGAACCTAGCATTATTTGTTTTCTTACTGGCGCCTTTCTTCTCATTTTCTCAAGGAAAGCTCACGGGACGAGTGAGTGATACGAATGGTGAGCCCATGTATGGCGTAGTCGTAAGGGCGGAAGAAGCGACCAATATAATAACCCAGACAGATTTCGATGGGCTGTTTACTTTGAATTTTCCAGACTCAAAATCGTATACTGTTCGATTTTATTTGGTCGGGTATGAAGAATTGATGGTGCCAGTTACCGTAAAGAACAATGAAGTAATATCTCGTGATTTTACCATCGAAGAAAAAGGCGAACTGAAAGAAGGGGTAGAGATTATCGCTCGAGCGAAAAAATCTTCGGATAGCTTCATGGAAAAGAAGAAAATGAATTCTTCCCTTACGATGGACTATATCTCCGCCGATGTTATTAAGAAAACAGGGGATTCGAATGTTATTAATGCTATTGCGCGTGTATCGGGAGTTTCAACCAATGGTGGACTTATAACGGTTCGCGGAATTGGCGATCGATACGTGCGAACTACCATGAACGGCTCGAGAATTCCAACTCTTGATCCGTTGACAAACAATATCCAATTGGATATTTTTCCAGCTACATTGGTAGACAACATCGTCATTACGAAGACCGCTAGCCCAGAGTTGGCTGGTGACTGGTCGGGCGCATATATCTCTGTAGAAACAAAAGACTACCCGGATAAGCTCAGTTTTTCAGCCGAGTCCACATTTGGTTATAACCCACAAGTGACTTTTCAAAACTTCATCACTTCTGCAAGAAGTTCTTCAGATTGGTTGGGATTTGATAATGGTCTGCGAAACCGCGAAACAAATGATATCGTGTCGAGTAATTTAAATCCTTCGACGTATCAAGAATTGGTGGCTTTAGGACTGGGAGATTTTTATGCGCAACAAGGCATTACTGGATGGGGCGACGGATCCAATGTTGCGGATACTTACTTCCGAATGGGATTGGTTGAGTTGGGCCTTCTTGCTCCAGCGCAAATCAATGATGCGGTGTCGTATCAAAACGCGTTAGATCAATATAACACCATATACAGACCACAAGCGATTCAAGCCATTACGCCGAATGGAACAAATTATGACAACGGACTCTCCAATAACTGGGATGTGCGATATAGAAGAGCTCCTTTGAATTTCTCGCAGAGCTTTTCTTTGG
Organism: Flavobacteriales bacterium; assembly: GCA_027491075.1. Classification (GTDB taxonomy): domain Bacteria; phylum Bacteroidota; class Bacteroidia; order Flavobacteriales_D; family Sanyastnellaceae; genus JAIXWP01. The sequence goes on from JAIXWX010000007.1 coordinate 3,717, forward strand.
GTAATCAGGTGGATCTTTTTGGAAAGAAGTTCGGATATGTTGTTGGCTTTCGATATGGAACGACCTATCGATACGACCAAGATGGAGTTTCACAAAGGGTGGGTGATGCAACGTTGAATTATCCATATACACGTTTGGATCACGCTCAGATGAGCCGGGAAACTAACGGGTGGAGTGCATTGATGAATGCTTCCTATTCTTTGAATGAGAACCACAAAGTATCCTTTCTCTTCATGCCCAACTTCATTGGTGTAAATGATGTCGCTAGCTATAGATCGGTTCGACTACCAGAAGATTTTCAAGAAATAGAATTAGAGAAAAATATTTTCTACGAGCAAAGAAGGCAATTGATTTATCAAGTTTCTTCTCAGCATTATTTCCCAAACAAACGTCTTAAAGTGGACTTCAACACCTCTTATACAGGCGGTCAGAGTATAGCACCAGATTTTAAAGCTGTTCAATATGTAGAGTATGTGATTGGAGACAGTGTGCAAGGATATTTATTCGGACCCACTGCCGGAGATGGAATCAGAAGGTTCTACAGGTATCTTACAGAAAATATTCTGGACAGTAGAATTGATTTCGATTGGGCGTTGCCGCAGCTGGAGTCGAAGCTTACCCGAAAATTAAAGTTTGGAGCAGCGACTACAAGGAACTTTCGAAAAATTGACAACTACGAGTACCGTGTAATTTTCGGAAACAATGTAAATGTACCCCCGCTTCTTGAAGATGATATTGATACGTATATGTCGGCTCAACGATTCACGGTGTTCAACGGAATACAGGATTACAATTACGAGAATTTCGATTTTGAAAGAAATCACAGCTTTGGACATAGCAACGTTGAAGCCGTGTATGGAATGGTGGATTATGAATTCAATCCGCGGATACGTTTTTCCGGAGGGCTTAGAGTAGAACACACCGATATCTTCGCCGATGTGGACGAATTTCATCGTCTAGGATATGCACGCAATGATCCACGAAGAATCAACTCGGAAGGATTCCCTTTTGTAAATCCAGCGGAAATCAATCGCTTTGACTTTTTACCAAGTGGAAATTTAATTTTCAAAATGGTAAGAGAAAAATATGGACAAACCAATCTCCGACTGAATTACAGTAGATCTGTCGCAAGACCAAGCATTCGTGAGCTGAGTGATGCAGCCATTTTTGATAATGAGTTTAGAACGATCGTTTACGGTAACTCAGATCTTAAAATGGTGTATGCGTCTAACTATGACGTTCGCGCAGAGACCTTCTTCAACAATGGAGATAATGTTTCTCTAAGCTTGTTCTACAAAGACATCCGCAATCACATAGAACTGGGTTTTGGAAGTTCTGGTATTACCTGGGACAATATTGAAAGATCTTCTGTTCGAGGAATTGAAATTGAAGGAAAGAAGAATATTACGAAATCCTTGGAACTCAGAGCAAATGTCACATTGGTAGAATCGAGAGCTCAATTTATCCGAAAGAGTTTCCAAGTGATCAACGGGGAGAAAAACTATATCAATGTGGATACGCTGACTCGCCCCATGTTTGGACAAGCACCCTATCTGATAAATGCTATCGCTAGTTATAAAGCGGATTCTCTTGGCTTGGTGTTTACTGTTAGTTATAATATTCAAGGTCCTCGTTTGGTCATTGCGGGTGTAGCGGAAGGAAGACCAGACGTGTATGAACTGCCAAGAAATATGGTCGATATAAAAATCAGTAAGACACTTGGAAAGCACTTTAGTGCGAGTTTCACCGTGAGAGATTTGTTCAATACAAGAATAAGCAGATCGTATGATCTCCCTAGAGGTTGGGATTACTTTGACTCATTTAGATTCGGAACGACATATCAACTTGGTATTGCATTTAAGTTGTAATTACGCATGATTTTACTTAAGAAAATAGCATTCTGTGTTTTCCTTCTAGTCATAGGAATGGAAGCACATGCCCAATTAGAAAATGTAATAGTAGAACGCTACTATGTCTCCGACGCGAATGATGCCACTGATGTGATCGGTGGAGGTTTGCCGGAAGGTTCTGTTACCTACAGAGTGTATATCGATTTAGCACCCGGTGTGAGACTTACAAAACTCTTTGGAACAAGCACGGCGCCTTTTTCTATTTCTAGTACAGAGAATTTCTTTAATAATATATCGGATGGAGAAACTTTTGCAAAGGATTTTATTCGTGCACGATATGAAGAGAATACTGTAGCGCTTGATACATGGTTAACTCTTGGACAAACAACCAGAAAACAGGGACCGATAACGCATTTCGGTATTTTGAAAAGTCAAGATGACAACGGTTCATTTGTTGGGGGTGTTAACAATGACGGTGGCAGTGAAGCGATAGCTGGTGGACTGCTTGTCAATGAAGATCCTACTATTGGTTTACCTTTAACGATTGCAGACGGAATAGACACTTTGGTCAATGTTCCGAGTGATTGGTTTTCATTTGGTATTCTAGATTTTGTGACTGGAGAAGATACCACCATATTTGGAAGTGTTGCTTTAAAAAGTTCTTTTTACAGAGAAAATTTCGAGCTATCTAATTCTGGTGTCGTTGGTGTTATTCCAGACAGCAATCAAGTAATTATCACTCAGCTCACGACAAAAGGAGAGCTTAGTTTTATTCTAAATATAGAAGTCGAATATTTTGATGGAAATACGCTGGTAACAAAGCAATACATAGGAACGAATAATCCACAAAACGAATCTCAAGAGTACAGCCCGCTTTTATCTTATCCTCCAGTGTGTGGATGTATCGATCCAAATTACCTGGAGTATAGTTCTTCATTTGTATGTGATGCTGAAGGTGCTTGTGAAACACTTGTCGTTTATGGCTGCATGGATGAGTTGGCATGCAATTACAATCCCCAAGCAAATTTGAATCTAGAAGAAATTTGTTGCTATCCAGGCGCTTGTGATAATAGAGATTTGGAGGCGGTTTGTCCTCAATTGAAAGGTGAGTCATTTGATTTGACGGTCTTTCCAAATCCCGCGGAGGAAGAAATCACCATTAATGTCATCAGCGGTGTAGAGAACAATGTTAGTTATCGAGTCATCAATGCTTACGGTGTGGTGATGTTCGAGAATATGGTAAATAATGCTCCTCTAAATTATGTGGATGTAGTGAGTTTAGAAGGCTTTCCTTCTGGAATATACTATGTTAAAGTATACACATTACTTGGTGAGCAGTCACAACTTTTTATCAAGCTCTAATGAAAAGATCGATGTATAGATACGCCTGGTTGTTATTGATGGTATTGTCTTTTTCCGCCTGTAAAGAAGAGGAAGAAGAGCGCGTGATCGAGAAAGGAACGTTGTCGGATGTGGAGGGTAATATTTACGTCACTGTGAAAATCGGTGATCAATGGTGGATGGCGGAAAATTTGAAATCATCGAAGTTCAGAGATGGTAGTGATGTATTGCTTATTCCTGCTTCCACGAGCAACAGTGATTGGGCCAGTAATGAACTTCCTGCCTGCACGTTTGCGATCGATAGTATATATGGCTTTCTATACAATCAAGCCGCTGTTCAGGATGCACGTGGTTTAGCTCCAGAAGGATGGAGAATTCCAACAGATGAAGATTGGAAGAAGTTGGAGCAAGCGATTGGAATGTCGGCTGTTGAATCTGGCAGAACCGGTTGGAGAGGTGCGGAAGAAGGCGTAAAGCTAGCTTCAAAATTTTCTAGAGGTTGGGGCCAAGGGCCGCTGTATGGTACGGATGAGTTCGGATTTAATGCATTGCCTGCGGGTTGCAGATTGTTTGACGGACGACGCGACGTTAGCGGAAGAACTGCTTTTTGGTGGACGTCCACATCGAATGAAGATGAGTTTTGGTACAGATATATGGATGCGTCGCAAACGGAAATTTTTAGACAAACTACATATCCCAACTACGGCTTAAGCATACGTTGTGTAAAAGAGTAACGAATATGAAGGAGTTTTTTTTGGTAATAGCAATGTGTTTCGGAGCGACGTATCTCATTGCTCAAACGGATAGCACAAAATCGGAATTTGGATTGGTGTTCTATAATGAGTGGTGCAATAGACTTCTAACTGTCGACGAGGATAATGAAGATTTAAAGCAGGAACTAGACTCGCTCGAAACGGGAGCCTATGGCTTTTCTGCAGGATTTATTTACGGTAGAAAGTTAAATTCTAGTTGGACAATTCAATCGGGATTGACTTGGGCAAGTCGTGGCTATGCCATAGATTCTATTAGTGATGCAGGAGTTTTCGATTTCTCATCTCGAGTGAGTATGCTTGAGATTCCCTTTACAGTTATTAAAGAATTTGGAGAGAGTCAGAAAGCGCGACCATTTCTTCAAACAGGAATTTTGGCGGGATATGTATTGCAGCACCGCAACAGTTGGAAACAAGTGGGCGGAACCGCTGAGTTTGAATCTACAAATCTTGAAGAGTTGAATAGAATCCAATGGAGTGCGCTGCTGTCAGCAGGTGTGGAGTTTTCCGTATATGAGAATTGGAGAATTGCGTTGGATGCTCGATTCAGACAGGCATTTCAACCACTCAGCAATACCGATTGGAAACGGTACTTGAATGCAGGAGGAATAGGTATAATCATTAAAAAAGAATTCTAAACCAGAAAATACCAGTAATATGAAAACCTTTAAATACTTAGTATGGATCGTGGCAGGTTTCCTGTCGATTCAATCAAACGCTCAAGGTCTTGAGGGCATTCTTGTAGAACGCTATTATATTGCAGACGCGGCGGATGTAGCGAATGCCACAGCGCAAGGCGCAGTGGTTCCTTTAACTACAAACACGGTTGCATACAGAGTGTATGTGGATATGGCCCCAGGGTATGAGTTTTCTCAGGTGTATGGCAATCCTACAAACAATTTAGTTGTTAGCACCACTACAAACTTTTACAACGATCCCACTTTTGGGGTGGCTGTGAATCCGGGTACAACCTCTTTCAACAGTACACGTCGACACACTACCATGATCGATTCGTGGTTCACCACCGGGGGAACAAGCTCAGGCCGAGTGGGGGTGATGGAAGCAGAAGATACCGATGGAACTATCGGAAACCAACAAGGAGTTTTGGCGAATAACCCAGGCGGATGTTTTGGATTACCTATCAATGGAACGGGTGCTCAAGACGGAATGACCACGTCATCGCCTTCTACCTACCTCGTTCCCAATACCCTCGGAGTTGGAACAGCCTTGGATGTATTGAATCAAACGGCAGGTAATTCTATCGTTATTTCAAATGGTACTATTGCTGCGCTTGGCGGAATCGTTGGTCCTACTGCATCCAATCGAGTTCTAATTGCACAATTTACCACCAATGGAACGCTCAGTTTTCAATTGAATGTGCAAATCGTGAATATTGCTACCGGTAATGCGGAAAACTATGTTTCTTCTAATCCAGGGGCCAATGAGCTTACGCATCCTACATTGACATTTATTTCTGGTCAAGCTCCTCTAGTGAACATAGCAAGCCCTGCAAACAATAGCACTGTTGCTGCAGGCACCCCTATTACCATCTCAGCAAATGCGAGTGATAACGGTGGAATGGTTACAAGTGTTCAGTTTTTCGTTGACAATGTCTTGTTGGGTACGGATAACTCTGCACCGTTCTCAGTGAACTATACTCCAACACCTGGAGCACACACGGTATATGCAGTTGCAACAGATAATGATTGCCAAACAGCAACGTCTTCTACAATTAATTTCTCGGCGAGCTCGAATCAATTACCAGTAGTGTCGGTGAGCGCACCAGCATCTGTAATTGCTGGTTCGCCAATCAGCATTTCAGCAAGTGCTTCAGACACGGACGGAACAATTAGTCAAGTAGAATTCTTTGTCAATGGACTATCGGTGGGCGTAGATAATTCTTTCCCCTATTCTATTAGCGTACCAACAGCTCAAGGAAACGGGCAATCGATTTATGCAATTGCTACCGACAACGTTGGAGGTTCTACAACGTCTTCAACCATTTTCTTCAATGCGGTGGTGAATACGCCTCCATCAGTGAGTATTACTTCTCCACTCAACAATAGTTCGGTAATTGCTCCGGCGCCAGTTTCCATACAAGCAAACGCAATCGATACAGATGGTACCATAGCACAGGTTCAGTTTTTTGTTAATGGAGTTTTAATCGGAACAGATAACATGGCTCCGTATTCATTTACTTGGAACAGTGTCATCGGTAATGCTGTTTTGACAGCCACTGCTACCGACAATAATGGTGCTCAGACAACTTCACTGCCGGTTAACATTTTAGTAGCAGACCCAAATGCACTTCCTTATTTTGTGCAGTCTATAGAAACCGATTGCAATAACTCGACGTTTTGTGTTCCCGTTGGAGTGAGTGTTACCGCTCCTGTGGAGAATGTGATTGGCTACGATCTAGTATTGGGATACAATGAAAACGAAGTGATGCCAACAGGTAATATTGTTGTTTACGAAACACTCACTGGTGGAGCAATCGTAGACGCAGTAGCCTCAATTGGTTCACTTGGAGAATTGAATGTTTCTCTTTCTTTCTCTCAAGCAAATGCAGAATTCAATGGTTCAGGATTGTTATTCTGTGTTGAGTTTGAAAGACTCCCAGATTTTTCTGCTTCAGGAGAAAGTTCAATAGAGATTCTTTCTGTATTTGAAAGTTATATTACAGAGGTATTAGAGAAAAGCGGAAGCGAGGGGACTATTTCGTCTACGGTGAATTACACTTATAGTTCAGAGGTCGTTTATTGGTCAGATTCATCTCCTATCGCTTATGATGTTAATAATGCGAGCGATTATCTCATCACCAATATTTATGGATCCAATGAAGGGACAATCACCAACTCAGCTATTCAACCAGGTATGGATGGTTCATTTGAACACAATCTGTTAGATGGTACCGCCATTCAAATCGAAAGAGACATTTTGGAAAATACTGCTGTTCAAGCCATCGTAAATGCGGCCGATGCTGTAATTGCAAAAACGTTGTTGAATGGAAATGCGACACCATCGATTTACGAAATTTTAGCGATGGACGTTAATTTGGATGGAGTGATCAGCGCGGGAGATATTACACAAATCAATCAACGCGCGGTTGCTGCAATTTCTGAGTATCAACAAGCTTGGAACTATGACAACAACGGGGTATCAAACGGACAACCTTCTAAGGACTGGGTTTTTGTTTCAGATTTTATCACCTCCAACGATCAATCGTATGCCATTTCTTCCACTTTTCCTGGCGATGATGGTTTAGGTTATTCTGCTGCAAGAGTTCCAGTGGTTCCATTTGAGCTTCCTTTGGCGGTGAGCAATTTCAGTACAGATGGCACGCTGTGTCCTACTGTTGAATCAGATGTTTTCCGTGGAATTATGTTAGGCGATATCAACGGTAGTTACGCAAATTACCAAGCGGACGGACAATTGAGAGGGGGGGGCTTCACTCAACTTACTCTCGATTTTGGCAGTGCTGTTTATTCAGAAGAAATGGGTGAGTTTTTTGTGGACGTGCCAGTGACACTTTCTTCGAGTTTACCAATTATCAATGCAGTTGATTTTTGGATGGCCCCTAACGCGGATAAGTTGGAGTGGGTTTCTGCTTCATCAATAAATTCGAATTTTGATGTGTTATCTAATTTCGATGTCTCAAATAGCTTAGCACGTTTCACTGGAAGTACCACTGACCTTAATGATGGATTGGAATTGGATCAGGCAGTGTCTACTGTGCGATTCAGATTGACTAATCCTTGTGAGACCTTGAACGAAACCGACTTTACCAATGTTCGTGTATTGGTAAATGGTTTGGATGCAGACTATAGTTTCATTTTTGGAGAGAGCACCATTACCATTGATCCATCAGTTTCAGGGGCTGTTTGCTCCAATGAGGCGATTTCATTCAATGTGCCTTCTTCTATTTTATCACAAACGGTAGTCGCTTATGCTTGGTCATTGGGTGATGGAACTACCAGTACGGAGGTTTCTCCATCGGTGGTGTATGGCGGAGAAGGCGCGTATCCAGTGAATGTTGGTTTAATTACCAACGCGGGCTGCGAATTTTTTGCGTCAACAGAGGTGATAGTATTGCCAGCACCCGTGGTGAATTTTACCTATGATGTGAACGTTTCAAATTTTGAAGTAAGTTTCATTAATCAATCGTTTATTTCTTCAGGGGAAATTGTTTCTTACGAATGGGACTTTGGAAATGGCGAGGTTTCTAATTCAACGGGCCCAGTTGTGACTTACAATGGACCTGGAAGTTACGCTGTCAGTTTAGAGGCAACATCCGGAGAAGGTTGCAGCGCCACTTATTCTGAAACAATTGAAATCGTTGTAGGGTTGGAAGAACTAGAGAAATTTAATTGGAGTGTTTATCCTAATCCTGCGAAAGAGTCTTTCGTTATTGAAATGGGAGACATCTCAGAAGTTAGAGTGGTAGATTCTTTTGGAAAATTGGTTTTTGAAAATGAAAATGCGATGGGCAATCGCATGGTTATAGAAACACACAATTGGTCCAGCGGTGTTTACTATCTTATGATCAAGAGTGGGCAAGCGAGTGTGATAGAGAAGATAGTTATCACGAAGTAATCATTCTGAATATTTATAGAGAAAAACCCTCTCGTGTACACGAGAGGGTTTTTTTTATCTAAAAATTTGGTGGTGTTGACACAGGCTTAACACTTGATTTTAATTGTTAAATCTGAGGTTAAATGAAGAAATATTTAGGCAACAAATGATCCTCCACCTTTAACTCAATGGTAATGGAATTAAGCTAATTGTGGTGCTTTCATCAAAGCATCTTTGGCGCTCAAATTAACCAAAATCAATATGAAAAGAAAACAAACTTTTTTCAAGGCTGTAGCTGCAATGGTTATGGCTTTCGGTGCGTTCTCGATGAATGCACAAACCAACTTAGGAGCTGATTGTGGCTGTCCTGCAGTTGGATCTCGTCCTACTATCAACATGTCTTCTTTGCCAGGTTATGTTGCATTAGACGCAAACGGTGGTGAGCTTACTTCTGGAGCTACACTTACTTGTGCTAATACATACATCCTTGACAAGAAGGTTTACATTCCTTCTGGTCAAACTATCTTCATTCAGCCTGGTGCTTTGATCAAGGGTAACACAGGTACCGCTATCAACGCTACTGCTTTGGTTATTACTCGTGGTGGTAAAATTATCGCTAACGGTACGGAGTCTTGTCCAATCGTATTCACTGCTGCTGCAGATCCAATGGACGGTTCTTATGGAATCAACAACATCGGTCAGTGGGGTGGTCTAGTAATTCTTGGAACTGCTACAAACAACATGACTTTCGCTGCGAATGGTCCATTCCAGGCGGGTACTGGTAACGGTCGTTTGGCTATCGCTGACGGTCTTGGTGTATTGGAAGGTTTCGCTTCTGATATCCCACAGCACAGATTCGGAATAATGCAGAATAACAACAACCCAGTTGCTGGTGAATCAGTAGGAACTTTCAACGACAATGAAAACTCTGGAGTTCTTCGTTACGTTTCTTTGCGTCACACTGGTGCTAACTTGGTAGTAGGTAACGAGCTTAACGGTCTTACTTTGGGATCAGTTGGTCGTGGAACAACTATCGAGCACGTAGAAATCGTTTCTTGCGCTGACGACAACATCGAATTATTCGGTGGTACAGTAAACTTGAAGTGGATCACTACTATCTTCGGTAACGATGATATGCTTGACTGGGATTTGGGATGGACTGGTAACTGTCAGTTCTTCTTCGGTATGAAGTCTGACCTTACAATGTCTCCTGATAGCGACAACGGTATCGAAGCGGATAGCGATGACCAAAGATCTAACAACACTCCACGTTCACGCCCTGTTGTTTACAATGCAACTTTCGTAGGTAACCCTAAGACTCCAGGTACTGTGGATAACTCAGCGCTTGCTGGTATCAATGCTAAGGAATTGACTGAAGGTGAAATCTACAATTCTATCTTCGCTAACTTCCGTAACGGATTGAACTTGACGAAGTCTTTGAGCGGTACACGTTCATTCGGTGCGGGTGGTGAAGCTTGGCACAACTGGACAAACATTGCTGGTCCTGCTTCTGCTACAAACGGTAACGGTTCTCAGTCTTTGAAAGTAGTTTGTAACACTTTTGTTGGAGTTACAAACGCACTTACTAATAATGCTACTGGTGCTAGCGCTGGTACTGTAATCACTTCAGGTGCTGATTTCACTCAATTCGATGTAACAGACATGAACGATATCGTAGCTGGAAATACACTTCCTGGATTCGATTATACCTTTGCTGTAAACACTGCTACAAACGTTTTCACTCAACAGAACGACGTTGTTCCTAATCCTGCTCTTGGAATCACTGGTTGCCCAGTTTCTTCTAACGGTTTCTTCCAATTCGCTCCTTACCGTGGTGCATTCTCTTCGGTACCTGGCGAAAACTGGTTGTCTGACTGGACGTACTCTGCAGTATTGAACTCTACAAGAGGTGTTGCTGCTTGTCCAACCGATTTGAACAAAGACGGTTCTACAGACGTGAGTGACTTTTTGATCTTCGCTCCTGCTTTCGGTACAACTTGCGACTAAGAACAGTTGAGAAATCAATAAAAAAATTACAATGAAAAAAGTTAAATTCCTTCTCGGACTTTGTTTGATGACGGTGTCATCTACATTGTTCGCACAAGGTCTACAGGGAATCGTAGTAGAGAAGTACTATCAAACCAATGCTGCAGATGCTGCTGAAGCAGTTGCGAATACTTCGGTAGTGCCTCTTACTCCTGGTTCAACTGTATATCGTGTGTATGTTGATATGGCTGCTGGATATGAATTCATTCAGTTATTTGGTAGCGCAGCTCACAACCTTACTATCGGTTCTACTGCTAACTTCTACAACGATCCAACGTTCGGTGTAGATGTGAACCCAGCGTCAATCAGCTTTAACAGCATCCGTCAGGAAACTGCTTGGATTGACTCTTATCTTACTGCAGGTGGTACGTACAATGGTGCGGTGGGTGTATTGAAGTCTGAAGATACCAATGGTAGCATTGGCCATGCTTCAGGTTTGCTTGCAAACAACGCAGGTGGATGTTTCGGATTGCCTATCACTGGTGCCGGATCTCAAGATGGAATGGTTGCATCTAGTGGTGCAACATTCGTAACTCCTAACACCTTAGGTCTTGCTTCAGCATTGTCTGCTTTGGATCAAACTGCTGGTAACTCTGTTGTGATCTCTAACGGTGCTCTTGCTTCTCTTGGTGGAATTGTAGGTGCAACTTCTTCGAACATGGTATTGATCGGACAGTTTACCACCAACGGTGAATTGACCTTCCAATTGAACGTTCAGTTGTTGAACACTGCAACAGGAATTGCGGAAACATTCGTAGCCTCTAACCCAGTAGGCGGTGAGTTGACTCACCCAACACTTACAAGAGTAGCGAACTCAGCTCCAACGGTAGCTATTACTTCTCCTTCAAATGCAGCTTCATTCAACGTAGGTAGCAGCGTAACCATCAATGCGAATGCATCGGATGCAAACGGCGGTACTATCACTAGCGTTGAGTTCTTCGTTGACGGAGTGTCAATTGGTGTGGATGTTAATGCACCTTATAACGCGAGCTATGTAGGAGTATTGGGACCACGCGTTCTTACTGCAGTTGCAACAGACAACGACTGTGCTACTACGACTTCGTCTTCTGTCAACATCAGCATCGTGAGCGCACCAACCAATGCACCAGCCAACGACACTAGAGCGGCTGCTATAACCATTGCAGGTGGTAATTTCCCAGTGTGCGGAAACAACTCTGGTAACTTGACCAACGCATCCAATTCAACAGAAGCGTTGACTTCTGAGCCAATCGGTGCAGGTCAGGACGTATGGTATCAGTTTGTTGCACAAACCAACGGTGTTCGTATTCAAGCGAGCAGCACTGCTTGTAACCTTGTTTTGGAATTACAAGATGCTGCTGGTACTACACTAGTTGGTTCAGAAAACGAAACATCTACAGGTGGTGAAGTATTGGTTGCAAATAACTTGGTGGCAGGTCAGACCTACTTCCTTGCTATTCGTAATTTCTCAACTTCATCCGTAGGATCATTTACATATTGCATTCAGCACTTGAGAGCTCCACAGCCAGACAATGGTAGCAGCTTCTCCAGCCTTTGCGGATTTATCAAGTCAAGATGGACTGGTGCTAACCTTTACACCGTAACCTTCACAAACGGTGCTACAGTGATTAGCGCGAGCAGCAGCAGCACTCAAATTCCTTTCAGTGCATTTGCTGGTCTTCAGTACAACACAACCTATCAAGTGGTATTCACTTCTACATTCAACCAAGTAGATGCAGGTGGAAATCCAACACAGGTAGTTGTAAACAGTGCTCCATTTGCGATCACTATTCAGCCTCACCAATTGGTTAACCTACGTTCTATCGATCGTTGTCCAACAACACGTTCAGTGGGATCGTTCATCGGAACAGATATCAACGTATGTGGAATCACTGAGTGGGAATGGGAATTCCAAGAAGTAGATGCGAACGATGTAATTATCGCTCCAACAGCTACTTTAGTAGAAAGCAATACCACTTCTCGTTTCATTCGCGTAAGCAGCATCCCAGGTGTTCAGGCTGGAGATTACTATCGCGTGCGTGTTCGTCCAGTGTTCGCTTCAGGTCCTGGAGTATTTGCAGCAGGTTATTTCAACCTATGCGTTGCAGGTTCAGGAGGTATGATCACCGAGCCGAACGTAATGGCACAAGAGCGCAGTTTGGTAGTATCAGAAGAGAGCGATGCAAACGTATTTGCTCTTTATCCGAATCCAAACAAAGGAGAAATGTTCCAAGTAGTTCTTGAAGAAGGAGATCACCAAATCAGAATTACTGATGCAATGGGACGTGTGGTATTTACCAACCGTTACGTTGTAGAAGGAACACAGAATGTAGA
>JAIXWX010000034.1 GCA_027491075.1 Flavobacteriales bacterium
TACGGCTTTAGGTAGAGCGTATATGTACACCGGGTCGGGGCCGCAGGGAGGATATATTCAAGACTCTTTTCTCATTCGCGTGGATAGCTTGGGCTGCTTGGTCTCTGGATGCGCCGTGGGCATTACAGAATGGGAAGAGCAGCAAGATTTACTCGTGTATCCCAATCCTGCGTCCACTCACGCTACCATCGAGTTTCAAACCAGCGGAAACTGGAATATTTCCCTCTACAATTTACAAGGAGCTCTCGTAAGCCAAGACCAATTAAAGCACACCCAACAATTTCAATTAGACCTCCAGTATCTCCCCGCAGGCATTTACACTATACAGTGCAATGATGGTAGAGGAAGATGGTATACATCGAAGGTGGTGAAATTATAGGAAAAAAAATGAAGAGGCCGTCCATTGGACGACCTCTCGTTTTGCACTCGCTTTACGGCGAGGTTACTTCCTTCGCCCCCCGTAGTTTTTATATGTCTTTAGAATAATCTTCTGAAGTAAACTTACGTACCTTATACCAATAGGTCCTTTTTTTACCCTACAACTAATTCTAAAATTTTTCTTATCTAAATAGAATTATTGCACCTCAATCACTTCGCAATCTCCCGTGTATATTAGAAATCCCCTTATTTTTTTTGAGCTTATTTTTTCTAATTCTGACATATATCTTTTCAATTGACGCTCATGCGAAGGATGCCTTTCGCCTGTTTTGAAGTCTACCACTTCCCAATGGTGGTCGCGCAAAACAACTCGATCCGGCCGAAGGGGTTCGCCACCCTTGGCAACAATTTCTTGCTCTTGAAGAATTTCGTATTCCTGATCAAACCAAGGACGTAATTGGGGATGCTCACATATGCGCAGCAACTCCGCTGCTATTTCTTTTGAAGATGGATCACTCCAACCTGGATACTTGGGAAGAACTTTTGCAACTGCATGGGGAATATCTGCGGCAACACGTATAAATGCTAAACACTCATGAATAATGTTTCCATGCATGCGCTTCCATTGAGAAGCCTCCAAACGCTGATTGGTGGCCGTTGTGCGAAGGGTGAGTTGTTTGATGGATCTATTAAAACTCTCGGAAAGTTGCAACCTCGGCGCAGCATTTCTCTTCTCACGTGCGACTTTTTCTTTTTCTCCAAGAAAGAAAATCTCGGAGGTCTGACTTTGGAGCTCTCGAGAAAACGCTAACAAGGATTGTCCAATGACATCGCTGCTTTGAACTTCTTTCACTAGCATGTATAAACGACTTTCTGGACGAGTGGTAGCCACATAGAGCGCGTTCAAGTCATCGAGGAGCATTTTGCGTTTTTCTTCTGCCACTTCTGGCAAATCGTGCGGTTGAATTTGACCATTCACGGGCATCATGGTGACGGAAACCGGTAGATCACTTTCAGGTTTATCAATCCAAATGGTGCTTCCTGGAGAGGACGAACCTGGACGTGGATAGATGACTACTGGAAATTGAAGTCCCTTGCTCTTGTGAATTGTCATTAAAGTGACTTTTTCCGTATCGCTTTGAGAAGCGATGTACAACTTTTCACGGTGCTCCTCCCACCATTCAATGGCTTCGCCTAAGCCATAGTCCTTTTGCTGACTTAATCGCGTCAGGTGATCCAATAAAAATTCTACGTATTCGTCTTTGGCGATGGAAAAAATTCGCAACATCTGTTCTGCCAATTGCAACACGGAGGAGGAGATACTCAAGTTAAAATATTCAGGGAAATTTTCTTCCAGAAAAGCCGCAACATCAATAACTGTTTTTTCTCCTTCTTTATTTTGATATTTTAAAAACAAGGCTTGCAGAGAATATTGCTCAGGATGCAAAGCGGATAAGCATTCCCAAATGTTCACTCCACTATATTTATGCGACGAATCATTCATGTAATGCAACAACGACATCAGCAGCTTTACACGAATCGAGTTGCTTATTAAAAAGCTTTCTTTTGTAACAAATTCAATATTGTTCTTAAACAGTATTTCAGTGATAGGCGCGGTATCCTTTATTCCTCTTCGAGTAAGAATCGCAATGTCTCCAGGGGCATAGCCATCGCTCAAGCATTCGCGAATGATTTCTACAATGCGCCCGTTAATCCGATTTTCTACTTCTATAGAATCATCTTTCTGCTCTTTGTTTTTATTAAAAAACTCCATGGCAACATATCCCATTTCTGTCCTAACTTTTTCTTGAGCCTGATCCTGATATACTGCTTGGATGAACTCATCTGCAACAGATGCGGAAATGAAATTATAAAGTTTATTGTTGAAATCGATGATAGCGCTGGCACTTCGAAAGTTTCTCGAAAGCGATTTCATGGTATATGAATCTTTCAAAGCACGACGCAACTCGGGACGATGATATGCATCGATTTCTGGCAGGTTCACAAATTGTTCTGCCTTTCCATTGCGCCATCGGTATATCGCTTGTTTGCCGTCACCCACGATCAGATTAATTTTTCCTTTGGAAAGATTGTTTTCTAATAATGGAAGAAAGTTATTCCACTGCAGTGCGGAGGTATCTTGAAACTCATCGAAAAGAATATGCTCGTATCTTTCTCCAACACGCTCGTAGATGAATGGAGCCGGACTGTCCGCTACCAAATCTGAAATGATTCTGTGAAAGTCGGCAATAAGGAGGGTGTTTTCTTCTTGCTTTATTTGCTCGGCTATAAGATGAAGCTTTTGTAAAAGCCCGATAAATATGATTTTAGAAATAACGGATTTTGCATTCTTGTATTTCTTGTATTGTTCTCCTTCAAATTGATCAATGATTTCCGTTCGCAAATTTTCTACTTGATCTTTAATAGGACTGAATATCGGATCGTACTTGGGAACATTGGCTTTGGTAAACCAAGGTTCTTCTCTTTTGAACAATCGTTTACTTTCTTGAGCTCCTTTAAAGTCTTGCTTTAGAATTTTGAATATTCCACCGAGAATGCCTTTTTTTTTATTGCTGAAATCATCCACGGTAAGTCCGCGAGAGTGAATTAACTGCATTATTTTTTCCGCTTTTTCAGTGAGGGCATTTTCAAAAGTGATGATTCTTTCTTTTAAAATTTCTCTGGTCTTTTGATAATCACTGAGCGTGTAAGCTGATATTTTTTGAAGAATAGGAAGTGTTTCTTCTTTCGAAAGTTCAGTAGAAATTTCTTCTACTGATTTTCGGATGTTCGTATTGCTTTGATCCTCGAGCATTTCAATCGCATACGATTGTATGTATTGTGTAATTTCTGGATCGCGACCGATTTTTGATAAAAACTCATCTGCTACTTTTTGATAGAATGCGCTGGTATCCAAATCAATGTTGAAGTCGGGAGAAAGTTGAAGGTCGCGGGCAAAAGAGCGTACAATTTTGTGTACAAAAGAGTCAATGGTAGATACTGCGATTGCTCCATAATGATGGAGCATGTGCGTGAGGGTTTGCGATGCCCTTTTCTTTAGTTCGTGAGGCTCAAGACGTAGCTCCTCTTGTATTTCACAGAAAAGAGAGTGATTAGACAACTCCGTTTCTGTGAGTTCCGAAAACTCCCTCAATCGTAGAATGATGCGCTCTTTCATCTCTGCCGCCGCGGCATTGGTAAAAGTGATGGCTAGAATACGTTTGTAAGCTTCTGTTTCTCCTTTTTCAAGCGCGAGAAGAAGATAGAACTTCACCAAGGCATACGTTTTACCGCTGCCGGCCGAACTCTTCAGAACATAAAAGGTTTTGGATGGTTCCATGAAGCGAATATAATCGTTACCTTTGTGGGTCTGTAAAAAGTCGTTCATGAAAGAAATTACCTGTTCATTTTGTGGGAGAAAGAAAAGTGATGTAAGTATTTTGATCGCTGGTTTGAGTGGCCATATCTGCGAAGATTGTGCGACGCAAGCGCATGCCATCGTCAATGAGGAAGTCAATTCAAAGCCAGCCGCTGCGGCATCTCAGGAGCTGGAAATAATGAAGCCTTCGGAAATCAAACGTTTCATGGATGATTATGTCATCGGTCAAGATGATGCTAAGAAGTCGTTGAGTGTGGCCGTGTATAATCATTACAAAAGACTCATGCAGAAATCGGCGAGAGAGTCGGACGGTGTGGAAATTGAAAAATCAAACATCGTATTGGTCGGAGAAACGGGCACAGGAAAAACACTTTTAGCAAAGACCATTGCCAAAATGCTGCACGTTCCTTTCTGTATTGCAGACGCTACGGTTCTCACCGAAGCAGGTTATGTAGGTGAAGACGTGGAAAGTATTTTGAGCAGACTTTTACAGGATGCTGAATACGACGTGACCAAAGCAGAAAGAGGAATCGTTTTTATAGATGAAATTGATAAAATAGCGCGCAAGAGCGACAATCCAAGCATCACTCGTGATGTTAGCGGTGAAGGGGTTCAGCAGGCATTGCTGAAACTATTGGAAGGATCTACAGTGAATGTGCCTCCGCAAGGTGGTAGAAAGCACCCAGAACAAAAGATGATTCAAGTAAACACCTCGAATATCTTATTCATCTGTGGTGGTGCATTTGATGGTATTGATAAAGTGATCGAACGCCGAATGAACACTGCAGCCATCGGTTATAGTGCGAAGAGCGTAGAACAAGTAGATAGAAACAATTTGCTTCAATACGTGAGTCCTTTGGACTTGAAGAAATTCGGTTTGATCCCAGAGCTTATTGGACGTTTTCCAGTTTTAACGCATTTAGATCCACTGAATGAAGCTACGCTGAAGAGAATCTTGACAGAGCCTAAGAATGCAATCATCAAGCAGTATGTGAAGCTTTTCGAAATGGACGGTGTAAAACTGACATTCGATAAAAAAGTTTTGGATTTTATTGTGGAAAAAGCCATCGAGTACAAACTCGGAGCGCGCGGCTTGAGGAGTATTTGTGAAGCCATCATGTTGGATGCGATGTACGAATTACCTTCATCCAATGAGAAGGAATTCAAAGTTACCGCGGCTTATGCGCGCGAGAAATTCAGCCGAAGCAAGTTGAGCCAGTTGAAAGTGGCGTAACACAAACTGTTCATTATTTGTTGAAAACTAGAACGACAACATTTAGAGGTTGTCCTTACGTTTGAATAACGATTTTTACATGATTAGCGAAGCTGCCGTCTTCTTTATTGAGGCGGCAGTTTTGCTTTTTTTGCAACCGTGAAAGAACAAGAAGAACATAGTACTACCGCAACTGAAGGCATAGTAGAAACGCCTTTGATGAAGCAATACAATGGGATCAAATCGAAATACCCTGACGCATTATTGCTCTTTAGAGTGGGGGATTTCTACGAAACCTTTGGAGAGGACGCCGTTCGGGCCTCGAAAATTCTAGGAATAACGCTTACTAAAAGAAAAAATGGGGCAGCGGCCTACGTAGAGCTGGCCGGTTTCCCCCATCACTCTTTAGATACCTACTTGCCGAAATTGGTAAAAGCAGGAAACAGAGTGGCCATCTGCGATCAATTAGAAGATCCGAAACTCACTAAGAAAATTGTGAAACGTGGGATCACAGAACTGGTTACCCCGGGGGTTTCTTATAACGATAAAACCATTGATGCGGTATCCAATAATTTCGTGGCATGTATCGCATTTGGTCCGTCGGATAAAGCAGGTGTCGCTTTCCTCGATATTTCTACGGGAGAATTTCTTGTAGCACATGGATCGCATGATTATGTAGACAAACTCATTCAAAGTTTTCGACCGAATGAAGTATTGTATCAAAAACAACACGACGCCTTATTTAAGCAGCGATTCAACGATCGCTTCTATACCTTCCGATTGGACGAATGGGTGTTTACCTCCACTTTTGCAGAGGAAATATTGAACAAGCACTTTGGAACCAAGTCTTTGAAAGGTTTTGGAGTGGAAGATCATCCTTTGGGTGTGATCGCAGCTGGCGCAATCATGCACTACCTTGCAGAAACCCAGCACGATAAAGTAGCCCATATCGCCACATTGGGACGAATCGAAGAAGATAGATATGTATGGCTCGATAAGTTCACCATTCGAAATCTAGAATTGGTTTCAAGTGTGCATGAACAAGCGAAAACACTCGTCGATATTCTGGATGAAACCATTACTCCCATGGGAAGCAGACTGCTGCGAAGATGGATTTTATTGCCCCTAAAAGAAAAAACGCTCATCGAACAACGTCTCTCTGTGGTAGATTACTTAGTGCATCACGGAGAAGTGAGTGCCACCATTGCGGCAGAATTAAAGCACATTGGTGATCTCGAACGATTGATCTCGAAAGTAGCGGTCGGCAGAGTAAACCCAAGGGAACTACAACAAGTAAGAAGGGCGTTACAAGCCATCGAGCCCTTGCGCAATGCATGTATTTCTTCTTCCAACAATGAACTAGCGGCCATCGGCCAACAGCTCAATCCGTGCAAGGAAATTAGCGATCGAATTCAAAGGGAAATTCATCCCGATCCTCCAATGGCCATGAACAAGGGGCAAGTGATTGCAGAAGGAGTGAATGCGGAATTGGATGAATTAAGACAATTGGCTTTTAGTGGGAAAGACTTTTTGCAAAAAATACAAGAACGCGAAGCAGAACGCACGGGCATTCCTTCTTTGAAGATTTCTTATAACAATGTCTTTGGATATTATTTAGAGGTGAGAAACACCCATAAAGACAAGGTACCAGCCGATTGGATTAGAAAACAAACACTCACGCAAGCGGAAAGATATATCACCGAAGAGTTGAAGGAATATGAGACGAAAATTCTTGGTGCTGAAGAAAAGATCAGTTCGATTGAATTGAGAATTTTCAATGAATTGGTAGCGGCGGTGATGGAGTTTACGTCTTCTATTCAACTCAACGCGCAATTGATAGGTAAGTTGGATACCATGATGTCGTTTTCTACCGTGGCACAGCGATTCAACTATGTTAAACCAAGCGTCAACGATTCGCATACGATAAAGATCATCGCCGGCAGACATCCCGTTATTGAGCGTTCTCTCCCCGTGGGAGAAGAGTACGTGAGCAATGATATATACTTGGATAACGATACGCAACAGGTGATGATGATAACGGGTCCTAACATGTCTGGTAAATCTGCTGTATTGCGTCAAACTGCTCTGATTGTTTTGATGGCACAAATCGGTTCGTTTGTTCCGGCGAGCGCGGCAGACATTGGTATCGTGGATAAAGTATTTACACGTGTAGGAGCCAGCGACAATATCAGCAGCGGCGAGTCTACCTTCATGGTAGAAATGAATGAAACAGCGAGCATCTTAAATAACCTTTCCGATAGAAGTTTGATTCTATTGGACGAGATCGGTCGTGGAACTTCTACCTACGACGGGATTTCCATCGCTTGGTCTATCGCTGAGTTTATTCACGAGCATCCGCGATACAAAGCCAAAACTTTGTTCGCAACGCATTATCATGAATTGAACGAAATGGAAGGCATTTACAAGCGCATTCGCAATTTCAATGTAAGTGTGAAAGAAGTAGGTCAGAAGATTATTTTCCTAAGAAAGCTTGCGCAAGGTGGAAGCAATCACAGCTTCGGAATTCACGTGGCAAAGTTGGCGGGCATGCCGTCCAAAGTGGTTGATCGTGCGAAAGAAGTTTTGGTACAATTAGAGAAATCACATTCCAGAGAAAACTTACAGGGCAATATCAAGCAGGTGGCGCAAGATGCGTCTGTTCAATTAAGCTTTTTTCAATTGGACGATCCCTTACTCGCGCAAATTCGAGACGAAATAGCGCATATCGACATCAACACCCTCACTCCCGTTGAAGCACTCATGAAATTAAACGACATCAAACGCTGGATCAAGGGATGAGTATTTTAATCTCACTCCCCTCGTAACTTCTCGATCTCATTTCGCAATCGCTCGGTATACAGCGTATGATACTTCCCTGTACTCGGTCCATAAAATCCAGTATGAATCTTGCGAACCTTGCCTTGCTTATCGATGATGATACTGGTAGGATAAGACATGATGGCGTTCAAATCGCTGAACACACTTGCAGCATTGTTCTTGTTGACTTCACCACCTAAATACACTTCATAAGGTAGAGCAAATTGCTTCTTATAATTATCGATGGCTCGAATATGTCTTCCAAAATCATTGCCTCGCTCAAATGCTACAGGGATGATCTGTACATCGTTTGCATACGTGGTGGCAACGGATTTCCAAAAACGCGTTTCGTCGGTGCAATTTGGACACCATGTTCCTAGAATCTGCACCACTGTAATCTTGTCGCGAAATTGT
This sequence comes from Flavobacteriales bacterium, assembly GCA_027491075.1. Taxonomy (GTDB): domain Bacteria; phylum Bacteroidota; class Bacteroidia; order Flavobacteriales_D; family Sanyastnellaceae; genus JAIXWP01. The sequence continues at coordinate 8,202 of JAIXWX010000034.1, forward strand.
TCCTCTCCAAAGTAAACACTATCGCCATTGATGTTTTTTACCGAAAAATCCAATGAAGAAATTCCATCTTTTAAGAAAGTAAGACTATCGGGATCACGCAATTGGGCATTCGGATTTTCTACCGCGTTCCATTGCTCATGGTGATGCTTGCCACTATAAAACATACCATCTGAGATACTATCTCCATTCATCGTTCCAGTGAAATAGAACAAATGTGCACCATCAAAACACGACATGAAAAAACTGCCGTCTTTTTTAGTGAGCCCTTGCAAATAACGATAATCGCCGGACTCTGTTAAGAAGGTCCCGGTTAAAAGTCCATCTTCGGATCGAAAAATTCCAACGGTCTTGTAAGCACAATCTGCACAATCGTATGAAAAGGTCGCATCGTAGGTTCTTTCCGTCCACTCGGGATTATATAGTTCGCTGCCAGCGGAAGGTGTACCGGAAAATGAGATTTTGTAATTCTCTCGCGATTCATCCTGCCAATATCCATGGATCGAATCCGGACGAATGATTTTGAAATGCAAGGTGGATAAATAAGGCTCCAATCGCACAATGACGCTATCACCTTCTCTCTTAAAACTGCTCAGCTCGATTCGCTCATCACCATTTATTAATGCCATGTGAAGTGCACTGTCTAGTTCCAGTCGAGCGGGAATGCGGAATGTTCCAGATGAATCTTGGATTTCAAAACTCAGTTGCCAAATGCCCGATACAGGATTAGTAGAAAGTGAGGTCGTTTTTTCGCTGCAAGAATAGAATAGAAGAGCAGTAATGAGGAGTAGGGTATATTTCACAAACAGGTTTTTAAGGTGTCTATGGACAGACGAAGAGGCATCCGAGAGGATGCCTCCTTCGCTGTGACTGTATTTTCTTAGAAATCAAATTTTATTCCCTGCGCCAAAGGCAAATTGGTGCTGTAATTAATGGTATTCGTCTGACGTCTCATATACGCTTTCCAGCTATCAGAGCCACTTTCACGACCGCCGCCGGTTTCTTTTTCACCTCCAAACGCTCCGCCGATTTCGGCTCCAGATGTTCCAATGTTCACGTTAGCAATTCCACAATCGCTTCCTTCTGCAGAAAGAAAATACTCTGCCTCTCTCATGTTGAGGGTCATGATCGAAGAGCTCAAGCCTTGCGCTACACCGTTCTGTTGTGCAACGGCATCTTCGAGATTTTTATACTTCATAATGTAGAGAACAGGAGCGAAAGTCTCATGCTGAACGATCGGCAAATGAGTTCCAGAAACTTCAACGATGCATGGTTTCACATAACACCCGCTTTCGAATCCTTCGCCGGATAGCACTCCACCTTCTACCAAAACTTTTCCGCCTTGTTCAACGGCTTCTTTAATGGCTTTCTCATAAAGACCAACCGCTGCAGTATCGATCAGTGGTCCAACGTGGTTGTTTTTATCCAAAGGATTACCAATTCTCAACTGGCTATATGCACTCACCAATTTACCCTTCAGATCTTCATAAACGCTTTCGTGAATGATCAATCGTCGGGTAGTGGTGCAACGCTGTCCAGCGGTTCCCACCGCACCGAAAACGATAGCGGGGATGGCCAATTTCAAATCGGCATGTTCGCTAACGATGATGGCGTTGTTTCCACCCAACTCCAGAAGGCTGCGTCCAAAGCGCTCTGCAACAGCAGCTCCTACAATGCGTCCCATTCTGCTACTTCCAGTGGCACTTACCAACGGTACGCGTGCATCTTTGGTCATCATTTCTCCCACTTTATAATCTCCGCTGACGATGCAAGAAATTCCCTCAGGTAAGTTGTTTTCCTCCGCCACTTCGTTCCAAATATTCTGACATGCTATTGCGCATAATGGTGTCTTTTCTGATCCTTTCCATACACATACATCTCCGCATACCCAAGCCAAAGCGCTGTTCCAACTCCATACAGCCACAGGGAAGTTGAAGGCTGAAATAATTCCAATAACTCCGATGGGATGCCATTGCTCATACATGCGGTGACCGGGGCGCTCGCTATGCATGGTCAAACCGTACAATTGACGACTCAAACCCACAGCGAAATCACATATATCGATCATCTCCTGAACTTCGCCTAATCCTTCTTGAAGACTCTTGCCCATTTCAAAACTCACGAGCATACCGAGTTCTTCTTTATAGGCTCTCAAGCGATCGCCGTATTGACGAACTATCTCACCACGCTTAGGAGCAGGCATCTTTCTCCAAGTTAAAAAAGCAGAGGTAGCCGCTTCCATCACTTTCTGATAGTCTTCAGAAGTAGTGGTAGACACCGAAGCTATCAACTCTCCAGTAACTGGAGAATATGAATCGATCATCGGGCCAGATCCAAAAAAGTGCTTCCCAGTGGAAGTTCCTTCATTTACCTTTTTTAATCCCAATTTTTCCAGCGCTGGAGTGATTTGCAGGCCTGTTTGAACAGTAGTACTCATGTTAAATTTTTCTTTGGGCAAAAATAGGGTATTCCACGTTGGCAGAGGTGCTAAAACGGCGGATCGGTTGGACTTCAAAGTGTAAAATCGACACCAACGGACTATCGTTGTGCTGATATACTTACATTAGCGCCCGCATTTACAGGATACCCAACCAATAACAATAGAATGAGCGCAATCAGAGCAGCCATTACTGCGGTTCAAGGATATGTACCGCCAGACTTATTGACCAACAAGGATTTAGAAAAAATAGTAGATACCACCGACGAGTGGATTCGCTCAAGAACCGGTATTGAGGAGCGACACATCTTAAAAGGTGAGGGTCTCGGTACCAGCGATATGGCGGTGGAAGCGGTGAATGGCCTTCTCAAAAAGCGAGGCATCACACCAGGTGACATCGACCTCTTGATCTGCGCTACCGTAACCCCTGACCATGTTTTCCCAGCCACTGCCAATATCATTTGCGATAAAGTAGGAGCGAAGAATGCTTTCGGTTTTGATTTAGGAGCCGCTTGCAGCGGTTTCTTGTTCGCGCTAGCAACGGGTTCGCAATTCATCGAAACAGGAAAATACAAAAAAGTAGTAGTGGTAGGGGCCGATAAGATGTCGGCCATTATCGACTACACCGATAGAACCACCTGTGTGCTCTTCGGAGACGGCGCAGGCGCTGTATTGTTAGAACCTACAGAGGATGAAGTAGGAATCATGGATTCTATCCTTCGTTCAGACGGACATGGAAGACATTACTTGCATCAAAAAGCTGGCGGTTCTGTGAAACCACCAACACACGAAAGCATTGATGCTCGAGAACATTATGTATTTCAAGACGGACAGCCAGTATTCAAGGCAGCCGTGGTTGGAATGGCAGATGTATCCGCAGAAATCATGGAGAAGAACCATCTCACAGCAGATGACGTGGCCTACCTTGTTCCCCATCAGGCAAACTTGCGCATCATTGATGCAACAGCACGCCGCATGGGAGTTGGCAGTGAAAAGGTGATGATCAATATCCATAAGTATGGAAACACCACCGCAGCCACCATTCCGCTCTGTTTGTGGGATTGGGAAGATAAACTCAAGAAAGGAGATAACCTTATATTGGCCGCGTTTGGAGGCGGTTTTACATGGGGTGCGGTGTTTGTGAAATGGGCCTACGGCAACTAAATTTTTTCTTCTTGTAAAGAAAAAATGGAAGGAAAGCACATTTCATTAAATTTGTTTTGAATTAACCAGAAAAAAATTAATCGATCATTCTGTTGTGTTCTTAAAATCAATCAATTAAGATTTTAAAGCAGAACCAAAGAATGGCTTGAAGACAATACCACGGTATGAACATTACACAAATTCAAGATCTCATCAAGTTCGTTGCAAAAAGTGGCGTAAGTGAGGTAGAAATCGAGCAAAAAGATTTCAAGATTACAATCAAGACACACGATCCAGCCAGCAAGAGAGAGGTAGTGCAAGTATTGGCTCCTGCTGCTGCTCCAGTTGCCGCCATTGCAGCACCTGCACCTGTGGCCGCGCCTGCCGCTGCCCCGGCTCCAGCTGCTGCCGCACCGGCGCCCGCTGCTGAATCGAAAGGAAATACGATAGAAATCAAATCTCCTATGATCGGTACGTTCTACCGTTCATCTTCTCCAGACAAGCCACCATTTGTGGAGGTCGGTCAAAGCATCAAGAAAGGTGACACCGTTTGTATCATTGAAGCCATGAAGCTTTTCAATGAAATCGAATCTGAAGTGTCAGGAACCATCGTGAAAGTATTGGTAAACGACAGTTCACCGATTGAATACGATCAGCCATTGTTCCTTGTAGAACCCGCTTAAGCATACCCTATGTTTAAAAAAATTCTCATAGCGAATCGTGGAGAGATAGCGCTCCGCGTGATTCGCACTTGCAAAGAAATGGGCATCGCTACCGTAGCAGTATATTCTACTGCCGACCGCGATAGCCTGCACGTGCGATTTGCAGACGAAGCCATTTGCATCGGGCCTCCTCCAAGTAAGGAGTCCTATTTGAAGATGGCGAATATCATTGCAGCAGCGGAGATCACCAATGCAGATGCCATCCACCCTGGATATGGATTTCTTTCGGAGAATGCCACTTTCTCTAAGGTGTGTAAGGACAATGGAATCAAGTTCATTGGAGCTTCTCCAGAAATGATCGAGGCCATGGGCGACAAGAGTTCCGCCAAGCAAACCATGAAAGATGCCGGCGTGCCTACCATCCCAGGAAGCGATGGATTGCTTGCAAGTTTGGAAGAAGCTCTTGAGATTGCTCATAAAATCAAGTATCCTATCATGCTCAAGGCCACGGCTGGCGGCGGAGGAAAAGGGATGCGTGTATGCCACAACGACGAAGATCTGGCAGATGCGTGGGATAAAACAAGAAGAGAAGCAGGCGCAGCTTTCGGAAACGACGGCATGTACATGGAGAAGTTCATTGAAGAACCCCGTCACATCGAGATTCAAATCGCCGGTGACCAATATGGAAAAGCATGTCACCTTTCTGAAAGAGATTGCAGCATTCAGCGTCGTCACCAGAAGTTGGTAGAAGAAACCCCTTCACCTTTCATGACCGATGAGCTGCGTGAGAAGATGGGACAGGCAGCGATCAAAGCAGCCGAGGCCGTGAAGTACGAAGGAGTCGGAACGGTGGAGTTTCTCGTAGACAAGAACAGAGACTTTTATTTCATGGAGATGAACACCCGTATTCAGGTAGAGCATACCATTACGGAGGAAGTCATCAATTATGATTTGGTAAAAGAGCAAATTAAGTTGGCTTGGGGCGATCCGATCAGCGGAAGAAATTACTATCCCAAGATGCATGCGATCCAATGTCGTATCAATGCCGAGGATCCATTTAAAAACTTTGCACCTTCTCCTGGAAAGATTACCTCTTATCATTCACCCGGTGGACATGGAGTGCGTTTAGATACCCACGCCTACGCTGGGTATGTGATACCGCCGCATTACGATTCCATGATATCCAAGCTCATCGTAGTGGCTCAAACAAGAGAAGAAGCCATTACCAAGATGGAGAGAGCTTTGGATGAGTATATCATCGAAGGAATAAAGACGACCATTCCCTTCCATCAGAAATTGATGAAAAACGCCAAGTTTCGTGAAGGTGACTTCACCACCAAGTTCATGGAAACTTTTTCGATGGAGTAAAAAAAGAGTTTTATAAAAGAAAAAACCCAAAGCGACAGCTTTGGGTTTTTTGTAATTAAATTCTTTGCCTCGAATATTTAATCCTTGATGCATCTAATTGGCACTCCTTGATATTTCTTGAATCCACTAATGCCTATTGATGTGTCGCTATAGTTGAGGCTTATGAACCAACCGTAAGTGTTGTCATTATCATATTCATTCGCCGACCACCAAAACGCATTGGCCCCTACCCCAAGAAAAGAAGAGCCTAGGATTTTAGCGCCCGCTGGAATGCCGTTAAAACCGCTTTCGTTGGTTGCGCCTCCATTTGGTGATAACCAATATTGCTCCCCAACAGTTTTCATCATTCCACCAGCAGTGGAGCTTTGCTGTCCTTCTACGGGGAAACCTGGTGTTGTCGGATCTAGGTAGTTCAATAGATTATTCCAATCTTCATTCGAAGGAACGTGCCAACCGCTCGGACACACATTGCGAGGATCAACAACTGTGTACCAGTTGTAGTATTTTCCATATGGATATAAGGTTTGACTTACGTTATTAATATTTGCCCATACACCATATGTTGTTACAGGGCTCCAGTCAGATGTTGAGTTTGCGATTTCATCACCATTGGAGTAGATACTGGTTTGTAAGTTTTCAGCCATCCATTCCTGATTATTTCCAAGTATTACAGTAGGGTATAAATAGCCATCAAGTTCAACGCCTGCACCTTCATACGAAATGATACCTTCATTGATTGGCGTGGTTGAAAAATTCAATTCATCTCCATATGCGGTGCCCGCACTATTAATTGCGTAAGCTCTTACATAGTAGGTAGTACCTTCTTGAAGATTACTAAGCTCACTTGAAAATGAACCAATTCCACTTCCGTCAACTGTGAAATCATTGTTGAGTGTTGGGTTTGGATTTGTGCTCCAAACAACTCCTCTTTGAATTAATGGTGATCCTCCACTGCTTGTTATTGTACCTCCCGAAGAAGCAGATAAGTTCGATATATTCTGAATCGGACTGGTGGTAAGTTCGGCTAATACTCCTTGATTCGGAATAGTATAGGTTATACTATCTATTGTGCTAGTTGGTATTTGTAGAATCGTACCATTATTTTGATGGATGTTCATAATGGTTTGCGCATAGATAGATAAGGTCCCGAAAAGAAGTGTTACGATAAGGAAGATTGATCGCATAAGGCAAATTAGCTTTTAATAATTACTTTGGAGACTGTAATACTTGGACTGATTACACGAATCACATAAGTGCCAGCGGTAACATCGAGTAAAGAAATAGTTTCGACATGGTTTCCCGGTATGATTGTTCCAAGATGCCGGACGGAAATAATTGTGCCCTTTAGGTCGATTAGTTGTATCGTAATTTCTTCGCTTTTATAATTAGAAAAAAGGAGTGAAATACAAGAGCTAGTTGGATTGGGGTAAACTGAAAAATCCACAAGATCAATTTTTTCTTTCAAGCCCACATTTCCCAACACCACGTCGTTGTAGCTAAGTTTAGTAATGGAGGTAAGATTCCAAGAGTAAGTAGTTCCATTCCATAACACGAGATTCATTAAGCCATCGGTAACATTTATTTTTCTGATTGCCTCCAAATTGAATGTATCCGTATTATTTTCATTGTGGTTTACATTTAATGATTGCGTCGTAGCTTTGGTTTGAGAGCAAACTATTAAGATAAACGAGATGATTTTTATAAATGTTTTTAATCGGTAATTAGCATGCTTTAGACTAGGCAAAAATTCTTTCAAGAGGATCATTTCTTTTTCGATTAAACTAGTATAGGGGTCGAAGGTAATCGAAAGTCAATTTCGTTGATGGGATTTCCTTAGTCGTTATTTGTGTTGATAGTCTGAAAGTTTAGCATAGGATTAGTTAAATTCATATTTACAGAATTAAAATCAATTTTTTTCCATAAACGGAATTACTGCTTCGGTTTTTTCGGCAAGTTGCATTGCTTGGCTGTGGCTATCTTTATTTTTCCAATAAACAATGTCTGTCCAAAGAGTGTCGCCCGATTGTGTAAGGGTTCGTTTAATAAATCCTTCCTGTCTTTTCAGAAAGTCGTTTTGCATTTATTCAGCCGATTTTACAAAGTCAGCACTTGAAACACCATCGTTTAGTTTGAAAGTGGTCATTTCTATCATTCCAACTCTCTTTTTTTTATTACAAGCCGTTAAACTTGCAATGGTCATTACTGTTAAAATTGTCTTTTTCATTCTTGTCAAATTAGATGATTTAACAGTTAGATATTCAAAATGTCCAAGTGTGACAGTTGAGTCGTGCAGGTCTTTTAGGGTTGCCAATAACTACTAACTACTAGTGACGATATTATAACTTCTTAACTACGTAAATACTTTACATTTTAACTCTTATAACTCTTATAACTCTTGTAACCCTTACAACTCCCCCCGGAGTTCTCTCAACTTGAAGGGTTTCATCTTCGATACGATAAAGTGACCTTCGTTGGTGTTGGCCTGCGCCACAGACATCATTGGCTGGGTGCCGTGTTGAATGGTGATGACTTTCACCTTTTCTCCTTTGGGAATTCCTACAAATTGAACTCCCTCAGACGTGGGTGTGCCAGCAAGAAGTCCCTGGAAATTTTCAAAACTTAAACTCACTTGACTGTCCATGGGACGCTCACAATGAACGAGAAAATCCGTTTTTTCTTCGGTCTCATAGAAACGATCGCAGTTCAACCAACCCATCTCGGCGGCATTGAATACATAATAGAATAAATCACTTTTACTGATGCCCGAAATACCAGGTTGTTTTTGCATGTCTTTATCATCGTCGTATTTTTTTTCTAAAGCCCTGATGGTAGTTTCACTTGACGTGAGTTTTCCAGAACTAATCAATAACACAATGCGATGGTCTTCGTCGTACTTGGGCATAAATTCTTGCATGTCGAAATCGGGCATCTGATCTAACTGCTGAAGGATGGCCAAATCACATTCGGGTGTGGAAGATTTCATCAAATAACGCTCTTTGATTTTTCCTTCTTCATCTATTTTTAAATGAACTTGGGTTTCATAATGGAAGGTGCAAAATGCATCAATCATCTCAAGCGTTGGATTGAATGAACTGAGAAACCAACTCTGTAAACTGTTGCCGGTTTCCAGTTGCCAATTGTAGTGATCTTGAAGATGAACTTTGGTATTGCGAATGACATATGAATCGCGAATCTTGATAAAACATTTTTGCTCAGACTCGTCCTCAGATACCTCATCCTGTTTCAAAGGGGTCGCGGGTTGTTCCGCTAACTCCCATTGCATGGCTTTTCCACCTTCTTTCACACCATAAAAAAGTTGAAAGTCTTCTTTGGATGATTTTCGAGGAAACGCGACTTGATAGCTTTTGCCTTCTTTCAATTGGAGTTTTTTACCTTCACTAAAAGCTTCGAGATGCACCATCCCAGCGGTCTCGAGGATTTTGTCATAGTTGGTAGTACTTAAATTTTCAATAATCATATCGCTTAGGTCATAGCATTCTTTCAAGGCAATTTTAATTTCACCAGATGGCGCTGTGCCATCTTCGAATTGTAAATCTTGTCTTTCGATATGTATCTGCGTACCCTCTTTTCCAATGACAGAAATGGTTTCATCTGCATCGAATAAATAGAATTGACAGATGACGTTGGACGGAACTTTTTCAACGGGGGCTTGCGTAATTAGCTCTATGTTTTCGTCGATGGAGGCAACGATACTGTCCATCACTTGTGGAGAATTCTCATTGGATATTCTGCGGTTGAGCTCGAAGAAGTAAATAACGGTTCCTCCAATAGCGGCCAGAGAAATAAGGATCAGTTCTTTTTTCATAGTGTAGAAGTTTTAAGGAGGCGACTGGGGAATAACTTTATTACTGCATGAATATTTTATGCGGTTATTTCTTTTCTTTACCCCGTGGAAAATCAACCGTATATCTCGATACAACATTTATCCCTCAGCTTCAAAACGGACGAGGGTTGGAAGCGTGTACTGGAGAATGTTTCCTTGAACGTAGCGCACGGCAAAACAACTGCGCTGGTGGGTGAATCAGGCAGCGGCAAGTCTGTGACTTCTCTTGCATTGATGAACCTTCATAAACACGGTTCTACACGCATCGATCAAGGAGAACTGCTGGTAGATGGTCGTCGATTTGATTTTAACGCACCTGAAATCATTGCCAAACGAGGAAAGGAATGGACCATGATTTTTCAAGAACCCATGACTTCTCTCAACCCGGTGATGACCTGTGGCGAACAAGTAGCGGAAGTATTGAAGGTTCATTTCAACCTCCACGAAAAGGACGCGAAGGGCAGGGTGTTGGAATTGTTTGAGGAGGTAAAGTTGCCTGAACCAACTGCAATGTGGAGTCGATATCCACACCAACTTTCAGGCGGTCAAAGACAGCGGGTCATGATTGCGCTGGCAATAGCGTGCAACCCAAAGCTACTAATCGCTGACGAACCGACCACGGCATTGGATGTAACTGTACAGAGATCAATATTGGATCTTCTGCTCGGTCTGCAAAAGAAGTATGGTATGGCCATGATTTTTATTACACATGATCTCGGGGTGGTACAAGACCTAGCAGATGATGTAGTGGTCATGAAGCACGGCAAGGTGGTAGAAAGCGGTGAGGCAACACAAATATTAAATGATCCAAAAGAGGACTATACCAAAGGACTACTCGCCTGCAGACCCGTGCCTGGAGTAAAGCTGGAGAGACTGCTAACGGTATCGGATGTTCTCGAAGGTAAAGAGCGAAAACCAATATCTGAGAATGCTCTTTTCAAATCAGAAGGTGTGCTCTTGGAAGTAAATCATCTTTCGAAAACCTATACCAAAACAATCGGTTTTTGGAAAAAGCGGACGATTGAAACCAAGGCCGTTCACGAGGTGTCGTTTCAGGTGTTTGAAGGGGAAACTCTTGGCCTTGTCGGTGAAAGCGGTTGTGGAAAAACAACATTGAGTCGCATGCTCCTGGGCCTTATTGAAGCAAGTGCTGGGGAGATTCGATATAAGGGAATAAATCTCCTTGAATTGAATTCAAAGGAGTGGAGAGACATGAGGAGAAGAGTTCAAATCATTTTTCAAGATCCATATTCCTCTTTAAATCCGCGTCACACAATTAAGGAAATCATTACGTCACCCATTCTTCGATTCGGCTTGGCGCGGTCTTCTTCAGAAGCAAATAGTATCGCGGAAAACTTATTGGAGAAGGTGGGAATGCCAAAAGATATTTTATCGAGATACCCACATGAGTTTTCTGGAGGACAACGACAACGGATTGTTATTGCTCGCGCGCTGGCTGTTCAACCGGAATTTATAATCTGCGATGAAAGTGTCGCTGCGTTGGATGTATCAGTTCAAGCGCAAGTACTAAATCTTTTGAATGATTTAAAGAAGGAATTCAATCTCACGCTTTTGTTTATTTCACATGACTTGAGCGTCATTTACCAAATGGCCGATCGAATCATGGTCATGCAAAAAGGAAAAATAGAGGAGTTGGGAAGCGCCACTGAGGTGTATCATCACCCGCATTCGCCCTACACCCAAAACCTCATCGCATCTATTCCAAGCGGCGGAAGATGATGGACACGGAAACACGGAGAATAAAGCTTGTTAAGCAGGAATATGTTATGCTTGTAAGTGCTTGTTGATCTTTTCACATTTGTAAAAAAAAATGACTGAAAATGACATTACAGCTATAATTCTTGGTTCGGCTATCGAGGTTCATAGGTGCTTAGGTCCAGGATTATTGGAAAGTGTATATCAACAATGTTTGTTTATCGAATTGTCGGAAAGAGGTTTATATGTGGAGAAAGAAAAACGCCTAGGGATCATCTACAAGGACATTCCTTTGGATTCCTACTACCGAATGGACTTGTTGGTGGAAGGCACAGTGCTTGTCGAATTAAAGAGCGTGGAATTCTTAACTGGGTTACATTTTGCACAAACCCTCACGTATCTTCGACTCAGTAAAATGCGCTTAGGTTTACTTATCAACTTTAATGTACCAGTTTTAAAGGATGGCATAAAACGAGTAATAAACGGATATTAAGTCCTTACTTTTCTGTATTTCTCTGTGTCACCTCCGTGTCTCTGTGTCACCTCCGTGTCTCTGTGTCACCTCCGTGTCTCCGTGTCTCTGTGTCACTGAGTCACTGTGTCACAATCATCCCCCCCCTCGAGGCTTATTGTTTTACCGAGGGTTAGACCATGTATATTTGCCCACAAATCACTTTTTGATCGTATGACGGACAAGTTCAAAAAACTCGAGGAGAAGATGGCTCAAGCCCTTTTAGGCGGTGGCGCAAATAGAATCGAGTCGCAACATAAGAAAGGCAAATTGACAGCAAGAGAACGCATCCACTTCTTACTGGACGAGGGTTCTTTTGAAGAACTGGGTATGCTTGTCACGCACCGATCTACCAACTTCGGATTGGATAAAGAAGTATACTTAGGCGATGGAGTAGTCACTGGATACGGCACCATCCATGGACGCTTGGTGTATGTGTTTTCTCAAGACTTCACCGTAATGGGAGGATCTCTCGCAGAAGCACATGCTGAAAAGATTTGCCGCGTGATGGATTTGGCGATGAAGAACGGTGCACCGGTCATTGGTTTGAACGATAGCGGTGGCGCGCGTATTCAAGAAGGTGTGGTGTCATTGGGCGGATATGCAGATATCTTCTATAAAAACGTACAAGCAAGTGGTGTCGTTCCTCAAATCAGTGCAATAATGGGCCCCTGCGCCGGTGGTGCAGTTTACAGTCCAGCCTTGACTGATTTTATTCTCATGGTGGAAAACACAAGTTACATGTTCGTCACAGGTCCCAATGTGGTGAAGACAGTAACACATGAAGAAGTAACAAGCGAAGAACTCGGTGGGGCAAGTACGCACAGCACCAAAAGCGGTGTAACGCATTTCACCGCAGAGAATGATATCGCGTGCATTCAAAAGATACGTACTCTTCTTTCATATATGCCTCAGAACTGCGAAGAACAAGCCCCTGATGTGGCATACGAGTCTTCGAATGAAAGTCGCCCGGAGTTGGATCGGATCATTCCAGAGAATCCGAACCAACCTTATGACATGCATGAGGTAATCGGTCAAGTCATCGATGAGAATACCTGGTGTGAAGTGCATAAAGATTATGCAGAAAACATCATTGTAGGCTTCGCACGCTTGGCGGGAAAAAGCATTGGTGTTGTTGCCAATCAGCCGGCATACCTCGCAGGGGTTTTGGACATCAAATCGTCTAACAAGGCAGCACGGTTTGTTCGTTTTTGTGATGCCTTCAATATTCCATTGCTCGTATTTGAAGACGTTCCTGGATTTTTACCCGGCACCGATCAAGAGTGGAACGGGATTATTTCCAATGGAGCGAAATTGCTCTACGCATTCAGTGAAGCAACCGTACCGCGAGTGACCGTTATCACCCGTAAGGCCTATGGTGGAGCGTATGATGTGATGAACTCCAAGCACATTGGCGCGGACATGAACTATGCATGGCCAAGTGCAGAAATTGCAGTGATGGGTGCAAAGGGTGCTGCTGAAATTATTTTTAAGAAAGAAATCAATGAGGCCGCGGATAAGGATTCGAAGTGGAAAGAGAAGGAAGCCGAGTATGCGGAGCTTTTCGCAAATCCATACAGCGCTGCAGAAAGAGGATATGTGGACGAAGTAATACGTCCGTCACAAACAAGAGAAAAATTAATCAAAGCATTTAAAATGCTCGAGAATAAAGCGGAAAAGGCGCCGCGTAAGAAACACAGCAATATGCCTCTCTAATTCAATGCTATGCTAAAATCAATGACCGGCTTTGGAAAGTCTGAAGCCACCATAGGACAAAAAAAGTTTACCGTAGAGATTCGTTCGCTCAACAGTAAACAATTTGACCTAACGCTTCGCCTTCCAAGTTTATATCGTGAGAAAGAACTGGATCTTCGTGCGTGGCTGAGTGAAAATATTCTACGCGGAAAGGCGGATGTGCTGATCTATTATGAAAGCCTTGAGGCGGAAAAGAGAATGGCAATAAATGCTTCTTTGTTGGAGAGTTATTATCATGATCTAAAAAACTTTGGCGAAAAAGTCGGACTGACTGGTGCGGATTACTTGAATGCACTGATGAAGATTCCAGATGTAATGAAGCCCGAGTCGCAAGAATTCGACGAAAGCGAATGGAACGCAGTATATCAGCTGGTCAAGGATGCGTACGCTAAATTTGATACATACAGATCTGCAGAGGGCAGCAAGTTGAAGACGGAGTTTGAAAAGCGCATTGAAATAATTCTTGAGAAAAGAAGCGCTTTGGAAGAACCAATGAAGCTGAGAAGCGAGAAAATCCGAGAAAAGATCAAGAACAATCTGAATGAATTGGTTCCTATCGATAAAATCGACCCCAATCGCTTCGAACAAGAGTTGATATATTATTTGGAAAGACTGGATGTGAGTGAAGAACAGCAACGACTGTTGACCAATTGCGAACACTTCCAAGAGGAATTAAGACTCGATGGTCAAGGAAAGAAGTTGGGCTTTATTTCTCAAGAAATTGGAAGGGAAATTAATACCATTGGAAGCAAAGCCAATGACGCAGAAATGCAGCGTCTGGTGGTACACATGAAGGATGAATTGGAGAAAATTAAAGAACAGATCAACAACGTTCTTTAAGGTTTAAGCCAACTTTCTTATTTTCGCGCATGGAACGTTTCTCCGGAAAGGCTATCATATTTTCAGCTCCCAGTGGAGCGGGCAAGACAACCATTGTGAGGCATTTGCTTCAAATGGTGCATCTGCGTCTTGAGTTTTCAGTATCAGCAACTAGCAGAGCGAAAAGAGGACATGAAGTGGACGGCAAGGATTATTACTTCCTTTCTGCAGGTGATTTTCTCAAGAAAGCAAAAGCAGGAATGTTTCTCGAATGGGAAGAAGTATATAGAGATCAATATTATGGTACGCTGAAATCGGAAATGGATCGAATCTGGTCGGCAGGTAAGAATGTGATCTTCGATGTGGATGTAGTCGGTGGATTGAACTTGAAGAAAATCTTTGGTGAACAAGCACTTTCTATTTTTGTACAACCGCCAAGTATTGAGGTGTTGAATTTTCGCTTGAGAAATCGATCTACAGAAACCCCAGAGAAAATAGCGATGCGCATTGAGAAAGCAAAACACGAAATGTCCTTTGCTCCAAAGTTTGATTTTATTCTGGTGAATGACAAACTGGATTTAGCACTGCAACAAGCAGAAGCGAAAGTTTCAGAATTTATTCGACTATGAAGAAGGTAGGACTGTACTTCGGTTCATTCAATCCTATCCATGTAGGCCACCTCATCATAGCAGATTATTTCGCGTCCTCAGCATTATTAGATGAGGTAATCCTCGTAGTCAGTCCTCATAATCCGCTTAAAAATAGTTCTGAATTGGCTACCTTTGAAGATCGCTGGGAGATGACACAAATCGCATTGAAGAATCATCCTGCGCTGTCTTGTTCGGATGTGGAAGCATCACTTCCTCTGCCTTCATTCACCATCAATACATTGGATTTTTTTAGAAAGAAAAATCCTCAGAATACTTATCATGTGATCATGGGTCAGGATAGCCTAGAGAGTTTACATCTTTGGAAAGACTATCGACGCATCATTGAAGAGTTCGGGATCATTGTATTTCCGAGAAAAACTCCATCTGATAAATTGTCCGAGGAGTTCATTCATCCTCATATTGTCTTTGAGAAAGATGCCCCACGATTAGATATTTCTTCCACCTCCATTCGATCAGACATTCGAGCACATCGATCGATTCGTTATCGAGTTGTCCCTGAGGTCGAAGAGTATATTCAGAGTAAAGGTCTGTACAAATGAAGATACTACTTTGATCGAAAGAATTGATTTAGTCGGATATAAGATATTTTATCGCATCACCGTGAATTTGATGTTTTGTCTTACTCCATATTTATTCATTATAGAAATAAAATAAATCCCAGCAGGAATACCGCTCGTATCCCACTGAATACTTTTCTCATTTTTGGAGGTCATTGGAAGGTGAGTGGTTCTGCCGAAAAAATCATAAAACTCAATTTGCTGAAAGGTTAAATTTATACTTTCAGTTTCTAAGATTAATTCGTTTTGTGAGGGGTTTGGAAATAATCGGTAATTGATTTGTGATTTGACTTCTTCTATTGAAATGAACGCACAACAATCCAGACTGGATTCTAAAGGTTCGGTACTATGAATTTTCAAATCATTCTCAATGAAACAAATAAGTCCTTCATTCTGATCAATACATCCCGACCCGATATTAGGCTGGTTCAAACCTTTGGTTGAACTGCCTATGCCTTCGATGTACTGACAATCTGGACCAGCGCATGGACCAAAAGGACTTCCATAATCAGCTGTCCATCTTCTTCTTGATACTCCATCAGGTGTAATAATCGTATCGATAGAATAAACGATGAGTACATGTTCCATTTGGCACCAAGGATCGTTAACTATGATGGTGTCCCCGACTTCCGAGGTAAAGTCGAATAGAAGTACTTTTTGATAAAGTGTCATCCAATTTCGGATCATCCATTTTCCCGAATCTTCTCTTATTAAGAGCCCTGTAGGGACAAATGTGGTGTCTCCACCACAGTAGTTAATGTTGCAAATAACATGATAGGTGGTGTCATTTACTGTGGTAGTCCCGTGAAGGCCATTTCCATAGCCTATTGGGGATCCTGGAACCATCACAGGATAACTTGCCATCCAATAAATCCCATTGGTCGGTAAGGGTAAAGGTGTAATTTGTGTGATAGCTGAATTAGATAGGGCGAGGCAAAGAACGAAAAGTAAAATTCTTTTCATGAGAATAAGATTAATAGTAATAGCGAAGTTACTTATTTATAATATAAGAAAGCCAATAGGAGGGAAGGTGCGTTAAAAAAAAGACTTGTAGGGAGTCTTGTAATTCTTCATCTTCGCTTCTATGATTTTCGAAGACAATAATCGTGTTTTTTTCTTCTTATCTGCTGCGGCAGTAATCATCACCATATTGGTTGTTCTGTCAACCGGTGCGTATCAAGGCGGTGATACATTCCAGCATTTCATGATTGCCAAATGGTCATTTGAACATCCTTATCTCTTTTTAGATCATTGGGGAAAACCGTTTTTCACCGCCCTCTTTGCTCCCGTTTCTCAGTGGGGATATACAGCAGCCAAGGTCTTGAATACACTTTTGGGATTTACTGCTGCTTGGTACGCCTATCTCACTGCGAAGGAACTGGGTCACCGCTTGGCTTGGCCTGTAGTGCTCATGGTCATTTGCGCCCCGATTTATTTCATTCATCTCAATTCAGCGATGACTGAAATTTTGTTTTCTACCGTGCTGATTGTTTCTACTTATTGGATTATCAAAGAAAGATGGGTTCTTGGAGCACTGTTGCTGTCGTACCTTCCTTTTGTACGCACAGAGGGTTTCGTGTTGATCCCATTTATCTCTCTCTGGTTTTTATACCACAAAAAATTCATACCGTTTTTATTTCTTGGATGTGGCACCATCGTTTATTCATTGCTGGGTTATTTCTTCTATTTTCACGATATCCTATGGGTTTTTCATAAGAATCCCTATGAGGTGAATGTGGATTATTACGGCAGCGGCAATTGGCATCATTTCATCAGTACGAATTATGTGACGTGGGGAGTGCCTACTTTCATTGCGCTCTGTACGGGCTATTATTGGATTTTTAGATCGTGGCTGCGTCATTCAGGAAGAATGGAAAAGACGTTGTCTACGGAGTTGGCATTGATCGTGTCTCCGGCCTTGATCTTTTTGATGTTCCATTCCTTGGCTTGGTGGTTGGGAAAATTGGCAAGCGTCGGAGAGATTCGTGTGCTTGCCTCATTGATGCCCTTTTATGCCATCACTGCCAACAGAGGTTTGATGTGGATGAATGAGAGATTCAAAAGTGAAGAGAAGAAAAGCCTTCGCTTTATGACTTTCTTTTGTGTTTCTGTCCTAGTGATGCCTTTCTTGTTTTTTCCTCTTCCATTGCGAAGATTAAGAGGTCAGGAGGTCATGCATCGGGTTTCGGAATGGTTGGAGAATACACCGATCAACGGACGGGTATGGTATTTTGACCCGCAAATCGCTTTCGAAGCGGAGGCAGATCCTTTTATACAAGGAAATATTCGCCCTTATTTTCCCAAACAAGACTCTGTACCAGCACAAAGGATGTGGCAAAATGATATCATCATTTGGGACACCCACTTTGCGGCAAACGAAGGACGCACTCCGCTAGAATTGCTTTCTGATACCGCATCCTTTGAACTGCTCAAACAATTTGATCCAGAAAAACCTTTTCAAACGTTCGACGGATTCAATTACGAGGTGAAGATTTTTAGGAGAAAGTAAAATTCACCGCGATCACCCACAGTGGAGGAAAAAATATGTACTTTTTTGGAATAAAATCCGAAAAAGTCATAACTATTTCGGAATTAAATCCGAAAATGTTATAATATTGTATTATGATCAAACGTCATTTAGAGTCAATTATTTCGAAGAAAATTCCTTCTGATAAGGCTGTAATTATACTTGGGCCAAGGCAAGTGGGAAAGACTACCTTGCTTGAAAAGATCTCTAGTACGTTGAAAAGTGAGACGGTTTGGATGAATGGAGATGAGTATGATGTGCAGGAATTATTTCGAAACGCTTCGGCTACAAGACTTAAAACGTTATTCGGTAAGGCTACAACAGTAATCATTGATGAAGCGCAGCGAATACCAGAAATAGGACTGCGTTTAAAGTTGATTACGGATAAAATTAAGAATGTTCAAGTAATTGTTAGCGGAAGTTCTGCTTTTGAATTGGGAAATACGATCAATGAGTCCTTGACAGGACGTAAGTGGGAATACAAGATGTTACCGCTTTCTTTTTCTGAAATGGTGGCACATCATGGACTAATAGAAGAACGAAGGTTACTTTCACAGCGATTAGTATTTGGCTATTATCCAGAAATAGTTACGCATCCAGGGGAGGAAGAAGAACGATTGAGAGAGCTTACGGAGAGTTATCTGTATAAAGACCTTTTCACCCTTGAAAACGTAAAAAAGTCAAGCGCGATTGTTCATTTGCTGCGTGCATTAGCTCATCAGGTTGGTTCGCAAGTTTCCTATAGTGAGCTTTCACGTGAAGTGGGTTTAGATATGAAGACAGTTGAAAAATACATCGATTTACTGGAAAAGGCATTTATCATTTTTAGGCTTGGAAGCTACAGCAACAACCTGAGAAATGAGTTATCGAAAAGCAAGAAAATCTATTTTTACGATAATGGTGTTATGAATGCACTTCTTAATGATTTCACTATTGCGGAAGTAAGAACAGATCTTGGTAAACTGTGGGAAAATTTTTTCGTTGCTGAACGGTTTAAGTTGAATGCCTATAATAAGAGTGGAGCCTTGCCCTACTTCTGGAGAACGCGTCAAGGTCAAGAAATTGATTTATTGGAAATAAGAAATAAGAAGATTGAAGCCTTCGAAATTAAATGGAGTATCCAGAAAAAAGTGAAAATCACAACGACCTTTACGGAAGCTTATCCTAATGCATCAACTCATATTGTGACGCCAAAGAATTTTGATCAGTTTTTAGCACAATGATTTTGGAGAAATGATGAGAAAGTGATGCACGTTCCTTACCGTGTCAAGTTAAAAAATTGAATCCGTCGAATGAATTTTTTGCTTTCGACGGATTCAATTACGAGGTGAAGATTTTTAGGAGAAAATAAGATCACTCTATTCTCCACCGCACTCCTACATATCCCATCGCACCGAATACAGGTCCCCATATCATGCTCGCATCAAAGCTCGCATCGAAAGGTCGATCGGCACTCACAATCGGTGACATCTGCATAAAGTTGGTCAGATTTTCACCCCCGATGTATACTTCTAAATGAGAATTGAAATGTTTGGATACCTGAGCATTGACCAAAACGAAATCATCACTAGAAGTGCCTAGACCTTCACCTCCATGATGGGTTTCAGTATAGGGCAAACGCTGCGTACCCAACCATTTTACGGTAAGATCAAACATCCATTTGGAACCATTGTCTTTTTCTTTGGTGCTGTATTCAAAGTTAGCAAAAGCTCTATGACGAGCCACCAACGGGCGATCCAATACTTCTGAACCATATTGAGTACGCGCTTCCAACCAACGATATGCAGTACGCACATTTAATCGTCGTATTGGACTAAATTGAAACTCAGCTTGCACGCTGGTAGAATAGGACTTTCCTTCTAGTTGATAGAAACTGATCTCACGAGGAGTTTCCCAATCAACAACGATTTGATCCATAAATTCAGTATGATAGGCATCAAGTATAAAACTGGATTCACGATGAAATAACTTTAACTTTCTTGAGAATACCACGCCAAGATTCACCGCTTCTTCCATGCGCATTCCATAAGGCGCACCTTCTAGTGATGGTTGAATGCGGATAACGCGATTGCTTGCAAACAAACCTACATTGTCCATTAATAAATTAGGTGAACGATAGCCTTTTCCTGCGGCGATCTTGACGGTTGTGTTTTCATTGATGCTATACCGCGCATGCAAACGGGGAGTAACAAAAAAACCATAGGAATTGTGATAGTCTCCTCTCAAACCAACGATGATCGACCATTTTTCATTAGGAGAAAAGGTATGCTCGGAAAAAATACCGAATACTTGTTCTGTTCTTGAGAAATCGATTGTGTCTAAAATTTCAGTATAATCGTCCATCACAAACGATACTCCAGATGTCTGTTTAACCTGCTCGCTGTATTCACTTGCAAACATAAGATTGACGCGCGCATTTAGCTGATCGCCTTGGTACTCTCGCATTCCGTATTTCCCTGTCTGATCGTGATAGCTTACTGAGACTTGTGACCCCAAACTCATTCCGTCTTTTTCTTCAAAAACATATCCTGTTTTTCCAGAAAATTCATAACGCTGGGTAGTCACATTTACTCCCCACAAACGACTGAGTATTTCATCTTTAGGATTAAAATTGAATTGCCCGCTCGTGTTTTCAAGGCGGTGAAAAGAAGTCATATACTCGCCTCTTAAACCGTGTTTACCTGCATAACTCCATTCACTGCGCAGGGCTATGTTTCTAAATAAGGGGTTGTCAAGAAATCCATCGTTATTCATATCAAAGCGCAAATCAGCCATGGCGCCATGAGCGTGCAGTCTACTAGACCAACGTGGGCCGAAGTCACGTTTGACCACGGTGTTAAACTCTAGTCTTCCTTGTGATCCGGCGTAAGCGTTGATGAATATTTTTTCCTTCATTTCATCGCCTTTGTGAGCCACATTAATTTGTCCAGTCATACTCTCGAAACCGGCAATAACGCTTCCCACTCCTTTGGATATAGAAATTTCTTTGATCCAGGGCCCGGGCAGATAGCTTAAACCATAAATCGATGCCAAGCCTCGCACAGTGGGAATGTTGTCAAACATGATCTGCGTGTAGCGGCCTTCGAGTCCGAGCATTTTTATTTGACGCGTTCCTGTCACGGCGTCCGTAAAGGATGCGTCAATGGAGGCATTGGTCTCGAAGCTTTCTGATAGATTACAGCATGCAGCCTTACACAATTCTTTCTCTGTCATTACTTGAGAAAGCTGAGCATCGCGAATTTTCATCATCGTGGAAGCTAATTCTCCTACAATGTTGATCTCTTTTCCATCACCAAGAGACTTCAGTTCGATTTCTAAATCGGCTTGTCCTTCATATAACAAGGTGTCGGTTTGATATCCCACGAGGGCTACTACAAAGTACTTTTCGGAGGGATGTAGATCAAGTTCGAAACGACCTTTATCATCGGTCATAGCACCTTCTGAGGTTCCTTTCCAAAACACCACTGCACCAAATAAGGGTTCTTTTTTACCCTCTAAATTGCGGGTATATACTTCTCCATGAAAATGTCCTTCATGCTCTTCATGTTCTTCTTTTTGGCTGAAAATTGCAGGAGCAAAAAATAAGAGACCTAGTAAAAGAAACAGTGATTTCTTCATACTCAATGTTTTTCTTGTTCTCTGTATTTGCAGCATCCATGGGTCCGGCTATACTGTTCGTCCGTTGCTTTAGACTTTTCAGTGTCATAACCCATTTCATTGATGAGAAAATGAATTCTATCTTCCGTAATCTTCTTTGGATTGTACGTGACTGTTGCTGTATTGGTGTCTAGCTGGTAGTCTGCTGTGAGAATACCCTTAGCGTCCAAAGCGGACTCGATTTTTTTCTCACACATTCCGCAAATACCTTCTACCCGGAAGGAGATGGTAACGGGTTTATTTTTTTGAGCGATAGCAGCGCTGGATATAATTACCAAGAAAGCTGCGAAAAGAAATTTTTTCATAATTACCTGATTGAATGATGTAAAAAAAAGAATGTTGCGTTGAGCCGAAGCGATATCGGCTATTGACATTCTAAATCAGGCGTAGAATAAGAGAGAACAATACATTTGGTAACGCTTCTCTTCTGCAGGAGGTGGATCCGTATTGCTAAAGGAAAGTCGTTCTTCTCTATCACTGGAATGAACGAATAAATATGGACTCAAGGTCCATGCAACTTGGTCTGCTTCGGAAAATGTTATACGCATTTCTGAAGCGGAGGTGTGATCGCTTTCTAAATTGATTGAAATGATTTCGTTGCTACAACAGCTCTTACCGAAATGGGATTTCTCACAACTGTGGTCGACCTTGCAACAGGTCTCTCCCATAGAATTGATAGAAAAGTCTTTAAGATTTCCCTTGCAATAGTGCAAATGAATGTGGACGCCTACTGTGACCAGCAGGTAATAACAAACACACAATATGCCCAGTATTTTTTTCATCCAAAGCAAATATAGTGCTTTTCTATACGCCCAACTCTTTGCGAATGAAATCGATACGTGATTTTATGTCGTTTCTTTGATTCTTATAGGCCGCAGACCCTTGGAATTTTTCTTTAATAGAAAAGTAGAACTTAATCTTGGGCTCTGTTCCAGAGGGACGAGCGGATATCTTACTTCCATCTGCTAAAACGAACTGGAGAACATTGCTGGAAGGCAAAGAAATTTTAGACTCCGATCCATCAAGTACATTTTTAGCTATTCCATTCGCAATATCTCGGATCTCCACCACTTCGCTTCCTCCGAGCGTTTTAGGAGGGGCGGTTCTCAATGAACTCATCATTTCCTTTATTTTTTCTACACCGTCCATGCCTTTTATCGTAATGGAAACCAATTCTTCATGGTATAAACCATTTTGAGCATAAATATCCATAAGCATCTGATAAAGTGAACTCTTCTGAGCTTTAGCATAAGCAGCAATTTCAGAGATCACCACTGCTGAAAGCACCGCATCTTTATCTCGTACAAATTCATCGACCAAATAGCCATAACTTTCCTCTCCGCCTCCAATGAAGAGTTCTTTTCCCTCGCGCTTTCCAATAACTTCTGCGATATACTTAAATCCAGTAAGTGTCTCGTAGCAAGGGATTCCTGCTTTTTTGGCCAGGTCTGATATCAAATCCGTGGTGACAATGGTTTTGGCCACGTATTCATTTCCTCTCATCAAACCTTTCTCCTTTCTTCTTTGAATTTGATAAGCTACTAACAATGCTCCGGTTTGGTTACCATTGAGGAGTATCAAGTTGCCTTCATCATCGCGCACCGCTATTCCCACGCGATCGGCATCGGGATCTGTTCCAAGCACTAGATCTGCGCCAAGTGCTTCAGCTTGTTGCAAGGCCAAGTCCAACGCTTCCTTTTCTTCAGGATTGGGAGAAGTTACTGTCGGAAAATTCCCATCGGGAACAGCTTGTGATTCAACTATGGTTACGCCTGAAAAACCTAAGTCTTCAAGTGCTTTTGGTACCATGGTGATTCCTGACCCGTGAATAGAGGTGTAAACAATTTTCAAATCTCCCGCTTGCTTTATTTCTTCTTTAGAAAGAATGATTTGTTGCAACTTCTCCTGATAAGATTTTTCTACCGATGAATCGATGCACTCAATCAATTTCGTATCTTCTTTGAAATTGACATCGTCTGGATGGCCAATGGCGCGAACCTCTCCAATTATACCTTTGTCGTGCGGTGGTAATACTTGAGCACCATCTTCCCAATACACTTTATAACCATTGTATTCTGGAGGATTATGCGAAGCGGTGATAACAATTCCCGCCTGGCATTCAAGTTGGCGAACTGCAAAACTGAGAAGTGGGGTAGGGCGCAATTCGGAAAAAAGTTTGACCTTAATTCCATTCGCGGATAAAACCCCAGCGGCTGTGCGCGCGAAGAAAGAACTATTGTTGCGCGAATCATAAGCGATGGCAACGGAAATAGGGCGTCCTGAAAATTGCTTTTTCAAGTAATTCGCAAGCCCTTGTGTCGCTATACCAATACTGTATTTGTTGACGCGGTTGCTTCCAACTCCCATTACACCACGCAAACCACCGGTGCCGAAATCCAAGTCGGTATAAAAGCTTTCCAACAATTCTTTAGGATCCTCCTTTTGCAAACGAAGAATTTCATTTTTACTTTCTTGATCAATGGAGCTATTCAACCATTGATTTATTTTTTCTTGAACATCTAATGATATCATCTCTCAGGATTTTAAGTCGTTGATACACTCTTTTAAACAATCTTCCCAATGTGGAAGTTTCAAACCGAATGTTTGTTCGGTGTATGAAGAATCTAATTTGCTATATACCGGACGTACGGCTTTGGTGGGAAAGGCATCGCTCGTTACTGGGCTAACAGGAATATTTCGATGGGTGTATTCCATTATTCTTCTTGCAAAGTCAAACCACGAAGCCGTTCCATATTGGGTATAGTGATATATTCCTTTTTTTTCTTTTAGGTTAGGAAATCGCTGGATGATACTGAGCACGTCGGAAGCAAGTTGTCGCGAATAAGTTGGACTTGCCACTTGATCGGAAACGACACTTAGTTTACCATTGGCATCAGCCAAACGAATCATTGTCTTCATGAAATTATTTCCAAATGTTCCGTAAAGCCAAGAAACACGAAACACAATTGCATCGGCGCCGGTATCGAGTATTTCATTTTCACCCAGTAGTTTGGCACAGCCATATTGATTGATCGGATGGGTTGAGTCAATTTCTGTGTAGGGCGTAGACTTTTTTCCATCAAATACATAATCGGTGGAAAAATGAATCAGCACGCTATTATTGTCTGCGCACCATTCTGCTATTACGCGCGGGGCGTTGGCATTTAAAAGCCAATTTTGTGCATTTACAATTTTATTGTTTTGCTCTGTGTCCGCTCCATGGTCTTCAGCGGCCTCTACGTTGGTGTAGGCGGCACAGTTAATGATGATGTCGGCTTGCACACTTTGAAGGTAGGGTGAGATACCTGAAGTTTTGGAGAGGTCAAGTTCTTCTCGGGTAACAAATAGAAATTCCCATTGAGGATACTGATCTTGCAGAAAGCGGAACTCACTTCCCAATTGACCATTGGCCCCAGTAACCAGTATGCGCAATCCCTTTGACATATTTTGTGGGTCGCAATTTAGACAATTCAATAGATTTGTATTCATGAAAGTAAGGCGGTGGCATAATGATTGGGATGCTTTCAATAAATTCAATGCCATGAGAAAGTTGATTTTTACCCTCATGATTCTAGGCATCAGTGCCTCTTATTATGCGCAGAACGAACGTAGAATTGACCGTTGGAACCGCTGGGACAGAGATCCCACGCTGGCGGTAGGTATTCAGATAGCTGATCCACGAGGCGAATTTGATCAAAACTATGACGGCGTATTGGCTGGAATTGCAGGAACATTCTCCGTTCCCATGGGGAATTCACCCTTCGAATGGGGTATTGGTTTCGCCTGGAATAGCATGGGCGCAGACAACGAGGATGTGAGTGTGATTGCAGGGGAAGACATCGATGGTGACCTGGTCTATGAAGAGGGGACCATGAGAATTACCAGTAACAACTACCGCTATCAAATGCTTGGAAGATTTCGCCCTTTCAACGGCCGTATTCAGCCGTATGGTGATTTAATTGGGGGATTAGAGCGATTTACTACTTCTTCGGATATAAAAGTGGACAATGCGGGACATTCTGAGGTCATTGAAAGCAATACAGCTCACCGTGATTTCGGAATTACCTTCGGTTGGGCAGCGGGTATGAGAATCCGAGTAAATCAGCACCTTTTTATCGACGCGCGTTTTGAA
This sequence comes from Flavobacteriales bacterium, assembly GCA_027491075.1. Taxonomy (GTDB): domain Bacteria; phylum Bacteroidota; class Bacteroidia; order Flavobacteriales_D; family Sanyastnellaceae; genus JAIXWP01. Next base: position 33,998 of record JAIXWX010000034.1, read on the forward strand.
AATCTCGAAGGTGGAATTGCTTCTTACGTAGATAAAGAAACCATCACCATCAACCCAGACAATAATGCTTTAGAGTTTGATATGCGCGAATCACGCACGGATAAATACACTTTTCAAGTCGGAATTGCAGTGCATTTCTAGTCACTATTTAGAACGAATAGCATCAACTGGATTTAAGCGAGAAGCTTGAAGTGCGGGCACGAATCCAGCTACTGTTCCTACGATGGCAGAAATACTCAGTCCCATCACTACTCTGCTCACAGGCAGTATGAAATTAAAGTCAAATGCCACTGTAAGCACAGAACTCAAAAGCCATACAAACAATAGTCCGAGCGCCCCTCCAATCAAGCAAAGTGCAACCGACTCGAATAAAAATTGGAAGAGAATAAAGTAGTTTTTAGCTCCAAGGGACTTCTGAATTCCAATGATATTGGTTCGTTCTTTTACGCTCACAAACATTATGTTGGCAATACTGAACGCACCCACCAAAATCGCAAAGACACCAATGATCATTCCCGCGACATTGAAGACTCCAACAATGCTATCTACCATTCCTGATATGGCTTTCGATTCGATCAAGCTGAAATCGTTCTCCCCTCCGGGCTTTATCCCTCTTACTTCTCTGAATGTAGCCATCACATCATCCTTCAACTGAGCGTTCGTGATGCCTTCTTTCGCTTTAACGATGATAGAGCCATCCAGCTCTTCAAGATTGATCAACTTTAATCCAAAACCAACAGGAACCATCACCGATTGATCGGATCCATTGCCAAAAAGAGAGGCTCCTTCTTTTTCCAAAACACCAATAACGGTGCATTTCAATCCACCAATTTTTATGTCTTTTCCCAAAGGCTCTTCCGATGGAAACAATTGTTCAGCTACTACAGCGCCTATCAATGCGAGATTGGTTCCCGCATCTGCTTCTTGCCTTGAGAAATACCTCCCTTGGGCAATCTTCAAAGCAATGCATTGATTATAGTCAAAGGTGACGGCCACGACATTTGCGTCATCCAAATAATTATTTTTATACTCTGCATTTTTTTGAGTAGAAACTTGATATGCCATTGCAGAAAAGGAACTCATCCTGTCGTGCAACTTATCCATGTCTTTCACATTGGGCTGTCGGCGACTCATGTATTTCCACCATTCATATTCAGTGCTGCCCTCCTCTGGACCCATTGGCCATTTTTGAATAAAAAGAATATCGCCGCCGATCATGTCTAAACTAGACTTCATATCGGCCTCCATGCTGTCTACTACGCTTAATACGAAAATGATAGAAAAAATACCAATGGTCACCCCCAGTAAGGATAACACGGTTCTGAGCTTGTTCACCACCAAGGCTTGCCAAGCAAAGACAAAACTTTCTCCAATCAACCTTAAAATCATGTAGCTAAGCTATTGAGTTTCCTTTTAAGTTGATATAACTTATGATGAGCGGTAATTTAGCCACGTAAATACCGTTTGCCCCCCTGGTGAGTGCCTCCTCCACATATCTTCGATTACTACTGTCTGTGGTGATAGTCTGCATTTTTTGCCAGAATGCAAGTGCCCAGTTGGACAATAGAAGAGTGGTACTGACCATTGCCTCTGATTCTGTTTTTCTGGATTCATCATTGGTTATGCCAACCTCCCTGATCATTACTGACCAAAAAGGAAGAAAATTGACCAATTATAAGTATGACTTCCCCTGCAATTGTCTTCTTCGTTCCGATTCTTCTTCTATTGACTCGGTGTGGGTGGAGTTCCGCGTTTATCCCCCAAACCTGCAAAGAATAGTAGCCAACAAAGATTCTTCGATGGTCAGAACAGGGAAAGGCGGAATGATTCAGCCTTTTCAAGTTGGACCTTCTACTCGAGATATCCTACCGGAAAGCGGCTCCATTCAGAGAAGCGGCTCGATTTCACGAGGATTGGCATTTGGCAATACACAAAACCTCAGCGTTAACAGCACGCTGAATTTACAGTTATCTGGCCGAATCACCCAGCGATACAATATTCTAGCTTCCATTACAGATGACAATATTCCCATTCAACCCAACGGAAACACCAGACAACTTCAAGACTTTGATAGAATATTCATTCAAATATTCGATGATCAATCGAAGTTGATAGCTGGAGATTTCATTATTCGAAAACCAGAAGGCTATTTTGTCAACTATTTCAAAAGAGCGCAGGGAGCGTATTTTGAAACGAAGCGATCGCTGCAGTCTGGTCGAATTTTCTCCGCGGAGGTGAGCGCTTCTGTCAGCAAAGGAAGGTTTGCAAGAAATGTTATTCAAGGCATAGAAGGGAATCAGGGACCGTACAGATTAACGGGTGCAGAGAATGAACTGTTCATCGTAGTATTAGCAGGAACCGAAGCGGTTTATATCGATGGTCGACTGCTCGAACGAGGACAAGACAAAGACTATATCATCGACTACAACGCGGCGGAGATCATATTTACGCCCAAACAGTTCATTACAAAAGACCGCCGAATTACAGTAGAATTTCAGTACTCTGATCGCCGATATGCGCGGCCCATGATTCACTCTTCGCTTCAATATGGAAATCAAGCTTCGCTGACTTATTTGAATGTTTTTTCAGAAAGCGACGCACGCAATCAACCCTTACAGCAAGAACTTACCAATGATGAGAAATTAATATTATCCAATAGTGGAGATCGCTTGTTGCAAGCCGCAATTAATGGGATTGACAGCCTCGGTTTTAACTCCAATGAAGTACTCTACGCTTTGATAGATTCTCTAGGATTTGATAGTGTGCTGGTATATTCGAACGACCCTGCCAAGGCAACTTACAGGGCTCGATTTAGCCTGGTTGGGTCAGGTAATGGTGACTATGTGGAAGATGGTTTTACTGCTTTTGGAAGAAAGTATCGCTGGGTGTCGCCCATAGTATCAGATGGTACAATCATCCGACAGGGCAACTACGCTCCTTTGGTCTTGCTTGTTTCTCCTAAGAAAAGACAAGTCGTTTCAGTAGGCCATAAAAAAGAATGGAACAACGGAAGTAAGGCATGGATTGAAGGCGCAGCATCGATCAACGATGTGAATACGTTTTCTCCGTTAGATAGCAGAAATGACGATGGCTGGGCACTCAAATCAGGGTGGAATATTTATCTTTCAAAACCGAATAAACGTTCGAGATGGTTTACGCTGGGGCAATTTGAATATACCTCTACTGATTTCATTGGTGTAGAACGATTCAGAGAGGTAGAGTTTGACAGGAACTGGAACCGGCTTGGGCTGGATTTCCTATCAGACTTTCACTGGATATCCACAGGTCTGGGCTTGGATAATAAAGAAAAAGGTCAGTGGAATGTTGGAGCCGCAGCAATTCGAAATGGTTCTGGATATAGCGGTCAAAGACTGCAAGGCGATGTGAAGTGGAAAACCAAAAGATGGAGCTGGAATGGAAATGCTTTTGCACTTCAAACGGCAGGCCTACGGAATTCCTCATTTGTCCGGCATGTGAATGATGCTGGTTGGAATGTCGGAAAGTGGCGCTTGCAATTCAAAGACGAACATGAATTGAACCGCTTGTTTATTGACAGTTCAGATACACTTCAAAGCAATAGCTATCAATGGTACGATTGGCAGGTAGGCATTGGAACCCAAGACACACTTCGCACCTCTTTTTCCATCTATTACCGCGATCGAATTGATCGCCGCGCACGGAATACAAATCTCGACGCTAGCACACGCGCTGATGAATACGGTTTTAAGTTTCAGCATCGTTCGTTAAAAGACAACAAGTTTACGATGATGGCGAGCAACAGAAGATTGAGGGTAATCGATCCTGAACTATTTACCGCTGCTCCTGAGAATACCCTCGTTGGTCGAGCGGAGTATTATTACAAAGCTCCTTCTTCATGGCTGGTCAGCTCTACTTTTTATGAAATTGGAAGTGGTCTTGAACAGCGCCGTGAATTTGTTTATTTCGAAGTACCTGCTGGACAAGGAAGCTATGTGTGGATTGATTACAACAACAATGGCATCAAAGAGCTCAACGAATTCGAAGTGGCACGATTTGAATATGAAGCTAATTACATAAGGAGCTTTATTCAAACTACGGATTATGTTAGAACATATACCAATCAATTCAGTCAGAGCGTTCAAATACAACCAGGAAGAAACTGGAAGAAAGATTCGGCATGGAAGAAGTTTGTGGCGCGCTGGAGCAATCAAGCATCCTATAAAATCGAAAGAAAGACGGATTCGGAAGAAGGGACAGATCGTTTCAATCCATTTCTTTCGGATGTGTTGGACTCCGTGCTTATTACTCTAAACAGCAGTGTTAGAAATGTACTATTCTTTAATAAATCGCATCCCGTTTTTGGCGCCGATTATACCATTCAGCAAGTGAGAAATCGAAATTTATTGAGCAATGGTTTCGAATCCAGGGGAGACGATTATCATCTTATTACGGGGCGCTGGAATTTCTATCGTGAATTTATTTTCTCTACCGAACAAAGATTCGGTCGGAGAATCATCTCCTCGGATTTTTTACAAGGAAGAAATTATGAATTGAAAGTCATCACAACCAAACCCAGGCTTACATGGCAGCCCAACGGCGCTTCAAGATTAATCGCAGTTTCTGAATACACTACAAAAGAAAATATACAAGGATTGGAACGAGCAGTCATTCTAAGCTATGGTTTAGAATTCGCATTGAACAGTACCGAGAAAGGGAGCTTTCAAGGCAACATCAACTTCTATAGAATAACCTATAACGGTGAAGGAAACAATTCACTCGCATTCGATATGCTCGATGGGCTCAATGCTGGATTTAATAGCACATGGAATGTGAGCCTGCAGCGAACTGTAGCAAAGAACCTTCAACTCATTATCAACTACAATGGTCGCAAACCAGAAGGGGTTCCTACAGTTCACGCTGGCGGTGTACAAGTGCGCGCGTTCTTCTAACTTGTTATAAAAAATTGCTCCTATTTAATTAAAACTGAGATCTTCCGAGCTTTTGAGATTCATAGATGTTTCCGTCTGCAATTCTCCAACCCAATGTGAAGTTAGCGATAAGAGATGTTCCTGTAACGCGATCGCCGTATGGATTGCGATAGTTGTTCAAGATAACCCGGGTATCCATTCCTACAAATGCGGAAGAGGTGAAGTTGTATTGGTAGGTTAGACCAGCACTGGCTCCAATGGAGTGAAGTCGAAATCGAATGTCGCGGAATTCTCTGTTCTGATTATCAAATCCATTGTTATTGTTATTGTCGTCGCCATTCCCTCTGTCGCCGCGATAGTCATCAGGGGTGATATCGAGTAGATCGTAGCCAAAGCCGCCCTTTATTCCAAAGCGGTGACGTGAGTTTGGGGAGAGTAAAAGCTGCTTATCGTAACAAACGGTAAAAGCGAATCCCGAGATTTGATTCGAGTGCAATAAGGTATCACCAGTTTGAATGGGAATTCTTCCGAGGGTGTTGGATATGACTCTGAAGTCTAATTCTCCTGTAAGAATATCGCCATTTCTGAAACTTCCGCCTCCAGCTATTCCAAGATTCAATAATTCTGGGATGGAATCCATACTGATCTGTGGAAGCCAAATCCCCGTCCGGATAGCAAAGAAGCCCATTGATTTCTTGTAGAAAGAACGAACCCGCATATCGTAGGCACGCTTCCAATCAGGCAATGTTTCTTTATTTCTGCGAAGTTCTTTTACGGTTTCAAAGCGATCTTCAAATAAGAAAGCCAAGATCATTGCTTCTTTTGAGCCAGCAGCAAAGTCTTTGTCGCGCAACTTTTCTGCGATGGTAAGAAGGGTTTGGTAAGATGCTCCAGTGGTGTTTTCCGAGTAGCTGTAATATTCGTTGTTCTTCCGACTAGATCCAATTCCCCCTTTTTGCTCAATCAGTTGATCAAAAAGCTTCGTGCCATAGGAAGTGCTTAACTTGCCATTTTGAAGCATTTCCATTGTGGCGAGAATGAGAAGATTATTCGGCTCCAATGGACAATATTGATAAAGTGACTGAGCTTCTTCCAAAGCACTTGCATAATTTTTCTCAGCCAACAATTCATTGATGCGTTTGGCTTGACGCAAGGAGATGCTGAAGCAGTCGTTGTCTTTTTTCGAATCCTCTTGAGCAAAAAATGATAAGGAAGAAGAAATGAACAGTAAGCAGAATAGAAGATATTTCATAACTCGAAGATACTAAAAATAAAAAACCCGCCGAGGCGGGTTCAAAACCAAACAAAAACCAAACACAAACTCACTTGCTGTGAGAAATCTTATTTATCATTAAAAATCCAGAGACCTTGTCCGAATTTTGGCACTTCCTTGTTATTTTTCTTCATGGCTGCAATTTTTTGATGACCTAAAATTCGTATTATATAAATGTATAAGGAGGGCAGATTGTAGCAACGGGTTCTTTCTTAGAGTAAACGGATGGAAAAAAGCGAGGAACGGGTACTTTTCACTTTAAAACTCAGTATTTTCATAAAGTAATGTTGAAAAGTATTTGCTTATTCAAAAAAAGGTAGTATTTTCGCAGCCCGTTTTTCAAAAAGGAAATACGCTAGAAATCAATAGCAATGGATACGTTGAGCTATAAAACAGTTTCAGTAAATAAGGAGAATGCCAATAAGCAGTGGCTTCTTATCGATGCTGAAGGAAAGACATTAGGACGCCTTTCAAGCGAAATCGCATACGTGCTTCGCGGAAAGCATAAGCCAAGTTACACTCCCCACTCAGACTGTGGAGACCATGTAGTGGTTATCAATGCTGAGAAGGTGCAATTAACTGGCAAGAAGTGGGATGAGAAAGTATACATCCGCTACACTGGCTACCCAGGTGGTCAGCGATTTGCCACTCCAAAAGAAACCATGGCTAAGCACCCTACAGCAATGATTGAAATGGCTGTTAGAGGTATGTTGCCTAAGAATCGTTTGGGTCGTGCTGTATATCGCAACTTGTATGTGTATGCAGGACCAAACCACGAGCAAGCTGCTCAACAACCAAAGGAATACAGTTTAAAAGGATAATTGTCAAGTTAAATGGCTGAAACCACCAAGACATCCGGTCGCAGAAAAACAGCGGTAGCGCGTGTTTACCTATCTGAGGGTACCGGTAATTTTACTATCAACGGTAAAGATTACAAAGATTACTTTCCAACGCTAGTACTACAGTACCGCGTAAATCAGCCTTTTGCGCTGTCTGGAAATGAAGGAAAATACGATTTCAAAGCAAATTTGGATGGCGGTGGAATCACCGGTCAGGCGGAAGCACTCCGTTTGGCAATCACCAAGGCGCTCGTGGAAATCAACCCAGAGTGGAAGTCGGCGTTGAAGGCAGAAGGCCTTACTACACGTGACCCACGTATGGTCGAAAGAAAGAAATTCGGTCAGAAAAAAGCAAGAAAGCGCTTCCAGTTCTCCAAGCGTTAATCGCGGAGAGCAGAAGAATTGCTGCTTGTTTAGAATCCAAACTGCCAGGACTCTTTTTTCACTGTGGACACTTCACAGTGCTACAGTGAAAAAAGGCTACCGGGCGGTTGAATTAAGTGAACGTAAACAAGACAAATCAATACAATGGCAAAAGTTACTTTTGACGAATTGCTGGATGCAGGTGTACATTTTGGTCACCTCAGCCGCAAGTGGAATCCAAACATGGCCCCTTACATCTTCGGAGAAAAAAAGGGTATCCATATCATCGACCTCAACAAAACGGTCGTTAAACTCGATGAGGCTGCAAACGCGCTAAAGCAAATTGCAAAGTCTGGAAAGAAAATCCTCTTCGTAGCTACTAAAAAACAAGCAAAAGATATCGTATCTGAAAAGGTAAGCGCCATCGGCATGCCTTTCGTTACTGAGCGTTGGCCAGGCGGAATGCTTACGAATTTCGTAACCATCCGTAAGGCAGTTAGAAAAATGGCTTCTATTGAGAAAATGGGAGCGGATGGAACTGCGGCGACTCTTAGCAAACGCGAGCGTCTTCAATTGGATCGTACTTTCATGAAAATGCAAAAGAACCTCGGATCTATCGCAGATATGAACCGCGTTCCTGCTGCTCTTTTCGTGGTAGACATCATGAAAGAACATATCGCTGTTGCTGAAGCAAAGAGACTAGGTATTCCCGTGTTTGCAATGGTAGATACCAATAGCGATCCACGTAAAGTAGATTTCGCTATCCCAGCAAACGACGATGCTACCAAGTCTATTTCAAAGATTTTGGATGTGGTGATCGAATCTATCGCAGAAGGGTTGAGCGAGCGCAAAGCCGATAAAGCGGAAGATGTAGAAAGCAAAGGTGAAGCTCGTGGAGGTCGTAAAAAAACCACTGCTGAAGCTTAATCTTAATATCTGCTTTACACGGTCCTAAGGACCTCATATCAAATTTGTCAAAAAAAACACAAAGGATAATACCATGACTATTACCGCTGCAGACGTAAACAAATTGCGCAGTATCACAGGAGCAGGTATGATGGATTGCAAAAAAGCGCTCACCGAAGCAAACGGTGACTTTGAAGCGGCTATCGACCTTCTTCGTAAAAAGGGACAAAAAGTAGCAGCTAGCCGCGGAGATCGCGACGCTGCTGAAGGTCTCGTAATCACCAAAAAGACGGACGACGGAAAAACAGGTGTCCTCATCGTTCTCAACTGCGAAACAGATTTCGTAGCTAAAAACGCTGACTTCGATAAAGTAGCAAATACCATCTGCGATATCGCAGTGGCGAACAAGCCTGCGACTATCGATGAGTTGAAGGCAATCACTTATCCAGGAACGGATTTAACCATCGCGGATAAAATCATCGAAGAAATTGGAAAAATAGGCGAGAAAATAGACCTCTCTACTTATTCCATCATCAACGCTGAATTTATCTCCTGCTACAATCACCCAGGAAATAAATTGGCAGCTATGGTTGGCTTCAATAAGTCGATCGCTGAAGAAGTAGGAAGAGACGTTGCGATGCAGGCTGCCGCTATGGCTCCGATCGCACTGGACGAATCTTCTGTTCCAGAAGATGTGAAGCAAAGAGAAATCGAAGTTGGAAAAGAACAAGCCGTGAACGAGGGTAAACCAGCTGACATGGCTGAAAAAATCGCGATGGGTCGCCTCAATAAATTCTATAAGGAAGCTACATTGCTCAACCAAGAGTTTATCAAGGATGGCAAGCTTTCGGTTGCTCAATACCTCAAGAGCGTAGATAAAGATCTTACTGCAATTGACTTTAAGAGAGTCTCTTTAAGCTAAGATTTTGATTTAGAAAATAATAAAATCCCGTCTTCCGACGGGATTTTTTTTTGTGATTTTTATAATGAACAGTGAAGGAAATTGTGAGTTTTTTATTTTGTATTAGTCGGTTGCCTCTTATTTTCGCCGAGCAAAATCAATTCACTTATGGCTTCTGCTATTTTTAAATCGTCTCTTACCAAGAAATTCTGGATGGCCCTCACGGGAATTTTCTTGATTTCGTTCTTGGTGGTCCACTGCGCGATTAACGCGACTATTTTCTTCAACGACGGTGGAAAGACCTTCAATGTTTGGGCCCATTTTATGGGAACCAACATCATTATCCGAACCATGGAAATCGTGCTTTTTGCGGGTTTGCTGCTGCACGTCATCGATGGACTTATCCTCTACTTTCAAAATAGAAAGGCCCGCCCGGTGAAGTACGCCTATGAAAAGTCTTCGGCCAGTAGCACTTGGTACTCGCGCTCAATGGCGCTCCTGGGAACGCTTATATTGCTTTTCCTCATCTTGCACATGTATCATTTTTGGTTCAAGACAAGAATCACACATCTGGACGTTACCAATCATGTCATGATGATTGATGGTTTAGAGTATGAAAATCTATATGCCCAAATGCAATTGGTATTTAGCAATCTGATCGTGGTCATTGTGTATGTGCTCGGATGTATTTCTCTTTTCTGGCACTTGCTACATGGCTTCAAGAGCGCTTTCCAGTCGCTTGGATTCAATCATTTGAAGTATAAGAATGCCATAGCTTTTGTTGGTGACGCCTTCTCGGTAATTATACCAGCGATTTTCGCAGCAATGCCTCTTGCATTCTATCTCAAGTTTATTCAATAAGAAATTAAATAAGTCAAAACGAAAGTAAAATGACGTTGGACGCCAAAATACCTTCCGGATCAATCGATCAAAAGTGGACCAAGTACAAGAACTCAGTTCGACTGGTCAATCCGGCAAACAAAAGAAACATTGATGTGATCGTTGTTGGCACTGGTCTCGCAGGAGCCTCTGCAGCAGCCTCACTCGCTGAAATGGGATACAAGGTGAAAGCACTTTGCTTCCAAGACAGTCCACGCCGCGCGCACTCTATTGCTGCGCAAGGTGGAATCAATGCTGCAAAGAATTACATGAACGACGGGGATAGCACTTATCGTTTGTTTTATGATACCATCAAAGGAGGTGACTACCGTTCACGCGAGGCCAACGTACACAGGCTGGCTGAGGTAAGCGCTAACATTATCGACCAATGCGTGGCACAAGGAGTTCCATTTGCACGTGATTATGGCGGACTATTGGACAATCGTTCGTTCGGTGGAACTCAGGTGTCAAGGACTTTTTACGCGAAAGGGCAAACAGGTCAACAGCTTCTTTTGGGAGCGTACTCTGCCATGTCGCGCCAAGTTGGAAAGGGTAATATTCAGTTGCTCAACCGTCATGAAATGTTGGATTTGGTAATTGTGGACGGTAAGGCGAGAGGAATCATTGCGAGAAACATGGTGACAGGAGAGTTAGAACGTCACAGTGCGCATGCAGTGGCATTGTGCACAGGGGGTTATGGCAACGTGTTTTTCCTTTCTACCAATGCCATGGGATCCAACGTTACTGCGGGCTGGAGAGCACATCGCAGAGGAGCTTTGTTTGCAAATCCGTGCTTTACTCAAATTCACCCAACGTGCATTCCAGTTTCCGGCGATCATCAATCAAAACTTACCCTCATGTCGGAATCGTTGAGAAACGACGGACGTATTTGGGTTCCGAAGTTCAAAGAAGATGCGGAAGCCATTCGCGCTAAGAAATTGCGTCCGAATGATCTTCCAGAAGAAAGAAGAGACTACTACTTAGAAAGAAGGTATCCTGCATTTGGAAACTTGGTACCGCGTGACATCGCTTCCAGAGCGGCTAAGGAAAGATGTGACGAGGGATTTGGGGTAAACTCCACAGGTGAAGCGGTATATCTCGATTTTAGTGCCGCCATTGTACGCTACGGAAAGGCTGAAGCAAACGTAAAAGGATTGCACAACGTAACAGATGCGGAGATCTTAAAACTCGGAAAGAAGGTGGTAGAAGCCAAGTACGGAAATCTCTTTCAGATGTACGAGCAAATCGTTGACGAAAATCCATATGAAACCCCAATGATGATTTATCCCGCGGTGCATTATACCATGGGAGGACTGTGGGTGGATTATGAGTTGATGACAACCATACCCGGTTGCTATGCTTGCGGCGAAGCCAACTTCTCAGACCACGGTGCGAATAGACTAGGAGCTTCTGCATTGATGCAAGGATTGGCAGATGGATATTTCGTATTGCCTTATACCATTGGTAACTATTTGGCAGATGAAATCAAAACAGGTTCCATTCCAACGAATACACCTGAGTTTGATGAAGCGGAAAATAACGTAAGAAAACAGCTAGAAGGATTCTTCACCAATGGAGGCACCAAGCCTGTTGATTATTACCACAAGAAGTTGGGTAAAATCATTTGGGATAAGTGCGGAATGGCAAGAAATGAAGAGGGCTTAAAGTGGGCTATCACAGAGATCAAGAAGATTCGCGAAGATTTCTATAAGAATGTCAGAGTTCCTGGATCTATGAAAGGAATGAATCCTGAGCTAGAGAAAGCAGCCCGCGTTGCTGATTTCATAGAGCTCGGCGAATTGATGTGTTTGGATGCATTGAATAGAAATGAGAGTTGTGGAGGGCACTTTAGAGAAGAATACCAAACACCAGATGGAGAAGCTCTTCGTGACGATGAGAACTACATGTATGTAGCTGCTTGGCAATTCACTGGAAATCCTAGTGAACCTAATTTGATCAAAGAAGACTTGATCTATGAGAATATTAAAGTTTCTGCCCGTTCTTATAAATAATTAAACAGAAGGCAATGAATTTAACATTGAAAGTGTGGCGCCAAAAGAGCACCAGCGAACAAGGAAAATTAGTCGAGTATAAGGTTTCAGAGATTTCTGAAGACATGTCGTTTTTGGAAATGATGGACGTACTCAACTATAAACTGATAGAGAGCGGCGATGATCCAGTGGCTTTTGACCACGATTGCCGCGAAGGAATTTGTGGGATGTGTAGCATGTTCATCAACGGAGAGGCACATGGACCCAACCGTGGAGTGACTACTTGCCAATTGCACATGCGCTCATTTAAAGACGGAGATACCATTTATATCGAACCCTGGAGAAGCGCTGCGTTTCCTGTAATCAAAGATTTGATGGTAGACAGAAGCGCCTTCGATCGTGTGCAGCAGGCGGGAGGATTTATTTCTGTGAATACCAGCGGCCGCACGCTTGATGCCAACGCTATTCCTGTTCCTAAGGAAGATGCAGATAAGAGCTTTGATGCTGCAACATGTATTGGATGTGGTGCCTGCGTTGCCACTTGTCCTAATGGATCTGCAATGCTTTTTGTGAGTGCGAAAGTTTCTCAGTATGCATTGTTGCCGCAAGGTCAGGTAGAAAGAAAGGAGCGTGTGCTAAACATGGTGAAGAAGATGGATGAAGAAGGTTTTGGAAACTGTTCGAATATTGGTGCATGCGAAGTGCAGTGTCCAAAGAACATCAGTTTAGACAACATCGCCCGTATGAATCGGGAGTACCTCATGGCTTCCATCAAGCCAGAGAACTGATAGATTTTCCCTAAAAGAAAAAAAAGCCGTTTTCATTCTTGAAACGGCTTTTTTATTTTAGAGGACTAACTGCTCTATGTTAATATTGAAAAATCCCCTCTCGTCAATTCTGGCGCTGGATTTCTACTTTCGCCAAGATGATCAGTTATATCGATATTATATTGGTGTTGCTCATTGTTCTCGCGGCATGGAGAGGATGGAGAAATGGGTTTGTGATTGAGCTCTTTTCTTCTCTTTCTATTTTCGTTGGAATTTATGCAGGAATTCATTTAAGCGATTGGTTTACCCAATGGCTTCGCAACTCCATGGAAGTTCAGTCGACTTACGCTCCGCTTTTCAGTTTTCTTGCCATTCTTGTAATCGTGATTATTGGGTTGTGGCTGCTGGCAAGGTTGATTACTAAAACAGTAAAAGCCGGTGGTGCGGAAAGATGGAATCAAATAGGCGGGTCGTTCTTCGCTATTTGTAAAACGGTACTAAGTATCAGTGTACTGTTTTTAATTTTTCACTCCATCGATACAAAGGCGTCTATCATACCCCAAAGCCAAAAGGATAAATCGTATTTCTATCAGCCCATCTATCGTTTTTCTCTGATTATACTTCCTTCCATTAAGGATAGTGAATTTTATAAACAGTATATACCCAACCCTGCAGTGGAGCAAACAGAGAAAGAACTGGAAAAGCCGAAATAGGAGGTATGAAGATCAAATTTGAGTAGGGTTTTTGTTGTTGTAGGTAGGGGATTTTTCCATAAGTTTGAACCGTCAGCTATAAACCAAAACCAAATGCGGCTTTTTACCTTGCTATTAGTGGCGAATGCCATGTTCGCGGTCTCTTCATTTTGTCAGCCAACTTTAAATGAATTTGTTTTTAATGGTACGGGCGATTTTCGTGACCGTTTTCAGGCCATTGAGACAGACAACAATGGCAACTCTTACATCGGTGGATATACAGTTCATGAAGACGAATTCACCAATTTTTTAATCCTTAAAAGAGATCTTAATGGTCAGGTAGTTTGGAAACGAGAATTCAATGGATTATCAGATAATGCTGATGAAATTGAAGATCTTGTTTACGATGTAACCAATGACCGAGTTATTGTCACTGGTTTTTCAAACAGCGGAGCGGTAGGCAATGACTTTTGGACCATTGCACTGTCGAGTGAAGGAGAGGTGCTATGGAGCGCATTGTACAATGATCCAGAGAGTAATCAATATGATCAACCCAATGCCATTGCTATAGACAATCAAGGAAATGTTTTTATCACAGGCGATTGTGATGTGGATCCTACAAGCGGTATTCAGAAGGACGTGCTTACAATAGCCTATAACTCTAATGGTCAATTGCTCTGGGCAAGAAAATTCGATCAAGCAACTGGATTGGATCGTGGGGAGGATATCGCCTATTCAAGTGCAGGAGTAATTACGGTATGTGGTAGAAGTAGTAATGGTGGAAATGATGATTATCTAGTGCTCGGATATGACATCTCTGGAAATTTAATCTGGTCTCAGATTTTAGATAGTGGTGGCACAGACAGAGGAACCTCAGTGGATGTTGCGACCGACGGCAGTATTTATACCACTGGGCGTTTCGGAAATGGGAACGATGATGATTTTTATACGCTGAAAATTGCAGCCAACGGTAGCATCTTATGGACCCGTATTTTCGATTTCGTCGAAGATGATAGAGCAGATTTGATTCGTGTAGGCTCCAATGGCAATGTATACGTCGCTGGCCGAAGCGATGCGAATGCCACTGCTGTTCTCAATTACAATTACCGCGTGGTAGTCTACAATGCAGCCTCAACACAACTGTGGACTGTGCAATATGAAGGAACTGGTTTTGGAGATGATCTTGTATCGGCAATGGATGTCTATTCTGATGGAGCTGTTGCTGTTACCGGTGTTTCCGATCAAATCGCTGGGGTGAATGTCTCCAATGATATCGTTACGGTGAAGTACTCGAATACAGGAGCTTTAGTTTGGACGAAAAAAATCAGCGGACTTCAAGGTGTTGATGATCTTAGCTTTGATGTCGCGTTCAATTCTTCAGGAGTCGTTGAAACGGTGGGGGTGGTGTCTAATGTCGCCAATAATTCTTCAGCTATTGCTAATCGTTACGACGGCCCAGCGTCTGATGTGAGCTTGCTCAACGATGGCTTGGGGGATAACGCCGATAACGTGCGTGTAGTGAAATCGCTACTGGATCAAGAATATGTCGGCGGATATACTGTAAAGTCTGAGGATAATAGAAATGCAATTCTCATAAGAAAAACACTAACGGACACTCTTTGGACAAGAACGCTCAATGGTTCTCTCTACGGAAGTGATGACGATGTAGTGGACATAGAAGTATTTGCTGACGGAGTCGTGGTTTTAGGGTATCTAAGAAATTCTGGTCAAGGCGCTGATATATTTCTCAATAAATACACACCAACTGGAACTTTACTTTGGTCGCAGGTTTATAACGGGGCAGTAAGTGAGTCGGATAGGCCAGCGGAACTTCACAGCTACAATGGAGATCTCTATGTCATCGGAAGAACCGATATCGACCCTTTATTCACTACGAATAACCAACGCTTATTGCTTTGCTATAACCCAAATGGTGTGCTATTATGGAGCATGATCAATAATGATGGAAATGGAGACGATAGAAATAAATGGATCAATGAAGTCAATGATGTTTTAATCGTAGCTGCAAGAGTATTCAATGGAAGTAATTCGGATGTTCTGATCACAGGATACTATCCAGACGGAACTGTTTTTTGGAGTCAAACCTACGATGGAGGTTTCAATGACGATATTGAGAAAATGGAGGTTTTTCCTTCGGGTAGCATTGGTCTGAGCATGATTTCTTATTCAGCGGATGATCTTACTTCGACTTCTGTATTTAGATTGATAAGTTCAGAAGGATCTTCCTATTGGACGGATTCATGGTCATCGGATTCTCATACTTATAATCAACCCGTTCAAAGCGTCGAGTTTCCTAGTGTCGCAGGTAATAATTATTATGCTCAGTTGGTCAATCATCCTGTCGATAATTCTGGGAGTTTGGAGGCATATTCTCTACGAGTAGTTGATCATTTGGGTGTGCCGGTAGCCGCTTCCACAGTTGTTGCTTCGGGAGATTTAATTGGCGATGGTATAATTTTCAACCCCGCAGATCAGCAGATTCATCTCATTTGTCATGAAGATATCGATGCAGGACCTTCTATCAACTTTGATGTGAAAACGCAAATTTGGTCCGAGTCAAACTCATTTCAATCGAATGAAATACTCCCCATTGGAGTCGTGTCGGACTCTTCTGAAATCGCCAATTTAGTGGGTGTCAATTTTCTTGCTGGAAGTAAGAGAGGTTTAAATCAAAGAGACATGTTTGTGTGGACATGGGATTGGTGGAGCGGTGTGCAGGAAAAGAAAAATGATGGCGTTGTTATCTATCCCAATCCTTTTGTCGATGAAATCACTTTTGATCGATTGATGTCCGGGGATCTCGTGATAACCGATGTCTCAGGGAAGGACGTATGGAATAAAAAGCTGAGAGGCGAAAAACAAATCGACCTCTCTTTCTTAAGTCCCGGAGCTTATTTTATTCAAATTCGAAATCAGCAATCATACGTTATTCAAAAACTCATAAAAAAGTAATCTTGTGAAAATCAAAAGAACTCTTGTTGCAAAAGGAATTGAAAATTATTCTGTCAACGAATCACTGGCTAAAACACATCTCCCAATAGCAGGAGATCTGGGTCTTTTTAAAATCATAGAGATTGGTAAACACCGCAATGCTCAAGGAGATCAGGGTAGAAACGTGGCTATTTTTCCAGGAGATTACTTAGTTGCGGCATTTGCTGATCGTTATGCAACCTCTCAATATGAAGGGTATGTTCCTAAGGAGCACAGAGATTTTTATCATGTCATTGGTGCAGGTGGGGTCATAGGTATTGTTCATTCGCAAAATGCTTCTTTAGATTACATCGAACCAACAAAGGTGGAACTAGTAGGATATTGCTGCAATGAGTCGAATCAAATCATAAATACTAAGTTCTATCAAAAGACAAGAACCTCTTTCACTGGAATAGTTCCTGCTGGAATGAAAATAGTATTGAGCATTGGTAGCACAATGGATAGCGGCAAAACAACGACTGCAGCCCACGTCGCAAGGGGACTTAAAACCACTGGCAAGAACGTTGGATTTATCAAGTTTACAGGAACCGCTTATACAAAAGACCGCGATTATGTCTTGGACTGCGGAGCAGACGTTGTTGGCGACTTTAGTGACTTTGGTTTTCCTTCTACCTTCATGTGTGAGAAAGAAGAATTATTGGATTTGTATCAATCACTTTTAGAAAATATGGCTGCTAAAGGATTGGAGCTTCTGGTGATGGAAATTGCAGACGGTATATGGCAAAGAGAAACGGAATTCTTGCTGAGAGATAAAGCTTTTATGAAAACAATTCATAGTGTGGTGTTTTCATGCGGCGATAGCTTAAGTGCAATTCAAGGTGTTAAATCACTTCGAGAAATGGATATTCAACCAGTGCTAGTGAGCGGAAGATTTACCATGAGTCCATTGTTGATTACAGAAGTAAAAAATCATTTACCTTTACCCGTATTGACGATTGATGAAATAATGACTGGTGAATTCAATCACTTGATGTTGAATTAAAGAAATGGATACCAAAACAAGGCAAATTGTCCGAATTTTTTTCAAAGAAAAATGGACGTGGGTTTCAACCTTGTATTTTTTCGGGATGATCGGAGCATTTGCAAATGTTCTCCTTCCGGTAAGTATCGGTGGCTTGCTTTCAATTATTGATGAGTCAAGTTCTACAAAAGCCAGGTTGTTTGAATTGATTCCTTTTCATCCAACTAGCATGGATGCATTTTTCTTATTTTTTGCAACGCTGTTAGTTCTTCGAATAGTTTCTGTATTCATTATTGAGTCTTTCGGAAAACGCCTCAGCGAAAGCCTGGTGTTCCGTTTGCGTGTTGCTCTTTTCGAAAGATTAACACTGATGAAGTTAAATACAAAAAATCACAGCGAAAGTGCAAAATCAAGTCAACGGTTTTTCAATGAAATGACTTATTTGAAATCGTGGCTGACAAAGTACATTTTTGGAGCTCCTATAGATGTTATGGTCTTATTGGTTTCCCTTGCATTAATTACTGCATTAAGCTGGAAAGTTACTTTGGTTATTGGTGGAATAATTCTTTTTTTTACGGGAATTTCTATTTTTATTGCAAGATTTATAAAGCAAGATACTCAACTCAGAAATGAGAAAAGATCAAGCATGATGAGGTCTGTTTTACATTTTACAGATAATGCGCTTTCCTTTAAAGTCTTGAATCGTGAAAAATTGGCTTTAGAAGAATTCACTCAGTCAAGTGAGGCTTTCTATGAATCCAATTTGCCTTTGAATAATAAAAAGGCAATGCTCGAAGCATTGCAGCCTTTACAAGTCTTCTTGATTATCGGATGGATTCTGCTTTACTTTTCTTATGTTTCAGTGGAAAGAGACCCGTCGTCAATGATGACTTGCGTGCTATTGATCTTGTATTCCCAAGGTCCTTTAAGAAGATTAACTCGCATACCAGCGATTAGAGCGCAAGCCAAGTTGTCGTTTGCGTCTATCGAACGTCAATTAAACAAGAATGAGGAAAGTAAGGAAAGACGAAAAGATCTACCAACTTCATACGGACTACTTTTCTGGGAGGACGGTTTTGTACAACCAAAAACAAGCGTTTTTCTTGAAGGAAAATCTGTAATCCTGGAGGAATGGTTTAGTGCTCTTTCAGGGCTTTCAAGAAAACGTATCCAGATCAGTTTGGACAATAAGAATATCGATAACATTGAGCCTTTCGAACTAAGAAGAAGAATCGCATTCGTACATTCGAGTATTGCCCTTTTAGGCGATTCGATCTATAAGATTATTAGCTATACAGCAAGTGAGGAAAGAAGTGAGGCAGCATTGAAAATGCTTACTAAACTGAACCTAAGATTGCCTGAAAATGCACTGAATGGAAGTTTGAAGGATGTGGAGAAGCTGAACAATACCGCCTATTTTTGGAAGTTGAGCTTGGCAAGGGCATTCTTTAGCAAGAAAGAAATAGTTTCCATAACCTTGCCATGGGATGAATTGAATGAGGATGATTTGCGTGTCATTGTCTCTTTTGTCAACGCATATCGTGGCAAAAGAACCATTTTACTGCTTGGCACAAGCTTACCAAAGGATCTGTTGATTGATAAGAAAGTACAATTGAAATGAAATACTTATTGATGTTGATTACCATTGTTTTCCTTGGATGTAAAAAGGAAGCTGGAGAAGGCGGGAACGCTAGAATTTATGGTAAAATCTTAGAAGCAGATTACAATAGTGATTTTACAGTATTGATTTCAGAATTGCCGGCCACAGATACCTATGTCTATATCAAGTATGGAGCAAAAGGAGAGGGATTCGATGACAGAGTGAAAACGGACTATGAGGGAAATTTCCGTTTCGATTTTCTATACCCAGGAGATTATGAATTATATGTCTACAGCCGTGATAGTTCATTTCAAAATTTGTCGGGAGAAACTGTGGTAAAACAAGTGGTGAAGATTGAAGGTCGAAAAGAGTCTGTTCAGGCTCCAACTATGACACTATTCAAGTAAATATGAAGAATATATTTGTCATCTTTTTTTTGTTGCCAATTGTCGCATTCTCGCAAGGATCGGAGCAAATTAGAAACAGAAAGATTAAAGAAATAGTGACTATCGAGTTCCATAAGGAGAATGAAGATGAAAACAGAAAGATCCATGATTTTTATGATAAGAAAGGAAGATTGATTGAAAGAAAAGTATTTAGATCGAACGGCGAGTTGCGTTTTCATAAAAAAATTCAATACTTGGATCGAAATGGAAGTAATGAAGAGATCATCTTGGATTTGCCTTCTGGAAATGTGAAATCAATCACTATTCGGCACTTTAATAAATGGGAAGATGAAGTAAAAATGGAAAAGCGAGATGGCCAAGGCCGTGTTGACCAGTCAAAGATTTGGGAATACGATAAAAAAGGTAGGCTCATGAAGCTAGTCACTTATGGCCAGAATGGGGTAGTTATATCTACAAGATCCTTGGTCTATGATAAGAAAGGTATGATTTTGTCTGATAGTACAGTGGATCCACAGGGTAAAATAATTGAACAAACAACTTTGCAGTATACCTATTGAAAAAGCTAGTTTTAATAACACTTTTAGCGTTAATCTTGAAAAGCGTCTTTTCGCAGCAAAGTGATTTTGTAATCATGCCACAGTTTGCTTTACGATATCAGCAATCGCGATCTCTCTATTTTAAATTTACGCAGCAAGCTCTTTTCAACGAAAACGCAACAGAGTTTTGGATGTCTGGTGCCGACGGCGGTATTGGCATTCGAATAAATGAACACTTTAGCACAGAACTTCATAGTCGATGGGTTCAGTTTAAATCACCGAGAAATATAATCGAATCAAGAGCCCTTTTCTTTCACACCATTTCCTATAATAATAGAATAGGGAAGGTTCACTTTACCCTAAGAAATAGAGTACAGCAATTAGTATTTGTGGAGCACCTTAATGATCAGTATAGAAATCCAAGATGGTATAATCGCTTGAGATTTACTGCTTCTCATCGCCTGAATTATTATTACGGTGTAGGGGTGAACACGGAGTTTTTTTATCCCCTAAATAATCCGAGTCGAAAGACGATCGATCAAATGAGAATCGGTGCTTCTGTGGAAAGAAAATTTAACGAACACTGGGAAGTATCGATCGGATATCAACTGCAGCAACTATTAGCCAGAGTTGGAAATAATCGTTATTTTGTGGCTTCTTTTCAAACAACTCTTAGTCTATGAAGAATTTGTTATTTGTCATTATCGTTTTATGCTTGTCTTGCTCTGATTCAGCTTCTGACAAGTCGAAAACGGAGCAGGTGGTCAAAGAGTTTTTGCCAGTAATCGCACTCCACGGAGGGGCGGGAGACTTGAAAGGATTGAATTTAACACCGGCAGAGGAACAACAATACTTGATCGTTATGGACTCTGCTCTTCATGTTGGGTATCAAATCTTGGTAAATGGAGGTTCGTCATTGGATGCTGTTGAGTCAGTTATTAAAATTATGGAAGACTCCCCTCTATTCAATGCAGGAAGAGGAGCAGTTTTTTCTCACGAAGGCAAAAATGAATTGGATGCTGCAATCATGAATGGACGAAATCAAGATTGCGCAGCAGTTGCTGGTGTTACCATTGTGAAAAATCCAATACAACTTGTAAGGCATATTATGGATAGCTCTCGCTTCGTTTTTCTTTCAGGCGAAGGCGCTGAACAATATGCCACGGATTACAAAATCCCGACAGTAGACCCATCTTATTTTTTCACACAGAAAAGATGGGATCAATATCAAGAAGCATTAAAAGAAGACAAAGAGAAACTAGATCACAGTCCATCAAGTGAAAAGAAAATGGGAACGGTAGGTTGTGTTGCATTAGATAGATATGGAAATCTAGCAGCAGGAACGAGTACGGGTGGAATCACCAATAAGAAATATGGTAGAATTGGAGACTCTCCAGTTATCGGAGCGGGAACGTATGCAGATAATGATGGTGTTGCGGTATCCTGCACAGGGAGAGGCGAAGACTTTATCAAGGTTGCAGCCGCTCATGAAATAAACAGTCTAGTAAAATATAAGAAAAAGTCATTGAAGGATGCGGTTGAAAAGACTTTAAAGGAGATCGTCTCAAAGAAAGGAAGAGGTGGCTGTATAGTATTGGATCAAAAAGGAAACTATTACTTAGGTTTCACCACTTCGGGGATGTTTCGCGGAGTCATCGATGCGCAAGGGAATAAGTTGGTGAAAATCTATGAGTAGGTTCTTCGATGGAATTTCTAGCGCGTTTGTCACGAATGTGTGCCTCTTGAAGCGACCATTCATTGACTTAAGTGGTTATCGTTTTTCTCTGATTATACTTCCTTCCATTAAGGATAGTGAGTTTTATAACTCAATCCAATCTTCAGTAGAATCGGAGGTGCAGAATAAAGTAGAATAACATTCAGCATATCTAGGTAAGAGTTTGAAGTATTTTTTACTTTTTTTGTAAATAAATCACTCTTAAATGAAACGGAAAGCTATTGTTTATTTTGCATTCGGAATTCTACTTATAAGCATGTACATCGGATGCGCCTCCTACACGCAAAGTGCTCCCAAGGGAACTTGGAGAACTTCCACCACGACATTCTGCCCGCAAGATTCTACAGGCAAATTGGTCGAGTTTACCTTTCTCAATAATGAAAAAATAAGGCTAACGGTAGGCACAAGAACCTTTACACTGGATATTGAACGAACTTATGATTTTGATGAAAATCTTCTGGTGGCATTCAATCTTCCATATAGCCCACAGGGAGAGTTCAGCACAACTTGGAAGGTCTTGGAAGGCGATTACTTGTTTGATGTCTTTGAGTATAGCATGGTTAATCCGGAGACCAAGTTGAGGGAATCACAGGTAATACTCCGCTTCTTGGAAAACAAAGGATTCATTACGTGCAATGACGGGGTGTTTTTGGAGTACCTCGTGCTCCACCCAGTGGATTAATCTGGTCGTTTTTTGATGGATCATACCAAGATCACATCTCCAATTCTGTAAGGGGGTTCCAAAAAAGAGATTCAAAAGACTGCACCTGGTCATTGATGATCTTAATGCCTTCGGCTTCCAGTAGCTCCTGCATGCGATGAGGACTGCCGAAGTGCATTTTTCCGGTAAGAAGTCCGTGTCGGTTTACTACGCGATGCGCCGGAACGGGCGGGTCTGCCTGAATCGCGGCATTCATCGCCCAACCCACCATCCGCGAACTCATTCCTGTGCCCAAGTACTTTGCAATTGCGCCATACGAGGTCACTCGCCCCTGCGGTATCAAGCGAACAACAGCATAAACGTCTTCAAAGAATGAGGATTTAGTGGTCATGAAGAAGAACTTCAATCATTAAGAAACGATGTATCTACCTTTGTATATTCTCCAAAGAAGCAAAGGAGTAGCAATGGTGCTCATCGTAAAAAGGAAAACAAACCAAATACTATTGATATCTCGGATTCGCGAAGCAAGCACTATACTGTAAATCCAAATACCAACGATTATAAAGGAAGATAGTAGAAATGAAATGCTTGTAACAGCGACTTCCTCGCCGTAGCTTACGAAGTGAAAAACCATGAAAGAAAAAGAAAGTACAAATAGAATTATTAAATAAGGAATTCTTGAGGTATTCATATTTT
Source organism: Flavobacteriales bacterium (assembly GCA_027491075.1). Taxonomy (GTDB): domain Bacteria; phylum Bacteroidota; class Bacteroidia; order Flavobacteriales_D; family Sanyastnellaceae; genus JAIXWP01. The sequence continues at coordinate 57,124 of JAIXWX010000034.1, forward strand.
TCGAAAAATAATAATCAAAAATAGGACTATTCAAGATTCATTGAAACACAAAGATTGAATCTCTATCTTTGTCGCATGAATCAATATGATGTTGTAGTAATAGGCTCCGGTCCTGGAGGCTATGTTGGAGCGATCAGAGCAGCTCAATTGGGTTTGAAAACAGCGATCATAGAGCGCTATAGTACATTGGGTGGAACATGCTTGAATGTAGGGTGCATTCCTTCCAAGGCTTTGTTGGATAGTTCAGAACATTATCATCAGGCGGTGCATACCTTCACAGAGCACGGCATTGATTTGAAATCTGCCCCAAAAGTTAACCTTCCACAGATGATCAAGCGCAAGCAAGGGGTTGTAGATCAGACTACCAAGGGCATTGATTTTCTCATGAAGAAAAATAAAATCGATGTATATCACGGCCATGGTTCATTTGTAGATCAGAAAACCATCGCTATCGCCAAATCAGATGGAAGCATCGAGCAAATCGGAGCGAAGAATACCATCATTGCCACAGGATCAAAACCGGCTACGCTTCCATTTATCGAAGTGGATAAAAAGAGAATCATCACCAGCACCGAGGCGCTTGAACTTCAAGAGATCCCCAAACACATGGTGATCATCGGCGGTGGGGTGATTGGTTTGGAATTGGGAAGCGTATATGGAAGATTGGGATCTCAAATTTCAGTGGTAGAATACATGGATAGTATCATCCCAACGATGGATCGTACTATGGGTAGGGAATTGCAAAAGTCACTGAAGAAAATTGGATTCGATTTCTATCTTTCTCATAAAGTTAAAGAGGTAAGCGCAAAAGGCAAGACGGTTACAGTAAAGGCCGACAATGCCAAAGGCGAAGAGCTAGTGTTAGAAGGTGACTATGTCCTTGTGTCGGTGGGCAGAAAGCCTTACACGGAAAACTTGGGCTTGGAGAAAGCAGGGGTGAAGATCGATGATCGTGGCAGGGTTGAGGTGGACCAGCACCTACAAACCAATGTGCCCGGAATTTATGCTATCGGTGATGTCGTGAAAGGCGCTATGTTGGCGCACAAAGCGGAGGAGGAGGGAACCTTTGTTGCGGAGGTCATTGCAGGTCAAAAACCCCATATCAATTACTTGTTGATTCCTGGTGTGGTGTATACGTGGCCAGAGGTAGCAAGTGTTGGCTATACCGAAGAACAGCTTAAGGATAACAGTACTCCTTATAAAGTAGGGTCCTTTCCTTTCAAAGCCAGCGGAAGAGCTCGAGCCAGCATGGATACCGATGGATTGATAAAGGTGTTGGCGCATAAGGATACCGATGAGATTTTAGGCGTTCACATGATTGGACCACGCTGTGCCGATATGATTGCCGAAGCAGTAGTGGCTATGGAATTCAAGGCTTCCGCTGAGGATATAGCACGTATTTCTCATGCGCACCCCACATTCACAGAGAGCTTTAGAGAGGCTGCTCTAGACGCTACGGATAAGAGGGCTATTCATATCTAAATCAAGCGATTGGGTGTGCCCGATTTTTTCTTGGTCGATCAAGAAAGTTTCGTATATTTGCCACCCCTAAAAAAATCGTCGGTGAAGGCCTTGAGAGAATACCATATTCCTTTTTTGGGCTTGAAACCGGGGCTCCATGAGTACCGATTTCAACTGACGAAAACGTTCTTTGAAGCCTTTGAATACTCGGAAATCTCTAATGCGGAGATAGAAGTAGAAGTAACACTTGAAAAGCAAAGTACCCTTATGGTATTGGACTTTCAATTGGGTGGAAACGTCGAACTTCTATGCGACCGTTGCGGAGATGCCTACCTCCAACCCATCTCATCGAATGATAAACTCATCGTGAAGTTTGGGGACGAGACGGGAAGTACAGATGATGAAATTTTGGTATTGGGTCCTTCGGAAAATACGGTGGACGTTTCTCAATATCTCTATGAATATGCCCATTTGGCACTCCCCGCACGACACGTTCATGCTACCGAAGAGGAATGTAACCAAGAAGTATTGGCCGCATTCAAAAAGTACACGGTAGAAAATGACAACCGAGATGATTGGGCAGCATTGAAAAATTTACACTTCGAGGAGCATGAGCCGCTCGAAGACGATGAAGAAGAATAACAAGGTTATAAAGATTTAATATATACTGAGATGGCACATCCCAAACACAGAATCTCGCAGACCCGTCAGGCAAAGCGCAGAACACACTACAAGATCGAAGCGCCAAACGTTTCTACTTGTCCAACTACCGGACAGCCTCACCTCTTTCACCGTGCTCACTGGTACGAAGGAAAACTTTACTATAAGGGTAAAGTGGTGATGGAAAAAGAGAACGCGGAAGCATAATAGACGTTGCTCCGGTAATTTCAGGATTTTCATATTGAGCCGACCTCTGTTTTGAGGTCGGCTTTCGTGTTTTAAGTGTTTGTTTTTCAATACATGAATACTTCTTATTTGGCTTGATGATTGATACACGTCAATCGGTTACTAAATTTTAGCATATTCGTACCATGAAAGCCATAATTGTAGCATTTTTCATTCTCCTATCACCAGCTCTTTTTGCTCAAGCGGATATCACTCCTCAAGTGACAGAAGCACTTAAAAAAGGAGACGCCAACGCCCTCTCTGCATTTTTCATGAGTACAGTGGAGTTGGAAATCATAGGAGAAGAAGGAACCTATAGCGCTCCTACCGCCAAAACGATGCTCACGAAATTTTTCACAGAAAAACAAGTAAAAGGCTTTACAGTAAAACACCAAGGAAATTCTAAACTTGACGACCAGTACCGGATTGGAGAACTCACGACTGCTAAAGGAGTGTTTCGACTCACCTTCTTCATGAAAAAGAACGGAAACACCTGGCAGATAAAACAACTCAAAATCGAGAGTTGATTGTTCCGTAATTTTGCGGGATGAATTCATTTGATCTAGATAATTTCTTATTACAAGCTATTGCGGAAGATGTGGGAGATGGAGACCATACCAGCCTCTCTACTATTCCCCCAGATGCCATTGGTAAGGCGAAGCTTCTAATTAAAGACACTGGAATTATCGCAGGAATAGACATAGCAAAAAGAGTATTTGAACTCATCGATCCAAATCTATCTTTTGAAAAGCTCATCCACGACGGGAGTAGTGTAAAGCACGGGGAGATTGCATTTTATGTGGAAGGTCCTTCCAGAAGCATTGTGACGGCTGAAAGACTCGCACTGAACATCATGCAAAGAATGAGTGGAATTGCCACTCAAACCAGAAAAATCGTTGATATGATCGATCCGATGGGCTGCAAACTCTTGGATACACGAAAGACTACGCCGGGTTTTAGATACTTCGAAAAGCTAGCAGTGAAGCTAGGAGGTGGCGTCAATCACCGCTTTGGATTGTATGACATGATTTTAGTTAAAGACAATCACATCGATTATGCAGGAGGCATTCACAATGCACTCCGGCAAATTTCTTCGTATTTGAAAGAAAATCACCTTCAATTGAAAATCGAGGTGGAGGCAAGGTCAATGGAAGACGTTGAAATGATCCTTCAGGAGAACATGGCATTTCGAATTTTGCTTGACAATTTCTCTCCCGAACAACTCGCGAACGCAGTAAAATTAATCAACGGAAGAGTGGAAACTGAAGCAAGCGGAGGGATTGATGAATCGAATGTTGCACAGTATGCGGCAACTGGAGTCGATTATATATCCATGGGCGCACTTACGCACCGTATTCACAGTTTGGACTTGAGCTTAAAGGCAGTATAAAGAATGAAGTGGCTGGAGAGAATAAAGAAAATGAAGGGAACCCGAATGATCGTTCGGTTCTTTAAAAACCTGAAGCTTCCAGGATTTGAAGGCTTATCGATGTGGTATGTGGGCAGTTTTTTCATAGAAGGTATTACGAAAGGATCACTTGCCACAAGAGCAGCAGCCATTTCCTTCCGATTGTTCCTGGCTTTTTTCCCAGGAATTATCTTGTTGCTTTCTCTCATTCCACACATTCCAATAGATAATTTTCAAGCAAATCTATTTGATAGTGTACGTGGGTTTTTTCCAGGTGATACTTTCAGTCTCTTCGAAAGTACCTTGGATGATTTGATCAATCAAAAACACAATGCATTGTTATCAATAGGTTTTGTGTTGGTGATCTACTACGCTAGTTCGAGTATCAACGCAATTTTGCTCGGGTTTAATGAAAGCTATCACATCGAGGAACGCGGAAATCCACTGATTTTACGACTTGCAAGTATCGTATTGATTTTTGTATTGGGCTTTATAATGATTGTAGCGGTTTCACTAATCATTTTTTCTGGGTTGGCATTTGAGAAACTGCATGAAATTGGAATCATCGGGGATAAAGGATACATCCCACTATTGGATTTTGCTAAATGGATTATATCGCTCTTTTTGATTTATACCGTAATTAGCACGCTCTACAATGTTGGGAATGGGCGCAAAAGAAGGAAATGGCGGTTCTTCAATGTGGGAACTACATTTGCCACTACTTTCTTTGTACTTGCCTCTATTGCTTTTGCTTACTTCGTAAACAACTTTGGTCAGTTCAATAAATTATACGGTTCTCTGGGAACTTTGATGGTGCTTTTGATTTGGTTGAATTTCAATAGCATGATCGTGCTTCTTGGATTTGACCTCAATACCAGTATTCGCAAAGCGAAGAAGCTAGCAAAGGACCAAGTGGCTCCCGTGCTACCTTAATTGTTTATCAAGTTATCTAGCAGTTTGCAGAATTTCTGGGTCAGTGCTTCTCGACTGTAGTCAGGAGCACCCTTTGTGGTGAGCATCGTATTGTTTTTCCAGGCGAGATAATGATTTAGCAACATTTCTTCCATTGCGTTTTGATTGCTACGCTCCATCACTTTTCCCGAACTGGTAGCATGAATAAGTGCCGCCGCATCTCCGTTTTCAGGACCAATGCCAAAGATGGGTGTACCACTGGCCATATACTCATACATTTTACCGGGCATATTTCCTGCTGCAATATCTGAATGGGCTAAGATCAACAGCAATAGCGTAGAAGAACGATACAACCCAACCACACTGCTATGGGGTACTGCTGGGTGAAATGAAATGAGGTCATCTAGTTCTTTCTCTTTAATAAAGTCTCTGAATGCATTATTGACAGGCCCAATGAATTCTATTTTTAAATCGGTTACCTCTATCTTTCTCTGATCCAATAAAGACTTTAATGCCAACACAAATGGTCTGGGATCCCTTAATTCATCGACACTGCCCAAGTGACGAATTAAGAAATAATCGGTTCTTTGCTTGGTGGTACCTTCGAAATCCCTGGCATCATACCCATTGTTGATGAGCTCACATTTTTTGGCTCCCAAAGCAATGAGTCTATCCACGTGATACGGACTAATGCTGATAACTAAATCGGAGTTTTGAAGTACTTTTCTTTCCAATGCTTGATGTTTTCTTCTCGCCCGTTCTTTGGTTTTAAGAACATCTAACAGGTCCCATTCTGACCATGGGTCGCGGAAGTCTGACACCCAAACTAAATTCGGGAATTTCTTTTTCAAATTCAATCCTATCAAATGCATGCTGTGCGGCGGACCAGTGGTGATGATTGCATCTACAGGATGTTTTTTTAAATAATCTTTTAAAAATTTTATAGATGGGGCAACCCAAGTGACTCGAGGATCTGGAATAAAGTAATTTCCTCTTAAATAGGTGGCAAAGCGTTGAAAGAAAGAGGCATTTCTATCTGAGATAAAGTCTTTTTGCTGTGGTGGTTTTTTTCCGATCAACTTAAAGGCAGATTGAAAAACCTCCACAGGTTCGAAAATCTTCGTTTTGATGATCTCTATGGAAGGATCTACATCTTTCATCAATGATGCGTCTTTCACGTCGAAAGCTGGGTTCTCTGGGGTGTAAACTATCGGCTCCCATCCATTGCTTCGCATGAATGCACTCATCTTCAACCAACGCTGAACACCGCCTCCTCCGCTGGGCGGCCAATAGTATGATATAATTAATGCTCTCTTCATTATCTATTGCAATATTCGCAATAAAGCGAACCCGATTTGTGCTCAAAGGAATTACACTCTAGCATATCTCTTACAATGTCGCTTATTTTCTTTTCAAATAAACTCAAAACCTCGGACTGACTCAAATCGTTGTCTCCGAAATCCAATTCCATCCAACCGGATTTATAGTTCTTCATGCTAAAAATGGCGGGTCGGATGGCCCGGTCTCCCAACGAGTGTTTTGAAGCCATGTGCATATACATCAAAAGCTGGATCACCTTTCCATTGGTATTCATTTGCCCAGTTTTCGCATTAAATACACTGAGCTCGTTTTCTTTTACGCGTCCTGTTTTATAATCCAATATTCTCAATGTATCGTTTAGCAAGTCGATGCGGTCTGTCTTTCCGCGAAGCACGATCGGAAAAGGTAAACCCGATGCTTCTGTTGGAATTTCAGACTTCAAGCTTTCTTCTAAAGCAATGATCTTAAGAGATTCATTGTTCGACTTCCTTTTCTTCAGCGCATCTATTTCGAAAGCAATGATCTGATGAAGCATTTGTAATGCTAAAGAAACCTGCAACTTGTTTTCACCAAATTGTAAATCCTCTCCGTTGAAGTATTTTTTAAAAACAAGAAGAAGATAATCTTCTGCATGATTTCTGAACTCTTCTAACTCTTCTATTGTTGGAAAAGAGGAGACGAAAGGAGTAAAAAAAACTTCGAGTGTTTCGTGTACCACGCTGCCAAACAATGCATGATCGATGCCTTCGTCAATGCCCTCTTCTTCTCCTAATTGTAGAATATAGCGATAGTAAAAATCGAGTGGGCACTGTATATATTTATTTATTGCAGAAGGACTCAATCCGGACGATATCATTTGTTGAAGTCGTTCTTTACTAAAACTGTCATTCATAGCGCGAATACTGGCGGGATGTGTGTCTTTGAAACTCTCTACTCGTATATGTTCGATTTTGTTTTGCGGATACATTTGGCATAATTCCAATTCGAGTTGTGTGATGTATCTGCTTTGTTCACTTCCCTTGAAATCAGAAGTGATGGCCGAAGTTACAAAGCTAACTTTCTTGGCTCTTTGAATGGCTCTATAAAACGTATATCCATAACTTATTTCCTTATCAAACACCAAGGGTAGTTTGTAATAGGCTCTCAAGTCGAAAGGAATCAGACTTTGATCCATTAAGTTTCCTGGAAATTGATCTTCGTTGGCTCCAACAAAAATGATGTTGGAGAAATCCAACGCCCTTGTTTCTACCATGTTCAAAACCTGAAGTCCTTCTAGTGGCTCTCCTTTGAACGTGATGTTTTCTTTACTTATTAAATGTTGAAGTATGACTTGAAGAGAACGTATTTGATTGAGTTCGGGCAGCTCTTGTAGTATGAGTTTCATTTCGAATAGAAGCTCTTGCATACGGATCAAGCATTCACTATCAAAAGTGTCTGTTGTTTCTTGATTTAAGAAAACTTCGAGCATCGTTGAAAGTTCGTCCAGCCATTCGTTGTAGTCGTCAAATGATTTTGTAAGAAAGCTTCTAAGAAAGTTTAGCTCCGGAAAATCTTCGAGCAAGTGCTCAATGTGCTTTGTTTGAAAATAAATCCATCGATTTTTGGCAATGGTTTTTCGGATTTGACGGGCGCTACTTCCCATAAGACTTTTGAGCGCGGGCTGTTCAATTACCTTTAGTAGGAATCGGTAATAAATGCCTTTATCTTGCTTGGACATGCGGTGATGTTCTAAAATCGCAAGGCTGCGAATAAGATTCATCACGGGAGTATTTTTCAAGGAAAGGCCTAATGCAATGTTGACCGCGTGTCCTTTGTCGGGAAGATTTTGCAAGATGGGGAGCAACAGTGAGCTATCGCTGATGATGATAGCTGTGTCTTCGATTTCGTTGATTGGTATCGCTTCGATGAGTTCTGCTGCGACCAACGCTTGGCCGTATCCTGTGGAGGATTGATAGACATGAATGGATTTGGGTAATTCTTCGAAGAAGTTTCCAGTAATTCTATCATTAGCCGAGGTGAGTTTGCGTAGGAATTCACCTGCTTCGTGTTGTTTATTCTCCAAGTAATAGCGATCAGCATCCCAACGCAGAGTAGCCATTTTGGCCTCTTTCAGTTGATCAATAATTTTTTTCTCTGCAATAGAAAGTCCAGAAAGACCACAAATCCAGAGATGGGATATTTCTTGAGGGATTTTTCGCAGGGCTACGTCTTTGGATAGAATATGGCAAAGTCTAGCGTAACTGTATTTTCCTTTTTGCTGCTGGGCTTCTTGAAATGCACTATACAATGGACCCAAGCGATTCCAGAAATGGAGGTATTCGTTTTGCGAAGAAGAAAGTGGACTTTGATTGAAGCTCCAGTTTTCAATTTCTTTGATATCTCTCAGATCGCGAAAAAGAGAATCAGGTTGCACCAATGATTGCTCCACATCACCAAAGTCTTGCAATGCTTGAGGTGCCCAGGTAGAAAACGTTTCAAAGTTGTCATGAGCGTCTGAAAGGATGCTGATATAGCTTTTGTACAACATCAGCATTTGTTCTGTTTGAGAGAGAGTATGAGCATTGGCCAGCGTTTTTATTAGATCTGGCAATGTCCAAATTTGTGGAGAGAAAAAGGAAGTTCCAATGTGCTGATAGAGTTCCTTTTTAAGAAATAAGCCCGCGCGCTTGCCTGGAAGGACAATAGCAACACTTCTTAAATCAGTTCCATGTTTTTCAACAATTTGACGAGCGATGTCTTTTAAAAATCCGTTCATATCAGCTTCCGTTATCCGATACAAAGTAACATCTTTGCACGCATGAATAGTGTTGATTCTTTTCCACAGTATCGAAGGCTTATCAATGGCAAGTGCTATTATCGAATAGACAGCCCTTCTTCCTTGTTGGAGGTAAGTGTTATGGGTTCCAGTTGGTGGGAGATCCAGATAGAAGCGAAAATACTACCAGAGAGGCTTTTAGTTCAGGACATATTGAGTTTGGAAGGCGGCCGCTGGGAGGTAGTCACACCGTTTGAATTCGAAGCGTTTGTCAGTGAATTAGAACGAACCAAGTCGAAAAAGGAAATTTAACATCGCGGTGTTTGCTTTCGCCATCTAGCTGTGGGTGAAGGAGACCAATTACATCGCATTTTTGGATTATGGCAATACACGTGGAGGAGAATGTATCTCTCCGATTATACAATACATTTGGAATTGACGTCAAGGCAAAGCATTTTGCGGTAGCAGCTACTTTGGAGGAGGTGCAAGAAATCCTTTCTTTAGATCCGTACAAAGGCAAAAGCCCATTGATTCTCGGCGGTGGCAGCAATATTCTCTTGCGAGCGGATATTGTAACTCCTGTATTGCTAAATCGACTTAAAGGGATTTCTTTGTTTGCTGAAGATGAAGATTGCTATTATGTAAAAGCCAGTGCAGGGGAGAATTGGCATCAGTTTGTTATGTTTTGTATTCAGCATGAATGGGCGGGGGTGGAAAATTTATCTCTGATTCCAGGTAATGTGGGAGCGAGTCCGATGCAGAACATTGGAGCTTATGGAGTAGAGGTGAAGGATGTTTTTCATTCCTTAGAAGCGTATCATATTTTTGATGGAGTAGTAAAGGAGTTTAATGCGACCGAATGCGCATTCGGTTATCGGGAAAGTGTGTTTAAAAATAAAGAGAAAGGAAATTGGATTATTCTTTCCGTTACATTCAAGCTCAGAAAGCGTCCTGTGTTTCATACGAATTATGGAGCTATTCAAGAAGAGCTCGATAAAATGAAGCTCGACAAGATGAGTATCAAAGCGATTTCTCAAGCGGTTATCAATATTCGATCTTCTAAACTTCCGGACCCAAAGAAGATTGGTAACGCGGGTAGCTTTTTCAAGAATCCAGTAGTTCCAATAGCAGTAGCCAAAACCTTGAAGGAGTCCTATCCAGACGCTCCCGTTTATCCCATTGATGAACTTACAGCCAAGGTTCCTGCTGGATGGCTTATTGAAAAGGCAGGCTGGAAGGGAAAGAATCTGGGTTCGCATGGCGTTCATGCTTTGCAAGCGCTTGTGCTGGTCAATTATGGCGGAGCAACCGGAAATGAAGTCTACGCGTTAAGCGAAGCCATTCTTTCGGATGTTAAACTTCGCTTCGGTATCGTGTTGGAAAGAGAAGTCAACATTCTTCCTTAACTCTCTACATTATGGAATTACTTTCCAAAATTAGGAAAATAGAAATAAACGTCTGTTTTTTACTATTTTGATTTACAGTATTATAAATCCGCTTTTATTTATTGGTACACAATCTGTGTTTAGAAAGACGTAAATGAATGTGTTATGACATAATAGTGCGCGAAGGTGGATGATTCGACTTCTTAGCGCTTATATCCAAAATGTTTTGATAAATCTAGGTTAATACCAAGTGTTTTAAAGTGTTTTTATGTAGCTTTAAATCCGGATGCCTCGTATTGTTCTTATCCGCAAGGGTTCTCTTCCAACAGTACAGGGTAGTCCGGATTTCTTTTTCTTGATGAAATTATGACCGAAGCGCAAGACTATAAAAAACTCTATGATCAGGAAAGAAAATCCCGATTAGAGGCGGAACGCGCGCTGGTTGAAACGCATAAACTGTATATTACTACCACTCGCCGATTAGAGAATCTTATCACCAGTTTGAAGGAAGGCGTTCTGGTTGAGGACGAGCACAGGCGTATCATCTTGGTCAATCAACAATTTTGTGAACTTTTCGGCGTACCCGTTCCTCCTGAAATGATGATCGGTCAGGATTGTAGTCAGTCTGCGGAACTTTCCAAAGGATTGTTTCGCAATCCAGAGGAGTTTATTAAGAATATTGAAATTCTGCTATTGGAGAAAAAAGCGGTGACCGGTGAGATATTAGAACTTCAAGACGGTCGTTTTTTTCAGCGCGATTTTTTACCGGTGTATTCAGATGAGGTGTTTTTGGGACACATGTGGAAGTATAGCGATATAACAGATAGAAAGCGCAATGAGCTAGAATTGGTTTATAACGAAGAAAAGTATCGCGGTATCATAGCGAATATGAACCTTGGCCTTCTCGAGGTTGATACCAGTGAAACCATTTTGTATTTCAACCAGAGTTTCTTAGATATGTCAGGTTGGGGTGCCGATGAACTGAGAGGCAAAAAGCCATCTGATATTTTTTTAATAGGAGATAATGTAAAGCTCATGTTGGAGAAAAACACGCTTCGAAAGAAGGGTATTTCGGATGTGTATGAGGTGGAGCTGAAAGATAAACAAGGTCGTACGCGATGGTGGATGGTGAGCGGCGCGCCTTTGTACGATAAATCTGGAGAGTTAAAGGGATCGATTGGAATTCACCTAGATATTACCAAACAGAAAGAGCTTGAACTTGGTCTCACCCTGGCGAATCAAAGAGCCCTTGAATCTTCTCAAGCCAAGGACTTGTTTTTAATGAACATGAGCCATGAATTAAGAACTCCGATGAATGGTATTATCGGATTTGTGCGCGAGTTGCGACGGATCACAACTGATAATATTAGTCTAAAATACCTAGCGAGTATTCAAGCTGCTGCGGAGCACCTGCTCAATATTCTTAACGATATTCTGGATCTCAGTAGAATTGACGCAGGTAAGTTGACCATTGATAAGATTGGATTCAAACTTTCAGAAGTAGTAGCTAGGACAATGGAAGTTATTTCACCAAAGTCGGATGAAAAAGGATTGCTGCTGACTTGGGAAATTGATGAACGTATTTATGGAGTGCTCAAAGGAGACCCCATTCGATTAAAGCAGATTTTCTTGAATCTTCTTGGAAATTCTATCAAGTTTACCGAAAAGGGAAAGGTGTCATTGAATTGCAAGTTGGTGGAAGAAACCCGTGGTAAGCAAATTATTTGCTTCGAAGTGGAGGACTCAGGAATAGGAATGGAGAAGGAATTTTTCTCGAGGATGTTTTCGAAATTTTCACAAGAAGACTCGAGCATAACAAGAAACTACGGCGGTACTGGGCTAGGTCTTAATATTTGCAAAGAGTTGATTGATATGATGAAAGGTGCCATTACCGTAGATACCGAGAAAGGAAGGGGCACTAAATTCACTTTCATCCTACCGTTTGAAAAGGGAATTGATTCAGACATTCCTGAGGATATGGTGCGTCCATTGATATCTCAAGGGGTGTCCGGTGTCAAGGTATTATTGGTAGAGGATAATGCTCTCAATCAGGAAGTAGCTCGCCTGACATTGCACCACTTAAAAGCCGAGGTAGATGTAGCTGGAGACGGTGAGGAGGCGCTGGAAATGCTTCAAAAGAATGAATATGACATCGTTTTAATGGATTTGCAAATGCCCAAAATTGATGGATATGAAACTACCATCAGGGTGAGGAATCAATTAAAGAGCAATATTCCTATAGTCGCTCTTACTGCGAATGCTATCAAGGGAGAAAGAGAAAAGTGTTTGGAGTGCGGCATGAACGATTTTGTTTCAAAGCCTTTTGATGAAGCGGATATACTTCGTGTACTCGTCAAGTATGTAGAATGTAAAAAAGAGGTAGAAATTCCATCAACAAGACTTTACGATCTTACCAAGCTGCACCAATTGGCACATGGGGACGGAAGCTTTGTAAAGAAAATGTTGAATCTATTCATTCTTCAATGTGATCAAAGTATCATGGAGTTCAATGCAGCAAGAGAAGCCATGGACCTGGAGTCGATTAAACGCACAGCACATCGAATCAAGCCATCAGTTGGTAATTTAAGAATAGATGTTCTATTTCAATTATTGAAATCATTTGAGGAGATTTCTGCTGATTCAAGTATAGACGATGAATTGTTTATCAAGATATCTGAAGTGATAGATTTATTGGAGAGAGTAAAACTTCAGATAAGAATAGAATTAGAGTGATTCTTTCCTCAACCCCGCCTCAGCGGGGTTGCAGAAAGATGTTTAAAGTTAGGCGGTCATCCAAAGACCTGTTAGAATTTTGCGCAAGGCATAATTCGTTTTTTCATCGATTTTTCATTTTTCTTCGAAGCCCATTGATAACTCAAGGTGAGCTCGTGTGATCCTGCAGAACTAGCGATGCTTAGTCTACTGATGGTGATATCATAACTGTAACCTACTTTGTATTTGCCAGCTTGAAATCCTATCAATGCTGCGAGAGCATCGTGATTCATATAGCCGTAGGTATTGCTCTTCGCTGGTAAGCCTCTGTACCAAATTCCCAAAATGATTGGACTGAATTCATAGTAAAACCCGAAGTCCAATTGATCGAATTCGTTTTGCATTTGATAATTAGCTGCCAATACAATGAAGTGATCCAATTTTGTAAGAGAGTTTCCTTTGATTCGGATTCTTAAACCACCATGTGCACTGTACTTTCTCCCCAGTGGTACATCGTTAAATCCATATACGGATTCATTAGGAGTATTCAAGTGAAATACAGACATCCCGAACCAAAACTTAGGACCGTAGGTCAACAATCCAGCACCGAAATCAAAGTAAGAGACGGGCTCCATGACTGGAAACTCTAATGTGGGAACCCCCGTTTCTCTTATCATTTGATCGTAGAAAACGAGCCTATTGAAATCAATGTTTTTATTTACCAACGACATCTCCAAAGATGGACGGAAGAACCAATTGCGCTTTATACGTGCTTCGTACGCGTATTGAAAACGCGCAGCCGTCGAACGAAGTGCTCCGCTTCCTGCACGATCGTGATTTACCAAAATTCCTAAACCGCTTCGAATGGAAGAAATGTATGTGTCATATCCAAAGTTGTACGCTTGAAATGCTCCAGGTATAGCAGACCACTGATTGCGTACCTGTGATACTGCTCTGTTCTGAACACTGGCTCCTGCAAATGCGGGATTCATTTGCGTAGGCAGCGCATAGAACTGAGTGAACTGCTGATCCTGTGTGTATCCTACCTCAGCAGCGAGAAGAATGAGAAGTAAAAGTAAAATTCTTTTCATGTCGTTGCCTTTATAGGGTTATCGGATCAATAAGGTTACATCGCCAGCCTGCTCGAAGCGTTGTCCATCAACAAAACGCGCTCTCACTTTCCATACATACACATCTTGTTTGCACAGTATACCTCTGTAGTAGCCATCCCATCCACGATTTACATCGTTGGATTCAAAAAGTAATTCTCCCCATTTATTGTATATCAATAGGTGATATTCAGAAACTCCACTATGCAAAGGGAAGAAGATATCATTGTCAAAACTATTGGGATTGTATGCACCTCCATTGCCTCCAGTTGCAACTGGAGTGAACGCATTGGGAAACGATATCTCTCCACCTACACGTGCGTAAACAGCATCCACAACATGCATCGTGTCTGGACAATTGTATTGATTATTTGCAATAAGTGTAATAGAGTATATTCCTTCTTCTTGATAGTAGTGAATAGGATTGATTTCGTTGGATGTCTGCTCGTCTCCAAACTGCCATTCATAGTAGTTGGCGTTGGAAGAAAGATTGAGGCAGTATACAGGTTGACTGGGAACACTCACTTCATTGGGTGTTACGGTAAAAGCAGCTTGTGCATTGGGGTACACTTGTATGATTTGCTCTTGCACCATAAAGTCTTGTGAACCGTCGTAGCCAGTTACAAACAACGTAACGGTGTAGGTGCCTGGTTGATAATACGTATACACTGGATTGGTAGCATTCGCCTGACCGCCATCACCAAATTGCCAGTTACTAATCGCGGCATATTGAGATAAATTATTGAACTGTACCGTCAGTGGAGCGCATCCGGATGCGGGTCCGGTAAAGTTCGCAATTGGAACAGGAGGATTTATAGTAATGGTCCGGTATGCGGTATCACTACAGAAATTGTTGGCACCAATTAAACGAATCTGGTATGTTCCCCAGTCACCGTAAGTATAACTAGCAGGTTCTTGGATGTTGAGTTCTGTGCCATCGTCCATTCTCCATTCCCAATTGAGGTTTCCGCCGATGCTAGTGTTGTCTAAAGTTACAGTTGCGTTTGGCCAAGTCTGCTCTTCTGGCGTTGCATTGAAACTTACTTGGGGAATCGGATAAACACTTACAAAAGCATCCGCAGTATCTACACACCCAAATTGATTTTGCACAACCAATAATACATTGTAGATCGTATCTTGATCTGTCCAATTAAAGAAAGTATGTACGGGCTCAAACTCACTGCTGATATCTCCGTCGCCAAAGTTCCATTGATAGGTCCATCCACCGTCGGTGTTGTTATCGAAGTATACTTGAAGTGGAGAACAGCCTTGTCCTTGAATCGTGAAGTCGGCATTTAATTCCGGTGAAACTTGCACCACTGCTTGGTCTGTATCGGTGCATCCATTTTCAGTAATGGCGGTAAGAGATACTGTATAATTGGCCAACTGATTATCGAAGTTGTAGAATACTTGTGTGTGCAAAGAGTCGGCGTTAGTCGAGGTTTCGCCAGTTCCATATACCCAGTAGTAACTGTCTGCACCAATGCTCTGATTGGCGAATTGAACGCTTTGTGGATAACAGCCAAATAAACTGTCGATAACAAGGTTGGCAATAGGTTTGTGATAAACGTGAATGTTCAATGAAGAGGTGTCGCTGCAACCGTATAAATTATAGGTGATAAGATTAACTTGGTAAATCAAGTCATCTGTGTTATTGGTATTAAAGCTGTGGGTTGGTGAAACCAAAGAAGAAACAGACCCATCTCCGAACGACCACAGGTACGAATCTCCACCAATGCTTTCATTAGTAAATGGAGTTGTGAAAGGTGCGCAGTTAGCGGTATCTGCGGAGAATGCACTAATTACCTGAGGGTACAGAGTAAACTGCTGGGATGTTGTATCTGAACATCCTATGGCATTGAATGCAGTAAGTGTTACGTTGAATATTTCAAGATTATTTCCTGCTGCAGAGAATACATAAGAATGAATGCTGTCAGCATTGAGGCTGCTGCTTCCATCGCCATAGTTCCAAATATAATTTACAGCTTGAACGCTTTGGTTGGAAATGAACATCGGTGCGGGCTCACACGCAGCAGATTCGTTTAGAGTGAATGAAGCGATAGGATTTGGATGAACTTCAATTATTGCTTGTGTTGAGTCTTGACAACCGTAGTTGGATGTCGCTTCCAGACTTATAGTATAGTTTACAACTTCTCCATCTCCAATAGGATAGTATACCGAAGGATTTGTCAAATTAGATATTACTCCGTTGCCAAAAGACCAATTGTATGAATTCGCATTGGTACTTGTATTGACAGGATTCACCGTAACTGGACTGCATACTGCTGCTGGAATGGTGAAAGAGGCTTCTAAAGTGGGGTAAACTTGGATAGGCAATTCAAAAGTATGCAAACATCCTTGAGGAGAAATGGCAGTCAGTACCGTTTCATAGGTTACTACTTCGTCGGTATTATTGGTGTAAATATGCGTGTGGGTGGTATCTGTAGTGTATGAACCCAAGCCATCGCCGTATTCCCAACTGAACGTAGTTCCATTGATGGAAATATTGGTGAGTTCTACAGCGTGTGGACTGCATCCTGCTGTTTCATCCATGCTAAATTGAGAGATGGGACCGGGGTTAACGGTGATAACACTCGTAGCGGTATCCACACATCCAAATGCGGACGTTCCAATAAGGGTTACCGAATATTCAATCGGTTGTGTAGTGAAGTTGTTGAATGTTTGTATAGGAATGGGACTGTTTGAAGTAATTCCGTTGCCAAAATTCCACTCGTAAGCTTGCGCTCCAGAAATCAAAGGCATCGTAACTGTTAATGGACTGCAACCGGTATATCCAGAAAGATCGAAAGAGAAATCGGCGAGAGGATAAACGGTGACCGCACGCGATGTTGTATCGTGACATCCGAACGGAGAATATGCAATGAGATTTACATTGAAGGTTTGAATGAAACCTGTATTATTTTCAAATAAATGAGTGGGAGAAAATACAGCGGTAGTTGTTCCATCTCCCAAGTCCCACAAATAGGATGATGCATTCAATGAAGTATTGTTGAATGTAATTGCATGAGGAGAACAACCGGGGGGGGTGTTTCCATCATTGAAATCTGCCAATGCTCCTGCGTGTACCAAAACATAGAGAGTGTCAGTAGTACTGCATCCAAAGGCATTGGAAGCAGTTAGAATTGCTTGAAATGTGCTGTCTTGATTGCTAATGTTGAAATAGGTTGCTGTTGGAGCAATCTCTGTTGAGAATGTACCATTGCCTAAGTTCCATTGATAGTTCACTGCATCGATACTATTGTTGCTAAAACTTACTTGCAAAGGAGAACATCCGCTCAAAACATCCTGGCCAATGATTACGTGAGGCTTTGGTTGAACGCTGACAACGGTAGTAGTCGTATCAGAGCAGAATGCCGTTGCTACAATCAATGAAACGGTAAAGTCTCCAGTAGTGGTGTATTCGTGTGTCGGATTTTGCATGGATGACGAGAATCCATCACCAAAGTTCCATATATAACTTGTGATTGGACTGCCTGGCGCGGAGGTAGAGGTACTTGTAAATTGTGCGATCTCTCCTTCGCATAAGTTGGTGACTGCTATTCCGGCTACGGGTATTGGTCTTACGATGATTTGATCATTGTCTGAATTGGAGCAGCCGTTGCTATTGGTTACAGTTAATGATACAGGATGGGGTCCTGGTGTATTGTAGTACACCGGTAGTGGTGTCTGTAGATTTGAAGTGCTCGGTGGTACATCGAAGGTCCATGCCCAAGAAGTCACTCCTGGACTCGTTGTAGCGGTGTATTGCACCGTCAATTCTCCACAGCCTTCAGAAGGCGATTTAAGAATGTTGACAGTGGGTCTCGGAAGGACGACAATGGTTACACTTTCTGTATCTGAACATCCTCCAGTGGCTCCTGAAATAGAGACTCTAGTGGATACAGTGAATGTTCCAGCTTGGTTGAATACATAGGTTATGTTTCCACTACCTGTGTTGATCCAATTGTTATTCACTCCAAAATTCCATTGATATGCGTTTCCTCCAGTAGATTGTTGGAAGAACGTAACACTTTGTCCTTGACAAATGGTGTCTTGACTCGCAGTAAGTCCTGCAACAGGAGGGGGTACAATTTGAATAGTAATGGAGGTTGGAGCAATGCCACAGAAATTACTGTCCAATAGTTGTACGGTATATGTTCCGATTCCCGGATAATGCATCGTTTTTGGGAAGGTGGGTGGCCATGGAGTCCAATCAATAATGGAGTCGTGTCCTAGGTTCCAGTAATCACCAAAGTTCCAGTATTCATAGCGCTGATAAATATTTCCTTGAAATAAACAATTGCGTTCTGTAGTATTAGTAAATGTTACTGTGGTATCTGGATAGCATAGTAAGGTGGCACTTGCAGAAATGCCTGGATCATCCAAATCCCAAATACGGATCGGGTTAAATGTAGCTTCTGACTCACCTCCTTGAATCGTGTTGCAATAGTTCTCTGCGGTCAATCTCACAATGGTCTCGCAATCTACTGTTCCTACATCGTAAAGATGACTTATCGTTTGTTGCCAGTTGGTATGATCAAAAACGAGGGGTGCACTACCGTCGCCGAAATCCCATTCAAACATTGTTGTTTCAGATACATTCGTAGAGCTATTGATGAATTCCATGACTTGAGGAGCACAAGCTTGCGTGAGTCCTCCAATTGGAATTTGAATGGATGCACTAGTGGCTTCTTCCATTACAACAACCCCTTGTATTTGACATCCAGTTGCTGTTTCGGTGATGGTAACAACGAATGTGTCTACTGCTGCGGTGTAGAGGTGATTAATGATTTGAGGAGAATTCCAAGATGTCCCGCTTTGAATGGGAGAACCGTCTCCCCAATTGATGCTGTAGGCTCCCCAATTATTAGGGGATTGGAGATTAAAACTAAAATTACTACCAGTACACGAGTACCAGTAAGGCTCGTTGTTGCTTGGATTGCCGAAGAAATCAAATACGGTTGGACATTGACTAAAGGAAACCTCATGGACCAATAGAAGAATGGTGGAGATAACGATTGTTCGAAGTATGCCGTAGAGTTTCATCATGCTTGTTTTCTACGAGAAGGTTCTATACAGGGTTCGCTTTTTCGACGAAAAAGTAGTTTTTAACCGATTGATTCATTGAAATGAATGTTCAATTAAAACTTGAACTACCTTTGTATCCATAAAATTGATAATCAATTGAATGAAGAATTGAGTAAGTGGTTAGAGCGTGGCAGGAACAATAAAAAGGAGAATAAGAAACTCTTGAAATCCTGGGAAAAAGTCAAATCACTGGATACATATTTTCATCCAGCGCACGAAGAAGTTTTTGAGAAGGTAGACTGTCTTCAGTGCGCTAATTGTTGCAAAACAACCAGTCCAATTTTCAGGGATGTGGACATTGATCGTATTGCAAAGCATTTGGGAGTAAAGCCATCAGAGTTCACTTCAAAAAATTTACACATTGACGAAGACGGTGATTGGGTTTTGAATTCATCTCCGTGTCTTTTTTTAGATGAAAACAATTATTGTAAGATTTACGAAGTAAGGCCCAAAGCGTGTCGAGAGTATCCGCATACCGATCGCAAGAACATGTTTCAAATAATGGACTTGACCTATAAAAACACTTTGGTATGCCCTGCTGTGAATGTTATGATCGATAAGATCAAAAAGAATATCAATTAGTGGGGATCTGCAAATCGCGGATCATTGATGAAAGTAGTATCGGTAAGTGTTTTTAGGAAAGCAATCAAATCAGCTTTCTTTTGATCAGACAATTGAAGACCTCCTGAGGTATATTTCATGAAAGGATCGATAGTACTAGAAGGAACGCCTCCGCTGTCGTAATGATCAATCACTTGCTCAAGAGTTACGAAGCGTCCGTCGTGCATGTAGGGTGAGGTCAACTCAATATTTCTTAAAGTAGGTGTTTTAAACTTCCCGCTATCTAACGCATTTAAGGTGACTAAAAATCTTCCTGGGTCGTTTTCGAAGGAAGCATCTAGACCGTTGTTATGGAAGAGATAATCGGTCATTTGCATCGCGCCGAATCCATGGCAATGGAAGCAATCAGCTCCACCTTGAAAGAGAGGATTGATTTCAGGATCTCCACCTTCGGTGATAAACAGATTGAATCCTCGTTCTTCAGCGAGCGTGAAAGAGGACAGTCCAAGGCGTTGTTGATCGAATTTAGAATTGCTACTCACCATGATTCTTAGGAAACTTGCAATGGCTTTGGTCACTCTTTCTACTGTTACGTCGGCAGACCCGAAAGCCTTTCCAAACATGGGCGGATATTTAGGATCTGCGGCAATATCAGCTATGGCTTGCTCCCATGTATTGTCCATCTCTATCGGGTTTTCAATGGGTTCTAAAATTTGTTGCTCTAAAGTGAGTGCTCTTCCATCCCAAAAGAAACTTGTCGACCAGCCCATGTTTACCAAGGGCATAGATTGTCGAGTGCCCATAGCTCCTGTAATGCCTTCGGAAAACTGATTGGGGTCACTGAATCCATGTTCTGGAAGATGACAAGAACCGCAGCTTTGCGTGTGATTACGGCTGAGTTTTTTTTCCCAGAACAAATAGCGTCCAAGTTCAATACCCTCGTAAGTGAGAGGATTGTTGGCAGGAATATCCATGGGGGGGAAGAAGGGGGGGCTTTGAAAGGGATAAGGAGTTGCTTGCTCAAACTGATCTGGCTTTTTATAAAGGTCCTCTTCATTGTCTCTGCGACATGCCACCACCAACACGACAAGAATAATCGTAATAACGAGGCGGTGATGTATGTTTTTTCGGATCATTGTTCTAAGGAAAGCAAAGTATGATTTTGTACAAAATTCCAATCAGTAAGGGTTTTCAAAAAGGCCAGTAAATCTTCTTTTTGGCCCTGAGTCAGCTCCAAAGGGCGGACTCGAAAGTCTTTAGCAGGATGATTCTCTCCTCCTTTATTGTATAACTCAATTACCTCCTCTAATGTTGCAATTGAACCATCATGCATGTAAGGAGCTGTCAGTTCAATATTACGCAAAGTTGGTGTTTTGAATTTACCGTTGTCAGCCTTGTCATAAGTGACTCTTTCTCTTCCCGCATCTTCGTATGTTTTGTATAAACCAATGTTGTAAAAATCACCATCCGTAAACAAAGGCAATGTGTGGCACTTAGCGCATGCTGCTTTTTCACTGAAGAAAATGGCTTTTCCATTTTTCTCACTATTGGTAAAAGCAGATTCGTCTTTTTGATAATACCATCTATCAAATCGGGTATCGAAAGAAATAAAAGACCTTTCGAAACACGCAATGGCTCTTACAATCACGTATTCATCCAAATCTCTTTGATACGCTTCTTTGCTGAGTTGGTTGAGAATTGGATCTTTTCTCAATCTTTCTGCGGCCTCTGGCAAAGGCATGTCCATTTCTATGGTATCTTGAATTGGAGCAAGCACTTGCATCTCTAAGGAGGGCACGCCTCCCTCTGCCATGAATGCTTTTGACCATGCGAGATTTGCGAGTGTCGGAGCGTTTCGTTTTCCTGGTTTTCCGTGTGCTCCTGTACTCGTTTTCTTTCCGTCTGTGAAGGCTGAACTAAGGGCGTGACAACTCGCACAGTTTTGAGTTTCATTGCGTGAAAGCCGTTTGTCATAAAAAAGTCTTCTGCCTAATTCAATGCGAGCCGTTGTAGGCTGATTGTCTTCGGGAATGGGAATGGACGGGACGTAGGATGGATGTTTATACTTTACTTCCGAATTGGATTTTACTGCAGTATTGTTTCTGCACGCGTAAATCCACGTGATTAAAAATGCTAGAAGAAAAACAGAGGCCCATCTCATTCGGCATCAAATGCGAATGCTAATTTATTTACAAATCGTGTTGCTAATGCAGGGTTGTTGGAGGTATGGGTCAAAAAATCTACTTGTAAGTCTATGGGGTCATCAGGACCGGCTATGAGTTTTTCTACTCTCAAAACAACTGGAATGGTATAAGTATTTTCTTTTTCAAAGTTCTTGGCAATGACAAAGTTGGCTGTGCGATAATTGTAGTCGTCGCCACTGTGAAACGCGAATGGATCGGTGAGGGGCGCTCCAGGTGTTCCGGTAAAGTCGCAGCGACCTTCGAATTTGGTGAAAATGTAGCCAGTGTTCCAGGTCCAAAACATGCCTGTCGAGCCTTGTATGCTCAATGGATGGTTATTCGGATAAGTAGTAGGGTCTATGTTTTTGTTGATATTTTGCGGCACACCTAATCCCATAGACATCCCAATGAATTGGCCAACGGGGGCTTCTACCTCTATGGTTGAAGGATTAGCGAAGTTAATCAGGGCGATGTCTTTTACAGTGACTACGTCATCATTTGCGCTATAGAACTTGATATTACTAATATAGGATTTCATCTCCTCTATCTGAATTCGGTACCCTTGTTCAGTGGTATACACCTCACCAAGTTGGAGGGGTGTGCCATTGTAGGTAGCGGAAAACTGGAAAATTACTTTTGGGGCATCGCTCTCTGGAGCAGTGGGAGCTTCATTTTCCTTTTTGTCCTCTCCGCAACCGGCTAGAATGATTAAAAAGAGCAAAAGCAAATAAGAAATAGCAGATATAGGTTTCATGATTTGCAATACACAATTGTGGCATTAAACCCTAAAGATAATCTATTTGTTGTATGGATAAACCGAAGTTATAAAGTTAAGTCCCCATTCCCGTTCCCGACCTGTTATTTTTTTGAATAACATAGTTGAGTTTATTCCAACAGGCTGAATTTTTGAAGTATCCGTTAGGTTATATTTGTCTGGAAGCCCGCAGTGCTGTATTCGTTGTATGGATTTGCGGTGGAATGGAAAATTAGAAATTATAATTGAAAGGTAGACGTTAAGAATGCTGCTTTTCGAAATGAACGTAAAGTGCAACGTGTAAGGTAAATCGAATTATATGACGTTATCCCAGTTTTTTGAGAATCTACATTCTAAACTTCTTTCAAAAGAAACCAAGGACAAAGGCGAGCAGGTAATCTTATGGATTGCGCTTCTTAGTTTTATCATTCACCTGCTGATTATTGCATTGGCGCATTTCCAAATTATTGCGGTGAATGAATATTCAAATTTATTGAATAATCCTATTGCAGCTATTTATACGCCTTTTTCTTTCATCTTGGTATATGAAGTTTATCTGTTAATTTATTATCTACCGAAGTCAACATCAACATACATACTCAAGCAGTATGAGATTATAGCTTTAATTATTATTCGAAGATTATTCAAGGATCTTTCGGAACTGTCGCTTTCCTCCGACTGGTTCAGCATAAATAATGATTTACAGTTTACCTATGATTTAGTAGCATCTGTCTTGTTGTTTTATTTGATCTACCTTTTCCATATTCAAAAAACAAAGACATATGGAGTATTGGAAAGCTCGAATGAACGCTCTATAAGTCTGGCGAAATTTATACGAGCAAAAAAGTGGATAGCAACCGCATTGGTTCCGATTCTCTTAATTATCGCCATTTACTCTTTCTGTGACTGGTTCGTAGGAATATTTGAATCGAGTGAAGTGAATCATGTTTCATTTAAAAACATAAACAATATTTTCTTTGAACAGTTTTTTAATATCCTCATCGTTGCCGATGTGATTCTGTTGTTGTTTTCGTTTTTTCATACAGATGAATTTCATAAAGTAATTCGAAACTCGGGTTTCATCATATCAACGATATTAATCAGAATATCTTTTTCCGTAACTGGAGTAATAAATCTGCTGTTAATAGTTGCTGCCATTTTGTTTGGGCTGCTGGTATTGTATATTCATAATAAGTTTGAGAAAAAATTGGCAGATGATAGGGCAGTATTCGATGAATTGAACACTAATCTCCCTCGATCTTAGTGCGAGTTGATGAGGGGGGGTATTTTTTCTATTTTTAAAAATTGTTAGGATGACTTCAGAATTGATTCAAGATATTATAAAATGGGATGTGAAATCTTGGTCGTCGGCGCTTTATTTCTGGGAGAAGAATGTAGATTGGTTAAATGTAGAGAAGGGTTTGGAGATAGGAGGGCGGGCAGGCGGGCTTTCTTTATGGCTAGCATTGAAAGACATCCATGTTGTGTGTTCGGATTTAGAGAGTGTGCAGGATGCTGCTAGCGAACTCCATCAGAAGTATAAGGTTACTGAGTGTATAAAGTATCAAGACATTGACGCAACGAAGATTCCCTATGAGAATTATTTTGATGTCATAGTTTTTAAGTCTGTAATTGGAGGCATCGGTAGAAATGATAACTTCGAGATGCAGAAAAAAACGTTTCAAGAAATTTACAAAGCACTGAAGCCTGGAGGTAAATTGTTATTTGCGGAAAATTTAATCGCCTCTCCTTTTCATCAATTTTTTAGAAAGCGTTTTTTGAATTGGGGAGACTCATGGAGGTATATGTCTTTAGATGAAATGAAAGAGTGCTTGGCGATTTTTTCATCCTATTCTATAAATACGACGGGCTTTTTGGCCACATTTGGGAGAAATGAAAAACAGAGGAATGTGCTGGCTACTTTTGATGAAGCAGTTTTTAATAGAATGAGCGTTCGAGATTGGAGGTATATTGGTTACGGTATTGCTGTAAAATGATGATTATTAAAATAGTGAATTTTGAGAACTCTTAACATTTTATACATTCTCGCGCTGATTTTGAACTTATCTAATTCTACCTATTCACAAGAGGTGGACTGTAGAGATTTTTTAGTGCTAGGCATGAGCCCCAACTCCCAAAATCCTAATGAATATTTTGTAATTATCCAGTTTTCTGCCAGTGGGGATGTGTTTATAGATTATCCTTAGGTTTCGGCTGTAATTGATTGCGCTGGCGATACCATTGCAATCTGAGAAATTTCTCTAGACACCTGTTCCTTATCATTTGGGTCAAATAACATAGTCGATATTTCTAGTAATGCTGAAAGTAAGTTCTTGATTTATCCAAATCCTGTAAGAGACATTATTACAGTCACATCGAATAGTGGAGAGGAAGAAACAAATTATGTGATCTACGACGCACTGGGAAAGGAAGTGCTCAAGGGAAGATTGAATTCTTTGAATTAAATAATTTCTGTAGAAGAACTTCCATCTGGGATGTACTTCATGAGATTTAAAAATGAATCGAACGAAACGAAACGGTTTATTAAAGAGTAGATTAAGATAGGACTTTCTACGCTAGAGTGGATCAACATCAATTGAAATACGCGTACTTAAGAAACTTTTTTCGGAAGTTAGCTCTTTAAGGAGAGCATATATCTGGGCTTTTCTCAAGTTCAATTGCTTGTTTTTGGGTTGTTTTAGTAGCACTTGATAAATGTAATAATCGTTGATTCGAGGGATCAGATTTTTTTCTGGACCCAGAACCAATTCTTCACCAAGAGCGATGATTCTCTTAACCGCCTCTTGAGCTGCTTTTTGTGCAACAGATTCCTCCTTGTGCCGAATATTTATTCGGGTGAGTCTGACAAAAGGAGGATAAATGAATTGCCTTCTTTCTTCTATTTCTTTTTCATAAAGAAGATCATATTCGTTGCGCTGAATGATGTCGAAGAGCCAATGGTCGGGTTTGTAGGTTTGAATAATTACTTTTCCCTTTTTATCCCGTCTTCCGGCTCTGCCGCTAACTTGTGTGATGAGCTGATAACTGCGTTCAATGCTTCGATAATCAGGGAAATTCATCATCTTATCGGCATTCATAATTCCAACTAAAGAGACATTGTCAAAATCGAGACCTTTAGTAACCATTTGGGTACCAACAAGAATATCGATTCTTCTCGTTTCGAAATTTTCAATGATGGTTTGATGACTATTTTTATTCCGTGTCGTTTCTAAATCCATTCTTTGCACCGCCGCGTCTGGGAATATTTCTTGGATATCTTCTTCGATCTTTTCAGTTCCAAAACCGAGCATTCGTAAATCATTGCTACCACAAGATGAACAGGTTTTAGGTGGACTCATGTGGTATCCACAATAATGACAGCGCAGAGAATGTTGGTATTTGTGATAGGTGAGGCTCACGTCGCAACGCGAGCACATGGGCACCCATTGGCAATCTGCGCACTCCCACAGCGGTGTATATCCTCTTCTATTTTGAAATAGAATAATTTGTTCTTTTTTCTCGAGCGCTTCGCGCATGGCTTCAATCATGACGGAAGTAAAACTTCCCTGCATGGATTTATTCTTCAGATCTCTTCGAATGTCGGCCAGCTCAATAGCAGGAAGACTTACACCCCCGAATCGTTCTGTCATTTTCACTAATCCATAACGGTCATTGTGGGCATTCCATGTGGTTTCTATGGCAGGTGTTGCACTACCTAGAAGTGCTTTGGCCTTGAATAATGAGGCGAGAACGATAGCCGTATCTCTCGCGTTGTACCTTGGGGCGGGATCGTATTGCTTATAACTATTTTCATGCTCTTCATCCACTATGATTAAGCCTAATCTTCGAAAAGGTAAAAAGATGGAACTGCGGGCACCTACGATTAAGTCGTATTCTCCAGGTATATGCGACATTACTTTTTTCCATACCTCCGTTCTTTCATTGTCGCTATAGCCGCTGTGATAAATACCAACATGCTTTCCGAAGTGTGCACGGAGACGCTGAATGATTTGGGTGGTTAAAGCAATTTCAGGGAGAAGAAATAGAACTTGTTGTCCCTTGCGAAGTGTTTCTTCTATCAAATGAATGTAGACTTCTGTCTTTCCGCTAGAAGTTACACCGTGTAACAATATTACTTCCTTTTGCTCAAATTGATCCTTGACTTCTTGAAGGGCTCGTTCTTGTGAGTCGGATAGTGGTTTTGCCGATAGAGCGGGAATATCCATAGAAGATAGTCTTCCTACTTCTACGGTGCGGAGTTCAAGAATTTTTTTCTCAATGAAATACTGTACGCTGGTATTATTGGCTTTTGCTACTTTTTGGAGGTGCAGCCGATCTACTTGCTTATGCTTGCCTTCATCGTAAGCAGACAATTGAAGAAAGGACAGTAATACATCGCTTTTTTTATGGGCATTTTTTTTCTCAAAAAGGTCAAACCATGTTTTAATTTTTTCATCCGAATTCGCTTCGGGGCCTAAGGTCAAGAAGTCGACTGTTCTTGGTTTGAACTTTTCTTTTATTTCATCTTCAGCAGCGATTATTTTTTTATCGATCAGAGATTTAATTATGGATCTTGGATTCTTAAGTTGAACCACCTCAGCCACTTCATCTATCGTAAGTGCTCCTCGATGGATCATAGCTTCTATGATTGCATTTTCTTTTTCAGAAATGATTTCTGCTGCTTCAACTATCCTTGATAAGACAAACTTTGTTTCGCTGCTTAGTTTTAATCCACCGGGGAGCGCAGCATTCATGACGTCGCCCATGGTTGCGCAATAATAACTGGCCATCCACTCCCATAATTGCAATTGCTCGTTGGTTACAATGGGCGACTCGTCTAAAATCTCTTCTATGTAACGGGCTTCATAGCCTGTAGGAACGTTGTTGTGAATGGCACAAACAACACCAGAGTAGCGCTTGGATTTACCAATAGTAACAATGACCCTTACTCCTATTTGTAGCAGATTATTCATCTCCCTAGGGAGACGGTAAGTAAGCACTTTGGGCAATGCCAAAGGAAGAATGATATCTGCAAAAAAAGTCTCGCGTTCCACGGGTGCAAATTAATGCAGAGCGGTGAACGCGAGACAGACTTGTTATATGATTTTGGAATAATTAATTCCTATCTCACCATGATCTTCTCCGTATAGACAGAATCTATTGTTCTAGCTTGGACAATGTACATTCCTGTAGCCAAAGAAGAAGTAGGTAAATCAAAGTTATAGGCTGCACCACCTATGGTATCCCCGCGATAAACGGCATGCACCATTTGGCCGCTCATGTTATACACTTCTATGATCACTTCCACTGCTTCTGGAGCTTTCCAAGTGATGTTGAACTCAGTTTCTGTCTCAGGAACTACTTTGAAAGGAGCGAAAGTAAAATTATCTCCATTTTCTACCAGAGTAATTACTTGCACATAACAAGTTTGATTCCCGGCGCAGTCAACAGCACACCAAGTACGTTCTACACTCGGACAAAGACTTACTCCAATAAATTCTTCTTGGAAGTCGACGGGAAGATTTCCTCCACATACATCTTCTGCACTCAATGCAGGGACAGGAGGTAGATTGTCTGAACAAGAGATGATTAAATCTTCTGGAGTGCCAACGAGAACAGGAGCGGTGTTGTCTTCCGCAATAACAGTTTGAGTGAATGAAGATTCATTGCCACATGCATCGGTTGCAATCCATGTACGCGTGAACAAAAATCCACACTCGAATACTTCTGTTGTTGCGGCTAGTGAAACTGGAACTAGGCCGCTACAGTTGTCTTGTGCAAAAATGAAAACATCTGGAGCATCTTCTCCACACTCAATGAAAACTTCTGATGGAGGAAGATTCTGCAATACTGGAGGAGTGGTATCTATTAATTGAACAGTTTGAGTAAGGGTAGATACATTACCACACGCATCGATCGCGGTATAGGTGCGCTCAAGCAAACCACCGCAGCCAGGTTCAATTTCTATATCTTCAAAAAATAATTCAACACTTGAGCAAGCGTCTTGAACATTCACCAAAGGCGATTGATTGTTGTTACAAGTGATTTGAATGAATGATGGTGTATCAAAAAACGCTGGCGCTGTATTATCGGTGATAGTAATGGTCTGCGCATAAATGGTAGAGTTTCCACAATTATCAAAAGCGCGATACAGCCTGAAAATGGTACTTTCACCAGGACATTCTCCAGGGAATGTTAAGTCTGTTGTAGAAACAATTACCTGACCCGCACATTGATCTATTGCGATCACTGTTTCGGGTTGAGGAATGGTTTCTCCGCATTCCAAATTGATATCAGCGGGGAAACTTTGAAGAACAGGAGGAGTGGTGTCACTGAAAATGATGGTTTGTGAAAACTCAGAACTGTTGCCGCATTCGTCGGTTGCAATCCACGTCCTCACCACTGTGTTCTCACATTGATTTCCTGTATTGGTTTCAGAATAGCTCAAATTTACAGAGCCGCCTGTGCACTCATCTACTGCAATGGGCTCAATGAAAGGAGCGATTTGTCCACATTCCAATTCCACTATGGCATTAGGAGTGGAAGTAAATTCTGGAGCCGTGTTATCGATTACTTGAATTTCCCATGTTTGAATAAAACCATTTCCACACTCGTCTTGTACAAACCAGCGGCGTACAATAACATATTCGTTCTGACAATCGCCTTGAACTACAAATGGCTCTAGTGGAAGAATATTTACGCTGCTGCAGTTATCTGTATATTCAGGAGTGAAGTTTTCAGGAATGTTATTGCAATTTACGACAATAGATTCTAACGGACTCGTCAATTGTGGTGCTTCTAGGTCACGAATTGTAATTGTCTGAGTGAAGCTAGTAGTATTGCCGCAAGCATCGCTAGCAGTATATACTCGAGTGAAACTGCCTGCGCAATCGAACAGTGGTTGATCAATTACCGTAGTCGTCGTCTCAGAACAATTATCAGAAGCGATAGGAGCCACAATATCTCCAGCGACACAATCAAAGACGTATTCTAAAGGAGCTTGAGAAAAAACAGGCGCTTCGTTGTCTTCGAATGTGAATAAAATTTGCGTCTCCGCCGCGTTACCGCATCCATCTGTTGCGATGAAAGTACGTGCTACTTGGAAACCGCATTCGAGTGGGGTGATAAGATCGCTATACGTTACTTCAACACTAGAACAAGCATCGTCTGCAGCGGGTAATTGTACTTCGCTATCTAATTCTCCGCATGAGAAGGTTCCACCTTCTGGTACAGATATAAATACAGGAGGAGTATCGTCAACGTAGGTAATGGTTTGACTTTGTTCTGCCACATTTCCGCATCCGTCTGTGCTGGTCCAGGTGCGAATCACAACAAAACCGCATTCATTCTCGAAGGTTTGAGCAGAAAGACTCACTACACTCAATCCGTCGCAGTTGTCGATGGCAAAAACGTTGTCGCCAGGTGCGTCCGTTCCGCATGAAAGAGTAGTGTTTGCTGGAATATTGAAAAGAACTGGAGCAGTATTATCTTGAGCGGTGATGGTCCAAGTTTGGATAGTGGTATTGCCACATTCATCCATGAGCGTATACACACGTTGAATGATAAATTCATTGCCGCAATCGCCTGGATTGATGATCTCTTCCATTGAGAGTTGAGCGTTACCGCAACCTTCTGTAAATTCAATTACAGGTTGGGCACTTTCATCCCACAAGCCACACTCCACAGTGATGTCTGATGGAAACACTGTGAACTCAGGTGCTCCTAATCCAAACAACTGAAGTGTTTGAGTGGCGTTTGAAGAATTGCCGCATCCATCAGTTGCAGTGTAGGTACGAAGGATGGTTCCGTTGCATCCTTCTTCTAGAATTTCATCGGTGAAAGTGATAGTAAACGAACTGCAATCATCATTGGCAGTGACGAATAGCTGATTAATTTCTTCGCAGTTCACTTCTATTTCAGACGCATACTCTTCAAACATCGGAGCTGTGATATCGCTGGCTAGCCATACTTGATTGGTGTAAGAGCTGTTTCCACAAGCATCGGTAGCTCTCCAGTACTTAGTAAAATCAGTAGTGCCGCACTCGTCGCTTATCTCGTTGCATGCTGCATTAGCATTGATATCTCCATGACCTGAAATAGTATTGCCATTTACATTTCCATTGTAAAAGAACCAACCACTGATTCCATTCGCCATGTTCTTATTGTTGGCGGCTATGCCCACTTGAAAACCGTAATAGTAGTTGGAGGGCTGATGAGTGAGTTGGAGTGTGCTTCCTGCTAGGTCGCCAGTACCGGAGAGATAACAGAATCCAGGTGCCATTTCATAGTAGGCCCAGTCTAAAAAATTATTTCCTGCGATATTCAAATCGTCTTTATATGATCTCCCTTGAGAAGACCAGCCTGACCAGTCGGTGCCATTGTGAAGCAACATAAACACGTCAAATCCCCAATTGGAGTTTGCAGCCGAACGAATATGTCCAGTAATCAAGGCGTAACCGCCTTCCATCTGAGTCAGTGTTCCTACTTGATCAAAATTCCAAACCACATTGCTAGGATGCACTCCTGGAAGCCAAATGGCCCAGTCTTGTCCAGGACCAAATGCAGTAGTGAGATCACAAGAATGAGTGACCTGTCCTGTAGGCACCACTATGGATTGGACGGATGCGATCGCGCAGCAATCTGATAAGGCATTCACTTCTGAGAACTCCGGAGAGGAGATGGAGCAGTCCGCGTTGATGACCGAAGGAAACTCCGAGAAAGAGGGCAAGCATTGGCTTTGTGCAAATGAAAATGCCAAGCACAGCAATGCCGAACATAGAAAGTTTAGGTTTGATTTCATTGTAATGAGGTTAGATTAAGCTCAGAACAAATTAAAGTATTATTAATGAGTTAGTTTACATTAAGAAACGGGATGTTATCAACTTTTTTGCTAACCAAAAAAAAACCACCTAGCCGAAGGCCAGGTGGTCATAATATCCTGATAACAAATAAACTATTTCTTCTTTTCTAAAACTTCGTCAATCATGCCGTAGTCCTTTGCTTCTTGGGCTATCATCCAATAATCGCGGTCACTGTCTCCCCATACTTTATCATAGGTTTGGCCGCTGTGGGTTGCAATGATATCGTAAAGTTCTTTTTTCAACTTTTGAATTTCGCGAGCAGTGATTTCAATATCGCTGGCTTGACCTCTTGCACCTCCTAATGGTTGATGAATCATCACTCGAGAGTGCTTCAAACCAGTGCGTTTTCCTTTTTCTCCTGCGCAAAGCAAAACTGCCCCCATAGATGCAGCCATTCCTGTGCATATCGTGGCTACGTGAGGATTAATGTATTGCATGGTGTCGTAAATGCCTAATCCAGCATATACACTTCCACCTGGGGAATTGATGTAAATCTGAATGTCTTTTTTCGAGTCTGCGCTTTCTAAAAAAAGCAATTGTGCTTGAACGATATTAGCGATATAATCATCGATTTCGGTTCCTAGGAAAATAATTCTGTCGGCCATTAATCTTGAAAACACATCTACTTCACGAAATGGCATGTTTCGCTCTTCAATAACGGTTCTGGTCATCATTTCAGGACCGTACATGTGGCTGATCACATCAGAGGCCACAGTACTATTGATTCCATGATGCTTCACCGCGTAATTGGTAAATTCTTTGCGGGTAATCATAATATTATTGTTTGTTTGGGACGAATGTATAAAGAAGGAGGCGACAATCGCCGAATTCGTGTTTTTTATGAAAAACAATGGAATGTTTATACTTTTTCTAACAGACCTTTTTCGACGAGTGCTTCCAATGGTTTTTTGAAGGAAAGCATATCTGCGCCATACTTCTCTGCTATGTCTAATAGGTCGTTTGAACCATCGCAAAAATTCAATAGAAAAAGCATGCGATCTAGGAAATCTCGTGGACTTTCATGTGTCAGAGAGGAAGGATAAAGCCCCCTTTTACCCAATTGGGGTTCGCCATACATTAATGTATTTCGATAGAAGTCATTTAATTCTATAAGCTGAATGATATGAAAATAGGACGCAATACTTTCCCAAAGCGCATCGAAATCTATAAAACTCTTATTGTCTAATGAAGTATGGTAATAAGGGTATTCGTAGTAAGGAGTGCGCATTAAACTTCCTATGGGCAAATTAAAGCCGGGAGAACAATATTGTCTTTCATCGCTTCCATCTGGACGGAAATTTCGAACAATGCTGTTGGGAGCGGCGAATTTTAAATAGTGTTCCGCTGCTTTGTCGGAAGTACTGGATCCTCTTCGTGAACGTTTGTAGTGGTAAGGTCCAGCATCTCCACAGCAAGTGAGTACAAAACCCGCTTGAGTATGGTTTTTCATGTACTCCCCATGTTCATGCAGGTAGCAAATAGCACCTATGGTCTCAGGAATGAATACAAACCTGTAGGTGTATTTTCTTTGGGAAAGATTCGCAATTTTGTGATATAAAAAAGCCAGTGCCAAAGGACCGGAAAGTTCATTGTTGGCCATACTTGGATGGCAGACATACGTAGAAAAAAGTACCTCTTTTTTGGATTCACCAGGAAGAATCAAATCTCCATAGGTCATTGAACCTTGCTTTAATTCTGAATCAATGTACACTTGGTATTCTCCTGCTTCTAAATCTTGATAGTTATTGTAATCAATACAAAAACCCCAATTTTCTTTGTAATAGGAAGTAACATAAGGTATGGCTTCTGGAAGGTGCGGCAGGGTATGCAAGTGCTGTTTTAATTCCTCCAACGAGACTACTTTATTAATAGGAACGCTGTAATTGACTACATGTAGATTGTTGACTTTGAAGTCGCATATGCGTCGGCCATTGGGATCAATGATGTAGGCTTCGCGTATGTTCCATTCTTTGGGAA
This sequence comes from Flavobacteriales bacterium, assembly GCA_027491075.1. Lineage (GTDB taxonomy): Bacteria > Bacteroidota > Bacteroidia > Flavobacteriales_D > Sanyastnellaceae > JAIXWP01. The sequence continues at coordinate 90,495 of JAIXWX010000034.1, forward strand.
CCGTCCAATCAAAAACTTCTGTTCCTGTGGCTACTTCGTGTAATTCAAGTGGAATAACTTCACGGAGGATTTCTAAGGTTTGACGAAGTCCATCGCCAGTTATACTGCGACAGATAGGCCATAGCTTATCGAAGTAAGTTTCTAAATCCTCTTTTTTCATCTGACTTTTTTGTCTTCTTTTAAACTTTTAATATATCCTTCTCCCTTCACACTGTCATTGTTTAAATTTAGCAAACCCGGATTTTTTTGAAGAAAAGCGATGAGTTCAGTAATGGTAAAATCATTGCCAAGTTGCTCGAATAGCGCATTGTTTAGTGAAAAATCACTGGGCGTATCTACACTCAGTTTAAATGTGAAATCATCACTGAATTTCCTCCACCCACAAACAAATTTTCCAGATTTTTTAATGTAGGGAGTAACATGTTCCCGCTCGCTCAGAAAAGAAGATTCTTTCCATGCTTCCACAAGGGAGGCGTAGGAGAATACTTCGGAGGTAATGCCGTCTTCGTAGTATTCCGGTCCTTGATTTCCATTAGAAAAATAATCTAACCGATATCGCTGGTATTCCCTTATTGTAAAATCTACAACTTCTCCATGATGCGTTGGATTATCGCAGCAAATACGAACTAGAGTGGATGGGGTTTTTGCAAGAGTTAAAATAGCTTGATAGAATCGATCTAAAACATCCCATTCAGATCCTCTAAAACATCGAACATTTCGCTTGGTACAAATAGCCTCAATAGCGGCATCTTCCAGATTATCGGTGGTTACCACGATCCATTCATCGACCAGTCGTGACTGTTGAAGTCGAGTCAAGCATAATTCCAGAAGAGTAGTGGTGCCAATGTTCATCAGTACCTTTCCCGGAAGACGAGTGCTTCCCATTCTGGCCTGTATGATACCGACAATCATGAACGATGCTTGTTTTGCAGAAGGTCTTGATGTTTGTCCATTGCATCGGCATCTTTCGTTAGATTGCTATCGTGCATCCTATATCGATACAACGGAATAATTAGGTTGTAAATATTGTATTTCTCTGTCCAACGAATGCGTAAATCTTCTTCTTCTCTAGCTCGAAATTGTTCATCGTACAATCCAATCTTATAGAGAAAATCTTTTCTAAACATGATGCCGCAAGCGATGGGCTTTTCCTCTGCGCTAATATGTCCAATTCGGCCTCCTCTTTCGTCTACTAAGTAGTAGTCTGTAGAAACGGCATCTAGTCTATTATTTTCATCTAAAAATAACTTCTGAATTTTCAATAAATCTCTATGGATATAATCATCGGCATCAAGAAAAACGATGAACTGGCCTTTTGCTTTTTTGATTCCAAAATTTCTTGCGCCCGCCAATCCAAGATTTTGCTCTAAATTGAAAACACGCACCTCTTCTTCATAATTGGCAAGAATTTCGGCAGTGTGATCAGAGGAGGCATCGTTCACCACGATGATCTCATATTCGCTCCTACCCAGTGATTGATCCAATGCACTTCTAATTGCCCTCTCAACGTATTGGGCATAATTATGTGCCGTGATGATTATACTTACCATGCGCTACTATTTCGGTTTGCGTTTACCTTTCTTCTTATCGTCCTTATCAAATTCACCATAGCCGCCATAAGTGTAACCATAGCCGTAGCCGTAGCCATAGCCGTAGCCATAACCATAGCCATACTTATAGGCATATTTTCCGTAATAGTATTTCCAGCGCTTCTGTTTGATGTTGTTCAACATCAATAGACAGTTTTCAATATTGTTTTGACGCAACAAATCTTCCAAGTACCGGACACCTTGCTTAGTAGCCTTCTCAGTATTCAGAATGAATATTCCTAAATCCACTTTCTTGATCAGAATCAATGAGTCACTAATCAAAGAAATCGGCGGAGTATCAATGATGATGTAATCATAGATAAGCTTGTTCTCTTCGATCAATTCATCTACTTTGGAACTCATTACCAATTCGGAAGCATTAGGAGGAATAGGTCCTGCAGGTATCACATCTAGATTTTCGATCTGCGTTGGCACAACGGAATCTTTATAATTCGTTCTGTTGATCAAATAACTAGAGATACCGCTCACATTCTCAATTCCAAAGATCTTGTGAGCTTTCGGTTTATGTAAGTCAAAGTCGAGCAATAGTACTTTTTTGGAAGCCTTTGCTAAAACACTGCCTAGGTTCACACTCACAAATGTTTTTCCTTCCCCGGGATGAAGTGAAGAAACCATTATTACTTTAGGACCTTCCGTATTAAGAACATATTGAAGATTGGTTCGAATACTTCTGAAAGCCTCTGAGACATTCCCGCGTGGATTATTGATGAGGGCAATCGGTTCCACATCAATGTCTGGGTGATTGGGAATACCTCCAAGAATATTGATCTTGGTCAAGCTCTTGAGTTCTGCGGTATTTTCAATTCGTTCGAAGAACAGCATTCTGATGAAACCTACCAAGAGCGCAAGGCCGAGAGCAATTCCTAATGCCAAATACATTGCTGCTTTTTTATCGGGGCCTACAACCCCCAATGAACGGGCGGTTTCAATAACGCTGGTTTGCGGGATAATAGCAGCTCGTGCAATAACGGTATTGGCTTTTTTCTCTAAAAGAAATGTATATAAACCTTCGTTTACTGTCAATTTACGTTCAATACTCAAAAGGTCTCTCTCTGATTGGGGGATATTCTTTAGTAGATCCTCTAATCGAAACACTTCACTCTGCACATCTTGTTGGCGTTCCTCCATGGCTTTCTTGGCGTCGCGAGTGTAACGGTAAATATTGTTTTTCACCAACTTGATTGAACTATCTACCCGCGCCAAGCGGCGATCGCTGTCTTTATAGTCTACTACCAATTCTGATCTTTTTACACGCAATTCAAATAATTGCATAATGAGATCTTTTAAAAGATTGTCTTCTTTTTCCAAATAGGTGAGAGGAGGTAGCACCGGACTTTCTCGCTCTCTGTATAAGAACTCTTCAAGCCCTTTCAAGGCTTCATAGCGCAGTCGGAGTTGTTGTTGCTCCAACTCTACCTTGGTCAATTGTTCGAATGCAGCCGACTGCTCCCTGTTCAAGTCAAGAATTTCTCTTTGCTCCTTATAAGAGTTCAGAGAACCTTCTAATGAGTCAAGAATATGAGTGATTTCTGCCAACTGTAAATCAATGAATCTCTCTGTGTTTTTGTTGATGGTGATTTGGTTGGTAAGGGTGAAATCGATGTATTCTTTGGCCAAAGTGTCTAGGAACATTTTTGCACGAGATGGCAATTCGTCCTTTAGTGTGAGCGTCAGAATACTGGTGTATTCCATATTTTCAATGCTCAAATTGCCTTTGTACTTGTTTACCAAATACTGTGGAGAGTGCACCTTGAATTGGAAATTCTGTTCTTGCACTGTGCGCAACCACGTTTCATCCAAGCGAGGAGATAATTCTACTTGAATCGCAAAATTGACATCCTCATGGTATTTTCCAAATTCAAGTTCGTAGGTCTGTTTTTTGTTTTGTAATTGATAGCTGAGCTCATAACGTTTCAAGTCAAGCACCCTCAAATTGAAAGGAATATTGAACAATGCAGGGTCTAGACGTCTCCAATCACATTTGATGTTGATCGCGTCGAAATGGTCTACTTGCAATACTTTCAAGCGGCCTACCAAGTAGTAGGATTGAGAATAATCTACTTTCTCCAAAACACGATTGAGCATGTCATAAGAAGAAAGAATTCTCTTTTGATTGGTGATGTCTTGAAGGACTGAATAATAACCTAAATTGTTAAGAAGCTTGGTTTGATAGTCATAGGTTTCGGATGACTTTAAAAGGATTTCTGTTTTGGCAGCATAAATACTCTGCTTTCGGTGATTGAGCACATAGGCAATCACGAACGCGATTAAACAGAATCCCATCATGAGATACCAGTTCTTCCCAATAAACTTAATAATAGGTCTTAAATCATCTGCGTCGAGAAAACTGGTCTTGGCTTGTGACATCGGCTAGAATTAGTGTACGGAGGGCAAATATAATAGGGAATGGGCACATTTATCGGTCATTATCATGAATCAAATTCAAACTGAATGGTGCGCCATTGAAATTTCTGTCTATTTTTGTTGAGCCTTAGTTATAGAGTCACTCGATGAAAACACTGAAGTTAATTGTTTTAATAGCTATATTGTTAGCACCAGCATTGCTAATGGCTCAGCCACCAGATCCTCCTGGAGGAGGCTCTCCTCCTTGCGGCCCTCCGTTTGGTCCAGCGTGCATCCCCATTGACGGCGGAATAGGATTTCTGATCGCAGCGGGTGTGGCATTGGGTGGAAAAAAGGCGTATGACATGGCTCGCAGTAAATCGAAATAATGTTTCGAGGATTATTTCAAAATCCATTCTCCAGGTTCTTAATTCTTAGTAGTATCCTCTATTTGAGTTGGTACTTCACTTATGAGTTCTATCTAAAGGATCAAACTTTACTCAACGAATACGTCATCGACCATATCGTACGCAGTTCCGAGGCCATCCTCCGATTCATGGGCTATGATTTGAATTACTACGATGATGGCAACTTAAGAGTCAGGCTTGGAATCCTTGGTAGCGGAGGAGTGGTGATCGGTGCACCTTGCGACGGGATTGTTCTACTTGCTCTCTTCACGGTTTTCATGATTGCCTACGCGGGCCCTCTGAAACACAAAGTGTGGTATCTACCCATGGGTTTGCTGGTGATCCATTGGCTAAATATTGGTAGGGTTGTAGCATTGTCAATAATTGTAGCGACTTCGAGAGAGTGGTTTACATTTAACCATGATTATACCTTTACCTTATTGGTATATGCTGTGGTATTCTTGCTATGGTATATTTGGATTATAAAATTCTCTGGAAAAAAATGAGTCGTATCCAGTGGTTTTTTATAGTTGTATGTATGATATCCATGGGTTTTTTTCAAGAATGGGTCAAAGTGAACATTAATTTTACCCTAGAGCAAGCCCCGCGAGTGGATGGTTTCTATTCTTATACGCATGAAGAAAGAAGTACATACCTAGAAGAGTTGAGGAGAAATAGGCCTTTTGATTATTATCATAGCCACTATCCCATAAAGGCTTTACAATATTTCAACGAGGGAAGTTTGAGAAAATTGAAATGGGTGATGACGGTTGTTTTTGTAGGGTGGTTTTATTGGATCAACAGATGGTTGGTGAGCAAGTTAATAAAAGATCCGAGGGGCAGGAGATGGTTGTTGACGACTTACGTGCTTTCTTTTATCGGAGCCTTCATTATTTACACAATGGGATGGGTTTTTGGATCTAATGATTTATTTTATAACATTAGTAGAAAGATGGTTGGTGCGTTGCAATCCCCGGTGCCCTTGATGATGAATTGGGCAGGGTGGCAACTTTACGTTCAACAAAGAAAACAATGAATACTGAGATATCAATGGATTTGCCTGATACTGCCCGCGTATGGGTTTATATTGCTAATAGGGCACTGAGCAATGCTGAGGTGGAGAAAAGTAAGTCACTTTTGGTAGATTTCATGAAGGGGTGGACTGCTCATGGCGCTGCGTTGACCGCTGATGCAACAGTGTTGTACAATCGCTTTGTGATACTTTCTGTGGATGAAAAAAGAGCATTGGCAAGCGGTTGTAGTATTGATAAAAGTGTTCATTTTATGAAATCTCTGGGAGAAATTCTGGGAGTAGATTTTTTTGATAGAATGTTGACGCCATACTTAGATAATGAGACCATTCAATGCGTAGGACTTCATCAATTTTGGGCACTCAGAAAAGCCGGTGTAGTAACTGATGAGACGATTGTTTTTAATCCACTTGCAAAATCGTTAGGGGAGTTTCGTCAGCAGTGGGTAATTCCATTCAAAAATTCTTGGCACGCAGAAATGTGGAAATAACAAATTAGGCTTGCACTTTCAACTTCAATCATTTTTTTAATCAAATTCTTGCACGGTATTCAAAAGATACTAAATTAGACCCTGCTATCTCTTGGGTGCAAGTCTTTGTGCTTAAAAAAAATAGCTTGACCTTTATAAACCGTTAGTAACCAAAACCAAACCAAATGATCCAAAAGTTTACAAAACTTTGGGCATTGACCTTTTTCATTTCCTTTGCTTTCATTGGCACATGGAGTGGTCTAAGCGCTCAAACTTTTTCAAATCCAGCGACCATTACAATTAATACAGTAGGACCTTCAACTCCTAGTCCGTCTGTCATTAACGTCACTGGTGGACCGTCTTCTATTGCTGTTGTTTCGGTGACCTTAAATAACGTGAGTCATACATGGCAGAACGATATCGATATCTTATTGGTCGCACCCAATGGAGAGTCGCTGGTGTTAATGTCGGATGCTGGACCTGACTTTGGCAGTTTTACTGCTCAAACGTTTATTGTCGCTGACTTTGCGGGGGTGCCCTTTCAAGAGTTGGCATTGAATACTGCAGGATCTTATCGACCGACGAATTATGGAACGGGAGATCTGTTTACAAACTTTGTAGGAATCGTAGGAAACTCTGCGCCTGCTGGTACAGCTACTTTCTCATCTGTTTTCGGTGGGGACAACGCAAACGGAAACTGGAGTCTCTTTATTCAAGACGACGTCGGAGGGGATGCGGGATCTGTGGCGGGATGGAGCATAACATTTGCAGGGGCCATCAATGGCTGCACCGACGCAAATGCTTGTAATTATAACCCCGCTGCTACGGCAAATGATGGAACTTGCATCTTTCCTGGATGTACAGATAATGGCGCGGTAAACTACGATCCAGCCGCCGGCTGCGACGATGGTTCATGCTGCTTTAGCAATATTGTTACACTTAATATGTTTGACGATTTTGCCGGATGGCAAGGCGCGGTAGCAACTATTACCGACGCTTTCAGTGGAGCCTCATTCGGGACTGCTACTTTACCTGGAGGAACATTGGGAAGCGCAGAATTCTGCTTACCAGATGGTTGTTACTTTATTGAGGTAATCGCTGGAACATGGCCCACTGAGGTGTCATGGGAAATTGTTACCGCAGCAGGTGTCGTGGCAGAAGGCGGTGCACCAAGCAATGTTTTGTTCACTGTAGGAAGCGCTGATTGTGTTTTGGGTTGTACGAACAACGGTGCTACCAATTATAATCCAAGTGCAACTGTAGATAACGGTACTTGTTTGTTCTGTTCTCCAGGACAACAAGTATTGCAAATTAATATGTTTGACTCTTTCGGTGACGGTTGGAATGGAGCACAATATTTCATTCTTAATTCAGCGAATCAAACCGTTGCCTCTGGCGACCTAGATGGTGCTTTGGCTGGTAATGGAGTAACTGAAGGCTTTGATGTAGTTTGTTTGCCAGCGGGTTGTTATAATATAAGTGTTACAGGAGGTCAATATCCTACTGAGGTGTCATGGAGCTTAACAGATGTAAGTGGTAACATCGTTGCTCAAGGCGATAATCCCGATGCCAGTCTTGTTGCATTTCCATGGGCGGGTGCGCAAGGATGTGTCGTACCTGGTTGTCAAGATCCAAATTGTAATAACTACAATCCACTTGCAACAATCGATGATGGCTCTTGTGAATGCCCTCCAGCAAATGATGATTGCGCGGATGCAGTAGCTATTGGTTGTGGTGTAACCGTTTCTGGATCTACCATTTTCGCCAATGATGATTCTGCGGTAGCAGGTTCATGCTTGGGAATAGAAATAACATCTCCTGGTGTATGGTATACACTCATCGGAGATGGAAGTCAATTCAATTTAAGCACTTGTGCCTCTGCTGTGGATACTAAAATCAATGTATATGCTGGAAACTGCAACAACTTAACCTGTGTAGCAGCGAATGACGACGATCCTGCCTGTGCTGGTTTTGCTTCCACCGTAAACTTTACATCGCTGCCAGGCATACAATACTATGTGCTTGTTTCTGAATTTGGTCTCGGTGTAGGTATAGACTTTGAACTGGTAGTAGAGTGTATTGATTGTACTGGTCAATCTCCAATTAATGATCAGTGCAGTTCCGCACTACCTCTTCCCGATGGGGCTCAACTTTCGGGCTCTTTATGCTGTACCAATGCGGATGATATTTCTGAAGTAAATGCATTTGCGAGCGGTTATGGTGTGTGGTATGCCATGAATAGTGGTAATTTCGATACCTTCGATTTTAACCTCACCAATGTGTCTGGAGGTAATGTTGGTCTTATTGTTTACTCCTCTGCTTCTGGCAACTGCTCCACATTGGATCTTGTTGCTCTTTGTGGTCCTGTTGCTGGTCAATGCGCTGGCGATTTATATGCTGCAAACATTCCAGTTACACAGAATACGCAATATTATTTCTTGGTTTATACCACTCAACCAGGTGCATGTGGAGAGTATACCTTCAGTGCAGATCTGACAGGAGTAGGATGTACTGATCCATTCGCTTCGAACTATGAACCCATAAACACCATTGAGGACGGAACTTGTACTTATGATGGTCCACCGATCAATGATCTTTGTGCTGATGCATTTCCATTGGTTTGTGGCGTTCCTTCATCAGGTACTACAGCGCTTTCAACAGCTACTGGATCTACCACCGCATGCGGAATATCCAATGGCGACAATGGAGTTTGGTATTCTTATGCAGGAGATGGACAAGTCGTAACGTTGAGCACATGCGGTTCTGTTATTGACAGCCGAATTGAAGTATTTTCATCCAACAATGGCTGTGCTGGTCCATTCACTTGCGTGATTGGCGAAGACAATGATGCTTCTGACGATGGCTGCGGCTTCTTTGACGGTGATGACGCCGATGTTCAATTTGTTTCACAAGTCGGGGTAACCTACTATATCTACATCTCTGCAGGTTCAGTGGATACCAATGGTGATTTTCAAGATGATCTATTTGACGGTGGTTTCGTCATCGATGTCCAATGCGCTCCATTGACACCCGGTTGTCAAGACGATTGTGCATGCAATTACAATCCTGCGGCCAACCAAGACGATGGATCATGTGATTATTTCTCTTGTGTTACATGCGCTGAAGGAACTCCCTTTATGTTCGATATGCAGGACAGTTATGGAGATGGATGGAACGGAAATACCTATACTATTACAGACTTGGAGGGCAACGTGATTGCTGAAGGTTCGCTTGATGATGCTCAGTGCTCTACTGACAACGATAACTTTGTAGGCCCAGAATTCGGATTTGACGTGTTCTGTCTTGCTGATGGTTGTTACGAAATAGAAGTAGGTGGTGGTTTCTTCCTTTTGGAAATCAGCTGGACACTCATGGATTCACAAGGAAATGTGGTCTTAGCTGGAGAAGCTGAAACAACTTCATTTACCATTGGAGCTGGCCTTTGCGGATGTACAGACCCAGGGGCTTGTAACTACGATCCGCTTGCTACAGATGACGACAACTCCTGTGAATACAACTCCTGTGCGGGTTGTACAGACGTTACTGCTTGCAACTTTAATCCAGCAGCTACTATTTCGAATCCTGCCTCTTGCTGTTTTGAAAACTGTTTGACTTTCTTAATGAATGACCAGGCTGGAGATGGGTGGAATGGAAATACTGCAGTTATTACTGATGCTGGAACGGGAGATATTCTTGGCACTGCTACCCTTGCCAATGGTGCTTCTGGTATTGCCACATTCTGCGCTGGTTCTGGTTGTTACACTATTACTGTTGGAGGTGGTACATGGATGAATGAAGTGAGTTGGACTCTTCTTGGAACGAATAGTGGAGTAGTCACTGGAGGCGCTGGAGGCGCAGCTCAACAGTTTAGCATAGGTGATAGTAACTGTTCTCCAGGTTGTACAGAACCGTTTGCGTGCAATTACGATCCCGAAGCGGGATTAAGCGATTGTACATTATGTGAGTACACATCATGCCAAGGATGTACATATTCTCAAGCAGATAATTATGATCCAGCGGCAATAATTGATGATGGATCTTGTATCATCACCGCTGTATCATCATGTCCGGAAGACTTAAACCAAGACGGGTTGGTCGGAGTTGCCGATCTACTTCAGTTGCTCGGAGCATTCGGAACTACCTGTCCTGAATAAGGCCGAAAAGTAATTCATACCTCAAAAAAGGTTATTCCTACCAAAAGGGATAACCTTTTTTTATTTGTGGCGTACAAATCCCCAATACAACAATTTGTGGATCATGAATAACACGCTACTGTCATTACTTATCGCTGTACTCCCCCTAGTCGGCAGAGCTAATTTTTTACCAGATTATCTCCTTAGAGATCGTCAAGGAAGCACTACTTTGTTTACAGAGGTTTCTTCAGAAATGCTGCCAACTTGTGCTTTTAATAGTATCACCGTACAAATCGGCACTAGCTCATTTCCTGATGAAGTGAGTTATATCCTAACGGATGATAACGGCACTGAGTTTCTTAACATCACCGGAGGCGGCGCACCTGCCTCTTATGAATTGTGCCTTCCAAATGGATGCTATTCTTTTCAAATGTTTGATGCATTCGGCGACGGATGGAATGGCGCTACCTATTCAATTCAATTCACCGGTGGTGCGAGCATTATATCAGGTAATTTCCCAAACATTCCCGCATTCAGTGCATTTGAGAAAACGGAATACGTTTTAATAGGGCCAGGAGTTCTGGGTTGCAATGATCCAGGTGCCTGCAATTATGATCCTTTGGCAACGTGCAATAATGGCTCTTGTGATTATACTTCTTGCATTGGGTGTATGAATAGTCTCGCTTGTAATTACAACGCTTCAGCAACTATTGATGACGGAAACTGCTGTACCGAAAATTGTCTGACAATTGAAATGTATGACATGGTGGGTGATGGTTGGGACGACGGTGTGTACAACGTCCGCGATGAAGCAAATACAATCATAGCTACTGGAACTTTGGGATATCCACTGTTCGATGATATCGAAAGCCTCTGTCTGCCAGATGGTTGCTATTCACTTACCATAGAAGGTAGCGGATACCCCGAAGAAATTACATGGACTTTGAATGGAGCAGAAGGAGGGCCATACAGTGGAGATGGACTGGATAATAACTTTATTTATTTCAGCGTAGGCTCTGGGGCGTGCTATGGCTGCACGGATCCTGCGGCATGCACTTATAATCCTTTTGCTTTCATTGATGACGGATCGTGTATCAATGGACCTTGTGTTGCATTTGATAATCCATGGACGGCGAATGCCATTACATTGACAAACTTTCCAACTTGTACTACATTAAACAGAACGCTCGTAGGAGCTACTGCCACTGCCGTTGCTACATCAGCGGACGTGACTGGTGAAGATATCTGGTTCAGCTTTACCTCCCCAACAAATGGTGCTCGATTCGTTGTAACCAGCACAAGTGCGGATATCGTTTTGGAAATTTTAGACGATAATTATCAGACAGTGGAAAGTGTAAATTTAGTGGCAGGAATTGGTGGAGAAGTGCTCAACACAGATGATTTAGTAGCTGGTGAATCGTACTATTTGGGTGTGAGAAATTTCAACTCAGCAATCGGAACAGGTGCATTTAGCTTGTGTGCCATGAGTTTGAGAAGCAGCAGATGTCCTGTAAATCTGGGTCCTTATCCGTTGTGCTCTTCTTTGAAGGCAGCACACGCAGGAACTACAAGCTATAACTTTATTTTCACAGACCTCTCTGATATGAGTGTACACGCTGCCACCCAGTGGAGTTCAACATCCATTCTTCTCAATACTATCAATGGGCTTCAATACGGAGGTATCTATGAACTTTCAGTACAGTCAGTATTTACCTTACAAAATTCATTAGGTCAAAATGAGGTCATGTACGTAAATCCTAGCTCAAGTTGTGTAATTACAATTGATGATGCTCCAACAGTAGCGGTGAACAGTTCATGGAGTTGTTCTAATTATGGACCAATAAATCGCAACACTTGGATTTCGTTTAATCCCCGTATCTGCACAGTCATTGGTTACGAAATTGAATTGATCAATCAGAATGGAATGCAAGGTCCAATTTATTTCCAGAGTATGACTACCAGTAGATTCTTTCGCTTCCTAGATATACCAGCCGCATTGAACGGCAATCTTTATAATTGTCGTATTCGTCCTTTGTTTAATGGATACGAGGGAGAATGGGGACCTGTAGTATGTTTAAGAGTCGCGGGAAGTGCTTCTTTCTGGACAATCTCCAACGATACAGAGTCAGTTTTCTCATCGGTGTCTTCTTCGGAGTTAAACTTCAGCGCGTCGGTGTATCCAAACCCAAACGATGGTCATAAAATATCAATGATCATTGACACAGAATCAGAGGAAGAAGTATTTGTGAGCGTCTTCGATATGATGGGAAGATTGATACATTCTCAACGCGTGATAGCGGATGGAATAACTAATGCAGAGTTGGATGCAGATTTAAATCTTGCCTCAGGTATGTACAACGTAACTTTCGTTGCTGGAAATAGCAAGCACACCGAACGGCTTATCGTAAGAAAGTAAGCAAGTATACTTAGTCTTTCTTTTGATCGATAAGATATACCAGTGAAGCCATTGCAGCAGCTCCTAGAGTATGTTCGCGCTTGTTGACATTTTCGAAAACATCATTGTTACTATGATGAAAGTCAAAGTAACGTTGTGAATCTACTACCAATCCGTATAACGCGGTGGAGTCACTGCGAAGTGGACCAATGTCTACACCGCTCCAACCTGATTTGAAATGAAATAATTGATAGGGCTCGAAATATCGAGCCCATTCTTTTAGCTCTGCTAAATGCGCATCCGTGCCCTGAAGGCTAAAGCCCTGTGGTGTAAATCCTCCACCATCGCTCTCTATGGCGGCGATATGTTCTTCACTACGTACCTTTGCGCTATCCGCATACGTTTCGCCACCATCGTTTCCAAACTCCTCGTTCATGAACAAGACCACACGTAAAGTATGTCTTGGCTGATAGTTTAGTGCTCTGAAAATACGTCCCACTTCTATACTTTGTGTAACTCCCGTACCATCATCGTGCGCTCCTTCGCCGATATCCCACGAATCGAGATGTCCACCGACTACAATATACTTCTCTGGAAATTCTGTTCCTCGTAATTCACCTATTACATTCCCTTGAATAATTCTTTCCTTGAGAGAACACTGAAGGTGGAGTGATAATTCTAATTCAGGGTTTTGCTGCAGCGCTTTTGAAAGGGCACGAGCATCGACACTGCTAAGGGCAGCCGCAGGAATGGGCGTTATATCTGCGTCATAACTGGTGCTTCCTGTGTGAGCATAGGCGTCATCGGCCAGCGTCAATGACCGTATAATACAAGCTGCAGCGCCTTTTCGAGATGCCTCACTGGGGCCATGTCCACGAATATCCCAAGCTCCTCCATAAGCAGCTCCAGTATTTATCAATAGCGGATCCATGGCTTTATTGAAGAAAACTATTTTACCTCGCACAGCCTCATCAGGAAAGTCTTTCAAAGCTTGAATGGATTTCACTTCAATTACTTTAGAAGTAATGGGATCCTTTGATCCAACACTTCCTCCTAATGCAACTGCCACGGGCCGGACCTCAGTGCCATTCAATTTATAAAAGCATTCTTCTTTCGGTCCACGCTGCCATTGAGGAACAGAAACGGGTTGAATGTAAACAGAATCAAACCCGTATCCCTGCATCGTATTTTTTCCCCATTCCATGGCGCGGGCTGCAGATTCACTTCCGGCTAATCGATGACCAATTTTCTTACACAAATGATTTAATTGATCATAACATTCTCCATTGCTTAATGCTTCAGTGTATATGTCTCGAATGAATAAAGAGTCTTTCTGTGAAAAAGAAAGTCCATACCAAAGAGTGAAAAGTAGAACGATCCAATACTTCATAACTACAGCATGTATGAGCCATTATTAATATCGATGCCTTGGCCTGTCATAGAGTTTTGTTCACCAGAGAGAAGAAACTTAACCATTGCGGCGATTTCACTAGGTTGAGAGATCCTTTGCAATGGCACCAAACTCATTTGAAAGTCGAACATTTTTTGATAGTCGTCTCCTGTCTTATCTGCAAGCATTTGAATTCCCGCCTTTGCCATTTCTGTTTCAACCCAGCCTGGCGTGATGGCGTTAACTAGAATTCTTTCTGCACCCAATTGAACGGCAAGACTGCGGGTGAGCCCAAGTAATCCGGTTTTTGCAGTACAATATGCAGTATAATTTGGAACACCAAATCTTCCCAAGCAGGATGAAGTCATGACAATGTGTTTGAAAGCTTGAGATGATTTGCGCACAAAAGGAAGAGATTCCATTATCGTAACGTAGGTTCCAGTTAGATTAATGGAAAGAATTTCCTCCCAACGGTCATCTTCTCCGTAGTGATTTTCACCACCTACCCCAGCATTCGCGAAAATTCCTTCAATAGTTAGATTTTCTATTCTGGATAAAAAAGATCGAAGTGCTTTGGCATCCCTTACATCCAATGCAGCGGTAAGATGTTGCTGGGGATGTTGGAGGCTAGACAGTGTTTGCTGAAGATTTGCTTCAGTTCTAGAAATCAAAATCAAGCGAGTGTTTTGATCTTTCGAAAGCATTTGAGCGGTTGCTCTACCAATGCCTGTACCTGCACCAGTAATTATTATTGTTCTCATAAATATAAATAATGGTCAAAAATAGCCCCTTCAGCGGTAATTTTGGCGGAAAGAAGAATAGAGCTGTATGAGACACAATTTAAGTGAGGTAACAGAGATAATTCGCAATCGAAGGTCTGTTACGCCTGAGAATTTTTCAAATCGGAAAGTACATAGAGAACAAATAGAGCTTTTATTGAATAATGCCATTTGGGCGCCATCACATGGAATGACGCAGCCTTGGCGTTTCAAGGTGTTCACAGATGGTGGACTGGAAAGATTAGCCGCTTTTTTGCCTATGTTGTATAAATCTCAAACTACTCCAGAATCGTTTAAACAAGCTAAATTTGAAAAAATAGGAGCAAGACCTCTACTATCTTCGGTTGTAATTGCGGTATGCATGGAACGAGATCCTACAAGGAAAATAGAGGAAATAGAGGAAGTCGAAGCTGTTGCTTGTGCAATTCAAAACATGCATCTTACATGCACTGCGTATGGATTGGGGGCGTTTTGGTCTACTCCGAAGTTGATTTACTCTCAAGAGATGAATGACTTTTTAGGCTTGAAGCCTGAGGATAAATGCCTCGGATTATTCTATGTTGGATATACAGAAATGGAATGGCCCAAAAGCCATCGTAAGCCAGTTGAATACGTCACTGAATGGATAGGAGAATAAAGTACATACTCGTTTCATGCGGAATGTTGCTTGCTTCCTTGGGGCACGCTCAAATGAATGTAACCACCGTAGGCTTGCAGTTTAAACCCATGTTTACAAGTAAGTTTTTTGGAACTGGTCCTGAAACAGCCGAGAGCCGAGACTTGTCAGTTACCCTTACACCGCGATTCGGAATGAATATGGGAATGGTCATCAGAAGAGGACTTACCAAAAATTGGAGCTTTGAAACGGGTATTTGTTTCGTTCAGAGAAACTTCCAACTGGAATTCGATTATCCAGAATTGAATGAGGTTCAAACGTTGAACTTTCGATTTATTGGATATGAGATTCCATTGCAAGGAATGATTTATGTGAGGTTGAGCGATAAACTTTTCATGAACGCAAGTGCTGGAATGAGCATCGATATGTATCCGACGGATATTGGAGGTCAAACGGATACAAGAAGGGACAGTATCAATTATGATTTCTTCATGGATACATTCCGAAGAAATTGGGTACAGATTTCTATTTTGGCCAATTATGGTTTTGAATACCGAACGAAAGACCAAGGGTATTTTTATATAGGAGGATCGTTTCACCGACCCTTTAGCAATATCGCAACTACTCAAGTGCGAATGGAAAGAGAAACGTTTCCAACAAGAGCGGAGTTCGAACTTTCTGGAACGTACTTAACGATAGATTTTCGCTACTTTTTTCACGAAGATCCAGAAAGAAAAAAGGCGAAAAAGAAAAAAACCGCCTAGTAAAAACTAGACGGTTCTTTTCTCCTACCAAAACCTATAAATATCGTATTACGCTTTCTTGTTTGCTACTAAGTTAACAGTAAGACGCATGTTGTTGCTAATTGCTTTGTCACCTAAAGTGCCAAAGAAAGTTTCAGAACCGTATCGAACATCAAACTGTGAGCGATCTACGTTCAGGGTTCCATTGATAGTGACATTGCTGTCCGTGCCGCCCACTTTTGCTGGGAAAGAAACATCTTTTGTAACGCCCTTGATGGTGAGTTTCCCATTGATGGTATGCGTGTTGCCTGAGGCATCTTTAGTTGCACTCACAGACACTACTTCGAAATTGGCATCTGGAAACTTTGCCGTATTGAAGAAGTCCTCAGACTTTAAGTGATTGATTAAGTTTGCATTCATGTCTTTGTCGGAAAGGTCGGTACAAGCGATGCCGTTCATATCTACCTTTACCTTACCTGTTGCGATGTTTCCGCCTTTTACAGTGACTTGACCACTTGAAACTCGGATGGTTCCGTCGTGTCCGCTTCCAGTGGCTTTTTCACCATGCCAACCAATACTGGAGGCTTTGTAATCTACATTGAATACACCATCTTTTAATTGGGCGATTGAAGCTGTTGCGCTAAATGCAATAACAGCTAAGGATAAAATGACTTTTTTCATTGTTTATGGATTTATTGTAATTGATTTATTGAATTGTAATTTGGAGCTTTCTCCTTGGGATTCTCGCATTTTGTCCAATAACGTATTGATCAATTCTGCTTCTTTAATACTCAAGCCCTCTAAAGCCTTAGCGGCGTTTTTCATGGGCTCGTCTACCTCAGAGAGTAATTTCAAGCCGTTATTAGTTATCCTCACTTCAACCTGGCGTCTGTCATTAGAACATACAGAACGCTCTACTAGCTGCTTTTCTTGGAGTTTGTCTACTATTCGAGATGCATTACTGCTTCTGTCGACCATGCGTTCTATCAAACAATTCACGGACAAAGGCTGGCCTTTTTGTCCTCTGAGAATTCGTAAGATGTTGAATTGTTGGATCGTGAGGTTATAGGGCTTTAATACATGCTGATGCGTCAAGCTCAGCCAGCTGGAGGTATAGATAATATTCACTGCTAGCTTATGATACTCGCTGGTAAACTTCGGTTGTTGTATGGCTTGCTCTATTCCCATTTTAAATGAATCACAGGGCAAATATATGTAGATACATTTAATGTTGTTACATATAAATTAAAAAAGGTGTTAAAAAATAGGTTTCGGTACCGAGGGCGAAAAATGTGGTACAGGTGTGCACATGAATGGCATGAGATTGTAAAACTAAGTCATTGAAACTGAAACCAATTTGTTTGTTGGAGCGTATCAACGTTAAATTAAAACTCAAAAGACATGAAGAGATTGGCAACCCTAGGTTTCTTCCTTGTTAGCTTGATGGTGTTCGCGCAGCCGCCAGAAGGAGAGATGTTCAATTTCTTCGGGAAGGTGACCAAAATGACCATTCAGGACTCAGTGGAGAAACCTTTGGATGGAGTTCTCGTAGAATTCTGGTCGAATGGCAAGTTGATAGGCAGCACCACTACCGCTCAAAAGGGGAAGTACACATTAAACCTGCCCTTCCAAGTTTCTTATACAGTAATGTATAAGTCACAAGGCTTAGTGACGAAGCTCATTGAAGTGAACGTAGAAAAGTTTTTTGACGAAGCGGAGAAGAACATGCTTAAGATGCAAATAGATGTAGCACTTTTTCGCAATGATGGTTTTGCGGACTTGGAATTTTTAAGCACCGAGCCTGTAGCGAAGGCAACTTACATTCCGCGCAAGAAAACGCTCGTTTGGGACGAGAAGTACCATCAATCAATGAAGAACAAGGTGGTAGATGTATTAAAAAAGTACGATACAGCAGCTAAAAAATAGAACAACAAATACCGATTATCATGAGAAATTTTTTAATAGCTATGGCGCTTCTTTTGGCTTTCCCACTGTGGGCCAAAAAGCGAGAGTTGGCAGAAGATAAATTTATCCTCACGGGAAAAATTTATGAAATGGATATCTTCAACGAAACGGACAAAGAAGCAGGAGAGGTTCAGATTGTAATCTACCAGAATCGAGAAATTTATGTCTCATTTGTCGGAGCAAAAGGCAATTATGAGTTTGTCTTACCTATAGGACATGAGTATGAAGTATGGTTTGGGGGGAGCCAATATGTAAATAAGAAAGTCTATGTGGATGCTCGACCAATGAAGAAAAGAAAGAGCGGTTATGAATGCGTCATTGACATTGGATTGTTTAAGCCAATAGCCAACTACGAATTTGCCTGTCTCATTGATCACTTCGTAAAAGTGAGATGGGATCAGGAGTATGCCCAACTTTTGCCAGATTATGAATATTGCGATATAAAAGCCCGAGAACTACAAAAAGCCATTAAAAGAGCGAAAAAAGTAGGCGGTGGTTACTAATAAAGAATATACATCATAACTTCGCATCCCGGATATCTAATATTCCGGGATTTTTATTTTGGAAAAAGAAGAAAAGAAGAAAATTTCACTGTCGGCCTTGAGAAAATCTCTAGCCGTT
The DNA here is from genome assembly GCA_027491075.1 of Flavobacteriales bacterium. Taxonomy (GTDB): domain Bacteria; phylum Bacteroidota; class Bacteroidia; order Flavobacteriales_D; family Sanyastnellaceae; genus JAIXWP01. The sequence goes on from JAIXWX010000034.1 coordinate 108,997, forward strand.
TTTAAGTATTTGAAAAAGCACCAATGGCTATTTCTTACCGGTTTGCTTCTCTTGGTTATCTCGGGTTTGTTGGTCATTGTGATTACTGCCTTGTTGGGAAGACTCGTTAATCCCACAGGAAATAGTGAGCTTCCGGGTGGACAGCTTACTTCTGTTTTAGCAGAATATCTTCCCATCAATACCTCATGGGGAACAACAGGGGTTACCTTATCTATTCTAGTGGCATTACTCATCATTCAAGGTGTGCTTTCCTTTTTTCGAGTATATATTTTTGCCTATGTCACTGAAAATGCGATGTATGATTTGCGAAAAGATGCATTTAATACTATCATTCGCTTGCCCATGCAGTTTTTTAATGAGCGTAGGGTAGGAGATCTCAGCAGTAGACTTTCTTCGGACATCAGCACCATTCAAGAAACGCTTACAGTTACATTGGCAGAGTTTATTCGGCAAACAGTGATTATTGTTGTGGGTATTGGTTGGTTGGTATCGTATTCGTATAAACTGACCTTGGTGATGCTGGTTACGCTTCCTGTGATGATTGTTTTCATTGCGCTTTTTGGAAGATTTATTCGAAAGCTGGGAAAGGAAACACAGGATAAGGTAGCTGAAAGTAGCATTATTGTAAATGAGAGTTTCACTGGAATTGTTAACGTTAAAAGTTTCAATAACGAATCATTCGAGTCGCACCGCTATGAAAGAGGCATCGCTGCTATTCGAAAAGTGGCCATGAAAGGTGCAATCTGGAGGGGAGTATTCGGAACTTTTATTATCGTGTTTTTATTTGGAGCCTTGGGATTGGTAATGGGAGTAGGTGCTTGGCTAAGAGACAGCGGGGAGTTGCCAGGAGAGGTTCTCAGTCAATTTATTTTTATCACTGGTTTAGTAGCAGGTAGTATCGGAGGCTTGGCGGCACAAATGGGTTCACTCAGTAGGTCATTGGGGGTAATCGAGAATGTTATGGAGATTCTGGACAACCACACTGAAGACATTCCAATTGAACAATTGCCTTTGAAATCAAAATTGGATGGATCAATGGCTTTCAATAATGTGAATTTTCATTATGCTTCCCGACCAGATATTCAAGTTTTAAAAGATGTTTCTTTTGAAGTAAAACCAGGACAACAGATCGCTCTTGTGGGAAGCAGTGGATCTGGAAAATCTACTATCGCCTCGCTTTTACAGCAATTCTATAATCCACAGAGCGGAGAAATCTTATTCAACGGGAAATCCGCCTCCCAATTTACGCTGAGCGAACTAAGATCTCAGATGGCCTACGTACCTCAAGAGGTAATATTATTTGGAGGTACCATCAAAGAGAACATAGCCTATGGAAAGCCTGATGCCTCAGATAGTGAAATAGAAGAAGCTGCAAGAAAAGCCAATGCCCTTCAGTTTATTGAGGCGTTTCCTGAGAAAATGAATACAATCGTTGGGGAAAGAGGGATTCAACTTAGTGGGGGTCAAAGGCAGCGCATTGCTATTGCACGCGCCGTATTGAGAAATCCGATCATCCTAATTTTGGATGAAGCAACCAGTGCGCTAGATAGTGAAAGCGAACAACTCGTTCAATCGGCATTGGATAATCTAATGAAAGGAAGAACGTCCTTGGTCATAGCCCATCGATTATCTACCATCCGAAACGCAGACAGAATAATGGTCCTGGAACAAGGTCAGATTGTAGAGCAAGGCCCACACGATGAGCTCATTGCTCGTCAAGATGGAGTTTATAAAAGACTCACCGAGATCCAGTACCGCATAAATGAGGATTTGGCTTAATATTCTTGTAAATTGCACCCCTGAACCTTTTCCGAGACGCAGAGAAAGTAACCATGAAGAAAAAAGCATTGATCACAGGTATTACCGGACAAGACGGGGCATACCTAGCAGAACTACTCCTTTCAAAAGGATATGAAGTACACGGTGTGAAAAGAAGAAGTTCTCTTTTTAACACGGATAGAATAGATCACTTGTATAAAGACCCACACGAGGTGGGTGTATCGATGAAACTCCACTATGGAGATCTCACTGATTCTACAAACTTAATTCGATTGGTACAGGAAACAGAGCCGGATGAAATTTATAATCTAGCAGCTCAAAGCCATGTTCACGTGAGTTTTGAAACCCCAGAATACACGGCAAACTCAGACGCTACCGGTACTTTACGATTGCTAGAGGCTATGCGCATTATAGGTCTAGAGAAAAAAACCAAGTTTTATCAAGCTTCGACCTCTGAGTTATACGGTAAAGTGCAAGAAGTGCCTCAATCCGAAACAACTCCATTTTACCCTAGAAGTCCATATGCCGTAGCAAAGCTTTATGCATTTTGGATTACGAAGAATTACAGAGAAGCTTATGGCATGTTTGCCTGCAATGGAATTCTATTCAACCACGAATCTCCATTGAGAGGTGAAACGTTTGTGACTCGTAAGATCACTCGCGGCGCTGCAAAAATTCATCTTGGGCTTCAGGAGAAAATTTTCTTAGGAAATCTGGATGCTCAGCGTGACTGGGGCCATGCAAAGGATTATGTAGAGGGCATGTGGGCGATGTTGCAGCAGGATGAGCCAGATGACTATGTATTGGCTACCGGTAAAACCTATAGTGTTAGGCATTTCTGCGATCTTGCTTTCGCTCATGTAGGTATAGAACTGGAGTGGAGTGGAGAAGGGGTTAACGAAAAAGGAATCAATAAAAAAACAGGGAAGGCGGTAATTGAAATAGATCCAAAATATTTCCGTCCTACAGAGGTAGAATTACTCATCGGAGATGCTTCTAAAGCGAAAAATAAACTGGGATGGGAGCCGAAAACAAGTCTGGAACAACTTGTGGCAGAGATGATGAAAGCGGATGTTGACTTGTTTACACGCGATCAATATCTTTTGGCGGGCGGACACAAGGTGATGAATTATCATGAGTAATTGAAATGTCATTGATTAAAAACGGAACTTTACTATATGCCGTATTGCGCCCGATCTTACGATCGGGTGCACGCATTTTTATGCGGAGAATTCACATTTCTGGAATGGAGAAATTCCCGCAAGACAAACCAGTGATCCTCATATCGAATCATCAGAACGCAATGCTCGACCCAGTTTTGCTTTGCGTATTTGCTCCCAAGCAATTGCATTGGCTTGCTAGAGCAGATGTCTTTAAAAATCCTTTGATTAAAAAAGTTTTGTTTAAGATAAATATGATGCCAGTGTACCGGGAACGGGATGGGGTCGAAAATTTAAGAGACGAGAACAACAAGGTTTTTGAAGAATGTTTTTCGAGACTTGGAAATGGTGCCGTAATTAGCCTCTTTCCCGAAGGCACGCATAGAGGAAGAAAGGAGTTAATACCGTTTAAGAAAGGTCTTGGAAGGCTTGCTACGGGAGCTCTGGAGAGTAAAAAAATATCTCCAGATTTGTGCATTCTTCCAGTTGGATTGGACTATTCGAGCTACTATGATTTTGGTCCGGAGCTCTTGATAAAAGTGGGAGATCCCATTCGGGTTATAGATTTCTACACCGAAGAGAACTCGCTCTCTTCGGCCAATGATATCTTGTTAGAGAGTGCATCCGCTTTAAATAATCTAATGATAAACATTATAGGAGACGAGTGGTATGACGAAATGATTGCGCTTCGGGATATTTGTTTTGTAGCATCTGGAGAAAGTAGATTGGATAAACAGTTCGACTTTTATAGAGCATTTACTGAGAATGCCCGAAATGGGTTTATGCAACAGCATCAATCGGACATTGAGGTGTATTTGAAGGGAGTTACGAGATACGCTCTAGATGAAAGAGAATCTTCTGTTGATTCGACAGAACAATTTTTAAGACTGTCTCTTCTCGCTTTATTCCTTCCAGTATATCTTTTAGGAAGAACTTTCTATTTTCCAATAGAGCGCCTGATCAATGGCTTTGTTCGAAAGAATGTAAAGGATCCGCTTTTTTATAACTCCATAAGATTGGCTTTTTGGACCATACTTGGTCCTATCTATACGGTGGTTGCAGTGTCAATAATTGGTATAATCGCGTCATGGACTTTAAAGAATACCTTTATTATAATTGCACTAGTAATGTTGTCAGGACGAATTGCATTGGAGTGGGTCAGATTGTTACAAAGGTGCAGAAATGCTAATAAGTGGTTGAAGTTTGTAACCTCGAAGAGCGAAGAAGCGAACCAATGGATAAGTGCTCGCACCAACATTCTTAACGCATTATGTTCCTTTAAGAAATAATTTTCATGTTTAAAAGAATCAATGGCTTACAGCACATCGGAGTTGCAGTGAGTAATATGGACGCTTCACTGCGCTTTTACAGGAAGTTTTTTGGATTAAACATTCCTTTTTTTGACTCTGTGGCCGAAGCTCCTTTGATGCGCTATTACTGCAATGGTGAAACCATTACGAAAAGAGCGAGCATGATTATGAATTTGCAAGGCGGTTGTGCAATTGAAGTTATTTCCCCAACTTCATTTCAAGCCAAGAAGGCAAAATTTGAATGGGGTGTTGGAGATCTTGGAATAACTATCACACAAGTGAAATGTAAAGATATCCGCGCCTCTCATGAATTTTGTAAGGCTCATCAGGCACCAGGTCTCTCTGATATTGCAATGGATCCAGAGGGAAGGCCAACATTTTATATGAAGGATTTGGATGGAAATATGTGGCAGTTTCTTCAAGGAACCCAATGGTATACTAGAAACGAGCATCACAGCGGCGGGGTGGTAGGTTGCAGTACAGGGGTGAGAGATATGGAAAAGGCATTCAAGCTTTATAAGGAAATTCTTGGCTTTGATGAAGTGATTTACGATGTCACAGGTACATTTGAAGATTGGAACAATCTTCAAGAAGGCCAAGGTAAATACAGAAGGGTACGCCTCTCACAAAGCGCACAACCAGGTGGTGGTTTTGCTAAAGTCACCGGTAAAACTTACATTGAACTTATTCAAGCTTTGGATCGAGAACCTAAGTTCATATTTGAAGACAGAATTTGGGGAGACTTGGGCTTTGCGCACATCGGTTTTGATGTCAAGGGAATGAGCGAATTAGGTAAGGACTTGGAAGAAAACGGATACGGCTTCACCTGCGACAGCAATGACGCGCTCAGCATGGGCAATACAAAAGTACATTGCACATATATTCATGACGATGATCGTACTTTAATAGAGATGATCGAGGTTTACAAAGTACCGATCATTGAGAAGTGGGGCGTTTTCTTAAATGTAGAAAAACGCGATCCTTTGAAACCGCTGCCCGATTTCATGCTCAAGGCATTGCGATTTAGCAGAATTAAAGATTGATGATTTCCTGAGCAATTTTTTAATTATCGTAGTAAGTGAAATCGTCCACGATCTTTCCATTTTCAATGGTGAATATGGTGCAAATGGGAAGTGAGAATTTACTTCCATCTTCTGATGTTCCTGTGCTCACAAACTCTACGATTACATGCTTGTCTCCACTGGTATAGAGGTGGACAATTTCATCTCTAATATCTGGAAATACGGTTTGTAGGTTTTGATATTTTGACTCGATTTGTTCCTTTGTTTGAGACACGGGCACTTGTCCTAAAGATGGATCTAAGAAAAGTGCTTTGTCTGCATATATGGCTGAATAAGCCTTCCAGTCGTGATCGTTGAAATGACGAAAGAGTTCTTCGATGAGTTTTTTGTTTTGTTCCTCCTTAGCAGAAAGGCCATTTAAACAAGATGTGAGCCCTAGAGAGGCAATTAAAAGAGCAGATAGAATGGTCTTCATACGAGTAGTATCCGGTGGTGACGAAGGTAAATAAAAACCTCGAATTTGTCACCTAGCAGACCATTTGCGCAGTAGTTTTTCGAAATAGCTTGGAAAAAAGCGCTTCACGACAAGACCCAGGGCTTCTTTCTTTCCTATCGAAATCTCAAATTTCTTGTTTAGTACTCCTTCGATGATTTTTTCTGCAACAAATTCTGGGGTCAGGCCTCCAGCCTGATTAGCATCCATGGCACCAGTGGATGATCCGGTGTGGTCAAGGGCATTTTTGGATATTTCCGTTGCGGTAAAACCTGGTAAGACAAGAGTGACACTTATTCCTTGTTGCTCTACTTCCATACGAAGGCTTTCATAGTATCCGTGCAGAGCATGTTTGGAGGCAGAATAGGCAGATCGAAGATAAAATCCCCATTTTCCTACGAGGCTCGAAGTGACGATAATGTGTCCAGAGCCTGCTCTAATCATCGCAGGCAATACCTGCTTGGAGAGCATAATGTTTCCGAAAAAATTCACCTCAAAAATCCTACGATCTACTGAGATCGGGGTTGAAATCGCCTCACTGCGTTGGCTGATTCCGCCATTATTAAACAAGTAGTCGATACTTGGAAATTGAGCAATAACGGCCTGAGAGGTGGTTAAAATACTGTTTTCCTCTCCTAAGTCGAGGGGAAATAAATATGTTCTTTCTGCATTGCAGCGCAACTTAACACGCTCAAGTTCAGACATTCTTCTCGCGCTGAGTATCAATGTTGCCCCCAAAGAGCTTAATTTCACGGCAAGAGCCTCACCAATGCCACCAGAGGCACCAGTGATCCATACAACCTTACCTTCGAATTTCTTCGCTTTCATGGGACGAATTAAACACTATTTTTGGAAAGTATGCAACAAAGAGTACCTATTAGGTAGCTTAGTGTTAAGCCTTAATTAACCTTGTCTTAACCATGAGAATCTAATTTCGTGCCGTCAAAAAACGCAGCGATTGTCCATGAGCAAACAAAAAATACTTTTGGTAGATGACGAACAGGATATTCTCGACCTGATCGGATTTAATCTAGAAAAGGAAGGGTTCGATATTCAGACAGCCTCTAATGGTAAGCAGGCGTTGGATATTGCCCGGAAATTTTTACCAGACCTTGTCTTGTTGGACGTAATGATGCCAGGAATGGACGGTATGGAAACCTGTCGTGAACTTCGTGATGATGCCCAATTGAAAAATGTTCTCATAGCGTTTCTTACTGCACGAAGCGAAGACTATTCGCAGATTGCAGGGTTTGATGCGGGTGCCGATGATTATATTTCAAAACCAATCAAACCACGTGTTTTGGTGAGCCGAGTCAAGGCTCTTTTAAGAAGAAACACGGGCGCGGAAGTGGAAATAAAAGAAGTTCCACTGCATGGAATTGTTATCGATAAAGAGCGATATGTTGTTATTAAAGACGGTATTCAACTCAATTTACCTAAAAAGGAATTCGAATTGTTGGCCTTACTGACCTCCGCTCCTGGAAGGGTTTTTACCAGAGAGAACATCTTGGCCAGTGTTTGGGGAAATGACGTGATTGTTGGGGATCGTACAATCGATGTGCATATTCGAAAGCTCCGAGAAAAACTTGGAGATGATAATTTTAAGACTGTTAAAGGAGTTGGTTATAAATTTGAGCCATAATGGTTCAAAGGACACCCAAAAGTGTAGCTCTTACTTCTTCAGCGCTCATCACAGGTTTGCTGGCTGTTTCCTATTTTTTAGTGGTCTTTTTACTGGATAGAGAATTTGAATGGGTTTGGCTTATTCTCTTTTTATCCCTTGGGCTTGGGATCAGCTACCTCATTATATTTTATTTCATAGAAAAATTTCTTTACAGCAAAGTCAAAATCATTTACAAAACTATTCATAGCCTTAAGTCAACTGGAGGTGACTTGAAGCCTGCTATACGTATGTCAGAAGACGTTTTAGGCTTGGTGAATAAGGAAGTGGCCGATTGGGCAGAACAGAAAATCAAGGAGGTAAAAGAATTGAGGGCTACCGAAAATTTTCGAAAAGAATTCATCGGGAATCTGGCTCACGAGTTAAAAACCCCAGTATTTAATATTCAGGGATACGTGGACACACTTCTAGATGGAGAGTTAGAAGATGTTGATCTCACTCGGAAATTTCTGCAAAAAGCATCCAATAACTGCGATCGCCTAGGTGACTTGATTAAAGATTTGGATCAAATAACGCGTTTCGAAAGTGAGGGAATGGTTTTGGAAATGGAGAAATTTGATGTGGTGGATTTGGCAAGAAGAATGATGGATTCACTCGAACAACAGTCCAATGAAAGAAGAATTATGCTGAGACTTAAAAACATCAATGAAAAACCTATCTGGGTGGAAGCGGATAAGAAGAGAATAGTTCAAGTTTTTACAAATCTTATAGTCAATAGCATTAATTACGGAAAGGAAGAAGGTGAAACAAGAATTCGCTTTTATGATATGGATGACAACATACTGATTGAGGTCGCCGATAATGGCTTAGGGATAGCCAAAGAACATCAGCCGCGTATTTTTGAACGTTTCTATCGCGTTGATAAATCCCGCTCAAGAAATGAAGGAGGAAGTGGACTTGGTTTGGCTATCTGCAAGCATATCATTGAAGCGCATAAGCAAACCATTAGTGTGAGATCTACCGAAGGAGTTGGAAGTACTTTTGCCTTCACTTTGAAGAAAGCGCGCTAGTTATAATCGAACTGTTTTTTCTGATACAAAGTAATTGTTTTCTTTTTCTGAACCGATGGTAGTTGCTTCACCATGTCCAGGGAAAACCGAGTAATCATTCGGTAGCTTGTATATCTTTCCTTGAATTGAGCTAATTAGATCTTGAGCGTTGCAGCCGGGTAAATCAACTCTTCCAACGCTTCCTTTAAAAAGAACGTCTCCGCCAATGACCATACGTTGTGAGTGGATCACTAAAGCGAGGTGTCCGGGAGAGTGGCCAGGAACATATAACAATTCGATTTTATCCTTTCCGAATTCGAACGAATCTGACTCATCGATAAAACGATCCGGAAGAGGGCAGCCCGAATAGGGAATACCGTACATCAGCGATACAGATGCAGATCGCTCAATCATGACTGTTTCATGTTGATGCGCATAAAATGGAATTTGAAATGTTTCCACTAAAAACTTTACGCCTAGGATATGATCAATATGACAGTGGGTATTTAATATGAACAGTGGAGTGAGATCATTTTTAGAAATAAAATTCAACATCACGTTTTCCTCTTCTTGGTCCATCATACCGGGATCAATGAAGATCGCTTCTTTATTTTCATTGACAAGAACATAAGAGTTCTCTTGAAATGCATTGAAGGTGAATAAGTGGAGTTTCATGCTGCGAAAATAGGAGCTATTTTTTTAAGAAAAATTTTATAAAAAAACGGAATCATTGTAAAAAAGGCTAATATTGATGTTATCCATAAACAATGATGCTTTTCATTGATTTGTTTTGCAGCGCAATTCACGAAGCAATGAAACAACTACAGAAAAATAAATACCTTCTCTCCCTAAGTGTTTTAGTATTATCAATATTGTTGATTACGGTATTTGGTTTTAAATCTTCTGCTGGAAATGAAGGGGAGAACTATTCCCAGGAAATACCGGAACTGGTTCCTTTGGTGAATGTAGTACAGCAGGATGTAGAGGCCAATTTAGAATATGTTTCTTCTATTGAAGCCGTTCAGAACGTGGAAATACGTGCTCGGGTGGAAGGCTATTTGGAAGAAACCTTTGTCGATGAGGGAATGCAAGTGAAGAAAGGGCAATTGTTATTTAGAATAAATCAAGAAGAATATCAAGCAGAATTGCAGAAAGCGGTGGCACGCAGGAAGAGTGCAGAAGCGGAAACACGTGCCTCTGAAGTTGAAGTCGAACGAGTGAAATTGCTCGTAGAAAAGAACGTTGTCAGTAAAACAGAATTGCAAGTCGCTCAAGCAAGGTTGGAGGTGGTGCGCTCTCAAATAGAACAGGCAAAGGCAGAAGAGTCGGCTGCTAGAGTGAAACTGTCGCATTGTGAAGTGCGTTCTCCTTTCAATGGTCGTATCGATCGAATTCCACATCGTCTTGGAAGTTTAATTTCGGAAGGTACCTTGCTGACAACTATCAGCGACATGGAAGCCGTGTTTGCTTATTTTAGAGTAAGTGAATTGGAGTACCTTGAGTATTTTAAAAGCAATAAGGATAGTATTTTCGAGGAAAGCGTGCAACTTATTCTCGCAGATGATTCAGTGTATCCAATTGAAGGAGAAATTGAAACAATGAGTGGTGAGTTTGATGAGGGTACTGGAAATATAGCCTTGCGTGCGCGATTTAAAAATACAAATCACCTTCTCAAGCATGGATCGACAGGGAAGGTACGTATCAAAGAGCGTATGAAGAATGCCATGGTGATTCCTCAAACGGCGGTATTGGAAATTCAAGATAAAAATTATGTTTTCTCGGTTGATCCCAACAATACAGTGTACATGAAGAGCTTTGTGGCGCAGGCGCGACATGGAGATATTTATATTGTACGAAATGGTTTGAACCTCGGCGATCGTATTGTAGCTGAAGGTGTACAGAACCTCCGCGAGGGAAGCGTTATACGCCCGAAGTAATTTTTCTAATCACCAATATTCTTTTCTACTGTGCTACGCTTATTCATCGAGCGACCGATCTTGTCGTTGGTTATTTCTTTGCTTATCACTCTTGCGGGTGGATTGGCTTTCATGGGGCTTCCTGTTACGCAGTTCCCTGATATTGTTCCTCCTTCAGTGACTGTTACTGCCAAGTACACGGGTGCGAATGCCGAAGTGTGTGCCAAGGCAGTCGCAACTCCTATAGAAAGGGCTATCAATGGTGTGCCTGGAATGACGTATATGTCGTCCGTGTCGAGCAATAACGGAACAACCCTTATAACGGTTTACTTCAGCGTAGGAACAGATCCTGATTTGGCTGCGGTTAATGTACAGAACAGAGTGTCCACAGTATTGGATGAACTTCCAGCAGAAGTGATTAAAGCTGGCGTGCAAACGGAAAAGGAAGTTAATTCGATGCTTTTGTATCTAAATCTTTATAGTGATGATGCAGCAGCAGATGAAAAGTTTGTCTACAATTTTGCAGACATCAATATTCTGCCAGAATTAAAGCGAATAGACGGTGTAGGTTTTGCCGAAATCATGGGCTCACGCGATTATTCCATGCGTGTATGGTTGAAACCGGATAAGTTAATGAGTTATGCGATCAGCGCTGAGGAAGTGATTCAAGCGATACAAGCTCAAAATGTAGAAGCGGCTCCAGGAAAAACAGGGGAGAGTTCGGATAAACTTTCTCAAGTAAATCAATATGTACTGCGGTATACGGGAAAGTTTTTTCTCCCTGAGCAATACCAAGATCTGATCATACGATCCAATGCCGATGGCTCCTTATTGCGCTTAAAGGATATAGCAGATGTGGAATTCGACTCCTTTAGCTATCATATGGACTCGAAGACCGATGGACGACCGTCTGCTTCTATCATGTTAAAGCAGCGACCTGGCTCGAATGCACGAGAGGTCATTGAGAATGTTAAAAAACGAATGGCGGAATTGGAACAGTCGGCCTTTCCTCCAAAAATGAAATACAATGTGGCTTATGATGTATCGCGTTTTTTGGATGCGTCCATTGCAGAGGTGATTCGGACGTTAATAGAGGCATTTCTTCTAGTGTTCATTATCGTTTACCTCTTTTTACAAGATTTTAGATCAACGTTGATTCCTGCTTTGGCTGTTCCCGTAGCATTGATAGGAACTTTTGCGTTTATGGATATGCTCGGTTTTAGTATCAATTTGCTTACACTATTCGCAATGGTACTGGCCATAGGTATAGTGGTCGACAACGCGATTGTCGTTGTGGAGGCGGTGCACGCTAAAATGCATGAGAAACATCTGAGTGCATTTGAAGCCACTGTGGAAGCAATGAAGGATATTGGTGGAGCTATTGTGGCTATCACTTTAGTGATGTCAGCGGTCTTCATTCCTGTTGCATTTATGTCGGGGCCCGTTGGAATTTTCTATCGACAATTTTCTTTGACCTTGGCGATTGCCATTGGGATTTCGGGAATTAACGCACTCACATTGACTCCCGCACTATGCGCTATCTTACTAAAGCCTTCACATGGAGAAAAAAAGGGATGGCTTGGACGATTTTTTAAAGGCTTTAACAAGCGATATGACGCACTCAACGCATGGTATGAGCGTTTGGTGCAACGCATCGGTGGTAAGCCTATTTGGACCTTGGGTTTATTTTTATTCTTTGTGGCAGCGACTTGGGCCGTAGCTGTCGTTTTGCCTAAAGGATTTATACCGACAGAAGATCAAGGTGTATTGTATGTAAACGTAACTACTCCTCCTGGTGCTACAGTAGAACGCACAGGAAAAGTATTGGATGAGTTGGCAGCTATTTGCAAACAGAATCCAGTCATTGAAAATATTACCTCCTTGGGTGGATATAGCTTGATTACCGAATCGGCGGGAGCATCCTATGGAATGGCAATGATTAATTTGAAACCATGGGATCAACGAGAGGAAAGTGTCAAAGACATTATTTCTTATTTAGAAAAGGAAAGTGAACGCATATCGGATGCGAAAATTGAGTTTTTCCCTCCTCCAACCGTCCCAGGATTTGGAAACAGCAGTGGCTTTGAATTGAGATTGATTGATAAAAGCGGTAGTGGAAATCTTCAACGTTTGGACGAAGTGGCAAATACATTTTTAGAAAAAGTCATTGCGCGCCCAGAAGTGGAGAATGCTTTTACCTCTTTCGATCCAAACTTTCCGCAGTATATGTTGAAAGTAGATTATGACATGGCTGCGAAGTTGGAAGTAAGCGTGGACAATGCAATGAATACACTTCAAACGTTGATAGGTAGTTTTTATGCTTCTAATTTCATACGCTTTGGTCAAATGTATAAGGTGATGGTACAAGCAGGTCCAGAGTACCGTTCCAAGCCAGAGGATGTTTTGAAAATGTATGTGAAGAATGCAAAAGGTGAGATGGTTCCGTTTTCATCATTCCTTTCTATAGAAAGAGTATATGGGCCAGAACAGATCACGAGATACAACATGTTTAACGCAACCATGATCAACGGTGAACCCTCAAAAGGATATAGTTCTGGAGATGCTATTAAAGCGATAGAAGAAGTAGCACAACAAGAATTGCCACGAGGGTTTGTTTATGAATGGTCGGGTATGACAAGGGAGGAAATTCTCTCCGGTAATCAAGCGATTTTTATATTCATCATTTGCTTGGTGTTTGTATACTTATTGTTGGCGGCACAATATGAGAGTTTCTTACTTCCATTTCCTGTGTTGCTTTCACTGCCCACAGGGATATTCGGGGCATTCGGCTCGTTGTATTTATTGGGCCTTGAAAATAACATTTACGCTCAGGTAGCCTTAGTCATGTTGATTGGTTTGCTAGGAAAGAATGCCATCCTAATTGTCGAGTTTGCAGTCATTAAGCAAAAAGAAGGAATGTCTGTATTGGAAGCTACGATTAAAGGAGCAGGAGCTCGATTGCGTCCAATTTTGATGACCTCGCTTGCCTTCATCGCAGGTTTGATTCCGCTGGTGATTGCATCTGGTCCAGGAGAAATGGGGAATCGATCCATTGGTACTTCAGCAGCTGGTGGTATGCTGATAGGTACTGTTTTCGGTCTATTGGTGATTCCTGGTTTGTATTATGTTTTTGCTCTTTGGCAAGAAAAAATCAAAAGAAAAGTATGAGAATTAGAATGAACATTCTAGGAGTGTGGAGTATCCTACTCTTCAGTGCTTGCAGTATTCCTAAGGTGGCGATGGAGACGGAGAGTTTGAAAATGCCGAGTGATTTTTCTAATGCTGCACAGGACACCGTAAGCGATGGCGTTCTTCCGTGGACATCCCTTTTTTCTGATACCATTCTCAAAGGCCATATTGAACAGTCCCTGCTGCATAATCCTGACATGCGCAGCATCATGCAACGGGTTGAAGCTGCCGCGGTAGAAAGTGTTGCACAGAGAAATGCGATCATTCCTGAAGTGGGAGCTGTTGTAGGAGCAGGGACCGTACGTTTTGGAGACTATACGGTGGATGGAGTGGGAAATTTTGATACAAACCTCAGTGATAACGTGGACGAGTCAAGGCGTATTCCGAATCCTGTGCCTGATTTATTATTGGGTTTAAATACCTCTTGGGAGGCAGGATTGTGGGGAAAATACAAGAATAGAAAGCGCAGGGCACAAGAACAACTGCTTGCAACTGCAGAGGGAAAAAGATGGTTTCAAACGATGTTGGTGGCTCAAGTATCAAAATACTATTATGACTTGGTGGCTTTGGACGCGGAGATACGAATGATCGATCGATCCGTTCAACTTCAAGAATCCGCATTGGAGGTGGTAAAGATTCAAAAAGAGGGAGGAAGAGTCAATGAATTGGCCGTAAAACAGTTTGAATCCCAACTTTTGGATTTTAAGGCCCTAGAAAAATCCAAACGATTGGAGAGGGTGCTTCTGGAGAATGAAATGAACGCATTGATTGGAAATTTTGGCGGTGAAGTAAGAAGAGCAGACTCCTTGCAATGGCATGATTTACCATTGATGCTAAGGACGGGAAAGCCCGAAACTCTTTTAAAGCAAAGGCCTGATGTCAAAGCAGCGATGCACGAGCGAGAAGCGGCGCTCGCCAACGTGAGAGTGGCACAGGCCTACTTCTATCCCGACCTCTCGTTTCAAGGATTCTTCGGAGTCAATTCCTTTAGGCCCGATGTCTTATTCACCTTGCCCGCGTCAATGGCTTTTACAGCATTGGGTGGATTAGCAGCTCCGATAATCAATCGAAACACTATTAAAAGAAATCATCGGGTGGCCATTGCAGAATACAATCAATCGCATTTTTCTTACAAAAAATCTCTCCTTTTGGCCTTCCGTGAGGTGAATGATGAATTACAGAAAATCAGTTATTTCGAAACTATCGCTGATTACAGAAACGATCAGCGCACGGTGATGGCAGAGGCAGAAAATGTTTCAGCAGAACTTTTTACAACGGGATACGCGAATTATGTAGAATTACTAATGATTCGCAACTCAAGATTGGCTGCTGAAATAGAGTACATTGAGGCAGTTCGAGATCGTATTCAAGCCACCATTGGCCTTTATAGAGCCTTAGGTGGGGGACAATAGTTTTGACTTTTTTCCTCAACTCCCTTGAACTTCTGGGGGGGTAAGAAGTTGATTCTTTTGTACTTTAGCTATCTATGCGGAAACTGTTGCCAATAACCGTTTTGTTTTTTACACTCATACTGGCTTTTGCTAGTAAGGCGCAGTTTTACCAAGGGTCAAACATGGAGTTTGGGAAGAATAGAGTGCAATGGCGAGAGTTTGACTGGTACTATTATCCAACAGAGAACTTCGAAGTCTATTATTATCAAGGTGGAGAAAATCTTGCTCAGTATGTTCTTGTATCGTCTGAAAAAAACCTGAAAGAAATTCAGAAGTTTTTTGATTACTCGATGGAGGATAAGATTCAAGTGCTTTCATACGCAAAGCAAAGTGAATTTCGACAAAGCAACATCGGAATAAGCAATGATGATCAATACAATATTGGTGGAGCGGCACGCATCATGGGCAATAAGATGTTTGTCTATTACGAAGGCGATCATGCACTTCTTGAACTGCAAATCCGGGAAAGTCTTTCTCGTGTCGTATTCAGTGAAATGATGTACGGAGGTGATTGGAAGGATGTATTGAAAAGTACCGCACTCCTTAGTATGCCAAAATGGTACGAAGAAGGCATTATATCTTATGCTGCTGCGCAAAAGAATTTGGATGCAGAACTTTTTATAAGTGATCTTGCAAGAAAGAAAAAAGTTCCAAGTATAAATCGACTAATAGGAAAAGATGCTATGTTGGCTGGACATGCATTTTGGAACTTTATTGCAGAGGTCTATGGGCCGAACGTGATTCCGAATATTCTTTACATGACTCGTCTGAGTAGAAACGTCGAAAGCGGATTTTTATACGTACTCGGGCTTTCATTGGATTCCGTCATTAAGGAATACAATAACTTTTATAAAGAAAAATATGGTGGAGTTAGAAGTGAAAAGATTCCTGGTCTGCCCGCTGCACCAGGGAAAGACGCTACCAAAGCGGAGGTGAAGAAATATAAAAAAGCGTCGAAGTTGCTTGGTGACTTACCGGTAAAGTACAAAAAGAAATACCAATATAGCCAATTTAAACTGTCGCCGGATGCATCGAAAATGGCGTTTGTAACCAATGAAATGGGACAGTATAAGATTTGGATTTACGATTTCGAGAAAGAAAAACTACGGAGAATAGTCAAGAAAGAGTACAAGTTGGATCGACTAGTGGATGAAAGTTTTCCAGTTCTCTCTTGGCATCCCAGCAGTGAGGCGTTGACTTATGTTTTTGAGAAAAAAGGAAGAGCATTCATCGGGACATATCAATTGCCAGAAAAGAAAGCCATTGAAAAAGAGCTTTTCAGAATTGAGAAAGTGATCGATATGCAATACAGCAAAGATGGTAAAAAGATAATTTTTAGTGGAGTTAATAAAGGAAGAACAGACTTGTATTTGTATCAGGTTATAGGAAACAATCAGCAACAACTGACCAATGATATATTCGATGACCTGCACCCGCGTTTTTTGGATAACGATAGAAAAATAATTTTCGCCTCCAATAGACCAGATGATACCTTGCGCACAGAAGGTTATGGTGAGCTGGAGCTTTTGACAAAAGATATTTTTATTTACGATCTAGAGAATAAGGATTTTCTTTTGGAAAGGGTAACGAATACGCCTCTTGCTGATGAGAAATTACCATTTGAGTATAGTCCTAAACAGTATACCTATTTAAGCAATGAGAGCGGGGGCATTTACAATAGGATGACTGCGCGTATCGATAGTACGATTGCTAGCATTGATACTACGATCAATTATCGATACTTCACTTCAGCTTCAAGGTTGAGCAATTTTCCTCGATTTCCAAGGGAGTATAGTTTCAATGCTGTTACCGGGGATTATGTGTTGCTTTTCAAAAAAGATAACCGTCCGATTGTTTATCTCGGTAATAGAACAATGGATGCGGCTCAGGCGGACAGCGGGGGAGACACAATGGGCGCGGGTCTAGCTACGGGTAAAGTTGAAGTTTACACTATGTCAGAGGATAGTTTAGCGGATGATGAAATTGATATCAATAACTATGTTTTTGAGGACGAGAGAAAGAAATACAATTATGAGAAAGAATCGGTGAGAATTCAAGAGATAACGGAGGTAGCGGATACACCGATAGATACCGCGACCAAGGTAGTAGACATTCCAAAGTCACGGGTTTATCGATTGAATTTTGCTACGGATTTTGTTTTGTCGCAAGTGGATAACTCTTTCACCAATGCGTTCTACCAGAAATTTACTTCTCCCACAAGTATCAATCCTGGTATATCTGGATTGATCAAGTTCGGATTGAGCGATTTGTTTGAAGACTATAAACTGGTTGGAGGCGTACGTCTGGCAATAGATCTTCAAAACAATGATTTCGGAGTGAGCTTTGAGAATCTCAAAGGTCGTGTCGATAAGCGCATTACTCTTCAACGTCAGGCCCAAACGACCATCGATAACTTTAGTTATTTCAGAATTCATACCCATGCCATCAATTATCAATGGAGGTTGCCTTTCACAGAATTGGCAAGTTTGAGAATAACAGCAATAGGTCGAATGGACCGTGTGGTAACCTCTGCAATCGACCCTGTAAGCTTGGTACAACCTAATGTCAGAAGATTTCAACTGGGACTTCGGGCAGAGTATGTATTCGATAATACCATAAACCGTGGTCTCAACTTGTACAATGGGACCCGCTATAAAGTTTGGTTTGAAAGGTATCAACGCCCTGAGCTTTTCGACCAGCGAAGCGACTTTAATGTGGCAGGTTTTGATGTTCGTCATTACAGAAAAATTCACAGAGATCTAATTGCAGCGTTTCGGTTTAGCGGGTCAACAACGTTTGGAAGATATCAACTTGCGCATTACCTAGGAGGTGTGGACAATTGGCTCTTCCAAAGGGTTGACAACTCACTTCCCGGATTGGATACAAGTGTTTTTTATCATCAGACATTCACGGGGCCCATGCGAGGATTCTTTGTGAATTCAAGAAATGGAAATTCTTTTGGCTTGATCAATAGTGAATTGAGATGGCCCGTATTCAAGTACCTTATGAAGAAGCCAATTAAGAGTGATTTTGTAGAGAATTTCCAGATTGTTGGTTTCTTCGATGTGGGAACGGCATGGACTGGAATTTCTCCATACAGTCAGGAGAATCTTTTCAATCGCACTGTGGTGGATCAGAATCCTATTACTGTCATTATTGAGAATAACAAAGAGCCTATAATCTATGGCTATGGATTTGGCCTGAGGAGTAGGGTATTGGGATACTTCATGCGAGCGGATTGGGCCTGGGGTGTGGACGATGGAAGAGTTTTGCCTAGAGTGTTTTATTTTTCTTTGAATCTTGACTTTTAAATTACTATTTCTGTGAGAACGTTTATTCTTTTTTTCTCCTTGAACTTTTTATGTACAAGTTTATGGTCACAACTTCAGCCAGGTTTTGATAAAGAAGAATATATCGAAATGTTAGTATTGGCATCTCGTCAGGGAGACAGCACTTGGTGGAAGGGAATGCCAGAACCAAAGCGATTTGAACGCATTTATAGATCGCGTGAATTGGGATTGAAAAACCGATGGGATTTATGGTATTCCCAAGAAGATAATACTGCTGTAATCTCATTACGAGGCACAACCGCTGACGGCGATAGTTGGTTGGAGAATTTTTATTCAGGTATGGTTCCGGCAACGGGAGAAATAGCTGTTTCCAATCAGGAAAAGTTTGCATACAAACTTGCGAATGATGCAAGAGCAGCGGTACATGGAGGATGGTTAATTGGCATGTGTCATTTGGCAGCAGATATACTTCCGAAAGTTGACTCTTCGTATCGCGCAGGGGTTCGCAATTTCATGGTGACTGGTCATAGTCAGGGAGGAGCTTTGAGCTATTTGTTGACGGCATATTTGCACCATGCAATCAAAGACGGAAAGCTTCCTTCGGATATAAAAGTGAAAACCTATTGCAGTGCTGCTCCCAAGCCGGGTAATTTATATTTCGCTCATGATTATGATTATATGACTCGCGCTGGATGGGCCTTCAATGTCATTAACACGGCAGATTGGGTTACAGAAACACCTATGACTGTCCAGAGTTTGGAAGATTTGAATACCACCAATCCATTCAAAGATGTAGATGTTGCATTGAGAAATCAGGGTGCTATAACTCGATCGGTTATTAAGCGCATTTATAATAAAATGAAAAATGGATTAGAGGATGCACGAGATGAATTTATAAAGTACTTGGGAGAAAGAGCAGGGGATGAAGTAGAGAAAAAGCTACCTTATTATCAGCGTGAGGAATATGAAAAGAGT
Organism: Flavobacteriales bacterium; assembly: GCA_027491075.1. Taxonomy (GTDB): domain Bacteria; phylum Bacteroidota; class Bacteroidia; order Flavobacteriales_D; family Sanyastnellaceae; genus JAIXWP01. The sequence continues at coordinate 128,252 of JAIXWX010000034.1, forward strand.
TTTTACTATACCCGTGCTGGACACATCATCACCTTGTTGCCGGATGAGGAGTATTATAAGCAATGGCCAGACAATGCCTCTATGGTATTCACTCACCACCTGTTACAACCGTATTTGTATTTGGTGATGAAGTGGTGAAACTTGAATTCTGCAAGGAAAAAACAAGTCCTCTCAGCCAGACGTTTTTGATCTTAAAGGAGTTTTTATCGTCGTTCATTAAAAATTCCAGACTACATGGATCACTGTTTCACCAACCGCTTTCAAAGTAGCGACATCGATAACACTGAGATTATCGTTATGTGTATGATGAAAATTACCGAATGTATAACCTGCAAACCCCATCGCCTTGACTTCAGGACGCATATCAATGATGTTTGCAGTTGGAATACCAGCCATGATCATAAACTGATGATCGTCTACAATTTCTTGTACTGTTTCATCTCTGAAATAACTTCCATGTCCAAGTTTAGCGGCGGTATTCCACAGTCTGCCTACCATTCCAGGAGCTGCATCAACGGATTTACCTTCTTTATTGAAGGTTGCATCTTTCGCTCCAACCATATCTAAAAGTATACCCGCCTCTGCGATATAACCTGCTTTGTGCGGTTGCCTTAGCCAGTATTGTGAACCAAGACACCACGTAAATACGCTGTTGTCGTCTTGATTTTTTACAAACTCGGGTGTGCCATAATCCTCTACATCAAAGAAGATCAAATCAACTCCTACTTTTGGAGCTTGCGCTTGTAATAAACGCGCAATTTCCATCAAGACTCCTACTCCAGAACCACCGTCGTTAGCGCCATCGATTGGTTTTTTCCATTTGCTCTCGTCTGGATCTTTATCGGCAAAGGGGCGCGTGTCCCAATGCGCTGCCAATACAATGCGTTTTTTAGCACTCGGATTGAATTCGGCAATAATATTTCGCAAAGGCACATTCTTGCCATCGAAGGTGACTACACTCCCTTTTTGCTCAATCACATTTGCGCCATACGTTTTTAAAGTAGAAACCATCCAATCTCCACATTGTATGTGCGCAGTACTACCCGGAACTCGAGGCCCAAAATCCACCTGTTTTTTTATCATGGCAAATGCACTATCCGCCTGAAACTTAGGTACTGCCACTGCAGCAGGAGGTTGATTGGTTTTTTGATCTTTAACAGGCTCATCCTTGCATGCTACAAGGCCAATACAAAACACACAAATGAAAAGTAGATTCTTCAAAGCATTATTCATTTATAGACCACGTGGCACCTTCTTTAGTGTCTTTGATCTGAATGTTCATTTTTTGTAATTCATCTCTAATGAGATCCGAAGTAGCGAAGTCTTTATTTGCTTTCGCTTTTGACCTCATTTCTAAAATAAACTGCATCAATTGAGAGGTCAATGCATCGTTACTTTTTTCATCTTCCACTTGTAGACCTAAAACTTTCTCAAAGAAATCTTCAAATAAAATTTTTAGTAATTGAATATCCTCGGCTTTAAGCTGAATGGTTTGGTCCTTTGCGGAATTGACAATACGCACCGCTTCAAATAAATGAGAGATGAGGATGGGAGTATTGAAATCATCATTCATGGCCTCATAGCATAGCTTTTGTAGCGCATGAATATCCTCATCGGATTTATCAGACGGTTTCAAGTGAGAAATAGCTTTAATGGCAGCTGTCATTCTTTTGTATCCTTTCTCTGCGGCCTGGAGTGCTTCATTACTGAAATCAAGCGTTGATGCATAATGACCTTGCAACATAAAGAAGCGAACGGTCATGGGGCTATATCCTTTATCCAGTAATTTATGATTTCCTGTTATCAATTCTTCAGGAGTAAAACCATTGCCCTCGCTTTTAGCCATTTTTCTTCCATTCACAGTGAGCATGTTCCCATGCATCCAGTAGTTAACGGGTTCGCAGCCTGTGGCACCAATATTTTGCGCGATTTCACACTCATGATGTGGAAATTTTAAGTCCATTCCGCCACCATGAATATCAAATGTTTTTCCAAGATACTTGGTACTCATCACCGAACATTCCAAATGCCATCCGGGGAAACCTTTACCCCATGGGCTGTTCCATTGCATGAGGTGTTGAGGTTCTGCTTTTTTCCAAATAGCAAAATCCAAAGGATCGTTTTTTTCATCTTGGCCATCGAGATCTCTAGTGTTATTCATTAACTCATCAATGACCCGCCCACTTAGTTTTCCATAATTGTTACTCTCGTTGTATTTACGCACATTAAAGTAGACGGAACCATTTTTCTCATAGGCGAAACCATTTTGAATGATATCTTGGATCATTTCAATTTGCTCTACAATGTGTCCAGTAGCAGTGGGTTCTATCGACGGATTCAGAATATTGAAAATGCGCATCACATCATGGAAACCATTGGTGTATTTCTGTACCACTTCCATAGGTTCCAAATTATCTAATCTTGCTTTTTTTGCAATCTTATCTTCTCCCTCATCCCCGTCGCCTACCAAGTGTCCTACATCTGTAATGTTTCTTACGTATCGAACTTTGTATCCAATGAATTGCAAATACCGATATACAATGTCAAAGGTTAAAAACGTCCGTACATTGCCTAAGTGCACATCGCTGTATACGGTAGGGCCGCAGACATACATGCCCACGTGCTCGGGGTGAATGCTTTTGAATTCCTCTTTCTTTCTAGATAAACTGTTGTATATAACGAGCTTTTGATTCATAATGCAAATTAAAGCAGGGAAGGGGAATAATATGAAATTGTTTGGTATAAAAAAAACCACGGGACTGATTCATCATCGAAGGTCAGTCCCGTGGCGGTTGTTTATGTGATATCAATTAGTTTTCTATGATTCCTTCCCCGATATAACGTCCTTTTCTGTAGAGGTCAATACGGAGCAAAATTCCAGAGCTACTGTATTTGTACCATTTGCCGTTGTAAAGCTTTCCGTTTTTATATTCTCCGCTTTGTGTGATTTGTCCATTCACATCATACAAAGTGTTGTATCCATTGGGTTCAAAATTATCCGCTGGATTGCTTTTTCCCTTGGCCACTGGTGCTTCTTTTCCAATTTCTTGATTGTGTGGGTCAGCTTGCACAGGTATTGACTTCTCTTTCGTTTTAGAATAGAAGGTGCCAGACTTCACTCTTCCTTGATCGAACTGTTTTTCCTCAATTAGCTTTCCTGATTCGTCGTAACGCTTCATGGCGCCACTTTCTTTGCCTCCAACTACATCTACTATAAGAGATGGTTGTCCATTATCAAAGAAGTAGTATTGCGTTCCAACTCGTTTGCCCGTTTCATCAAAATAGAAGTGCTGTTGCAGGTTTCCATTGCCGTGAAAGCGTTTGAATTCTCCAGTATTTCTTCCGTCCTCCCAATTTCCCGCTTCTTCAATTTGTCCACTTGCGTAATAGACTTTATAAGGACCAAAAGGCTTTCCCCATTGATACGTAATTTCTGATTTGAGCTTTCCATTGGGGTGGTATTTTTTCCATGACCCTTCTCTGCGATCATCTTTGTAGAAACCTTCTTCCACGGTAGCTTCAAATGGATAAAGGCGATCTCCTGTCATTCCTCCAGTAATCACCCAATAACCTTGACGCAATCCTAAATGATCTTTACTATTGATATCTCCATTACTCGCCCAAGATCCTACGGCTAATAAAATAATGGCGATTAAAACCAATGAGCGGCGTGTGATACGATTTCCCATGACATCTAAAGTTAGGTTTCTGACGTGATCCCTAATACGCGATGTCTAGAGGGAGGTTACACTTTAATGATTTTTTTTTTCTTGATTTCGGCGATCATGGTGGAAACCAAGCGCTCCATATCATACTCATGACTCCAACCCCAATCTACTCTTGCATTGCTATCATCAATGCTGTTGGGCCAAGAGTCAGCCAGAGATTGACGAAAATCGGGAGCGTAATCAATGGTGAAAGAAGGAATGTGTTTGCGAATTTCTGTGGCCAACATGGCTGGAGTAAAACTGATGCCTGCGAGATTATAACTGCCCCGAATTTTTATTCGGTCGGATGCGGCCTCCATAATACCAACGGTGGCACGAATGGCATCTTCCATCATCATCATTGGAAGCATTGTGTTTTCTTGAAGAAAACAGGTGTAATGTCCTGTTTCTAGCGCATGATAGAAGATATCTACAGCATAGTCTGTCGTTCCTCCGCCCGGTTCAGAGCGATAACCAATCAAGCCAGGATAACGCAATCCTCTAACATCTACACCATATTTTAAATGATAATACTCACACCAGCGCTCCCCCGCGAGTTTACTGATTCCGTAAACACTGGTTGGTTCCATGATGGTATACTGTGGGGTAGAATCTGCTGGAGTATTGGGTCCGAAGGCTGCAATAGATGATGGCCAATACACTTGATGAAGATGGCCTTCCTTGGCAAGATCTAAGGTATGGAACAATCCACTCATGTTCAATTCCCAAGCAAAGGCAGGATTCTTTTCGCTGGTCGCAGAAAGCAATGCAGCCAGTTGAAATATGATTTTAATATCGTACTTACGAACAATTTCAAACAATCGGTCCTTGTCCAGCACGTTCAATATTTCAAAAGGGCCTTCTTCGAAAATAGGATCTTCCGGTTGACGAATATCCGATGCAATAACGGATTCATTGCCGTATTTCGCTCGTAGCGCGAGCGTAAGCTCAATGCCGATTTGGCCTGAGGCGCCGATAATAAGGATGTTGCCTTGCATGTTCTATGGGTACTGCGCTCATTTCGCAGCGTGGGCAAATTTAACCAAGTAGTCGGAAATTTCAGTTAGTACCAATGGAGAAATGCTCTCTTCCAATTGACCATATTCACTTATCGTGCAAGTCTTACAGCTTTGAAAGAGATGATTCATTCCCGGAAATACAATGGTCTGATACTGATAGTTATTCCCTTTTTCCAATGCTGCCGCAATAGCATTCAAATTGATTTTTGCATCAACTTGAAGGTCTTTTTCTCCATTGAGCGCAAGTACAGGGCACGATACTTTTTCCCAATCTTTTGCGGGATCATAAGTGAGGAAGTAACGCATCCAATCAGTATTCATACTTTCAATTTGGGCCTTTTTAAATTCCTCAAACTGAGGAATTGCTGCATTAGAATAGAGGCTGTCCAGAAGCAGATGGAGTTTCTTTTCTGCCTCCGCACTTTGATTTTGAATAACGATGTCCAACATTTTCATTACGTTATCTCGATTTTTTGCCGCTTCATCTGCTGAAAGTCCTTCTGCTCGAGTAACGTCATAGTTTTGCTTGTAAAGAATGTCGCGGCCATTTACCCCAGGTCCTGCCAAGGAAACGATAAAGGCTAGATCGGACTGACGTGCACCCACCATTGCTGCTATCAATCCTCCTTCACTATGACCAATTAATCCTATTCCGTTGGCGCGGATTTTCTTTTTTTTTTCTTTTTGAAGAAAGGATATTTGTGTAAGGATGTCATCTGCAAAGTCTTTACTGCTGGCTGATTCATGGTCTCCCGTGCTTTTTGCAACTCCTCGATCGTCACAACGAAGTACCGCAATTCCTTTTTCAGCTAAATGATGAGCAATGGCCTCAAAAGGTTTATGCCCCAAGATTTCTTCGTCTCTGTTTTGCGGTCCACTTCCAGTAATCATGACCGCACAAGCAAACGGACCTTTTCCTGTAGGTAAAGTAAGTGTTCCACTAAGAACATGGCCTTGAGGAGCTTTGACTTCAACCTCTTCTGAAATAAACGTCTTACTGGCTGAAGACGGGTATTGAGCTCGAGCTATGATGGTCAACGTGAAGAGGCAAAAGAGTATCAAGAAGCGCATGGTCTTTTTTTTCAAAGATGCAAAAATCAACGCGGTGATTTCCATGTATTTATATAATTGGTAAAATGGAAGGATGGGTAGAAATACAACCGAAAGCACTATCTTGGTGTCCATTATTGGGCGGAGCGAGTATTTTTGATCCGTACTTGAAGGCAAAAAATGTTTCTAAGTCTTTTTAAACCTGATAAAATTTTGGAACCGCTTAGCGATGCGGAATACCATGCAGCGTTTAAAGAATTTTACAAACCCCTGAGGTCATTTATCTACTACCGCTGTGGCGACCCAGATCTCGCTGAGGACATTACACAAGACGTTTTTGTAAAGCTATGGGAAACCCGTTCTAAAATTGACAAGCGTACTATCAAGGCGTATCTATATACCATTGCTCAAAATACGACCATCAATGTTCAGAAAAGGCAACAGTTACTATATAAATTTCAGCGTAAACCGAGCTTAGATAGAGATTACGATAATCCCGAGAAGTTAATTGAAATGGAGGACTATCAGCGCAAGTTAGAAAGTGTTATTTCTCAACTACCAGAAGGAGGACGTGAAGTTTTTTTCATGAATCGTCTTGAGGATTTAACATATAATGAAATTGCAGAAAGACTGGGTTTATCTGTAAAGGCAGTAGAAAAACGCATGAGTAAAGTATTGCGTATATTGCGCGATAAGCTAGGCACTGAATTGTGACCAAATCCATTCTTATCCAAAGTTTATTATGGCTCATGGTGAGCATTTGCCCCTTGCTTAGTGTGGCACAAACAGAACCTGTTTTGATTTCTGGTGACTTTGTAGATGTTCCTGTATCAGATATTCTCAAGTCTATCCGTGCTTCCTCAGGGGTTAAATTTGCTTATGACGCGGGTGCACTTTCAAAAGAAAAAGTATCTGTAAAGTTTGAGTTTTTGGAGGTGGATGAGGCCTTGTTATTGCTTTTCAATGGGTTGGATTGGGGATATCGAAAAGTGGGGGGGACTTATGTTATAATCCCCTTAGAGAAGGAAGAGCAGAAACCTGATACTGTCGGTACGTGGAGCATTAAGGCACTGGTGATGGATGGCAGTTCGGGTGAACCGCTTCCCTTCGCAGTGGCTAGAGTGCTTAAACCTGCAATTTATGGCCAGTCTGATCTTCAGGGGGTGTTGATTATAGAGAATATACCTTCTGACACATGCTCAATACTTATTTCGTACGTTGGATATGAGCAAAAAGTAGTTTCCGTATTTTCTTTATTAAGGGAAAAAAAACCAGCGATACTGTTGCAGGTAGGAAGAAGTACTTTGCCCACAGCAGTGGTTGAAGGAAAGGCTGTTTCTCCTATTAAAAGCACGATGGAGGCGGGCTTACAGATCATCAATCCACAAGTGCTTGGAGGACAAAATGGACCAGGACAATCCGATGTCTTGCGCTCCGCACAGTTGATACCGGGAGTGAATGCCACTAATGAAAGTAGTAATGGCCTGATCATAAGAGGAAGTGCTGGAGATCAAAGTCTACTCACTGTGGATGGGTTTACAATCTATCACATGGATCATTTATTTGGGATGATTAGTGCCATTAATACGCTTGCAGTAAAGAATATTCGTATTCAAAAAGGCGGTGCGGAAGCACGCTTCGCTTCAAGAGCGGGTGGATTGGTTGAAGTAACTGCAAAAGAGGGGAGTCGTTATGAGTCGGGAGGAAATATCGAGCTTGGACCTTTGTGGATCGGTGGATTGATCGAAACACCATTAGGAAAAAGCAACAAAGCATCTCTGATGATTTCTGGTAGAAGGTCTATTGCAGACTTATGGAAATCACCTCCTTACAGAGAACTATTTAATACCATTTACGAAGGTTCTGTCTTAATGGAAGATAGCGGTGAACCCGCAGAAACCGCAGATTATGTCTTTTCGGATTTGATTGTGAAAACCACCTTGCGACCGGGAGATAAAGATCTATTTTTTCTAAGTGGATATCTCAGCAATGATCAATTAGGCATTAACTATACTACAGCGGATAACTCAGGAATCTTTCAATACAGTTATTCCGATAATGTCAATTGGGGAAACAGAGGACTGGGAGCTGGATGGTCTCGAGATTGGACTAAATCTATTTCACAAGAGGTAAATCTCGGATGGAGTTCTTATGCCAGTGAATTGGATGCTGTTGATACACTCATTGATGTTAGATTTCGCGATCCTGAAAGAATTTTTAGAGAAGAAAGAAATCAGTTGAGAGATTTTACAGGGAAGTATCAACTGTTGTGGCGAAAGGGGAGCAGAAAACTATATACTGGATTACATGTGAACGCCATAGATGTATCACAGAATATCACATTTTTCAGTCAAGAGGAAAGTATTCTTCCTACTTTTTTTATAGAAAGAAAAATTGAAAAAGAGGGTTTTGGATATTCAGTAGGCGGTCGAACAACCTACAATTCACTATTGAAACGAACGTACCCTGAGTGGCGGTTTAGTGCTTATTATGGTTCCTTGGATAGTGTCCTATTTAAAGCTTCTGTTTCTCGCGTACATCAATTCGTCCATAGAGTCCGCCAACAGAGTTTATTTTTAAATCAACCCGATACTTGGCTTTTATCAGGAAGTAATAGCGTACCAGTGTTGATTAGCGATCAGGTAATCATTGGTGCAGTTGCGAATGCAGGGGAGTGGCAGATGGACGTAGAAGGATATTTGAAATTGCAACAAGGAGTAGCAGCGGATTTTTCAATGTATCAATGGCTGTCGAATGATAACGAACTTGACATTCTCAGCGGGGATGGTTACTCTATTGGAATGGATTTAATGTTGAAGAAGGACGGTAAAGGATATGACTTCTGGCTGGCATACTCTATCGCACACACACGCACGCACTTTGATGGTCTGGATCAACAAAGAGAAGTTCCACCGTTCTACGATCAATTGCATGAGTTAAAAGTTTATTACGAATATCAATGGAAAAGATGGAGCCTTTGGACCACTTGGGTATATGGAAGTGGAAGACCGTATACCCCATTTCTTGGAACTATAAATGTTGAAGCTGTGAACGATGCGAATATAGATTATCCAATATTTGGAGATATCAATAGCGCTCGCATAGCACCATATCATAGGTTGGATCTAGGAGTCGGCTATAAATGGCAGAAAGAGCAATCCACTTTTGAATGTCGATTTACTGCTACCAATGTTTATAACAGAAACAATATTAGAGATATTCAATACCTTTCTATGCCATCTGAGAACGGAGGTTTTTCAATCCTGCAAAGAGAGATAGGCATGATTGGCTTTGTTCCTGGTGTTCAATTTAATATCGGCTTTTAAAATGAGAGTACTCCTTTTTACACTAGCCAGCCTCGGTTTAATTTCTTGTGATCGACAAGAACAATTGGGAGTGTATTATATGTCGGGGTTTTACAACGCATCTACAGATTCAGCGGCCATTCGGGCTTTTTATTTGGATGAGAACAATCGGATTTCCGCAGATATTTCATGGAACTTTTTTCTCTCAGGCACTGGAAATGAATCCATGTTAACAAAAGTCGATGATGTACTTTTTACTTCGGGAAACCTACCTGAATGGCAAGGCAATGTTACCCTACGATCTGAAGGAGACCATCAAATGCACAGTTCTGTAGTGATCCCTCCCATCATTGAGGCAATTTCTCAGTCGGCGCAGGAAATACTAATTGATCCCAATGATCTGAATGAAGAAGTGCTCACCCTGAGTTGGAATTCTGCAGGACAAGGGTATTCTTATTTGCTCCAATTGCAACCATTGGATGAACCACTCTCTCCCATTCCATTTGAAGGTGGTTTTTTTGATGAACAGTTCAATGGACCTATTGAAGAAAACAGCATTACCCTGATTTCTTCGGATTTTGAGTTTTATGGCAGCCATAAGCTCACTGTGTATGTGATTCCTGAGGTGTACAAAAACTTATTCTTCTTTCAAGGCAGAGGATTGGGTTTTCTTGCGGAAGAAGGACCTGATAATGTAACAGGAGGTAAAGGAATATTTACCGCGGTGAGATCAGTGGACTTTTCATTTGAGGTTACTCCATAAATTTGTAAATTGGGGGTAGGGTAAAAAATTCATTATATGTAATTCAATCGCTAAGTCACTATGAATAACGACATGGATCAGAAGAAAAAGTTTTGGGGGGGATTGGAAATACCGTTTAAGAAATCGGAGAAAGAGGCTTGGGATGCTATTCAATTGCGCATTGCGGAGTCCTCATACAAGGCCACCAAAGTTCGCCAACTGTCTCCTTGGAAAATGGCTGCTGCTGCTGCTATTGCTTTGATGATTGGTTCTGCGGTTTATTTCAATTATTTTTCTTCGCAAACCATGATTGCAGGCACCCGCAAAGGTGAATTCAAAACAGTTACCCTCCCAGACGGCTCTATTGCAACCCTGAATGCGGACGCAACCATTAGCTACGAAAGTAATTGGGATGGAAACAGAGAGGTTCAACTTTCAGGAGAAGCTTTTTTTGATGTCAAGAAAGGAGAACGCTTTCAAGTAATTACGGATAACGGAACGATTGAAGTTCTCGGAACCTCTTTTAATGTTTACTCGAGAGAGAAAGACTTACACGTGGTTTGTGAGACTGGAAAAGTTTCAGTTAAAAGCGGTGGGCAAGAAGTAATCCTCACTCCGGGAGAAGCAAGTTTCAATGAAATGGGAGCCCTAAAAAAAGTGCTATCCCCTGCAGTAAGCTCATGGAAATCAGGAGTGTTTAATTATGATAATGTGCCTTTGCGACGAGTTATTAAGGAGGTAGAGAGACAATACAATGTGGCCATTACGACGGATGGACTCAGTGATCTACATTTTACCGGTCAACTTGGGAATACCAATTTGGAAGAGACTTTGAACCTTCTAACAGCCCCATTCAATCTAGGGTTTGAGAAGATGAGTGACGGTGTTTTCGTAGTAAAAGCTATACCATAATTTGTTTTTTTTTGGTTGAAAGGTGAGACTCATAGCGGATGTTTGCAAAATAAAATTGGACAACTTCGTTTTACAAAAGATAATTGAGGCGAGCAGAAGGCTCGCACAGAATAAGTAAGTAACACACAATGAAGCATCCTTTTGAGATGCATCAGATAGTATAGTTAGTTTTAGTTAAGGTTTAGAATTGAAGCCGGAAACGTCCGGCTTCGATTTTTTTAAGAATGTCTAAAGATTGAAGCACTTAAATTCGCGGCCTGTTCTAAACATTTATTTATGAGCCAAGGGCCAAGAAATATCCGCATTGAAGATTTTGACTATACCCTCCCTGAAGATAGCATCGCACGCTATCCCCGTGAGAAGCGCTCCGATTCCCGATTAATGACTTACCAAGCTGGAAAAATTAATCCCGATATGTTCTACAATATTGGGCAATACCTTCAGGACGGTGATACCTTGGTTTTGAATGATACTAAAGTAATTCCTGCACGCTTGCACTTTCAAAAGCATACGGGGGCTCAAATAGAAATATTCTGTTTACAGCCATATCGAATGGACCATCAACAGGCGATGGACCAACGAGAGACTTGTGAATGGGAAACCATGATTGGTGGCGCGAAAAGATGGAAGGAAGGGATTCTCGAAAAATCTATTGCTGTTCAAGGCATGACGTTTCAATTGAAGGCAGAAAAAGTAGGGGAGACAGAAACGGCATTTGTGGTGCGATTTTCTTGGAATAATCCTGTTGTTAGCTTCAGCGAGATACTCCATCAGATTGGAGAGTTGCCATTGCCACCCTATTTCGATCGCGATGCCCAGGCGCAAGATTACGATCGATATCAAACGGTGTTTGCAACATTTGAAGGAAGTGTTGCGGCGCCTACCGCAGGATTGCATTTTACACCAGAAATTCTAGATGATTTAAAAAGCAAAGGGGTAAGTCAGCAGCGCATTACCCTTCATGTGGGAAGCGGTACGTTCAAACCCGTCTCTTCATCAACCATGGAAGGACATGCTATGCATGGTGAAATTTTTGACGTAAGTCCTTCTTTCATAGCTTCCCTATTGAACACCCAAGGCCGCATTATCCCTGTAGGAACCACTTCCATGCGCACCATAGAAAGCCTGTATTGGTTTGGTGTGAAGATTTTGAACGGTCATTTCGAATCAAACAAAAACATTCAACTTGATCAATGGGACGCGTACGACTTACCGCAAGAAACATCAAAAGAGAGCGCTCTACAAGCGGTCATAGATTATTGTATGCGATTCAACTTGGAAAGATTTTCTGGAAGTACCTCTCTATTGATTGCCCCAGGCTACAAGATGAGAGTGTCGCAGGGAATTATTACCAATTTTCACTTGCCCAAAAGCACATTGATATTGCTCGTAGCAGCATTGATTGGTGACGATTGGAGAGCTGTATATCAGCGCGCCTTAGAAGAAAACTTTCTATTCCTCAGCTACGGCGACAGCTCCCTACTCCTTCCAAAATAAAAGGAAATCCCTTATAACTCATGCCTCGCCAACGGCGAGGCTACTTTGTTAGCGTCAGTGAACTACCTTAGAGTTAGCGATTATCTTCGATATTCGCTTCTTCCTTGAATGAGTTGAACACAGATGAAGAAGCACGATTCTGAAGTCCAGACATCATTTGATCTCTCTCCGTTGTGTAGTTATCAGAAGAAGTTCCTTCCATCAAGTCAGAAGTGCGTTGAATAACATATACACCGCCTTTTCCTTTGATGGGTGAGGAAATGAAATCCTTCTTGATTCCGAATGCAACGCCAATCACCTCATGCTCCTGCTGACTTACACCACTGTTCGGTATGTTTCCGCTTCTCATGGTAACGTTTTCCGCTGTCTTCACAGTAGATTCTACAGCTTTTGCAATGTCTTCAAGAGACCCAGATTTCATCAATTCTACAAACTTCTCAGCTTTCTTTTCTTTGATCACTTCTTGCTTCACTCGATCGTAAACGTTTTCCAACGTAGGCACGCCATTTTCTTTCACTTCTGTAAGAGCGGCAATGATATACTCATTGTCAATCATCATCGGTTGAGATACGTCACCTAAGTCTGCACCGTAAGCCCAAGAGACTACTGGAGAACCGTTTTGTAGTCCATTGATGGTGGTGCTGTTATTCTTTAAATTCTTAGCAGGCATAATAGGTGTGCCTCCGTTCAATGTATCAGCTGCTGCGCGGAAGCTAGCGGTATCGGCAAAGTTCAATGCGAAGTCATTCGCCTGTGAATAAGCTGACTTACGAGTTGATTGACTTGGCTGAATTGGACGCTCTATAACTGCAATTTGAGCAACTGCGAATTTCTGATCGGTAACCTCTACTACGTGTACCCCGAAGTCAGTCGTTACCAATTGAAGTGCACCAACTGCTCCTTTAAAGCACGCCTCTTCAAACTCCTTCACCATTGCACCCTTAGCAAACCAGCCCAAATCTCCACCGCTGTTCTTTGTTCCGTCTGTTCCAAAAGAAGCAGCCATCGCTTCGAAATTCTTTTCCTTGGCAATTACGTTCTTGATAGAATCTGCTTTGGTTCTCGCCTTAGCAAGGTCTTCTGGATTCTTGCGGTCCGCCTTCACCAAAATGTGACGTGCTTTCACTGAGTCCAACTCACTCATGCGCTTGGTCACCTTAGCAATGTTATATTTTCCGTTCATCATGAACGGACCTAATACCTTGCCCAAAGAGTCTGTTGTGACTTGAGTATTGTATGGTTCTGGGAATCTATTGTTGTGATATTTCACCAATACTTGTCCACCTGGAGAGGTGTTTTCTGCGGCAAACGCAGAGTCATTCTTTGCAGTGCGGAAATTGGAACTTAGGGTTACCAACTCTTCTCTAATAGAAGCACTATCCAATGAGCTTGCACGAACAGGGAAGCGAATGTATTCAACACTTCTGCTTTTCTCTTGCTTGTAATCACGATCATTTTTGTGCTTGTTGTAATAAGCACGGATATCCGACTCATCAAAAGTAACCGTGCTGTCGGGAATTTCAGCAAACGTCTTTACAACGTAGCTAATGTTCACTTTGTCCTGTGATTGTTTGAAAGACCACTTTCCATCGAGGTTGTTGGCAAATAAGCCTTTTTTAACCATGAGGTCGTACTTCTCTTTCATGCGCTTTTGGATGATCAATTCTTTCCAACCGATCGCACGGGGTGCTTCCATTCCATCGAAATTCGTTCTCATCTGCTCTTTCATTGCAGTAGAGTCCTTTCCACCGTATATGGTTTGTTTTACATAAGGAGAAAGCATTGTACCAAAAACAATCTCATCGTATTCTTCATCGGTCACGGTAAGACCAAGAGCTTCAAACTCTTTGGTCATAAGCTTAGATTCCACCAGGTTATTCCATGTGTCATTGCTCAATGAAGATTCATTTCCAGAGTAATTGAAAAGAATTTTCTGCTTATCAACGGCAGACATCCACTCTTCAGCAGAGATAACATCACCATCTATTTCTCCGATATCGGCACTGCCGCCTCGAAGCCACTCTAATACTGCGCCGTTAACAAGAAAACCTATAAGGCTTATTCCTACGATTCCTATCAGAAGCCAACGCTGGTTTCTGATTTTTTCGATCATTGCCATAAACTCTAGCTTATATAAATTTTGGAGTGCGAATATCGTAAATTGTCTTGAAACTTCGACAACAAACGCAATTAGTGAATTAAAATGTTGTAAATCAATGTTTAATCATGGCTTCTCATCAGGGAAACCAGTTCAATCCTTGTGTTGCTGACCTTCAAAATAGTCAGTTTAAAGCCTTCTACCTCTATGATGGCGCCTTTTTCAGGAATGTCTTCATAATGGTGTAGGATCAGCCCCCCCAATGTGTCATATTGTTCATCGTTGACAGGGAGACCAAGATTATACTTATCATTGAGATAATCGATTTCTAATCTTCCAGAAAACTCGAAATGGGAGGGACTCAATTCACGCTCGATAGTTTCGTCTTTATCATGCTCGTCCTCAATTTCACCAAATATCTCCTCTACAATATCTTCCATGGTGATAATTCCAGCAGTACCACCAAACTCATCAACAACTACAGCCACACTGCGTTTGTTTTGTATGAAATTTTTCAAAATATCATTGGCAGGCATTGGCTCAGGAATGATGCTTACAGGACGAAGGACATGCTGAATATGCTCGGGTTTTTTGAAAATCTCAAAGCTGTGAACATAACCAATGATATGGTCAATATTTTCTCGAAATACTAGAATTTTTGAAAGCCTTGTTTCTATAAAAAGCTTTTTTAAATGATCGACGGTATCGGTAATTTCAACGGCGACAATCTCGTTGCGCGGAACCAAACAATCGCGCGCTTTCACTTTTGAAAAATCTAAGGCGTTCTGAAAGATTTGAATTTCATGATCGAATTCCTTAGAACGATCAATATTTCCTGTGGCTTCAGTAAGGTAGTGGTCGAGATCAATTCTACCAAATTCAACTACTTCGTTGCTGCTTTTAGTTTTTAGAAAAATACGCAAAAAAATATCACTGATGAAAGTAACTATCGTAGCAAATACCCAGAGCACACCATACCAAATCATCACAGGAATGGCCATATAATTGAGCCATCGATTTGGGTTGATGGAGAAAATTGCTTTAGGGATAAACTCACCGAAAATGAGTACAACGATGGTTGAAAGCAATGTTTGAGTCAATAACATTCCGTATTCACCTAACCAATGAGCAAATGAAGGCACGGTGGTTTCGAAAAGATCAATTATAGCATCGCCCATATATAAACCATAAATGACAAGCGCAATGTTGTTGCCAACGAGCATTGTGGCGATGTATGTCTTGGGATGCCGAACAAAATAACTGATTACCTCCGCTCCGAAAACGCCTTGCTTGCGATCGAGCTCGATTTTTAGTTTGTTGGATGTGATAAATGCAATCTCCATCCCACTTGAGAAGGCAGAGGCAATTAGCGATAGTATCACAATAAGCAGCCAACCAGAATCCATCGCGACAAAGATAAGGATTCAGAAAAATTATGAAGGTTTTACTCTTGAGGTCGGTTCATTCTTTTCAACATCATGCGTCGAAAGAGGTACCAAACAAAAGCCACAACGGGAACAAAGAAATTTGGAGCTCCTTCATCCCAACCATGTTTGTATACCATTACTAACGCATATATCAGAGAGGCTATGCTTACCGCTAACCAAAAATGTACGGCCATTCTGTTGATATTTTCCATATTACTCAGGTATTGGAGATTGACTTTCTTCAAAATAAATATCTCCCGTTGGTTGAAGAATCTTGTATTCGGTAAAGTTTTCGTTCGCAATCAAACCTTTTCCATAGAATACACCATATCCGCTAGTGATTTTTACAAATTGATCACTACTGATGCGGGCGCTATCTTGCTCATAAACCAGTCTTGAGGTTTCGAGTTTTTCACCTTTGGTATTTCCCAGTACCACATTTCCCCATGCAATCATTCTTTTTTCTTTTTGATAGAAAGTTCCTGCATCGCTTGCTAAAGAAGCAACCTCAACAAAGGCTGAGTCGAAAAACGTCATCTGCAATCCCCCAGTTGCCTCCACATAGGGGTTTTCTCCGCCATATTGATCTAAACGCGCAGCATGAATTCTATTCTTAACGACTCCCTTCTCTGTAAATTCATACGTTGCATCCAAATTGGTTTGCAACGCTGAGGTGTTATCATCTGTAATGGCTCTGATTTCCTTCATGTCATTTTTACAAGAAGAAAATGAAAGTGTTATTACAGATCCATATAGAAGGATTTTCTTAATCATACTTTCTTTCTACAAACCATGGATTCAAGAAGTGAGGCGTTAATGTGAAGCCGATATGCAAATGAATGAGCTCCTCTCTTAAAAGGTTGTTTTCAGTACTTCCACCTGTAGCGTATTCTACACCAAGGTTAAATCGCGAAGCACTTTTTGAAGACATGATTGGGACACTGAATCCAGCGGAAACGGCTTGTTGTTGAACTTGAATATCGTTAATCCGTAAATAAGAGTCAGTTTGACGCACCCCAAAGCGATAAGTGGTGCGTTCAAAAATGTTATTTGCTTCTTCTGTACCTTTTGGTGTGATTTCAAAACCAAGCCCGATGTGCTGAAAACGATCAAGTCCTGAGGAAGAGAAAGCATTGGTGAAACTACTTGAGAAATTGGACCAGTCTTGAATTCGGTATTCTGTATTTATGGTGATGACTTTTCCTTCAGTGCCAAGAATGAAAAGGCCTAGACCACCAGATATTCGCTGCGGTAAATCAAAAGTTCCTGTTTGTGTTGGAAGGCTAAATGTGGTATCGACTTCGGTTTCTATTTGGTTCGAAAAAAGATACATTTCAGCACTCTCTTCATAGCGAGCTTTCAATTTTGTTCCCGCTAAATAATTCAATCCCGCGGTAAGATATACTCCACTTTTGATTTTGCGTTGATCCCACTTCAAAGAGAGTGGCATCAAGTATTGAAGTCCGGCGTCGATATCAAAATCAAAAACGGTAAGTTTAGCGGTCTCCTTGGTGCCGTAAAAACGAGTGCTATTGAATTGTATTCTTCTTTCATTCCGGATATTCCCAAAGAAATAATTCACATTGAATCCAACACTCAATTTGGGAGAAACCAAATACAGAGAGTCATTCACTTCGCGCACACGTTGATCACGGAGTACTTTGGCAGAACCTACTAAAGAATTGTCGTAAGGCACTTTTTTATATAATCGAAAGCTGCGTGCGCCACCTATCACAAGGCGATTGAAGCCACCACTGCCGTCATATCTGTTAATGGTTGACGTACTGTCATTGATCACGCTCGAGGAAGTGATGTTATATCCGACCGTAGAGTATGGAGTAACACCGATGACAAATCCCCAAGGGCTATTGCTTTTCTTGAAGGCGAAGGCAACTTCTGAAACTTGACCAGACCTATAGGTTTCGCTTTCGGTGTCGCTGGAAATGGTTTGAAAAACACCCTTACCCCCCAATTGAAGAGTGGTGCGACCTAATGTTGCATAGCTGGCGGGGTTGTACAAATTGATGTTGTTGGGATCCGCTACAACACTTGATACTCCTCCCATAGCGAAGTGATTGACACTTCCTGGAGGATCAATGATACCAATTCCAAAACGCGAGTATGGATTGCTCATGGCCGATTGTGCTTGTGCTCCCAAAGTGGCCAATGTCAAGAAGAATAGACTAAAGTACTTTCTCACTGAAATTGTATAAATAAATTTCATTCAACCCAATCAAGGTCAAATGACGGTCGGCAAAAATGGGACTTTTCAGCTTGCTCTCAAAATATAAGCTATCCCCACCAGTGATTAGGACGTTCAAAGGGTTGATTTCACTACAAAAAGATTGGATCATGGCATCAATCTCTCCCACCAACCCATTTTCAACTCCACTTCTGATGCTGTCTGCTGTGGTTAATCCGATGATTTCAATCGGTTGAATACCATCCATCGGACTCAATAAAGGAAGTTTACCAGTGTGTTGGTGCAAAGCGGTATATCGCATGCGCAGTCCAGGCGAAATTGCGCCTCCTCTTATTGTGTTTTCTACAATAAGTGTATAGGTCACGCAGGTACCCATATCAATAACTAAAGTGGATGTCTGGGGGTAGAGGTAGGCTGCTGCGCAAGCATTTGCCAAGCGATCTCCACCAAGTGTGTGGGGTGTAAGGTATCCTATGGCCAACGGAATTTTCAGGGTAGAGTTGATATAACTCCAAGAACCCGTTGGAAAAGGAAGAGAAGAAATTCGTTGAGCGTCTGATCTTACGGAAGAAACAAAAACGGGAGTTTGATCACTCACTCCTACAGGTGATTTCCAAATGCTTAATGCTGTGTCACTCAATCGAACACTATCAATGAGCGTTCTTCCTTGAAACCATGCGATTTTTGTTGAAGTATTTCCTTGGTCAATGACGATAAGTGAAACGGAGTTATTCATCTCTTCTGGATAATAGTGTTACCGTTCCTCTTCGCTCGATGGGCTTTCCTTTGCCGTCTTCGATGGTAATGAAATAAACGTAGGTTCCTTCTTGTACTTTCTCACCGTTCATAAAGCCGTCCCAAGGTGCATTGATGTCTGTAGTATCGTACATCACATCTCCCCATCTGCTGTATATAATCATTCGATATTCGTCGAAGTTAGCAAAACTAATTATCGGCCCGAAAGTGTTATTAAAACCATCGATAACAAACGCGTTTGGAACCCAAATCACCGGGTCCATGGAAAGACGGATTTCATTGGATCTAGCCAAGAAGTTATCCGGGAAATCTGTAGTTGAATTTGAAACGCACTCAATCAGATAAAAGAAATCCCCTGGGCTCTGGGTCAACGAACTCACATCGTCTTCGTAATAATTAATGGTGCCGGGCAGGGTTTCAATCAACTCCTCGGGGCCTTCAAGACCTTTTCTGCGAATGATTCTGTACTCCAAAACTCCGCCAATCCAGCCCGTGTAGTCGCTCCATTGTAGTGCATTTACTTGGCGAGAACCGTAAGCGAAGCCACTCAAAAGAACACTGGTGCTTATTTCTGTTGTATCCACAATATCACCGCAAACATTGGTTACAATAGCTCTATAGTCGTAAGTGAAAAAATCCGTATCGACTCCTAAACTATCTCGATAAAAAAGCTCTGAACCTGTAGTATTGGTTAAGACAGTAATTTCGTCCCAATCGCTGCTTCCTACTTTTCGACGTTCAATAGAGTATACATGTTCTGTCCCTAATCCTTGTGTGAGTATAGAGATATCGATTTTGTTTTTCTCTGCCACCGTTACCACATTAATGTAATTATAAGCGGGTGATGCGGGGTAAACTACGTTGACATTCTGAAGATTGCTAATAGAAAAATAGGTTTGACTGGCCGCGCCCATCGGTTCTGAAACGGCTCTAACGTAATAGGAATTTATTCCACCAACGGGCACCAAGTGGTTGTAGGAAAGTTGATCCGGAGGCACTACTGCTATCAGGGTGAAAGGCTCTGTGCCAAATCGATGAAATACTTCATAAGAATTTACACCATTGGTCCATCCTTCAAAAGCAGACCAATTCACCTCTACGAAATCTTCACAGACACCATACGCAATGGACGGAAGAAATACAGATTTATTACAAATATCTGCCGCAGGACTCGTGTTAGGACTAGGGGGTACGCCACTATAGCAAGTGTCAATGGCTGCCAGAAGGTAACTCACTGGCCCTGCAGCGGTGTTGGCGATGATATCTATAAACTGTGTGTTATTGTATCCAAAAACAGTATCAATCAAGGTAGTCACGCCATTGGGATTGCATCGGTAAACGATATAACCTTGGGTATCCGGAGAAGCGCTCGGTTCCCAAGAAATGACTGCATCGTTGGTTGTGTGATCAATGGAGACGCTAGTAATAAGAGGAATCGCCGGGGGAGTTAAATCGGTGAGCAATTCTCCTGCTATATTGCTAATGTGTGTGCATCCTCCAGGTGCTTGATAAGTCACTTGAAAGTTCAGCACAGCATTGCACACGCTTATTTCTTGAGAGAAAAACGTTGTTCCTTGGGGAAGGGTAGCAATAGTGCTAACGATGCCGTCATACTCCATAGTGAGTGTGTAATTTCCGCCGTTGGCAATATTGGGAAATGGATTCTGCCAATCGATGAGCGCTAAACCTTGAGGAGCGCTACTTGGAGACACATCCAAGAACATGGTACAAACGATTTCTGATGGTGGAGCAAGAGTGGGTATACCACCGACAAGGTACTCTAACTGAACATAGAAACAAAAATCCGATGATAATGCAGCAGCATTGTCTAATGTGTAGGAGAGTGTATTAATACTGTTTACACTCGCCAATAAAGAAAATGGGGCAGCGCTGTTAATGGCGTCATAGAGGTGGTATGCTACGAATTGGCTTGAAGGAATGCCGGGGCTGTTCCAATTGATGACAATGTCCTCATTATTCACAGTTTGAAGACAGGTAATTTGAGTTGATTGCCCGATTCCCCTTGATGAAAATAGGACTAGGAATACCATCCAAGGCACCACTAAAGTCGATATGGAAAGGCGATTGTTCAAACGTTTGCAAAGATAGGATGAGCCTCCCGCACAACGGGAGAGTATTCTATATATTTCACTAAATAAAACCCTAATAGGTTGCTTGGTGCAACTAATTTATTTTCAGTCTTTCTAGTGATGTGGTCTTGAGAAGTTGAGTGTATTCTTCTACAATTTCTTTGACAACATCTCCGGCGGGCTTAATTTCATTGATATAAGCTGAAATTTGACCAATTTCGAGTTCACCCTCTTCCATATCTCCTTCGCACATTCCCCTTTTGGCTCTTCCTCTACCCAATAGGCTTTGCAGTTCATCTGTTCCTGCATCTTGTTCATAGGCTGCCATGACATCGTTGAAAAACTTATTTTTAAGCAGTCGAACTGGTGTTAGTTCTTTTAATGTGAGCAGCGTATCCCCTTCATTGGCGTGAATTATCTTTTCTTTGAAGGCTTGATGTGCGCTCGATTCTGGAGTTGTTACGAATCTTGATCCAACTTGAACACCATCTGCCCCAAGAATCATTGCAGCAAGCATGGTTTTTCCCGTACCAATGCCACCAGCGGCAATCAATGGCAAATGAATGGCTTGTCTTACTTGCGGAATAAGGCACATCGTGGTGGTTTCTTCCCTTCCATTGTGCCCGCCAGCTTCGAATCCTTCCGCAACGACTGCATCACAGCCGGAATCCTGGGCTTTCAAAGCAAATTTTGCACTAGATACGACGTGTACTACTTTGATCCCTTCATTTTTGAGAATGCTGGTCCATGTTTTTGGATTTCCAGCAGAGGTAAACACGATGGGAACTTTTTCCTCGATAATTGTTTGGATGTGTTGGTCGATGTCAGGATATAGCAAGGGCAGATTTACTCCGAAAGGTTGTTTCGTGGCGCTCTTGCATTTTTGTATTTGTTCTTTTAGAACTTCAGGGTACATCGAGCCGGCGCCCAAAAGGCCCAGACCTCCTGCGTTGCTAACCGCCGAAGCCAATTCCCACCCACTGCACCAAATCATTCCAGCCTGTACAATGGGGTAACGTATTGCAAACAATTGCGTAATAGGATTCATGCCTCAAAACTAATGTGGATAGAGGTTTTAAAATAAGATTTGGCAGATTAATATGAAAAATCTACTTTAGCAACTTGTATAGACCTTAATGTGATCTATTTAGAAATGAAGAAGTTTATATTCTTATTTTTGATTCTGACCTCCATTGGTGCATCTGCTCAGTATAACTGGGATTACGGCATTCGTATGGGTGCTGCTAATTATCTTGGAGATATAGGCGGTAAGGAATTGACTCGTCGTGACTTTGTGTGGGATATGCACTTGTTGTCGACACGCTATGCTGGTGGAATCTATGGAAGATATAAGTTCTCCAAAAGATTTGCAGTGTCTGCAAACTCGGATTTTATTCGTATTACAGATGCGGACAGATTGACCACTAACCCTGCAAGAAGAGGCCGTAATCTTAATTTCAGAAATGATATCATTGAATTCGGATTGCGCGCGGAACTTACTATTTGGTACGATAATGACGTTGGAAATAAGGGTTATTACAATCCTGATTTTAAACTGTATTTGATCGGTGGAGTATCTGGATATTATCACAATCCTCAAGGTCAAATCTTCTCTAATGGAGAATTACAGTACGGAGGCCAATGGTTTGACTTGAGACCATGGATGACGGAAGGACAAGAATCACCCTACTCTCAATTCGGTATCGCTATTCCAGCGGGTATGGGATTTTATTTTACATTTAATAAAGAGTGGAGAGTTGGTTTTGAATTCTTATGGAGAACGACATTTACAGATTATCTCGATGATATTTCGACGTCGTTTAATTTACCAAACTCTGAAGATCCATTGGCTCAAGAGTTTTACAGTCAATCATATCAAGGTTTGATCAATGAGATCAATGCAAATTCTCCAGCGGATGCAGCGGATATTAGTATCAACGACTTTAGATACTATGATCCTGAACAACGCTCAAAAAGAGGTGATCCTACCAATAATGACAGCTTCCTTACTGCGCAATTAACTGTTGGAAAAGTGATTCGCGGAAGATCGAATTTCTACAAATCGAAATATAGCTATCTCAAGAATAGAGCTGGAGTTAGACGAAGTAAAGCGAAGTTCTAATTACGAACGAAGCTTCCATTGTTTTAACTTAGACAAAGGTTTTAATATCAAAGTAAATGGCCTCGGTTGGAGGCCATTTATTTTCCAGGCCATTCTATCTTCACGATTAGCACGAATCCGATTCTTCAAGCTTACATTGCTTTGCCCTCCTACTCGCATTTTGGTAATGACTCGCGGCAGATAATAGGTGCTAATGTTGTACTTGTGTAATACCCGAAGCATGAACTCATAATCTGCAGAAGAACGGAGGTTCAGATTATAGGTACCGAAACGATCATATACATTTTTTCTTACAAAAAAACCGGGATGCGGAGGCATCCAACCCTTTAAGAATAGACCTTTTTTGTAATCACCACTCTTCCAGTAACGGATCACTTTAGATTCATCTATTCGATCTACATATATCAAATCGGCGTACAAACTTTCTAGTGGAGGGTTTGAAATAAACACATTCATGACATCAGAAAGAACCTGGTCATCGGCATAGAAATCGTCTGAATTCAGTATGCCAATTACATCGCCTGTTGATCGCTCAATGCCTTTGTTCATAGCATCGTAAATTCCCCTGTCCTTTTCACTGACAAAAGCAGCTATGTCTTTTGCGTATTTATTAATTATACCAATAGTGCCATCCGTAGAACCACCATCAATAACGATGTACTCTACATGAGGATAAGTTTGAGAAAGCACCGATTGAATTGTTTTCTCAATGGTTGCCTCGCTGTTGAAGCAAATGGTAATAATACTGATCTTCATTCTTTGATTTTTCTTTCTCGAACTTTCACCGCAGGGTTGCCAGCATAAATCATGTAGGGTTCGGTGCTTTTATTGACAACACTTCCAGCACCAATCATGGAGTGACTTGCTACAACAACATGTTGGGTAACGATTGCTTTTGCGCCAACCCAACCACCTTCTTGAATGTGAATAGGACCAATTATTAAATCAAAAGTGGCTTTCTTATAATCATGATTTCCGCAAAGGAGAAGAGCTCCTTGAGAAATACAAGCGTGGTCATCAATGGTCACTAAATCGAGATTGTCAATCCACACATCCTCTCCAATCCACACATGGTTTCCAATGATTAAATTCCAAGGATACTTTATGTTGACATGAGGCTTGATAACTACTCCAGCTCCGATTTTCGCCCCAAATAGTCTAAGCAAATAAATCTTACTTCTTTTTTCTGGAAACCAAGACTTGAAAAAAATTGCGGAGATAAGGTACCACAGCAAACGCTTCATTGCTGAGCCTGGCTGATACCACGAGTTATCGAACTTACTTAAATCGGTTTTCATACAAAAGGTTTTACCGACTACCCTGTCTCTAGACCGCAGGTGTATATCAGTGTTTCTTTTCTTATGGTACAAAACTATGCAATACAGCACCAGATTATCTTTGGAACAAAATCTTTGTTTTAATATGAGAACCATACTCTTCTGTGTCGCTCTTTTCTCCTTTGCAATATCAAAAAGTCAAACCATTCCCTTCGATCAATTCAAAGGGATGAATATGCGAAGTATTGGTCCAGCTACAACCTCTGGAAGAGTTACCGCGATTGATGCAGTAGATCAGCCAAATGGATATATTCTTGCAGGAACAGCCAGTGGAGGTCTGTGGAAAAGCACCAGTGGTGGTATCAGTTGGTCGCCCATTTTTGACGATCAGCCGATAATCGGAATAGGAGCAGTAAAGATTAGTCCGAAGACTTCGGATGTCATTTGGGTGGGCACAGGAGAAGGAAATCCCCGCAACTCTCAAACCAGCGGTAAGGGAATTTACAAGTCATTAGATGCAGGAAAGACATGGAAATGCATGGGCTTAGAAGAAACCAAAACCATTCATCGTATTTGCATCAATGCATTTGATCACAATGTTGTTTATGCGGGCGCAACGGGCAGCGCTTGGGGACCCAATGCAGATAGAGGAGTATTTAAAACGAACGACGGAGGATTGACTTGGAAGAAGGTGTTGTACCTGAACGACTCAGTTGGCTGTGCTGATTTGGTAATGGATCCTGGAAATCCGGATAAACTCTTCGCTGCGATGTGGCATTATGGACGCCAGCCTTGGTTTTTTAATAGTGGAGGATCCAATGGCGGTTTGTATATGACCGTCAATGGCGGCCAAGATTGGAAAAAACTGGGAGAAAAGGAAGGCTTGCCTGAAGGAAAGATAGGGCGCATAGGTATTGCTGTTGCGCCTTCAAATCCGAAGGTGGTGTACGCCATGATAGAGTCAGAAAAGACCGCACTTTATAAATCTGTAGATGGAGGATTCTCTTGGCAGATGGTTACCGATAAAGGGGTTTCAGATCGACCATTTTACTACCATGAGTTTTATGTAGATCCGTCCAATGAAAATCATTTGATTTATTTACATAGCACTGTAACAGAAAGCATAGATGGTGGATCCACTTGGACTACCCTGCTTCCATATTATGGTGTGCATCCAGATCACCATGCACTATGGTGGAGCAAGTCGAATCCAAATTTTATCATTGATGGAAATGACGGAGGATTGAATATTTCTAGAGACGGGGGAAGGAATTGGCAGTTTGCTGAAAATCTTCCGCTCGGTCAGTTTTATCATATCAATTATGACATGCAATTGCCCTACAACATTTATGGAGGAATGCAAGACAACGGCACGTGGAAGGGGCCGGCCTATGCTCTGAATTATGGTGGTATAGTAGATGGAGATTGGAGAGAAATTATGTTCGGTGATGGATTTGATTGTGCGGTCCTTCCCGACAATCCACGATATGCATATGCGATGTCACAAGGTGGCGAAGTATCTCTGGTTGATACGCAGACCGGTGAAATGTACTACACAAAACCAGTGAAGTCAGATACCGTGAATCTCAGATTCAATTGGAATGCAGCGCTGGCTGTTACCAATAAAGGGGTGTATTACGGAAGTCAATTTGTACACTTTTCATCGGATCGAGGGAATACTTGGAAAGCTATTTCTGGGGATTTGACCACAAATGATCGAACAAAGCAAAATGGAAAAAACAGTGGAGGACTAACCATTGATGCCACAAGTGCCGAAAATTATTGCACAATATTGTGTATTGCACCGCATTCAAAAAATGAGGATGTTATTTGGGTAGGTACCGACGATGGCAATGTGCAGTTGACCCGTGATGGAGGAAAAAATTGGATCAATCTGACACCTTCTATTAAGGGAATGCCGGCAGGAGCATGGGTGCCTCAAATTGTGCCTGGACACCGTTCGGAGGGAGAGGCATTTGTTGTAGTCAATAACTATCGAAGAAACGATTGGAAACCGTATCTTTTCTACACCTCTGATTTTGGAAAAACTTGGAAAAACATCGTCAATGAAAAGGCGATAGCAGGACATTGTTTAAGCATTGCTCAGGATTTCATTGCGCATCAATTGTTGTTTTTAGGGACAGAGCACGGTTTGTATGTTAGTATTGATAATGGTACGAATTGGACCAAATGGACCCACGATTATCCGAGTGTTGCAACACAAGATCTAAAAATCCATCCTCGTGAAAGCGATCTTATCATTGGCACATTCGGACGAGCTGCATTCATTTTAGATGATATTTCTCCCTTGAGAAAATTGGCACAAGAGGGATTGGTTATGCTTGACAAACCACTCAAAGCCTTTGAGAATCCCGAAGGTTATCTTTTTGCTATGAATAGGCCAGTTGGTCAACGTTTCCCTGCGGATGGCGCCTATGCTGGAGAGAATAGATATGGCAACATGCGGTTAAGTTATTTTCTCAAAATAGAAAAGGAACAAAAGGATAAGCCAAAAGATGAAAAGAAGAACACTTCTGATTCAAAAGATAAAAAAGAGGATAAAAAAGAAAAGGATAAGAAAGTAAAAGTGATGATTCTTTCATTAGCTGGAGACACCATGCGTGTATTCAAACATGAGCCAGATACAGGATACAATGTTATAAGATGGTCGGGTGATACCAATGGTTTTGAATGGCCATCGCGTGAGGAAAGAGAGAGTAAAGACATTCCAGGAGGAGGATATCCAGTTGCTCCAGGAGTATATAAAGTAGTATTTCAATTCAATGAATGGAGAGATTCGAGCACTGTAGAGGTAAAGTACGATCCTCGCTTGGATTTTTCTCCTGCAAATTGGAGAAAAGGAAAAGGAGAGTTTGAGCAAATGGAGAAGCAAGTGGAAAGGGTAAATGGTGTCATCAATGGGCTGCGAGACAATAGAAAACTGATTGAAAATACGAAGTCCATTCTGACCTTCGTGGCTGACTCCTTAAAAAAGGAGGTACTCGCTTTAAGTGATTCTTTGGCGAAGTCGATGAGTAAGATAGAGGGCGTGGTATTCGCACCAGAGGATTGGAAAGGTATTCGAGACGAAAGTGAGTTTTTAATGAGCGATATTTACAATGCAATGGGATTCATCTCAGCACCGCATCACGCGTACGCTGGCAATGGAGTAAGAGCGCAGGATATCTTAGTGGAACGGGTCAATAAGTTGGTTGCGGACTATAATGTTTTTCTTGAGAAAGAGCTGAAGCCTTGGTTAGATAAGGCGAAGGTATTACAGCCAGCGTGGGGCAAAGAGCCAAAGCGTATCGAGTAAGATGGAATGGAAGATTTTTTTGTAAAGAGAGTAGTCTTACTTTTTATCTAAAACAATAACGTCAGACCATTCCTTTGGATCCATTATGCAATGGGCGATGCGTCCTATGTAATACCCCGTGGCGACGTCATTTTCTCGCCACTCGTGGCATTGTTCAAAGTGTTTGCCTGCATCGATAAAACGTTTCTCCTTGTAAGCCGTTAATCCAAGATTCCATTCTTCAATGAATGAGCGGTGATTTTCACGGTTTTCAAATCGATCCATAAGTTCGAAAATAACAACAGGTTTGGCCTTGCCTTTGACAACCACGGAAGATAATTCACGGAAGATGAATCGATCAGAAAGTACGGCGTCTTTTGTCCTTTGAGAAACGAGAACATTCACACCAAAAAACTTAGTGAGCGATTCCAAACGACTCCCTAGATTTACAGCGTCACCAATTACCGTATAGTCAAAACGTTTTGCACTTCCGATATTTCCTACGGTCATATCACCTGTATTTATCCCTATTCCTATAGACAAAGGCTCTCCATTTTTTTCTTTTTGAATTCTATTGAACTCCTCGAGTTCTTCAATCATTTCAAGGGCTACATAGCAGGCTCTTGTCGCATGATCTTTTTGAAAGATAGGTGCGCCGAAAATAGCCATGATAGCGTCACCGATGAATTTGTCAATTGTTCCTCTGTGATGAAGAATAACATTGCTCATTCGACTGAGGTAATCATTGAGCATAGCTACAATTTCTTGAGGATCGAGCTTTTCCGAATAGGAGGTAAAGCCACGAATATCTGAGAAGAGCACGGTGAGTTCCTTCTTTTCTCCTCCTAGTTGAAGTCGTGATGCATCTTTCGTTATTTGTTCTACTACTTCAGGAGATACGTATGTTCCGAAAGCATATTTCAATCTGCGACTGCTTCTTTCTCTAATAAAATAAATATACAATGAGCTAAGTATATAGCTTAATAAAGTGAGCAACATAAAACTCACGATTGGTATGATGAGATTGAATTCGGGCATCAGATAAAGCACATAGAAAAACAATTCTCCAAAGACTAGTAGCAGGCTTGTAATAAAACCAAAAATGGGTTTAAGGGTGAGGAATAGTAAACAGAGAAAAAAGGAGGCCAGAATTAGCCATGGTCTGGATTCTTGTTGATTATAGTCTTTAAGAAATGCATTATTCATGATGTTCAAGAAAGCGATAGCATGAATTTCCACTCCAGGCATTTTTGAGCTTTTGCTCGGGACTGTTTTTAAATCCTGCATTCCACTAGCGCTCGTTCCAAAGAAGACAAATTTATCCTTAAAAAATTCCGAAGGAATTCTCCCATCTACTACTTTATGAAAACTGATATAACGAATACTTTCTTCGTTGCCTGGCCAGTTGATTCGAAATGTAGCATCACTAGAAAGGGGAATGTTGATGGCTTCATTTAAGGTCAAACGACTTTTTTCCAGAATAACGGAATCCTCTACTATTCCTAATGCATCGATTGCCATGTATAAAGGGAAATTGGCAATGTACATGGGGACACCGAAGTCCAATGGAATTTCATGAAGTAAGTGATATTGCCTTACGGTACCATCTTGTGTAGTAGGCATACTAATGGTTCCAACTGCTTTGGCGGTTGCGGAAAATTCTGGTATCGGTAACACGGGATGACTCAACATTGGGTACAGCAAAGTGCTGTCTAATGTCCCCATTATCATTCTCAAGTACCCCAGATCATTGGTGTCCATCATGATGTCGTACTTGGCGTCGTCATCATAAAGTCCCAGATAGACTTTTTTTGATTCAAAGATTACCTGAGCCAAAGAATCATCACTGCTCAAAGAGTGAAGAATCTCTGAAGCGTTTTCTACTCCTCGAGCTTCAAGCATTTGTGTGTATACTTCTGGAAGTGCATCGCGTTCCGTGTAGAGATAGTCAATGCCAATTGCCAGAGGCTCTCCCGAATTCACATGATAAATAGCCGCCGCATCAAAACTCCGTGGCCATAATTGGGGTCTCCCTAAAGCTTCTATACTCGCGTCATCAATGTCAATGATCACGATGTCATCTGTAGTGTATTGCTTAAGTAAATTATTCTTTTTTCTGACTTGAAAAGCGAGATCAATGATTTGATTTTCCAAACCCGTCAAAGGAGAACGCGCCATCATGGAAGAAAAGAAGATCAATCCTTCCGTAACAGACACACAGAGCGACACTAAAACAAGAAAGCTCAGAAAACGCTTCAGCAAAAAGGTATAGCGCACAATTTCTATTTATAATTTGGCTAGAACTTGCTCCGCATCTGCTTTTAATGGGTCATTCGGATAGAGCACGATGAAATTTTGAAAGATCTCTTTTGCTTTGATATTGTTGTTAGACATGATATAGGAATGTCCTAATGCGAACATTGCATAACGTGCCATTTCATCTTTTGGTTTTTGATTTAAAAAAGCTTGGAGGGCAGCAATGGCCTTTCCGAAGTCTTTAGATTCATAAATAGAATATGCTTCTTCAAAGGAAATCTCTTTGTCCTCTTTCCAATACACCGTTTCTTTTCCCTTTTCATCGGTGGTGGTTTCATCTCGGCGGATGCCCCCTTCTTCAGAGCGCTTGGCACCTGCTTTTGTATTTACCTTTGCTTTGAAGCCAGTAAATACTCCTTCTGTTTCTGTTTTTGCCTTGCTTGAATTTGCAGCCATCAAGTCGGAAATACTTTGATTGGAATTTGGACCGACAACGGTTTTAGTACCATTGCTCCAGAGTATTTCCGCGAGCCCTGATCCCATGGTACGTATCCGCTGTTCTTTTTTAACCTCATTATTGAGCTTAACAGCAGTCCAGTCTTTTCCATTGCCAATTTCTACTTTACCTTCATAGTAAATAATTTTTCCCGCAGACTGGGCTAAAGCGGCGTATGAAAATATTACCGCTACGAGTGAGAGGAGAAAGCATTTCATCGTAATTGAAGTTTTAGTGTTGTATAATCGGAATCTAATTTAGGGTTTATTTGAATAGCTTGCTGAAAATATTCAGTAGCTTTATTTTTATTACCTCTTAATAGTTCTGCTTTGGTGAGATTTATAAGTATTTCAGGATCTGAATTGTCTTTTTTCCATGCAAGTTCATAGTATTCTGCTGCTTTATCACCTAAACCTTGCAGAAAATACAAGTTTCCTAAGTTGTTAAGGATGATCGGGCTATTGGGACTCAATTCTAGGGCTTCAAGATAGATTTTTTCTGCTTTGACTTCTCCGCCAGTTTGGGCCAGTAATGTTGCATACTTGTTCTTTACAAACACATTGTCTGGTTCGGTGAGATAGCGATTTTCCATTTCAGTGATGATCTCCTTTTTGATAACGACCAGAAGTTGTGCAATTTGTTCGTTGTATTCTGAGAGCATTTCTTCAGTTCCCTGCGGAATTTCAGTGAAACCAGGTGGGTGATAATCTGCAGGAACATAAACCGCCCTGGCATCCGATAAAGGAACAATCTCCGGAAAATTACCTGCTGTGAGTTCTTGGTAGTAGCGCTTGGCGGCCGCTTTCCACGCTGATAGAAAAGCATTCTTGCCCAATAAGGTAGTTTCGATGGGAATCCAAACTTTCTCGTCGTGAATTATTACATCCAATGGACTGATACCCGACTCAACCAATTCGTTGGGGCGTATGCGACTATCAAAAGCCATGAAAACGTGTCCAGGCACATCGATGTATGCAGTGCTCACGCCCACATTCTCCAAAAGCGAGCAATACATAGCCACAAGATCGTCACAATCACCAGTCTTTTTTTGCATGGTCTCTGCTGGAAATTGCAAATAGTCCAAGATGTCAGTATTAGTGGAGACATTCGCAAACACATAGTTGGGGTCAGGGGTGTATCTGAATCCAAGTCGATTGCACAAGGTGTACAATTGCATCGCTTTTACCAAGTTTTTCGGTAAACCATAAGTTGCTTGGTCGGCAAAGAACAAGTCGGTTTGTTTACCATATCCAGCCATAAGTTCTGAGTTGGGGGTGACAAAGGACGCTAGGCATCGCTTGTCTTTCCAGCTAATGGCATTGCGCCCATGAATGGTGATGGTGCCGCTTTTTTTTGCTGTTCGAGTTTGACCATTGTTTTTATAATACACCTCAATTTCTATTTGCATCTTTTGATCCGAAGTAATATCCAAAATCTTTTGATTGAAGATGGCGCCAATTGCCAGAGATGTGTTTGAGTATCCCACCAATGCGGGAGAACTTAGTTTACTACTCTGATCCATCACACCATTAATGAACACGCTGATTCCAGAAGGAGTGATGGGTTGTGCACTATTGTTGGCGACAATAATCTCTCCTATGGAAAGTAGCTTTAAGTCGGCATAGTTTCTATATAAAGAAGGAAAAATATCTTTGATTCGTACGTCGATTATTTCCAAAGCATCGCTGCTCTTGGAGCGCTGATCTCGTAATTTTAATGCGGTGCTATGGGCATTGCTGTAAGTCTCGTTATCAGCGTCAATGCGACATGCGCTGTAGAATGCGTTGACAGCGTCATAATAGAATCCGGCATTCATATTGGCTTTTCCAAGTCCATAGTATGCTGCATCATTGGTGCTTTCTACTTCTAATACTCGCTTATAAGCGGAGATACTTTCATTGTACTGTCCGAGTTGTTCATACAATTTAGCGCTTCTCATTAGATAATTGTTCAGTTTGTCCCGAATGCTCTTTACCTCTGCATCAGGAACAAATCGATCTTTTGCCTCTTGGAGTCTCTTTTCTTCATAAGGAATAGCTATCGCATAGCAATCAATTGCTCTCTTTATATTGTCGCTACCTTGAAAAGCTTCTGCGAGAGGGCCATAGTAGCTTTTTTCTGAAGGAGCGAGTTTAATAGCTTTTTCTAATTGAAAAGAAGCTTCAACATAATTCTTATCCTTTAGCTCGATTTCACCAATCTTAGCTATGTATTTCGGATTGAGTCGATCTGATATGAGCAATTGCTGATAAAGTGATTTTGCTTCTTGCGTTTTTCCATTCAGAAGCAGGGCGTACGCATATTGAGCTTTGACCTCGATATTGTTTTCATTGTCTTTGAGGATTTTCTCATACTCCAATGCAGCTAAATCATGCTTTCCTTGCATGCTGTATGCTTGTGCCAACAATGATCGTAATTTAAAATTATTCTGAGGGCCCATCGCTACTGCATTCTGAAGAAACTCTGTACGAAGCACTTTTTCTGTTTCGTCATATTTTCCTAATGCATTTAAAATTTGAACTTGGCTAATAAGGACATCATAATGGGGTATGTTGTTTTTCTTCAAGCCCTGCAACGCAGTATTCCCATTCTTTTCTGACTCTTGTAGAATCGATACTAGCTCGAAAGAAGGCTCTCCCAAGAGTTGTTTGTATTGATACATCTTGTACCCGCTTTGAGTCAAACTGCCCCAATACTTGGAATTTTCTGGCGCCCATTCTGTTAGTTTCTTTTGCAAGTACATCCCATTGCTTATGCTCTTTTCATTGGGCAAAGAAGTGAGATATGAGGATAGGGAGTCTACCGCGGTGAAAACGATATCGCGAATGCCTTTTGCATTTTTGAATTTCTCTGCCTCTTGAAGTATTGCGTTGAATTCATTTCGATTGGCCAAATGCAAAAAGTAATATTGATAAACTTCGGTGTAAGCCGACTGAACCTCTGGATGATCAGGATCTAAAATGAAAGCATGACGAATGAGCGGAAGGGCTTTCATTACATCACCTTCTTTGGCTAATTGCTTGCTGAAAAAACCAATTTGCTTAGCAGTATAGGTTTTGAGCGGTTGAGAAGATTTCATCTCTTTTTGCATACTCTGAAATGCAATGAGCGCATCGTCATAGTTTTCAGAAGCCATCAGTTTCATTCCATATTGAAAATAGTCTTTGAACCCTTCAGTGGCCTCAGATGCGTCCGTTGGACTCAAACTAATAAGGCGATAGGAACGTAATCGTGGCACTTTTGACAAGTCATTTTCTAAGATTAATGGGCCTACGGAAGTTTTTACCACCAATGAATCCCTTCCAGATTGGCTTTCTGTGATTAAGGCGTATCCAATTACTGAATTTGATTTGACCTCCTCATAGTTCACCGCTAATTTTTCGTTTTGAATATCGAAACTAAGGTTGTTGGTCGGCTTTGGCGGTTGAAGGGAAAGGCGAAGTGCTTTGACGGGTTTATCTTTTTCATTGGAGGCATAAACAACAAAAGTTCCAGGATCAAAATGAATATGCTTGATTCCTGAGAAGCCGGAAACCCCTTCTGTTCTTCGTCCATAAGAAAATTTTAATTCTGGCTCTTCTTCCCAAGTATAAATTTCGAGCTGTCCAGTAGTTTCATTTAAGAGATGAATTTGATCAAGTGGATCAAGATAAAAATCGATGATCGTTCCAGATTTGCCGCCTTGCTTTTCTGGTCTAGCAGTTAATTTCTTAATAGAAACAGGCCATCCTGATGAACCTACTTTATAGATACAATTTTCACGATCGTCCCAAATGAACAGTTGGCCCTTTGATCCGATTCGAATTTTATAGGGCGAACTTATTCCAGAGTTTTCTTTACTTACTAAAACCTTGTCATAGATGCCCAAGGAAGTCCAGGAATGAATATTTCCTGTTGCATTATCACAAACAAGTAATTCACCGTTATCACGAAAATCTAATGAAGTAGGATGCTTCAATTTGTTTGGGATGTCTTGTCCTATTTTCCGGGTCATTACTCCCGTAGAATCAAATAGAATAATGGCTTTTTCTTTCAAATCACTCACATATAAGGCGCCTTTGTTATTACATGCAATATCACTTACATCAGAAACTTTATTCTGAATAATGAACTGTGGCGTAGAACTGGTATCTCGGTATGCTGTAATAGTAGAAGGCTGATCTGAATGAATAGCATATCGCCTTCCAGTTGGATTGGCTGCATAATGAATCATGGAGGATTTGGTCGTCCCCGTTTCTTTTACATTGATTTTTTTAAAAGGAATTGCCATTACGGATTTTCCTGGAAGGTAACTGGCAACTTGTGTTTTTTTGGCGTTGTAATCGTAAATGTAAATGGCATTCGTTTCATCGAAAGATGTGGCTATAAGTAGAGCATTTTCAAAGCTGCCGGCGCCAAATTCTCCAACGGTACCATACGTTCCTAAAACGTCTCCCAATCGATTGAATTGAGTAATGGTCATGTTGTCTCCATCTAGTAGGAAGAAATCACCATTAGGAGCGGCGCACATACCGATTGCGTTTTTTATAATGGTGCTTGCTTTTGATCCAAGATTTCTTGCTGAATTAATCATACGCGTACTTGCGTCAAATACCAGTACGGATGGTTCTGATTTATCAAGCACATAGAGCTCGTTATTTTTATTGCAAGAAATAGAAATAGGATTGGAGAGGGATACTATATCTCCAATGATATTCGTGAGATATATTCCTTCGGGAGAATAAATGTCGATTTGCTTCCGTGCACCATTGAGCACATATATAAATCCTTCGGTATCCGCTGTTAAGGAAAGTACTTTGTCAAACTTTCCAGGACCACTTCCGTTTTCTCCGAAAAGAAAGCTACGGCCATTGTCGTTAATCACCGCTATTTTTCCCAGCTCTTCATCATATGCAATAAGTCGATCATTGTTGTCAACACACACGTATTTAGGTATTTCTAAAGAAACTTTTGTAGAGCCTGCGCCTACGATTTTAAGTGTTCTTATTTGAACACCATAGGGATCAATGTGGTGGATGACTCCAGCGCTTTGATTGCATAAATAGATTTCGCCTTTGGAATTGACTGCCATAGAAGAAACCTTTCCTCCTGAAATAGCTGTTTCAGTGGGAACCGTCGTCTTAAACTGCAAACTTTGAGAGGCAGATCTGGAAGCTATTAAAAAAAGAAGTATTGTAAGTGTTGTAAGTAAGGAGAGTTGTTTCATTGAGTGTTCATCTATTTCATGTCGTGGTATTAATTTGACTTAGGTTTATAGCAAGTTGTGGACCACGATATTGTTTGGAGTAATCGGTGTGATAAATGATGTTGCCTAAGAACTTTATTTGAAGCTCGTTCCATTGATCTCGATCCTGAATGTCGCCGCATGCAATCAGTTCTTGAAAAAGTCCTTCAGCAATTTCACTAAAGTCCTCCCGGCCTAGATAGTCAAGGTCAGCGTCACATAAAATTCGTTCATGAATCGTTTGGGGACTTTGTGGAATACATGTCGCCATGATGCAGTTTTTAACGAAATCATAATATTGATGTTCGAATTTATGCTTTCGCGCATATTCCTCAAAAACCTCACAGCTATGAAGCTCGTGATTTTTCCGCTCGACCAAGTATCCCGTATCATGAAATAGAGCGGCTACTTTGAGCAGGTCGATCTCTGCCTCAGTCAGTTTTTCGCCATGACCTATTTTGATGGTCATCTCGATTACATCTAAGGTGTGCCTGAGACTGTGATATTTATAGTGCGCAGGTATTTCATTGAGCAAGCGATTGCAAACATCATCTAAAACCCTATCGTAGAAATTCCTTGGGTTCGTCATATTTTTTATATACTTGTAAGGAAATCTTATTTCTTCAATAAAAGTATGAAAAAAATTCTTGTTCCTACTGACTTTACTTCTGTTTCAGATGTTGCGATTAAGTACGCCATTGACCTTGCCAAGCACTCAGGTGGAGATGTCTACCTTTTACACATTGTAAAACATAAAGATGATGTGAATGATGCAAAGGATAAACTTGATAAGAAAGTATTAGAATTCAGTCATCTGGGAGGTGATAAATTAAAGCATATCGTTCGCGTCGGAAATATTTTTGACGATATTCCGAATGTAGCACACGAAGACAATGCGGAGATTGTGGTTATGGGAACGCATGGTCTTCAAGGCATGCAATTTATTGTCGGAAGTCATGCGCTTCGAATTATTACCGAAAGTAAAGTGCCGATGATCATCGTTCAAGCTGAAACCAAGCACAGCGCGAAAGTGTCAAAGTTGCTATTACCGCTTGATTTACATAAAGAAACTAAACAGAAATTGAAAATTGCAGGAGATATTGCCGAGCGGTTCAAGGCTGAAGTTCATTTGATTTCGCCGAAGGAAACGGATGAGTACTTGTTAAACTTTTTGAAAAGAAATATCAGTTATGCAGAAGGATATTTGGAGTCGAGAGACATTCAATACAAAACAGTCATTACGGAGTCGGGAAGTGGTGGCTTTGTGAAAGAGCTTATGCAATATGCAGATGCGAATGCAATGAATATGATTTGTATTATGAACTCTGCTGAAGAAAGATTGATTCATGCTTTTGGTATGGATAGTGAGCAAAAGATCATCACAAACGAACCTGGAATTCCAGTAATGGTCATCAACCCAGCTGCGACGTTAGTCGATTCTGCATCAATTTTTGCTCAATAAAATCATTTGTATAAAAAAGCCCGGAGAAGTATACTTCTCCGGGCTTTTTTATACGTTATATCTTAAGAATTCAAAGTGAAGCGTAGTGCAATACCCGCATTGATATTGGAGGTAGGGAAGGAGGTGGATATTTTCGGTCTGTTGATCTGATGATCATAAAACAATCGAACATTCAATTTGTCATTTACCACGTAGTCAATACTTGATTTGATACTGAATAAACGCTGACCAGCTGTAGGTTGATTCTGGTTCTCTTCAATACGACGTATCAATGTAGTATTGTCTCGAATCGTTAAATCTGCTCTTAAATTGATGCTGGTGTTTTTCGGAGTTTTAAATGGAAGATTGCCCCCTTTTCTACCAAACAAGTTTTTGACTTCTGTCAATTTATATCCTACACCAATAACTAAGCTGTTGCTCTTGGTTTCAGTGATTTGTAGATTGCTTAAGCCCAGAGCGACCATACGATCACGCTTTAATTCGACTTTGATTTGCGGATCATTGCTCTTGGCTGTTTTTACGGTCATATCAAATCCAATCAAAGGCGACAAGTTTTCTGTAATGGTTACGTTGTTGATCTGATTTCTAGGAATAAAGTTCTGTTGCTCACTTGCGTCAACCCCTGTTGGAAGTCCGTTGGCTTCAGTATAGGTAAGGTTTCTAACATAACTGGTAGTCATGTTCGATTTGTATTGATGGGTGATATTGAATTGCTTGAAGTACTTCTTGACAGAAGGAATCTTAGTTAATCCATCATACGTCACCCTCCAGTTGGGCTGTGCTTGTGTTTGGAAAGGATCCAATGCAACTTCTCCAACTGGTCGACCGCTGTAAGCGGCGATAAACGCTGGAATAACAACACTTGGATTGGTACTTCCCCAACCTTGGTAGAATCCTGTTGTATTAGGCCCAGCATCGTTGTAGGTGGCGGAATTCCAGGAAGCAGATGCTTCGGCTCGATTTGCTCTGAAGGCTTCGAAGGTAGCGCTGGTCCAACCATTGTCTTCTTGATCTCTCACAAAGGCTGTTGCCCATGTGTTGATGGAAGCGGAGAAGTTTCCAGTTTCCATCGGTGATTGGAAGGTAAACTCGTCGTTGTTGGCATCATAACGGAAGAAGGCATTGCTGTTACGGCCTTCTGTTCTATTGGCCGTGATTTCTACTTTGAGGTATTTGATCGGCTCGAGGTTGATACGATAATTCCACGTCTCTGTGTATGTATCTGAATACTGATTGTTTAGGAAGGGCTGTTGCACCAACCAGCCGTTTGTCGCCGCATCGGCAGCAAAGTTACGACCATTGGGATTACCCCATAAATCAGTGTTTTGTCCTCCCAATAGAAAATCGACCCCAGGTCCTTCGAATTGATTGTCAAAACCAACGATATTGGTTCGCCTGTCATAACCAGGCAAAAGAATTCCCTCATTGCGTGTATAAGTTCCGTTTACAGAACGAACCATCATCAAGAAACGCAATGCAGCATTACCAAAATTAAAGGGCTCCGTCTTTTCTTTCTTTTCTTTTTCAGGGTCGTTACCAAATCCATCTTTTTTAGTGTTGTCTTCCTTTCCCTTCTTAGAATTTTTTTCTTTTTTACCTTGATTGATCTCTTTCAGTTTAGGCGACTTATTATAAAGAGTCTCTAAATTGGCTTGAGCATTTAGAGTTACTTGTCGGCTGTTTTGAATGGTATGACCCAAAGTATCTTGTGTAAATGGTGCTCTATCCCAGCGGAAAGTACCTGCATACGATGCATCTGCACTGATAAAGTCAATCAATGGGAACTTGTCAAAAGGCAATTTGTAAGTGGCTCCAACATTGTGATTGTAGGTGGTGGTTTCCCCGAAATTAGTAATGTTTTGCCAAACGGTATCACGATATGCGTTGTACCAATCTGAATTATTTCTATCAATAACACCTCGTGGCTCCTCTACCAATCCTAAGTTGTTTGCGGCATAGGTAAACTTCAAACTTTTGGTCAAGTCATATTTGAAGTTGTATGTGCGTCCCCAGTTCCAAGTCTTGAGAACTTGTGTTTGGATCAACATTTCTGAAAATACACCTGTAAGCTCGAGAGTGTTATTGCGAATTCTGGATGTTTCGTACATACGATTCATCTCTGTATGGAATCCAAAAGACTTAATTCCAGGATAGAAATTGAAATCCTTTATCCAACGCAAATACTTCGAATCTTTTACAACTGGAACTTTCGCGAATGGCTTAATTTCTTTGGGTTTATTATTGAAAGAATAGTCAAATGCCCCTCTATACTGTTG
Organism: Flavobacteriales bacterium; assembly: GCA_027491075.1. Classification (GTDB taxonomy): domain Bacteria; phylum Bacteroidota; class Bacteroidia; order Flavobacteriales_D; family Sanyastnellaceae; genus JAIXWP01. The sequence goes on from JAIXWX010000034.1 coordinate 167,466, forward strand.
GTTCATTCTCCAATCAGTATTAATATCGCGGAAGTAGATTTCATTGTAGGAATAACTGAGACTGAAATTTTTCACATCATAAAAACGATCTTTCTTTTCCTTCTTTTTTTCAGGCTCTGATTCTCCGCCAGGGTTTTTTGTTCCAGGATCTTGAGGAGACGGTTCTTTTCCTCCTTCTTCTTTAGGAGCAGTGGCAGTTCCTTCTTTTGGCACAATACGTACTTCGTTGAAGTTAATGCTTCTTCGTTTGGTATAGGTTTGCGACTTTACTCGAAGCCGTCGATCCACGTTTGGAATTTCTGTGAGGATGACATCAGGTTGCAACGGGCTATACTTTGGAGTTTGAACGGTTTCAGAAAACCCGAGGTACATCGGCAGCTGCACACCCCAATTTTCTGGGAAGAACTTGCCCAACTGTAAGGTAGTGTTGGCATCTAAACCAAGCTTGGTTTCCAATTGGCGCTCTTGAACGCGTTGTTCTACCGTGCCCCAACCTGGTGTAGAAATGTTACCAGCAACATTTACTGTTCCGAAATCAGCGAGATTCGCATTTAATCGAGCAACCGCTGCCCAACCACCTTGATTGTTGAACTCGGAAAGACGCAATTCATTCACCCAAATAATCGCACACTTTGATTTGCCATCGTCATTTGGAGTAAATGCATTCTTATCCTTATCTGGATTGCGTACACCAATCATCAATACGGTTACATTAGCCAGGTTTGGATTTCCTTTTACAGAAATTCTTGCAGGGCCCACTTTTTTACTAAACTCTGTAAGCAAATTTGAAGTGGAGCCTCTTTCGATTTTTAATGCCTGAAGATCATCTAAAACAACATCGAAGTTGTTGGCTTCTGGCCAAATTTCGTCGTCATCATTAGTAAACCAAGGAGTGACTTTCATTGGCATCTCGTACTCGTAGTAGTTCTGGTCAAAATCACTACCCAAACGCACAAAAACGGTGAGTTCATCATCAGCCAAATCATTCGCTCCAGTTAGGGCTTCAGCGTGCGCGAACATGCGAAGGCGCTTGTATTGACGCATGTCGAAATTGATGTTGCGATAAGCTGCACGAGCATCTCCATCAAGCAAATTACATACTTCGAAGGATAGGGATTGCTCGTTCATATTGCGCAAATTTGCGCTTGCCACGTCTTGTTCGCGAATAATTCCTGGAGGAACGATATACGGAACTGGCTCTCTATTTCCGTTTTCTTCAATGTTTACTGCAGCAATATTAAAGATAGTGGCTTCGTCATCATTAGGCTCTACTTCTCCAGGACCTGCTAGATTCTCAAAATACTTTCGCCATTCCCCTCTAACCAATTCCAATCGAGCAAATCGCAACGTAACCTCTTGATTCCAATCTTTCATGAACATTCTCATAAATCGAATACTTCTGAAATCTGGAATGCTTCCAAATCTACCCTCCCAATCGCGAATAGGGATTTTAAACTGATACCAACGGATTTGTCTTTCTTCACCGTTGGCTGTTGTCTTATTGGTTACAAAACTATCGGTGATATAATTTCTTCCAATATTGCTTTCTCCTAAATCTTGAGGACGCAAACTCACGCGGTACTGGAAGTAACTCTCAATATTGTTGAGAGTGATATCTTGGTTGATGTCTTCGGTGTTGGGAATAGTGGTTGCTGTGATTGGATATCCATCAGGTGTAGCAGTGTTCGCGTTACCTTCATTTCCATTGAAAAATTTATAGCGCTGTAGCGTATTTAACTGTTGCTGATCGCTCAAACTGCTTCTGAAATAACGATAGTTGTCGCGAGATGGGTCGGTTACAAATTGGGTATATGCATCTGCGGTTAATGCTCCTTGAATCTCAGTAAGCCATGTATTAAAAAAGTTTTGTTCCGATTGATTATTCATCCCGTCTAGCCCAATGTCTTGAAGATCGTAGTTTCCTGTACTGTTATCAAATGCACTCACTACGTTGAAGTTGGTAGGGTCTGGATAAAAACCCCATGTGCTTTGAACTATCGGAAGATCTAGATTCTCATTCGGAAAACCATTTTCAAAGCTGAGCTGAGAATCATTTAAAACGTCTTCCGAAACGTTTCCCAAGTTGAAATAGAGATCTCCACCTGAAGTATTGGGCGAGTCTTCATTGAACGGATCCATCAACCAAAATTGAATAAACTCAATGTTACTGGTTTCGAAATCCGTCGTGGTCAAAGGCCTCATAATTCCTGCCCAACGGGACTCTGGATCGCGAAGCGTTCCGTCGGGATTTAATCCTGCAGATACGCTAGAGCCATTGGGACGCTCATAGTTGTATTGTCCTCGTTCGTTTGGATAATAAGTAAGGTCTAAGGTGGAAATGTTAGGGGGAGTTCCTGGAGGCAATTCGCGGTTTGGAAATACTTCACTCTCTAATACCTCTCTCATCCTATGATCGCTCTGCATGTCCAGATCATTGGCTACGTTTTGCGGAGTGATCGAAGACGTTCTAAAGAACAATGGATCTATCATATACCATGACAGATGGGCTCGGTTATAGCCGTAAATCAAACTGTCTTCAAATATACCTTCAGGAAACAGGCCTCCACCACCGGATTGCTGCTTCGGAGTGGATGCGAGGAACCATTGATTCAATGAACGCAAATCAATCAAGCTCTGGCTGCCTTCAAAATCATCTACATAGGCATTTCCAATTCGGGATATAGCACGGCTGTGCCCTGGAAAAAGTTTTGCGGCTTCTCCATTGAAGGAAATGGTCGATTTTTCCTTGGTGTTTATAAAAGGAATACGATCTACTAATTGAGTTAAGAAAGGCGCTTCTTTTTGATAGTTGAAATCCGTTCCAACAATGGTGTTGTTAACGGGTTCGTCACCAACATTCACCTTCTGGGTGATTGGACGCTCTCGCAAATTCAGAATGGTCGCACCAATATTGAAGTTCTCATTAAAAGTATAATCAAATCGGCTGGCCAACATGGTTCGGAACTGTAAGTTGAACAAACTGTTACTTTCTACAGAAACGTTAATGGGTTGGCCACTGGAAATAACCCCTTCATTTAGAATTTTAACACGTCCTAAGTTGTAGTCCACCGTATAATCCACACCTTCTTGGAGTTGAATACCTCCCGCATTCACTTGAACGGAACCCTGAGGAATATTCAGTGCATTTAATGAAATTTCAGATCCAGAAGCACTTTGATATTGACCCTTGATTCGAAAGCGATTCAGATTTGGAAACTGCACAGTGGCTGCTGTTTTTGTAGAGTCATACAAAGGTTGATAAACTATTTGAGAAATTAGTTGCTGTGCTTCCGGTGTATTTCCTCCAAATCCTTCTATAATTTCTCCAGCAAGGTGTCTACCGAAAGGTTCTACAACAGGGAAAAACAGTCGCCCACTTTGTGCATCAATGAGTCCGCCCTGTGTGGCTGCGCTAGGTATGAAGTCGAAGAAACCATCAGATCCAGACATTTGCTGCGCATCAATTCGGTCTAAATTCAATACTTGTAAAAGCAATCTTCCATCCAAAGGACCGCGAGCAATGAAGTTCTGATCTATACCAGTGCTGGGGTTATTGTAAAAAACATCCAGTCGAAAGTTCTCATTGGTGATTCCAAATGCCCCAAGATTGTAGACGTTTTTCATCATGTTTTGCCAAAGTGGAGCAGGGTTCCCATCGGTAAGACGCACCATCGTAATGGAGGATTTCAACATTTTTAAAATCAATGCTTGTGGAGCAGCAATACCATCTTGAGAAAGTGTTCCTACTTGATATGTCTGGCCATTCAAGGTATATTCATAGGCTACAGCAAGTACTTCGGCGTTATTCAGCGATTGTTTAAGAGAAACGAAACCAAGTCTGCTGTTGTAGGTGTATTCAGAAGGATTTAACCTACGCGCATTACCAACCCTTTCATAGTGTATACCGTTGCGAATGTTTCCAATAGCAGCCGTGATGGCACCGTTTGCATTAGTAAAATTCAACACATCTGGATTACTAACCATCGATTGGTAAATACCATTGTTCTCATTATCTGGATTTGCAAGTGCAGTGGGGTTAATCAACGGACCAATGTCGTAGTCAGTGGACATATAGTCTGCGCGTTCCCCAAGGTCAGAGAATGAAATAAAGTTTCGTACGTCTTGGGTATTAGCTTGCTGATTGACTGCCCAAACTTCGATTCTTGTGATGTTGACACCGCTATTGACAACTGGAAGAGAGGCGAGTGCCTGATCATATTGTTCACGAAACCAACTAGAAAGGAAGTAGTGGCGATTGGCTTCATAATTATCCCCTGTAATGTTGAATTGTTGGGTTTGCGCCCCGCCTTGTACCGTAATGTTTTTCCGTTCTCCTTTCTGTTGAGAAAGCACAGTGGTGTTTCTGAGTTTACCCCATTGTGTTTCAACCTTTGCACCAAATAAACTAGAGCTTCCTTGGATGAGAGAACCCTTTAATGGAAGAGTTACGTTCCCTAATTCAATCTTCTTAATGATTTGATCTTCGTCACCGGTATATTCCAGTTTCATTTGGTTTTCAAACTCGAATGTACTCTCTGTATTATAGTTTACGTTGAGCTTGAGCTTCGTTCCAATGTTTCCAATAACGTTAAGCTGAATTTTTTGATCGAAATCGAAAGTGGTAATGCTGCGTTGACGTTCGGGTATTCTTGGGTTATCTGTCTTGGAAACGTTGATTCCAAACGTTAGTTCCGCGCTACCCTGCGGACGAATTTCTATTTCATTAGACCCGAAGATGTTCTCAAAACCTTGTCCACCAACTTTAATAAAAGGAGCAAAATCTTTACTTTGCTCTGTTTCTGTTTGCTGCTGTTGTACCCAAAATTCGGAAATATTTTGTTCTAGATTAAAATCCAAGAATTCTTCCAAGGACATGGTCGTGCTTCTGCGATAATCTAGTTTATCTCCTACGCGCTGTGTGACCTCGTATTCTCCAGTTTCTGGATTGTATTCGATATTATAATCAATATTATCGGGCAAAGGAACTTCAATCCCATTACCCCCTTCTCCAGGGTTGGGATCATCTTCGTTGGGCCATACAGGCTTCACAGTAGTATCAGCAGCTGTTTCCGTGCGGCGCGCCTTAAATCGCGAACCCGCTTTGTACACGGCATTATTCGCCAGGCCAAACCAGACGATTAATGACAAGGCAACAAAGAAACTGATCCGGGCAGCAACGGAACTCCAGTTATTCTTCACTTAATTCTAAAGTTGTTTCAAAACCTGCTTGATCAACTCTTCCAGGGAGAGGTCTTTTTGGCCCTGTAAAATCTTATCTAGCAGTTTTTCGGTTTTGGTTTTGTCTAGTCCTAAAGAGGACAGCGCGGCTAACGCTTCCGTCTTAATAGTATTGTGTGCAACAGGTATTTTTTCTAAAATAAATTCTCCAGATTTGTAAATCTTATCGTGCAAATCTACAATCATGCGCTCTGCTGTCTTCTCCCCAATGCCTTTAATTCGCTTTAAACTGCCAACATCTTTACTAGCAATTACTTGACGTATCTCCTCAACAGTCATGCTGGATAAGATCATTCTTCCTGTATTGGGGCCTACGCCGCTAACACTGATGAGCTTACGGAAAATGTCGCGCTCTGCCTCATCATAAAACCCATACATCACGAAGCTAAAATCGTTGCTATTGACGTGTAAATGGGTGAATAACAAGCATTCTGGTTCATCTTTTAAGCGACCAAAGGTATTTAAACTTATATTAAGAAAATAGGCAATGCCTTGACTATCAATCACAGCGTGAACAGGACTCTTCTCAATCAGCTTACCTCTTACGGAATGAATCATCTTATATGCTTATTTATGCTCTTGTTTGATTTGGGCATCCACAACAGCTATCCTAACCATGTTGGTAATTTCTCTAACGGTGCAGCCCATTTGTAGAATGTGATAACTCTGCTTCATCCCCAAAAGGACAGGCCCCGTAACTTCCAAACCAGCAATTTCTTGAAGCATTTTATAGGCTATGTTTCCCGAAGCAAGGTTGGGGAAAATCAAAGTGTTTACCTTCATGTCTTGTAATCGAGAAAATGGGAAATTCTCTGCTCTCATTTCACTATTCAACGCAAAATTGGCTTGGATTTCACCGTCCACAATCATTTTCGGGTGGTCGCGGTGAAGAATAGACACGGCTTTGGATACTTTGGCTGCATCGTCACCTTCAGAACTTCCAAAATTAGAATAGCTCAGAAGAGCAATGCGAGGAATAATCTTCATCCGGCCAATCGATTCGGCTACTCTTAAAGTTATTTCCACCAAATCTTCGGCCGTAGGATTTACATTTACTGTTGTATCCGCGAGAAACAATGGGCCTTGCTTCGTGTGAAGTATATACATTCCGCATACCTTCTTCACTCCATCAGCTACACCAATGGTCTGCAATGCCGGACGAATAACTCGACCATAATTGCGGGTCATTCCACTGATTACAGCATCGGCTTCTCCGGAGGCTACCATCATTGCAGCAAAGTAATTTCTCTCGCGCATCATTCGCGTAGCTTCCAACTCCGTCATGCCTTTACGCATTCTCTGCTCAAAGAATTTTTTTCCAAAAGATTCTCGTTGGCTGCTGTATTTGTCGAGGCGAGGATCGATGATTTGTGCATCAGAGAGATCTAGCTCGAGTTCTCCGATTAACTGATGAATTTTATCCTCCGGACCTAGAAGAATTGGTACTGCAATTCCCTCGTCTTTGGCCAATTGAGCAGCCTTCAAAACTTTGATGTTGTCGCCTTCTGCAAATACTACTTTCTTGGGCGACTTTCTCGCACGCTCAGCAATAGCTCGGCTGAGAACATTATCACGCCCCATCCGATTTTGAAGTTCGCTTTGGTATTTTTCCCAATTGGTAATCTGCGCTTTGGCAACCCCGCTCTCAATTGCAGCTTTGGCAACCGCCGTGGATACGACTGAAATTAGTCGTGGGTCTAAAGGTTTAGGAATAATATATTCTGCTCCAAAACTTAAATGCTGCAGATTGTAAGCTTCGGTGACCTCTTCGGGCACGGCCTCTTTGGCTAAATCGGCAATGGCCTTCACCGCAGCTAGTTTCATTTGGTCATTGATACAAGTAGCTCTAACATCTAACGCACCTCTAAAAATAAATGGGAATCCAAGAACATTATTCACTTGGTTGGCGTGATCACTTCGACCTGTGGCCATAATAATGTCAGGCCTTGCTTCCATTGCAAGTTCATAGGCAATCTCAGGATCCGGATTGGCCATCGCGAAAACTATAGGATTCGCAGCCATGGACTTTACCATTTCCTGCGTTACGATATTGCCTTGAGACAAGCCTAAAAACACATCTGCACCTTTTAGAGCAGACGCCAGGTCTTCATGGTAAGTGGAATTGGAGAATCGTTTTTTCCGATGGTCTAAATCTTCTCGCTTCTCGCATAACAGCCCCTTGGAGTCAAATACAAAAATATTTTTTACGTCTGCACCCAACTGAATCATGAGATCGATACAAGAAAGTGCTGCTGCACCGGCACCGCTCACGACAATCTTTACTTCTTGAATTTTTTTCTGTGCAATCTCTAGAGCATTGAGCAGCGCAGCGCTAGAAATAATGGCCGTGCCGTGTTGGTCATCATGCATAATTGGAATGTCCAATTCCGCTTTGAGTCGCTCCTCTATTTCGAAGGCCTCTGGCGCCTTGATATCTTCCAGATTAATTCCACCAAAAGTGGGCGCAATATTCTTAACTGTGTTTACAAATTCATCTACATCTGTCGCTTTCACTTCGATATCTATGCTGTCGATGTCGGCGAATATTTTGAAAAGCATGCACTTGCCTTCCATGACGGGCTTGGAGGCCTCAGGTCCTAAATTTCCTAGACCAAGAATGGCGGTTCCATTGGAAATTACAGCAACCATATTTCCTTTTGCTGTATAACGATATACATCATCAGGATTTTGAGAAATGGCCAAAACGGGCTCGGCCACTCCTGGGGAATATGCAAGTGCTAAATCTCTTTGAGAGCTGTGAGGTTTGGTTGGGACAATCTCTAGCTTACCCTTTCTTCCTTGCTCATGATAGTCCAACGCCTCACCCTTTCTGATATGATCCATGCGTCTCTTTTATAAATGAGCCGCAAAAATAGGTCAAGAGTCTTAACTGTGACTCACAATCATGCGCTTTGTAGAAACCGATTTACCATCCGCAATGATTGTATATAAATAAACACCAGTTTCGAACTCAACACCATTGATCAAAATCATACCCGACTTATTTGAAAGCGCCGATTCTTTGACCACCTTTCCCACCATATCATACACTACAAATTTCGCATTTTTTGCAGAACCTGAAATGGTATAAGGTATAGAAGCTATTGTTTTTACAGGGTTAGGGGATACTTCACCCAATTGAATATCATTGGAAGTTTCTTCTATTCCTACTATACAAGCCGCGTCTACACAGTATTGAACCGTTTGACAAGTTTGGTCTGCTTCATTAGCAGCATTAAAAAAGCAATATTCAATGGTGGTGACTCCAGCATTTCCTTGTGGCTTGTAGTGCGCGTAAAAGGAAGTATTAATCTGATTAGGATTCATGTCCTGCGCTTGACTCATCGGAGAAACATTAGTAGTTTCTGTGAAACAAACTCCCCAGCAGAAATAATTGGTGGAGCCTTGCACAGCAGAGATGACATTTCTCCTTGCTCGTACCTCTATAAAAGAATCAGAGATATTTTGTACGTGCCATTCGGCTACCAATTCTCCCAACGGACCGAGAGATGCTAATGTTCCTTCAACTTGAGAGGTAGGATTAATGAAGCCGATGCTTTGAGATTTACTCGTTAAAAACGGAAAAAAGAAAGCAATTGCAAGTAAGTATTTTTTCATGGAATCTGATTTTACACAAAAATAGGAAATTATTTAGAGTAAGTATCCTCAAAATGAAGGAATCTTGGTATTCCAAAAGGGAGAGGGTCAGTGGAATGAGAACGTTAGCTTTACTATTTTATCTCAAATTGAGTAATAACACATATCATGAACTTATCATTATCTTAGCGAAATCAAATCGTTTAAAAAACCTTTAAATCAAATGAAGAAAATTTTACTTGCTTTAACCGCAGTATTCGCACTCTCTTCTGTACAAGCTCAGTTGGCTGATGGAAGCCAAGCTCCTGACTTTACAGCAACAGACATCAATGGAAACGAGATTACTCTTTCAACACTTCTCGCTGAAGGTAAAACCGTAATCATTGACTTTTCTGCTACATGGTGTGGTCCATGTTGGAATTATCACAATTCCCACTCAATGAAGGATTTGTTTGAAGTCCACGGACCAGAAGGATCGTGCTCTAATGACGTAGTGGTAATCTTCGTTGAAGGTGACTTAACTACGACTAACGCGGATCTCACTGGTTCTGGTGCAAACACATGGGGCGATTGGACCGCTGATACTCCATATCCAATCATTGACCTCACAAATGCTAACGCTCCGAACATGGCAAATGATTATGAAATTGCTTACTTTCCAACAGTTTATAAAATCTGTCCTGACGGTGTCGTTTCTGAAATTGGTCCAGCTAACCTGACTGGTTTTGTTAACGGTATCGAAGAGTGCGGTTTTGCAAATGACGCAAGAATCGATGCTCCAAGTGGGCTTTCTTGCTCCAACGACGTTTCCCCAGTGGTAACATTGAAGAATGTCTCTTTCTCTTCTATGACTTCTGCTGCTATCGAGTATTCTATCGATGGCGGTGCAGCTCAAACTTTCAACTGGTCTGGAAGCTTGAACGAAGGGCAGTCTGTTGACGTTGAATTACCTACAGCTAACTTAAGCTCTGGAGAGCACACTATTGAGTTCTCTTTAACGTCTCCAAACGGTATTGAAGATGGAAACGGAACTAACAACTGTGCAGCAAGTTCTTTCAATGTTCTTTCTGCTAATGGAGTTCCAGCTCCTTATGCTCAAACCTTCAGCAGCAACACATTCCCATATGCAAACTGGATCCTCAACAATCCTGATGGTGGCATTACTTGGGCACGTGTTTCTACGGGTGCAGGCTCTTTGAAATATGATTGTTTTACTTATTCTGCAGCGGGGCAAGTGGACGACTTCATTGTTGAGCCAATCAACTTGTCTGCTGCGAGCACTGCTTCAGTTAGCTTCCGTGTTGCTCACAAGCGTTATAGCACTGCATACCTAGATGCGCTCGAAGTATTTGTTTCTTCTAACTGTGGCGAAACTTGGGAATCAATTTGGTACAAAGAGGGAGACGAGCTTGCTACTGGTGCAGCTTCTACTTCTGCCTTCACTCCAAGCAGCACAGACTGGAGAGATGAGTGTATCAATATCGAAAACTATGTTGGAAATGATAAAGTGTTCGTTCGCTTCGTTGGATACAATGGTTATGGTAACAACATTTATGTTGACAACCTAAACGTAACTGATGCTCAGTGCATCGTTAGTGTTGAAGAAAACAGCATCATCAATGAGTTCAAGGCTTTCCCGAACCCAACTGCTGGTATCACCAACATCACTTATAGTATGAATTCTGCTGCTCCGGTAACCTTTGAAGTATATGATATCCTAGGTGCTCGTGTGATCAATCAGAATTTAGGCGTGAAGGCAGCGGGTTCTTATACTCAGCAAGTAGATTTCAATGTACTTCCAGCTGGTATTTACCTTGTGAACCTTACTGCTGACGGAGTAACTTCTACTCTTAGAATTACAGTTCAGAAATAATAAGGAAGTTAAATGATTTTATAAAGAGGCTTCCATCGGAAGCCTCTTTATTTATGGTATAATCATTGAAAAGATTTTTGAAAATAGCAAACCAAATGATAAAGAATCTCCTTTCCGTTTTTTCCATCGTTTTGATTTCTCATCTTGCTTCAGCTCAAGTTGCAAAATTGCCGAGCATTCAACTGAAAGATATGGAGGGTAATACCGTTGATACGGGCACACTCTCTAATGATGGGAAACCTATAATTATAAGCTTTTGGGCGACATGGTGCAGTCCATGCAAGAAAGAACTCAATAATTATGCGGAGCATTACGAAAAATGGCAGCAGGAAACGGGCGTGAAAATCATTGCCGTTTCGATCGATGATCAACGAAGTGTTACACGTGTTGCCCCTTATGTGAGCAGTGTTCAGTGGGAATACCAAGTTTTATTGGATTCTAATAAGCAATTTGCCCTTGCAATGGGAGTGAACAACGTACCTCATACTTTCTTAATAGACGGCAAAGGAAATATCGTTTGGCAGCACAACAATTACGCTGACGGCGATGAGGATGAACTCTATCAAGAGCTATTGAAAATAAAATCCTGAGTGTTTTTTGATCAAGGAATTGTAGGCCTTTCACATCGAAAGGCCTTTTTTATTGCTACTTTGCAGCACTAAATTTTTTAATCTGTCTACCGCCAAAATGAAGATCTCTTCTGGTATCTTTTATCTACTTCTTACTTGGGCTTTGCTCAGTATCGGTGCACCCAAAGTCTTTGCTCAAGACCAAAATCCACCGGCAAAAACGGGACAGCTGCATGGAAATTTTCAACTACTATGGCAGCAATACAATGAAGATTCTCTCATCGGTGCTACAGTACCGCCTGCAAAAACAGCGTTGAACGCATTTGGTAATTTTACTTATACCTACGGAAATTTTACTGCAGGAATGCGATTTGAATCCTACCTGGATGCAATCCAAGGCTACTCCGTAGGAGCAAGGTTTAAAGGCACAGGTATAGGGAATCGCTTTGCTCAATACAAAAATGATGGATTGGATATCACTGTTGGAAATTTCTATGAGCAATTCGGATCTGGCCTCACCCTCAGAACTTATTGGGAGCCCAATCTTGGAATCGATAATGCTTTAGATGGTGCTCGGGTAGTGTTCACACCAATACAGGGTGCAACCATCAAAGCAATATATGGTCACCAAAGACTGGCTTTTGATAGCCGGCTCATAAATAGCGAATCGATCATTCGCGGATTGGATGGCGAGATTCACTTGAACGATCTCTTTGGCTCATTAAAGAAACTCTCCTCTGACACTGCTGTTTCGAACTTTTCTCAAAGTAAGCTGAAGGTCATTCTCGGGGGGTCATTCGTGAGCAAATTTGAAGAAGGTGGAATACGTGAGGTCGATACTCTGCTTTTGGCTTATCCTCAAAACATTGGAACGAGTGCATTACGAGCTAACGTAATCTATGGACCTTTTAGTTTTTTAGCAGAATACGCGACCAAGGTAAACGATCCAAGTAAAGACAACGGATACATTTGGAAAGAGGGAGAAGCTATTTTCTTGAACGCATCGTACAGCAGAAAAAGACTAGGAATTAACCTCGCTGCGAAGAACGTGGATAATTTTTCTTTCCGTTCTAATCGCGATTTAACTCTTTTTGATGTGCCCATCAACTTCAATCCTGCACTGACAAAGCAACACACCTATAATTTAGCAGCAACTCTCTATCCTTATGCCACTCCGTTGGCAGGGGAAGTGAGTTATTCTGCTGAAGTGTTTTATACGTTTAAAAAAGACAGCCCTCTTGGAGGAAAGTATGGAACCCAGTTGAGTCTGAATTTTGCTGCGGCCAATAGCGTGGATAAAACAGTGTTGGAGGGTGTAGATGGTCTTGTCTATGGTTATCAAAGACGATCGTTAAGTTTTGGTGATGAAAAATATATTCGTGACTTCAATGTGGAGGTAAAGAAAAAGTTCTCAAAGAAGTTTTCTGCGGCGGCTACTTATTACTATTTGGAGTTCAACACCCAAGTTACTCCGGTCACGCCAGATTACAAGGGGCTTTTGTTTGCTGATATTCAGGTGCTAGAGTTTAACTACAAGAGCAGCAGTAAAAGCAATTGGCACCTGGAGTTACAAGCTCTACAAACCAAACAAGACAAGGGAGATTGGGCTACAGCTATCCTTGAATACACCTATTCTCCGCATTGGACGATCGCAATAATCGATCAGTACAATTATGGAAATGCCGATGTTGAGAAAAGAATTCACTATCTTTTCGGCACGGTTGGGTATATAAATGGCCCCACAAGAATCTCAGTAGGATATGGAAGAAGGAGGGAAGGGGTATTTTGTATAGGAGGAATCTGCAGAGCAGTTCCTGCAACCAACGGATTTGAAATTTCAATTACCAGTACTTTCTAAAACTTCAATCGATGTTTATAAGAAGCTTTTTAATTATCGGTTTATTCGCTGCTTTTGCTCTAACGTCATGCAGTGATAAAGAAGATCCAATATTGAAGTTGGACAATGTTTATTTAGATAACATTTACGGTCCAGCCCCCGAATTTACCTCTTTAGAGAATCCTCAGAAAAATACCTTGATCGAAGAATTCACAGGACATAAATGCACTGCATGCCCTGCCGCCGCTGAGCAATTAAAGGAATGGCTTGAAGAACTTCATCCGCGGCTGAGCGCCATAGCTATTCATGCGGGTTCACTTGCTGCAGTTGGAAATCCTCCATTTGATAGTGATTTTAATACTCTTGATGGAAACTTGATATGGGGTGAAATTGAAGGCGGTTTTAATCCTGCAGCTCGCATCGATAGAAGACCAGGTATTTTTGCTGGTGAAGATCTTATTGGAGTAGAGGAATGGAGGTCTAGAATTGATGAGCAGCTCGGGCAAGCCCCGCAAGCCGCCTTGCAGCTAGTCACTCAACATGTTCCGGATGACGGTATCGTAAATATTCATGCACATACTGAATTTCTCAATGCGCTGCAAGGGCAATATGCGCTCATCGTAGCCATTACAGAAAGTAAGATTATAAGCGGGCAAGAAGATGGTCGACTCACTCCGCCAGAAATCGAAGAGTATGAACACAATCACGTTCTTAGAGACATAGTTACTCTTACTGAAGGTCTGCCAATGGCTACGAATCCTGCAGCAAATAGTTCTTTCGTTCGGTCTTTCTCTTATAAACTTGGAGATGGCTGGGTTCCTGAAAACTGCCATGTAGTTGCTTTTGTCGTAGATAGAACTTCGGATTTAGTATTGAATGTGGTAGAAGCATCAGTTCACCAATGAGAAAATTAACCTTTTTAGTAATCATCGCATGGACGATAGGAATATCTAGCTATGCTCAAAAAAGAGCATTCCGATTTGATGGAGGTCTCAATGGTGGATTGTTGGTTTCTCAAATGAGTGGAGACGCACTTGCGGGATGGGATAAGCCCGGTATCACAGCAGGAGGTTGGGTACACATCAACTATAACAATCCCTGGGGAACTTTCTTAGGGATGGCTTATGTGCCAAAAGGTTCAAGGAAGAATGCTGATCAAGACAACGGCGACTTTGATACTTTTATATTACAGCTCGATTATTTAGATATTCCCATTTTAGCAACGTATAAAACCGAACGATTTCGCTTCAACTTGGGTCCATCCTTCGGCATTTTGTTAAGGCAAAACATTAAGTTCAACGGAACAGATTTCAGCGTTGATCCCTCGTTTAGAAGATTTGACGCATCCATGGCAGCGGGTGTTACTTGGTTTGCCAGCAGAAACATTCATCTTGAACTCAGAGGCTCTACTAGTTTTATTCCTGTTAGACCAGCTCCTGCAATCGTTAATCCAGGCTCATTTTATGAAAGAGGAAACTATAATCACGTATTGCAGTTTTGCGTGCACTACAGTTTCTGATGCTTCAAATCAACTTCGTTGAAGTAAAAAGGCAAAAGAGAACTAACACTTTCCACTTCCATGATTCGGCCTGAACTTCCTTGCATTATAATCTTGATTGGACTGCATTGATTTAGCTCATACTCTAACATGGATTGCCTGCACGAACCACAAGGCGTAATAGGATGATCAGTAGAAACAACTTTGGACGCGGCGGTGATGGCTATCGCTACTATTTTTTTTCCAGGATGATTGGACCCAGCCCAAAAAATGGCAACTCTCTCAGCACATAAGCCGCTGGGGTAAGCCATGTTTTCTTGATTACTTCCTTGAACAATTGTGCCGTCTTCTAGACGTAATGCACATCCAACATTGAATTGACTATATGGCGCGTAAGAACCCAATAATGCTCTTTTTGCGTGCGAAAGTAATTCTTGTTCCTCGGTAGGAATTTCTGAAGGATTCTGGTAATACCTATATGTTATAATAACTCTTTCTTCATTCATCGGTTAAACCTAATGAAATTTCTTTAACTCAATACACGAATATCTTAACATTAAGATTACATTTGTCTTGAAACCTGTGGAAGCTTTATCCAACATACTCCTTCAGTTTGCTCCAATTTCTCTTCAGGAAATGGATGGCGTGTCGTTAATGAATCGAACAGATACTAAGTTCGTTTTGAGCCTTGGTCAACTCACGGAAATTCTCCAAACGCTATCAGGACATTATCGCGTATTGGAGATTCAAGGTGTTCGTTCCAATAGTTATGAGACCCTCTATTATGACACGCCTGATTTTTATTTTTATTACAGACACCATAGTGGAAAGAGAAATAGATATAAAATAAGAAAGAGGAGATACGTTGAATCGAATTTAACTTTTCTAGAGGTGAAGTTCAAGACGAACAAGGATAGAACAGTAAAGGATAGAACGAAATTGCAATTGCTCAATGAGGGCTTGGATGATTTCTCAAAGAACTTTATAGAAGACGAAACGCAATTGGGTCTTTCATTTGAACCAAAGTTGTGGAATCAATTCAAACGGATTACCCTTGTAAATGAAGCTTTGCCAGAAAGATTGACCATAGATTTGGATCTCAATTTTCGCTTTGAGAGTAGAAATGTTGAATTGAAGAACGTGGTTATTGCGGAGGTAAAACAACAAAATCAAAATAGATACTCTCCATTTATGATCGAGGTGAAGAAAAGACTCATCCGACCTGAAAGCGTGAGTAAGTATTGTGTAGGAGCAGCGATGCTGTATCCTGAAATCAAGTCGAATAATTTCAAATCGAAAATTCTAAAAATAAAGAAGATATCAAATGGAATGGTTGCCTAATTTAATGACCGCATGGATGCAAGACGTAATGCCTGCAGCGGCCCCTATGATTGAAGATGCAAAAGACAGTTTTAATCCTCTAGGTGGAGTAAAACTGTTTAACGCAGAAGATTTTCTAGGAATGTCGATTAGACTGTTTCTTCATTTGTTTTTTGTTTTTGTTCTGGTGAGGCTGATTTACTACCCGATAGCAAAAAGAAAGGACTTTCTCTTTACTTATTTTCTTTTCAGTGTTTCGATCTTTTTGATGTGTTTCTTATTGGAATCTGTCAAGCTGGAGATGGGTTTTGCCTTAGGGCTATTTGCAGTTTTCGGGATAATTAGGTACCGAACGGATGCTATTCCTATCAAGGAGATGACCTACTTATTCATTGTTATTGGTATGTCTGTAATGAATGCATTGATTAATAAGAAGATTTCACTAGTTGAACTAATGTTTGCCAACTTTGTGATCATTGCTATGACTTTTGGGTTGGAGAAGATATGGTTACTCCGCCATGAGTCACAAAAGCTAGTGCTTTATGATAACATTGAACTCATCCAGTTGGGTAGACGCGCTGAATTAGTCGCTGATTTGGAAAAACGAACAGGTATCCGTGCAACGCGCATTGAAATTGGTAAGATTGACTTCTTGAGAGATACAGTGATGATCAAAGTTCACTTCTATGAGGACGAGCAACCAGGTCAGATGGACGAGAGCTTCTCCTCTGGATTTAATTCTTGAGAAAGAGCTATCCCTGACCTCGATGTATCAAAGCAACAGCGTAAGCACACAATCCTTCTTCTCGTCCAACGAAGCCCATTTTTTCGCCAGTTGTTGCCTTGATTGAAATTTGGTCTACAGAAATTCTTGCAACTTTGGAAATAGCTTCTTTCATTAAGTTGGCGTGCTTCATTACTTTAGGGCGCTCCAATGAAAGAGAGCAATCAATATTAGCAAGCTCCCAGCCTTTTTCTCTCACAAGAGAACATGTCTTTTCCAGTAGAATTTTTGAATCAATGCCTTTGAACTCGTTAGAAGTATCTGGAAAATGTTGACCGATATCACCAAGAGAAAGGGCGCCTAAAAGAGCATCGCAAATGGCATGCAACAGCACGTCAGCATCGCTATGACCAATGGCTCCAAGATCATGCTCAATTTTAATTCCACCTATCCATAATTCTCTATTAGGGCCAAGCCTATGAACATCATAGCCAAAGCCAACGCGGTATGGAACCATTACTCTGGAGTTTCGTCTGATGAACCTTTCTTCTTATCACCCAAAGAAAGACGAAGAGAAAATCTCAAAGTATTCGCCAATGGATTTTGTTGGGTGGTACTGATAAGATAAGACATATCAATAGTGAGAATCTGGTAGCGAATTCCTGCTCCTAAAGTGATGAATTGACGAAATCCTTTAGTGAAGTGCTCATAGAAATAACCAGTTCTGAATGCGAATTGCTTATCGTACCAATATTCAAAACCACCACCGATGTTGACTTCGCGAAGCTCTTCTCTAAACACACTTCCAGCACTAATTTGTTGTGTTTCTGGATTGTATTCTCCGGGGGCATCTGTAAAGGACTGAGCAATACCAGTGGCTACTCCCACATTGGGGTCGCGGCCAGCAAGTATGTTTCCGTCATTATCATAAATTGGTGGTGTTGGAACCAATAACTTATTGAAGTCTACGGTAAATCCGAGATCATTGTAATCATCTAAGGACAATACTAAAGAAGATCCAACACGCAAATTCGTAGGAATGAAGTCACGTTGATCAGTGTTGGTATAGCGCATCTTCGCACCAATATTCGAAATATTAAACCCGATGTTGAGCGTAGTAGGAATATCGCCCATTTTCAAATCATTGTTCGTGTAGAATCCATTTACATCTACCGCAAATGATCTTCCAGGACGTGATTCAGCACCCAGAATATTCGTGCCTCCTGTAAGATTGGAATTGACGAAACGAGCCGAAATCCCACCACTAAATTTCTCTGACAGCTTCTGTGCAAAAGCCATATCAACAGAAAACTCAGCAGGACGAAAATCACGAATAGGTTGGCCGAATTCATCTGTAAAGGATATACGTCCAAGTGTGAAATAGCGCAGCGAACCTCCTATAGCTTGTGTTTTATTGAGCTTCTTATATCCACTCAAGTAACCCAAACTCATGTCATTCACCAAGGCTCTTAGCCAAGGCGAATAGGAGAAAGAAAGCTCTAAATCTTCTTCCGCAAACGCCAACTTGGATCCGTTCCAGTGAACAGCGTTGACGTCTGGGCTGAGTGCCACACCAGCATCTCCCATCGCTCCGCTGCGTGAATCGGGCGCGATCATCAAAAAAGGAACTGCAGTCGTGATCGTGTTGAGTTGAACTTGTTGCGCACGCTCTGATTGATCTACTAGCTGAGCTTCAGCTGTAGTGATTCCAATAAAGAAGATCAAAAGAGCGCTTACAATTAACGATTTAAACATTTTACTCTATTTAATAAAAGGGTGACAAAGATACGGATTGTACGCAATATGACCCTAAATGGTTATTATTTCAAAATGACCAACTTTTGTATTTCCTCTGCACGTTCGCCTTGGTCATTGCGAACCTCGAGTTTGTACACATATACGCCTTTCCCTATGCGGTCTCCGAAGTCATCTCTTCCATCCCAAGAAATGGAATCGGAACGAAAGCCATTCTGCTTTACTCTTTCATTAATGGTCTTCACTAATTTTCCTGAAACGGTGAACACTTGAATTCGTACATCCAAAAACTCGCAGGCCTGATTGTGTTCAAACATGAACTGCGTTTGTGTGGTAAAAGGATTGGGGTAGTTCAGCACATGATCCAATGCGATGCCTGCATCATCGGCGACCAAAAACTCTAAACTGGATTCTGAAGAATTATTGTGGACATCCCACGCTTTAAAGGATATGCGGTGATTTCCCGGTTCTATTTCATTCAATTGATAGCGCACCTGACCGCTTTTATAGGTATCAAGATCTGATTCATAAAAATCATTGAGATTGATTGGGTTTTGGGTGTCGTTATCTATGATGGCTATCAAATCGTGACCAATTCCGCTTCCTGCTGTGTTGATTCCATTCTCATCTCTCAGACGCGCTATAAAAACAGGCTCAGTACTAGTCACTCCGCCTGAAACAAAAGATGAATCATTCATAAACAAGTTTATTTCGGGTCCTACGGTATTTAGTTCCGCACCTGAGAGTGCACCGCCAATCCGGAACCTTCTTTCTGCGCCATGGGCATCCACGTTGCCTGCTACGGCATAAAAACTAACTCTAGCTGTATCTACCGTATAATTGATATCGTAGGGAATCACAAATTTGAAACTAAAGTCTCCTGTGTTTACACTAGCCTTTCCTCTAAAGAGATTATTGTTAAAAATAGGGTAGGACTGCACTACTCCTCCATCGTTGTTTTGTGTTTGAACCACGGTTTCTTTGTCAAAAACACTTGGATAAACGAAACCATTAAAATCATTTAGTTTATTCCCAGCAAAATCTCCTACATAACCTGTGAAAGTGACTTCTTGTAATGCCTTCAGAGTGTCGGTGAATGCGCTGATTTCTGTTCCATTAATAGCAGTTACATAAACGTACTTTTTAGGGTATACCATCATCATTGCAGGATCACCCATCAGGCTAAAGTTGAGCTTACTTGTGTTTCCATTGGAAACCCCATTTTTTGTTAGCATATTGATTTTCCCAAGAGTGAGCTTTGAAATATTTTCTTTTTCGAAAGCGACACTGAAAAACTCATTGTTCATTTCTTGATTGGAACCAGAGGTTACAATTCGTGTGGTAGTAAGCATAGCAATTGCTCCACCATTCGGATTCATCAACAATATCTCACCAGCGCTATCGAAACCAGGGTCGTCATAACGTGCTAGTTCGCAAGTAGCAGTTAAGAATACGGGCATCCGATTGATGTTGGTGAATTCTTCAATGGTAGGAATGGTGAGAATGCGCTCATTCGCCCAACCTCTTTCTCCTCCGTGCCCTGTATAGGTGACGAGCAGAGAGCCGTTTTCAATGCGCTGACGAATAGCTTCCTCTGCTTGTGGGTAGCGCTCTCCTCCTGGTGTTGTGGTTTGGGTAAATGTATCCAAGTATAGCTTACTAATGTCGTATTGCGGATAGTTATTGGAAACAATATTTGCCAAGGCCTCGCTACCTGTCAAGTGAAATGTCTCGAAGGGTGCACCATTTCCATCTTGATCGTCTGATACGAACGTGAGCACATTTCTCCAAGGGCCAAAAGGAGAGCCTGTCGCATCTCCAACACAAAATGCTCCACCGTCGGCTGCAGTATTATTGCTTTTGTATGCAACCAACTTGGCAAGATACGTCGTTCCCTCGTTGGCTGAACTAGCTGGAATGCGTCCCACACCGCAGTCTATTTTATCACTAGAAATACCAGACTCATTGTCATCCAAGAAAACGAAGTAGTCATCACTTACGTAACTTACCAGGGGAGAAACACTATTATCACTCTCAAATACAAGCACATTGTTACTAATAGAGGCATTTATACCTTTATTATTTAAATAGGAACCGTCTCCGTATATCAGAAGATTATCTGGTGCGAGTTCTGGATCACCGGCCGCTCTGTCATATAACATCTTCATCAGCATCCTAAAAGCAATAACATCTGGATTGCCTCCGCTAAACTCATTGAAAACCTGAAAAGGGGTAACCACAGCAACCGTTAAACCTTCCTCACGGTGCATATCAGCAAGTTGATTGGCGCTCGATAGATGATTGGGCGCTGAAATAATCACGAGGTCAATATCAGATAGGGCGTGTAAGTTTTGATTTTCCAGTTTTCCAATAGGGGTTGGTGTTAAAAATCCACTGGTGGTAAAAGAAACAAACTCCCTTACCTCGGAAGTTGCAGCTTTGAAAGTAAGTGTTGAATTTCCTGTTGTGATTGGCATTCGAACAGGAGAAGTATAATCGGTGATATCCCAGATTTGAGATATGGTTGCAGCTTGGCTTATAAAGAATTCTGTGATATTTCCAGGTCCAACTGTTCTTGAGTCACGAAATCGCATCTGACTGCCAGACATCACCAATCCGCGAATACAGTTCACACGAATAAAATCCAACCACCCTTGAGCTTCTGCATTTCCTTTGTTAAAGACCACTCCTACATTGATTGGAGAACCCGAAGGAGTAAAATTGAGGTTGTTGTAATTCAGACTGGCTACATTACTTGTCGGACTATCCGTTACTACGCTATTGGTGCTGGTAACGCTAGAAGAACCAATATTGAAGGTGAAATTACTAGCATTTTGAAGTGAGCGCACGGCTACTCCGTAGTCGAGTCGAGCTGCTTGCGGAAGTACATTCGGGAAATTGAATCCATAGCTGGCATTGGTGGTAACCTCGAACGCATCTCCAAAAAACTCCCGCCCACTTTTATTGATATTGATCAAATCGTTTTCTATGTATTGGTAGTCTTGAAAGGTGCTCCATTGTTGAGATGCGGGTTCCGTAATTTCTCCTGCCGTTTGGATGCGGAGTGGATCTGGATCATCTACTCGAATGAAGTAATAGGCACTGTCGCTGTAAAAATGTTTACTATGAGCCCAAAACGGGTCCGCAGCCCCAGCATTTTGAAGAGTCCAAGTGTCGCTGCCTTTACCATAGAATAGAATGAAGTCGTTGTCATTAAATACACCATCGCTTTCTCCCTGAACAACGATGGCATTTTTGACCAAGTCATCTTTCCGGGGAACACTGTTGGATGAAGGCAGCAATTCTCCTCCATTTCCATAGATGTTTATTTGTTGGGGATTTAAGGTCGCGGTATTGATGCCGAGACCAGTCAGGAAGGAGCGATCCATGCGATAGACACCATCTCTTGCTATTGCAATGCGATACCACTCTCCTTCACTAAGAACCGAGTTCTCCGCAAATGTGAGGGTGCGTGAAGAACTAGTAGGGGCCTCTGCAAAAGTCACTTCGATGGAAAAAGACGTCAAGACCTCAAATGACCCACCTGATTTTCGGATGGGTAGGACTTTAAGAATGAGATAGGAAAACTCACCACCCGATCTTACCATTACAGAAGTTTGAAAGTCTGCGGTGATAAAGGGTTTTTGTTCTTCTGATAAAAGATTTTCGCTCAAAGATGTAACCTCTTGGGCTGTAAATCGGTATCCAAGGACATTTGAAAATTGATTTAATTGCTTTTGATCAAAGAAAAATGGAAGAAGCGAGGCTTCGTCCGCAAAACTCTCCCCCTTGAAAAAGATGGTTCCATCGGACTCGTCTCCGGAAGAATTTATGCCTTTCCAAGGAAGAACACTGTTGAAAATCAATGTGTTCTGTGCGAAGTTAGCAACGACAAGACTAAAGAGGCAGATGCTTAAAAGCAGCGCCTTAAGGCATTTTTCCATAACTTTTCAAAGGGATAAAGCAACGGCTCAAACATAATGAGAGTCTAAATATTGTAGGCTAAGAAAATTTTTTGAGCCAAAAAATGTTTTAATATTGCTAATTCATTTTTTACCCCAAGTAAAAATCGTGAGAATGAAAAAATTCTTGTTTTGTCTTTTTGTTGCCCTCACCGTCTCCACCTCGGTATCGGCGCAGGATGCTGAGTTCACTCAGTTCTACGCCAATCCTCTTTATCTCAATCCCGCATTTGCAGGTACTGCGCGTTGCCCTAGAGTAGTGATGAACTACCGGAATCAATGGCCGTCGCTCTCAGGTTCTTTTGTGACCATGAGTGCCAGCTATGATCAACATGTGGAAACGATCCAAGGAGGATTAGGTTTAATCGTTATGAATGACCGTGCTGCTCAAAGCACTCTGAACACTACCACTTTTAGTGGTATATATTCTTATCAGCAACCGATCACCCGCAAATTTTCAATCAAGGCAGGTCTTCAAGCTACTTACTTCCAAAAATCTTTGGATTGGAGTAAGTTGACCTTTGGCGACATGATCGATCCTCGAAAGGGTTTTATCTACGAGACGCAAGATGTCCCTCGTGGCGGTAGTATTAGTAATGTTGATTTCTCTGCAGGTATCCTTGGATTCAGTGATGTGTTGTATGGCGGTTTTGCCGTCCACCATCTCAATGAACCAAACGAATCGCTTATCGTTGGCGTAAGCAGGCTTCCAATGAAGTTTACTGCTCACGCGGGGGCTCTCATTCCTATTCAAAAGAAAAGAAGAGATGCAGAAGCCAATGTTTCCCCAAACATCCTTTACCGTCGTCAAGGAGAATTCCAACAGTTGAATCTGGGGATGTATGTAAATAAAGGTCCTATCGTAGCTGGTGTATGGTTCCGTGGTTTACTTTTCGGTGAAACATACCGCGACGCTTTCATCGCAACTATAGGCGTGCAAACAGATGTGTTGAGAGTTGGATATTCGTATGATGTGACTATCTCTGAACTGACCCCAGCTACTGGAGGTTCTCACGAAGTTTCTTTGACGATCAATTTTGCTTGTCGTCAGAAAAAAACCAAGTTTAGAACAATAGCCTGTCCTTCTTTCTAGTTATAGCTATTATATTTACCCGCATAAATCAGGAAAATCATGAAATCGTTAGCAAGTAAATTATCAGCTGTGGCCCTTCTCGGGGCTGTCGTTGTTTTCAGCTCTTGCGAAAAATCATCCTCGGGAGCTACGGGTTGGGATTACAATGATCCCAAAAACGGTGGTTATGAAAAACCCGAGTACATTGAGCAAGAAACCGGTCCTGGACTTGTCTTAATCGAGGGGGGAACATTTACCATGGGACGCGTGGAAGATGACGTGAACTTTACTTGGGATAACATCCCTCGCAGAGTTACGGTTTCTTCTTTCTATATGGATGAAATTGAAGTAACCAATCAATACTGGAGAGATTACATGCACTGGCTTGATATGGTGTATGGTGATTCTTATCCTGAAATCAAGAACAAGGCCTTACCAGATACGCTCGTATGGCGCGAAAAAACAGAATTCAATGAGCCGCTAGTAGAATACTATTTGCGTCATCCCGCATACAGCGACTATCCAGTAGTTGGTGTGAACTGGCTGCAGTGCAATGACTTCTGCGCTTGGAGAACAGATAGAGTAAATGAATTGATCTTGGTGCGTGAAGGTCTTTTGGTTCACAATCCTCAGGCTCAATCAGATGGTGACCATTTTACTACTGAAGCCTATCTCGCTGGTCAATATGAGGGAGAAAAGGCAGCAGACGGTGTCACTAACCTGAACCCAAAGGCGGGCTCTGAATTTAGAAACGTGCGCATAGAGGATGGAGTGCTTTTACCTCGCTACCGCCTGCCCACTGAAGCAGAATGGGAATATGCAGCATTAGGACTAATTGGAAACTCTTTCCAAGAATTGGTCACAGAACGAAGATCTTATCCGTGGAATGGTCACTACGTTCGTAATGACGATAATGGTGGAAGATTCTTCGGTACCATCCGTGCAAACTTTGTAAGAGGAGCAGGTGACTATATGGGTACCGCCGGTTACTTGAACGATGCAGCTGAAGTTACGGCTGATGTGTACGCATACCCTCCAAATGATTATGGATTGTATAACATGGCTGGTAACGTATCTGAATGGGTAATGGACGTTTATCGTCCACTTTCTCCGGAAGATAAATCCGATTTCCGTCCATTTAGAGGTAATGTCTACCAAACTAAAGTGCTCAACAGTGACGGCTCTATTGCTGATAAGTATGACTACAATGTCTACGATACCGAAGGAGTATCTTACTTCTTAACGCAGTATCAAACACAAGCTGGAGAAAAACTTACAGAAGCGGACTTGACACTTTTGGATCAATCGATTCAGAAAATTGATCAAGCAAAAGAAAAAGAGAAAGAAAGAAAGACCGACGAAGCTCAAGCTCTAATGCAAGAGGTGATGGACTTGATTACTAACTCCGAATCGCCCATCGCCCCTGACCTTAGAGACGGTATGGCTGATTACATCAAGAACACTCCTGGCGACATGCGAATGAGAGATGTAACGGTTGAAGAAAATATCGATCGCAGAAACTACCGCAAATCGGATAATATCGATTACAAGGACGGTGATTATGCTAGTAGCAATTTCTACAGTGATGCAGCATTTGAGACTGATCAAAATAGAATGTACGAGTGGGGACAAACAACCCTCATCAATAACAGAGCTCGCGTTTACAAGGGAGGTAATTGGAGAGATCGTGCCTACTTCACTATTCCTGGAACCCGCAGATTCCTCGACGAGCGCAGGTCAATGGCAACACTCGGTTTCCGCTGTGCTATGACTCGTGTAGGCAGCCCTACAGGCTTGGGTGCAAGAAATGAGAGATAATTAGTCTTTTATTGAATATAAAACCCGCTTGGATCCCAAGCGGGTTTTTTTTTACAAATCCTATTCTATATATGTTTGCAATATGGTAGATGCTGTATTTGAACATTTCTTAAGAAATAAAAAGGTCACCACAGACTCCAGAAACGCGGAGAAGGGGGCCATTTACTTTGCTTTGAAAGGAGAACGATTCAATGGAAACCAGTTTGCATTGAGTGCGCTTGAGAAAGGCTGTGCATTTGCAATTGTAGATGAGGTTATTGAATCCAATCATCCTGGCTTAGTGCATGTTGAAGACGCTCTAGTCGCATTACAAAATTTGGCAAAAAAGTACCGTCAAACTTTTGACATTCCTTTCCTTGCAATAACTGGAAGCAATGGAAAGACTACTACGAAGGAGTTGATTACGGCTGTTCTCTCTAGAAAGTGTAAAACTCACGCCACGAAAGGCAATTTGAATAATCACATAGGTGTACCATTAACGTTGCTATCAATTCCTGAAGACACGGAGTTTGCCGTCATTGAAATGGGAGCTAACCACCAGAGAGAAATCGCCTCCTATTGCGAAATTGCTTTGCCCAACTTCGGATTAATCACCAATATAGGAAAAGCACACCTGGAGGGTTTTGGGGGATTAGAGGGGGTAAAGAAGGGCAAAAAGGAATTGTACGATTATGTGAGTGCACATGGAGGAAGTGTTTTTGTTAACTCTGAAATAGAATTGCTAAGGGAAGTTTCAGCCGGAATGAAGATCATTCCTTATGGCTTTAAGACTGAAGATTTCAACTTAAAGGTAGTAAATGAGAATCCCTTTTTACATTTTGAATATGCATCCGGTATAAATCAAGCGGTGGTTCACACAAGAATGACTGGTTCTTATAACCTGTTCAACTTTGCGTCGGCCATTGCCGTTGGAAGTTATTTTGGAGTCGCATTTGACGATCAAGTGGCTGCCATGGAAGGCTATGACCCTGACAACAATCGATCTCAAGTTGTGCAAACGGAGAATAACATATTGATTATGGATGCCTACAATGCAAATCCTAGCAGTATGGAACACGCGTTGGAGAATTTGAAACAACAGGGAGAGCAGACGTATTTTGTAATGGGTGACATGCGCGAACTAGGGGATGAAGGTCCAAGGGAGCACCTTCTGATGTTAAAGAAGGCAGAAAGATTAGAGCTGAAGGGAATTACAGTAGGTCCAGTATTTCACTCGTTAAAAGATCAATCTCCATTTGTTTCGTTTGAAACCACACAAGAAGCGTATACATTCTTAAGGACGCAGCCAGTAAAGGGAAAAACAGTTTTGATTAAAGGGTCTCGAGGAATACGTCTTGAAGAACTCAAACCATTGTTTTAATAGGTGTATTTTTGTCGCATGAAAAAGAATTTTATTGAAGAATTGAAGTGGAGGAGAATGCTACAGGACAGTATGCCTGGAACAGAAGAGCAGTTGGCAAAAGAGTTGACAAAAGGCTACATTGGATTCGATCCAACGGCGGACTCATTAGGGGTTGGCAATCTCGTACAAGTAATGACACTTCTTCATTTTCAGCAGGCTGGGCATGCGCCCATCGCCTTGATTGGAGGAGCAACGGGAATGATTGGTGACCCATCTGGCAAATCACAAGAAAGAAACTTATTGGACGAGGAGTTACTCCTTCACAACCAAGCTTGCCAAAAAAAGCAACTCGAACGTTTTTTAGACTTCAATTGCGGATCACAAAGTGCAACCATCGTGAACAACTATGATTGGTTTAAGAACTTTGGCTTTCTCGACTTCATCAGAGATGTAGGGAAAAGACTTACCGTCAATTATATGATGGCCAAGGATTCAGTGAAGAATAGAATCAGCGGAGACGATAGAGAAGGCATGAGTTTTACAGAGTTTACCTATCAATTGATACAAGGGTATGATTTTTATTTTCTTTGGAAAAATCATGGTGTCATGCTTCAAATGGGAGGAAGTGATCAATGGGGAAACATAACCACTGGCACAGAATTGATCCGCAGAATGGATGGAGGTACTGCTTTTGCATTAACTACACCGCTAATAAAGAAAGCCGATGGAACTAAGTTTGGCAAAACTGAAGGTGGGAATATTTGGTTAGATCCAAAGCGCACAAGCCCTTATAAATTTTATCAATTTTGGCTCAATGCAAGTGACTCGGATGTCGAAAACTATATTCGAATCTTTACTCTTAAAAACCAAGAGGAAATTGATGCCTTGGAAGCAGAACACCGCCTAGATCCAGGTCGCCGTATTCTTCAAAAATCTCTTGCGGAAGATATTACAGTTCGTGTGCATTCCGCAGATGATTTGCGAGCAGCACAAGCAGCAAGTGAAATCTTATTCGGTAAATCCACTGAAGAGGATTTGAAGAATATAAGTGAGGTAGATTTCTTAGATATTTTTGAAGGAGTACCAAAAGGAGTACTCTCTAAGTCGGAGTTTGAGGCTGGTTTACCTATTATTGAGGCCCTAGTGAAACCAGGATTTTTACCTTCCAATGGAGAAGCGAGAAGAGCACTTCAAGAAAACAGCATTAGTATTAATAAAGCAAAAGTTACTTTGGATACAACACTAAATGTTGAACACTTGCTCAAGGGAAAATATGTCTTGTTGCAACGTGGTAAGAAGAATTACTTTGTTGTCACGGTGGAATAAAACGACTGATAGGAATGTGATATAAATAACAGAGCCTCTCCATAGAGAGGCTCTGTTATTTGTTTAGGAAATCATGAAACTTTAACGCGGTACCTCAAACCGGAGAGGCAGACGGCACCACATCAAGTGTTTTTATAGTAGGTTGTGTTGGTGTTTCTAGTGAAAAGACGTCTTACCTCTATAAAGGTTGCTTAACTAGAGCCTAAAACTCAATCCTAATCCTAGTACAAATTTGGATTGAAGACCTGGACCAGGGTTGGTTGGCGTTTGCGTAGCATCATCGAAATCACGGAAAACCGTAGTATTATCATCATAAATCCAATGTGCGAAAATGGTTGTGGTCAACCAATCATTCGTTTTCATAGAAATGAGGTTTTGCCAGTTTAAATCCACATTTTGGGGGTCTTCCAAATAGTTTGAATACAATTCAAGACGAGAAGACCAAGTGACATTTTTCATAATGGTCTTGAGATACTGCACGCGCAGGTACGCACCAATTTCCGTTCTAAAATTCTGACCTTCTCTTAACACGACTAATTCACCAAAATCATTAACCCCTACCTCTCCTTTTTCAACTCCAAATGCGCCTTGAGCAGCAAGAATGTCGTCTCTAACAATTATTCCACGGTAGGTGATAGGAGATATGAAAACAGTCAGGTCTTTATTAGGGATGTAGTCCATACCTAGAGAGCCAAGTGCAAAAGCTGGCGCAAGGAAGTCGGAGATCTTGGGTAGGTCCCACAATGGTATCCCATTCGAACCTACCGCAAAACCAGGAGCCATTTGAGTTTTGAAGTTCAAAAGAGCTGCGTAATACCACTTACTGGATGCCTTTCGGCCGTATTTACTGGTTATATCTATTTTATCATCTGTTTTAATGGCACGCTCTCCAAGTCCCAAAAGCTGTAAACCATAGGCAAGGTCGAAAGTGTTTGCCCAGACGTTGTTGCCTTTTTTATAATTGATGTTGTAATTGACCAAAGAGGCTAGGTTTACCGCGTTATTACCACCAGCAGCCCATTGATTGAGGTAGGTTGCAGCAGAATTAATGATAAGTGTTCCGCCTCTGGTCCAGCCAGAGTCTGCTACAGCAACGGTTTTCATGGCTTTTTCTTCATCCGCAGTAGGGTTGATTTGTGTAAATGCCACGGAGGTGCTTAGGAAAGCACAACCCAGAATGAACAAGGTTTTCATAAGGTTGGTTTTGGTATGTGTTTAATAAAGCAAGTTCTTAAAATTCTTTTCTGAAGAAGAGTTTTAAAAACACGGGCAAATTTAGGTTGCAGGTTTGAGAAATCTGCGATTCCCCACACAAATCTTGGATGTACCGCAAATGGTGTTACAACTGTTTTTCAGGAACAGGTTCATTAAGAGAGCGGTGAGTAGAAAACTCAATGCTCAATCTATCTGAGAATTTTTTAAGTTGTATTTTGAGACTTAAGTCTGGGGAGTGATGAAGAACCTTTGGAAAACAGCCAGCGATTTCAAGAAGTATCCCTCCTAGATATAAAGCGGTTTTAGATTGTATATGATCCTTGCTATGTTCTAATTCGAAGGTCATAAAGTGGTCCCATTCTTTGTGAATCTCTGAGAGTCGAAGAAGAAAATAGCTACAATTGATGCCAACCTCACTTGTACTTTGCTGCAGTATCTCTTGAATACCAGCAAGGAAGTATTCATTCGTAGAAAGAATTGACGAATCGAAAGCCCTCAAAAAACATTTATTTTTTATCCTGAAGCTAGTTATGGAAATTATCCATGACCTGAATTAACAGAATGCGAATGGAATTTTAACTTTTAGTGAACTGCAACTCGAAAAATTCGAGAAGGTTTAAAAAAAAATAAAAATTGAGTAACGACTATGTGGTTTTCATTAGAAATTTGGTTCTCAAGAAATACAACTTGGACAAAATTCTTGACTCTCATGACTGACAAACTCTATATTGCACGCGTTGGTGACCGTATCGTCTTTCCCACTTGGAGATCATTGTTTCATTCTCTTTACCATTCGGAGGAGGGGCGTTTTCTAAATGTCCCCGATTGTAAATCCGTCATCAATAGTGTTCTGGAGAAAGTGGAGGCAGTGCGTTTGACGGAGACTACTTTTGTACCTGGACTGTCAATGCGTTTTGTATTGGAAGGCGCTGCAGAATATCAGCCAGGAGTTCCCATTCAACAAGTGAATAACTTTTTGAATGGTTTCAATTTTGGCTCCAATGAATTTCACACGATATATGATATTCCAACCTCGACTTATAGCTTTATTTCTCCGAAACTGGAAGATATATTAGGAATTTCACAACGTGACTTCACCCTACCCAATTTATACGGAAACTTACCAGGAGGTATGCATCATCCTAGTGATGTGTTTCATGCGGTGAGATGGGGAAACCTAGCTTATGTAGTTTTCGGAATTCCAGGATTTAGGTTCCGTGCCAACGAGGATCATTACTTAATAAAGCACAGAATTCGAGTGTCAGATAGTTGCATTAAACCACTTGCTAACTCTGAATATGTGATGATTGAGAAGCGTTGTTATTTGTGCAATGATATTATCAGCGGAGATAAATTAAGACCTTCTATGCACCTGGACCGTTGGACGGTTCTGGACAACGAGCGCAATCATTTTGTGCGACCTCAGTTTGTAACTACGCCCGATCAAAGTGCAGTGATGAATGCTGTATTGTATTTGTTGAATGCACTACTATTAAATGTACCAACGAAGTTTATTCTTTTTATGAATGAACGCATGGATACTGATCGAAATAAAGCAGTGGCCGTGCGTGTAAGTGAAAAAATGGAGAGGTACGCAAGGGTCAAACCAGATATTGATGACCAAAAGGTAGCGGATTGTTTCGCGAAGACCATTCGAGCGAAAATGAGCGACCTGATTCATATCTGGGAACCAACTGCAGAAGGTCACTCGGTGAAGACAGATGCTGAAGCGGTTCGAACTGCTCAAAAGCTAGGGCTACTTCCCATTCCTTTATTGGTAGAACGTCTGTTGTATCAAGGTATAAGCGAGCTCTGATTAAGGACAAAAACGCGATTTAAGATTTTCAATCTTTGTTTTTTCTTCTTCGGAAGCTAAGGCTAAGTATTCCGTGCTGATTATAGCAGCTGTTTCGCATTCTGATGCATGATAAAGACAAAAAACGTAGTTCCAAAGGTCTGCTGGAGTGGATAAACCGCTTTTATGGAACTTACTGTAATTTTCTATAGCAAACCTTAGTTGTTGCTTTGAATAAGTTGTATCGGTATTTTGAAAGACGCAATGACCGGCATAGTAATTCATAGCCAAGTCACGAAAATAATACATAAGATTTTTGTCAATCTTTGCAGTATCTAGTTGTAGAAGTTTTTCTCTTTCTGAAAAGATCAGAGTGCTGTCTAAACGACAACTCAATTTAATTTCTTCCCTTCTCCAAAGCGTATAGTCAGATGCAATGCTATCATGGTGAATTTTTTCTATGGTCACTTTTGTCAGTCCTTTTCGAATGAAGTTGAGTTGTTCTGCAGCTCTTTCTGTAAGGTCAATCATTCTTTTTGAACTCCCCGGTAGTCTATCATTTATTTTTACAATTACTACGCTATCATTGCTCAAATTGGTCACTCTTACCAATGTTCCAAAAGGCAAAGTCTTGTGGGCAGCAGTAAGGCCACGCTGACGAAAAATCTCTCCGCTACTGGTTTTTCTACCTTCAAATTTATCTGCATAATAGCTCGCTATTCCTGTTGAAGTTTGAGAGTTAACTAGGATAGCGATGCAACTCAACCAAATGAAAAGTAGCTCTTTCATAGAGGGAAGTTACTGAATTTATTTAAGATCCTTTCGCTTCACGAGAGAAACTTGGAAATCCTCAGGGGTGCCCTTTATTCTCAGATTGACAAAGCGCGTTCTCTTACCTTGATCAGCGCGCTGAATGTTGTCTGTTTTTTCGGAATCTGCCTCTGATTCTGCTTCTTCCTTTCTTCTTCCAAAAAGTTTGGATGAGGCAACTTGCGTGACCATTTGCCAGGGAACACGCACAATGTAATCCATGTTCATGCTCATGTCTTGCTTACCACTGAGTTCCATAAATCCAATAGAGGAATTGATTTTCATAATAGGAAACTCAAGCAATCCATTCGTTAAGGTAAGTTGGTTGCTCAACGTGTCGAAGGCGACTCTATTGAGATTCTTATCAGCGAAATATTCGCTCATTGCTTGAAGCATCGCGTAATTGTCTAATCGTCCTTCCACAACTCGGATGTCCATATTTAACTTCGACTCTTCGATTATGGGAATTAGATCTCGATGCACTCGGATGTTGCCTCGAATGGTTCCAGAAATTTTACCATGAAGGTTTTCGGATAGAATCATGTCTTGTCCGAAATTATCAAACTTGAACATCAGTTTATCAAGGTCTACATTTTCTACTTTTAACTCTGGACTTAAGTAGATCTTGTTTGGATCGCTTCCATTGAAATATCCTGTCATGTCAAATGAACCATCTGCGGCATTGCACTTCATTTCATCAACATAGATATAATGTTCAGGGGTGGTTCTTAGTTTTGTTTTGAAATTTTTAATCAAATACTTGTGATAGTTCAAGCTTCCAATTTCGAGGTTGAAAGTCATGTCAGTAAATGGAACTTCATAAATATTGAATCCCGTTTCGTGCGCCGGTGCAGCATTGGAATTACTGGATGAGGCTGTTTGTGTTGGAGCATTTGGACTTTGGTAATTGAAGAGCTGGTCAAAATCTAGACGTTGTGATTTTAAGGAAAAGAAGTTGTTTCTCTTTTTTAATTCCGGGTTTTTACCGAGATAATAATGCAGTGAGGTTTTGAAATCTGTATTCCCAAGTTGACCAGAAAAGTTTTCTACCATGAGATTTTCTTCTTCATAATGAACCCGACCCATAAAATTTTCGAATTTCATAGGGTGAAATTTCATTCGTCCGTTGAAACCGTCTAAATAAAAATCTACGCTGTGTAACGAGTCTTTGAAGTGCATGTCTGCATGCCCTGTAATTTTTAAGTTTCGAAACTCTTCCCTGCGATAATCTTCGGGAATGTAGTTCTCGCCTCCATAACTAAAAACGTCGTATAAACTTAAGAATCCAGAGGTAAGATCAAATTCCACTCTTGTATCACCCATAGCGGTTTCTGCAAACCATAGGTCATAGTTTTTGAGTCTTCCACTAAAGAAGAAATCACTTTTATCTATCATGCCTTTAAAGTCGATTACTCTAAAGTCTTCTTCTTCGATGAAGACATCCGCGTGAAAATCATGCAGGGTGTGTGGATACTTTTCCAAATCTGCAAAAAGATTGTCTATAAAGAATTCTCCGATGGGCAAGTTTGGAGATTCAGTCATCTTCTTTGCCGAAGTATTGAAGTGCGCTTTGAAGCTTAGATTTTTTATTTTTTCTTCCGTTGCGCTGTCACTGAGTTGTTGCAGATTAAGGAAGTTCGATGCTACATCCATTTGAATCGTTACAGGAATATCTGTATGATGAATGATTGCTGGTAGGTCAGATATGCTTCCCTTTATTTTTAAATCAGATTCTCCTACATCTACATTGAGGTACTCAATCTTTGCTTCGTGTCCAGTCATTTCGGCATATACATCAATATCCTCTATAGGAAGGCCATAGGCATTTGTAGCAAAACTTAAATTTTCAATTTTTAACTGAGTAAAGTAAGACTCATTGAATCGTTCTATACTTTTTTCGGGCTGATCGAGATCGATAATGTCTCGGAAATTCATCACTAGATTGATTTTGCCTTTTAAATCAGAGAGATTTTTTAGGTCAAAAAACTTTGCGAGAAATTCCAACTGAAAGTCGGATTGAAGTTGGAGATTGATGTCGGGGGTTTCGAAGTTTTTTACTATTAGATTACCAGAAAATGTTCCAGCTTCGGGTTTGGCAGAAAAATTTTGTAGACCAAATTCCATGGTCGATGGGTTTCTGAGTTCACCGTTGGTGAAGTAGCCAGTAAAGTTGAGATCGTCTAGTTTTTTGTTGGCTTCTGCATTATTGAAAAAACCATTTTCGCATCCAAATCGAGCGAATACAGCGGGAGTGTTTCCATTAATAGATTTTCCTTTTATACTGGTTTCAAAGAAGACTTTTCCACGATTTTCATACTTTTTCAAAGTAGGCTTCAACTCGTCAGGAGCCATGGCCATAAACAATTCAAAGTCTGGTTTGCTTCCTTGAAATAGAAGGTCAAGGGCTACATCATTTTTAAAATCCACGCTTCCATTGATGTTGAAGAAGGCCTCCTCCAAACGAGCAGTGGTGGGATTAATATAGAGTTTATCTTCGATTTTGTTGTAGTTTAGATCGGTATCAATTCCGAAGCTCTTATTTTTTACGAAAGTGGTGTCTCCTTCTAGAATGAGGGTTATATCAAACTCTGATTCCAAATCGATTTCGATGTTGTCTTTGGTAGATTTGAATCCTGTTTGTGTATTTTGAAGATACAAATCGGCTAACAGCATATTCGACTGATTGAGCTTGCTGACATGTACATTTTGTACTACGATTTTCTTCAGATTCAAGGGGATTTCTTCGGAGCTCGTACTAGTGTCTGTTACAGATGAAATCGCTCTGATGATATTCATTTCTCCGAGCGTGTCTTGCACTATGTCGATGTAGCCATCTTTGAACTTTAAACTCTTAATTTCCATTTTCCCTGTGGTCATGGTCCACAAATCAAAACCCACATAAGAATCAGCAAAGTGCAGAATGGGCGACTCATTGAGTGCTTTAGTCTCATAGATTTTTAAATTTTCCAGATCAATGCTTATATAGGGAAAACTCTGGAAGAATGAAATATGAGAATCGCTGAGTTCAACTTTTCCGTTGAAGTCTGAATTTAGTTCTAATAACAATTCCTTGACAATGATATCCTGTCGATAGTGCAAGTATATAGCGGCAGTAGAGATTATTAATACTGGAAGGAGCAACACTGTTGCAGAGAAACCCCACCAGAATTTTTTTCTTTTATAAAAAGGTATTTTCATCATTCGAATTTGTGTCTAACAGCACTTGTGCGAAATTAGCATAGTTTATTTTCTCTTGGTACGATTGCTTTATTTTTGATTTATGAAAGCAGTACTACAACGTGTGAATTTTTGTGAATTGCATGTGGGCGGTGATAAAATTTCATCTATCGGTCCAGGTTTACTCATCTTGCTTGGTATTCACGAGAAAGATAACGAGACCAGTGTGGAGAATTTAGTCTCCAAAGTACTGAAGATGCGGATTTTTTCTGATGACAATGGTAAGATGAATAAGAGTGTATTAGATATAATGGGGGAGGTGATGGTGGTAAGTCAGTTTACGTTGTATGCCGATACCAAGAAAGGCAATCGTCCATCATTTATTGAGGCCGCTCGCCCGGAGAAAGCTATTCCACTGTATGAGTTGTTCAAAAAGGAGTGTTCCCAACAGTTGGGCAAAGAAGTGGCAAGTGGTATTTTCGGTGCAGACATGAAGATTACTTTTCTAAATGATGGTCCAGTAACGATAATTGTAGAAGATAAAGGCTAAAAAAAAAGACCATCAAGCTTTAGGCGAGATGGTCTTTTTATTTTTTGTTATTAAATCTTAGTATCTGTAGGCGTCACTCTTGAATGGGCCATCCACTGCTACGCCGATATAATCTGCTTGGGCAGGAGTAAGTACATCCAATTCAACTCCAATTTTTTCTAAATGAAGCATTGCCACTTTCTCATCCAAATGCTTTGGCAATACATACACTTTATTTTCGTAGTTGTCGTGATTTTGCCACAATTCCAACTGAGCAAGTGTTTGGTTGGTAAAGCTATTACTCATAACGAAAGAAGGGTGACCAGTAGCACATCCTAGATTCACTAAGCGACCTTCAGCCAAAACGATGATATCCTTACCGTCGATGGTATACTTGTCAACTTGTGGCTTGATGGTGTCCATGGTATTTCCGTAATTGCTATTCAACCACGCCATATCAATTTCATTGTCAAAGTGACCAATGTTACAAACTACAGCATTGTGCTTCATTGCGCGGAAGTGACGTTCTACGATAATGTTGAAATTACCAGTAGCTGTAACAACGATATCAGCTTCTTTAATTGCAGTGTCCATCTTCTTTACTTCATAACCTTCCATAGCAGCCTGGAGCGCACAGATGGGGTCGATTTCAGTAACAATAACACGAACACCTGCATTGCGCAATGAATCCGCACTACCTTTACCTACATCGCCGTATCCAGCAACTACAGCTACTTTACCTGCCATCATCAAATCTGTTGCGCGACGCAAAGCATCAACCAACGACTCACGACAACCGTATTTGTTATCAAACTTTGATTTGGTTACGCTATCGTTGATGTTGATAGCTGGGAGAAGCAAAGTGCCTTTCTTCTCACGCTCTATCAAACGCAAAACTCCTGTTGTTGTCTCTTCAGAAATACCTCTGATCGCAGAAACGAGCTCTGGATATTTGTCGAAGACCATGTTGGTAAGATCCCCTCCGTCATCGAGGATCATATTCAAAGGCTGACCATCGGGAAACGCGTGGAGCGTTTGTTCGATGCACCAGTCAAATTCTTCATTGTTCATTCCTTTCCATGCAAAGACAGGGATGCCAGCAGCAGCGATTGCAGCAGCAGCGTGGTCTTGTGTAGAAAAAATGTTGCAAGAACTCCATGACACATCGGCTCCCAACTCAACAAGAGTTTCAATTAATACAGCCGTTTGAATGGTCATGTGAAGACAGCCTGCGATTCGGGCTCCTTTAAGAGGTTTGGATGGACCATACTCTTTACGGAGAGACATAAGACCTGGCATTTCAGCTTCAGCAAGCTTGATTTCTTTGCGTCCCCATTCTGCGAGACTCATGTCTTTAACTTTGTAATTCATCACCTTTACAGTGGTTGCAGTACTCATTTGTTTAATTTGTTTTATTAATCGCTTGAAAACGAGGTGCAAAGATATAAAAAAATCTATTTTGTTCGTTTAGCACCTTTATCATAACCTTTGTGCCTGAATAAAAGTTCGTATGCCTCTATTAATATATCAAAGTAATTCGAGCAATACCGGCCGTCTGTTGGTATGGAAGGCGTACGAATCAATTCCTGAATTGGAAGCAATGGTAAAGTTTAGCTCCGAACTGGATAAACAGTACAGATCGCTCCATTTGGAGAAAAGAAAGCGGGAGTGGCTAGTCACTAGAATTCTCTTGCAACTTGTGGCGCCTGATATGCAATTGAAATTTGCCCCTTCTGGCAAGCCCTATCTAGAAGGAAATCTCCATATAAGCATTTCGCATTGCGGCGAATTGGCAGGTTTGCTTATCGCAGAGCACAACGTAGGCCTTGACATCCAAGGCGTAGATGAGAAGTTAGAGAAAATTTCCAAAAAGTTTTGCAACGAAAAGGAACTGAAGGTAGTGGCTTCAGAAAGACAGCCTTTAGAACTCTTAACGGTTATTTGGAGTGCAAAAGAGGCAATATTCAAGTATTTTGGAGAGCAGGTACATTTTGCCAAGGACATTCGAGTACGCCCCTTTCATCTTGTACAAGGAATTATCAAGGCTGAGTATTCTGGCGTTCATGGTAAGCAAACATTCGTGCTTGAGCATGTAAGCCTGCGAGGGTATCACATTGTGATGACTTTATAGCATTTCTCATGAAATCTGGGATTTTTAGAAATCTATGTATAGCAATTGCATTGGGTGCTGTTTCAGGATCACTTTCTGCTTTTTTTCTATTTTGGTTGGACTGGGTTACAGAGACTCACTCTAGTCATTCTAATCTCTACTGGGGACTGCTCCCTGCAGGACTGCTTATTGTCTTTCTTTACTGGTGGGATAAGGATCGCAGCTCTTCTGGTAATGCGTTGATTCACGCGGTTTATAGAGATCAAGATCGTGCAATACCGATGACAAGTGTTCCTCTCATTTGGATTTCAACCTTGCTGACACATCTTACGGGCGGTAGTGCCGGTAGGGAAGGAACAGCAGTCCAAATGAGTGTTGGATTACTTGGAGTATTTACCATTGATTCAGATGAGAGGAAAAGGTGGATAATATCGGCGGTAGCTGCTGGTTTCAGTGGAGTATTTGGTACTCCTTTGGCAGGCATTCTCTTCGCATTCGAATATC
The DNA here is from genome assembly GCA_027491075.1 of Flavobacteriales bacterium. Taxonomy (GTDB): domain Bacteria; phylum Bacteroidota; class Bacteroidia; order Flavobacteriales_D; family Sanyastnellaceae; genus JAIXWP01. Next base: position 205,537 of record JAIXWX010000034.1, read on the forward strand.
TAGGTGAAAAAAATAAGGTTTTAGCATTTTTACCCACAGTGGTTATCGCATCCATCACCGCGCACTTCGCTTGCTTAGGCTGGGGAGTTCATCACATGGAGGCTGTAATAAAGCTGAATACGGATGATCAAGGTTTCGTATTCTTTGTATTGCTCATGATGGGTATTGTATTCTTTTTGGTGGCTCAGATGTATAAAGGAGCTTTGTTTCGGACTACAGATATAATTGCTGAATTACTACCTAATCCGTTCTTGAGAATAGCGATTGGAGCGGTGCTGCTAATGATAATATACTTTGTCTTTAATCTTGAGGCTTATCGAGGGTTGAGTTTATCATTGATGACCGATTCATTTTCTGTTGGGGTAAATGCTTATTCCTTCGCATTGAAGGCGATCTTAACTATTTTAACTCTTTCGATTGGTTTCAAGGGAGGGGATGTTACACCCCTGTTTGTGATTGGAGCTGCATTGGGAAGTATGCTGGCGGAGTTGACGGGTATTCCCTTAAGCACAGGAGCTGGTGCGGGGCTGGTCACTGTGTTTTGTAGTGTTTACAATACACCGCTCACGGGAATTCTTCTTGCAGTTGAGTTATTTGGACTTTCACCGGGCCTAACGTGCAGTATAAGCCTCATTCCTTTTTTTATTTTTATTGGTTTCTCACGCGGGTTAAAGTTCTAGGAGACTCTGCGCGGCCTTACATAAACTTGGCCAGCTACTTCGGAAGTGATCAAAGTTGATTTTCCTTCCATTTCTATTTCAATGGATCTATCAAATGATTGAATTCCCGCGACACGAAATGACTTGCCGATTCGACACCCCAATTTTTCCAGATATTTGAGAAATGAAGTTTCATCGTTCTTTACCCCAGTGATCACATAGCTTTTCTTTTCTTCTACCGAAGACATGAGCTGCTTTGGTACTGACTTCAGTTCTCCTTTTGCATTGGGAATGATTTCGCCGTGCGGATCTACCATTGGAAAGCCCAAGAAACGGTCTAATTCATCAATGAGTTTCTTACTTTGAATATGTTCTAATTGCTCGGCTACTTCGTGTACTTCGTCCCAGTCAAAACCTAGTTTGTCAAACAAAAAAGTCTCCCAAAGACGGTGCTTTCTAATGATTTCAATCGCCATCTTTCTTCCTGCGGAAGTCAATGTTATTCTACCATATTTCTCATAGGTAACGTATTTTTTTTCCCTTAACTTCTTGAGCATAACATTCACAGTTGCTGGCTTCAGATGGAGTACCCCAGCCAATTCATTAGTGCCAGCATCTTTGATGCCTTTTTCGACGCTTAAGTGAACAAGCGCCTTGAGATAGTTTTCCTCGGTAGTAGAAAGCATGGGGTAAATATAGAGAATGCCGTCATTGGAGCTATTCCTAGTAGTGTTCGTTTTCTTAATTAATTATAATAACCTAAGATTATAAGTTAGATAAGTCTAACATTCATACCTTTGTAATCAAAATTGAACTTGTGTTGAGGAGATCTATATTCTTTCTTTTAATATGCTTAAGAGTAAATGCGTGGACGCAGGAGAAGATTATTATTCACGTCTTGCATGATGGAATGCCTTTGGAGTTAGCCTCTGTTTTTCGAGAGCAGACAGGGGATTTGGTCTATACAGATAAATCTGGTTCGGCCATATTTGAAGTGGCCCATCGCGATGAGGAAAAGTTTGTAGTGTCCATGGTCGGTTTCAAGACAGATACCATCCTATTCGAAAGAGACAATCAAAAACTAGAGCGGTTTGTAGAATTGTTAGAGTTGCCTAACATTTTGAATGAGCTAGTCGTCACTGGTACGATGAAGGAAGTCAGTCAGGCGAATTGTATGGTTCCTATTGAGGTATATCGGTCATCGTATTTTTCGAAGCTGCCCACGCCCAATCTTTTCGAGGCTCTCTCTCAAGTGAATGGTATTAGACCACAAATGAATTGCGGTGTTTGTAATACAGGAGATATTCGTATGAATGGGTTGCCTGGTGGAAACACAATGATTTTGATTGATGGGATGCCTATAGTAAGTGCCCTTGGAACAGTCTATGGGTTGAATGGAATACCTACTTCACTGATCGAGCGGCTTGAAATTGTGCGCGGTCCAGCTTCGGCTCTTTATGGAAGCGAAGCCATTGGAGGTATTATTAATGTGATCACGAAGAAGGCTGAGAATGCGCCACTATTTTTTATAGATATGCAGAGTTCATCTTGGTTGGAGCATCAAATAGATATTTCTACTAAAACTAAAGTAGGCAGGAAGTGGAGTGTTCTAATGGGAGCAAATGTTTTTCATTTCAATCAAGCTATTGATCGAAACAATGACGGATTTATGGATATGTCGCAAGTGAGCAGAGTCAGTGGGTTTAGTAAGTGGCAAATGCAGCGTAAGTCTGGCAAGATCTTACAGTTTGCAGGAAGATACGTTTATGAAGATCGATTAGGTGGACAATTGCTTTGGACTCCGCAAGATCGAGGTGGAAACCGAGTATATGGAGAGAGTATTTATACATCGCGGTTTGAAATACTTGGTCTGTATGAGTTACCAGTCAAAGAGAAAATGCTGCTCTCATTTTCTTGGAATCGACACGATCAGAATAGTTATTATGGTGAAAAATTTTATCTTGCCAATCAAGAGATCGGATTTTTGCAATGGACTTGGGAGAAGAAAATTAAGAGTCATGATCTTTTAATTGGCGCTGCCTGGCGACGAACTTTTTACGACGATAATTCAGTAGCTACGGCCGAATGGGTCGACGGTTCAGAGCGGAATCTTCCTTCAATAATTTCTCTACCTGGACTCTTTATTCAAGATGAGATCAGGGGGAATGAGAAGCATTCTTTTTTACTAGGAGTGCGATTAGATCATAGTGCAATACATGGATACATACCCACCGGTAGAATTGGTCACAAGTGGAATATCAACCCATCTACGTTGCTTCGTACGAATGCGGGAACTGGCTTTAGAAATGTGAATGTTTTTGCTGAAGATCATGCCGCACTAACGGGTGCCCGTACCGTGGTTTTCTTGGAGGCATTAAGACCAGAGCAGAGCGCGAGCATACAAAGTCAGATTCTCCATAAGAAGCAAATAGGAAACAGTGTTTGGTCAATGGATGCATCGATTTTTTACTATTATTTCACCAATCAAATTATCGCCGACTACGACCGAAATCCGGAACAGATTGTGTACGCCAATCTCAATGGTTTTTCCCACAACGGGGGAGTCTCTATGAATACGGATTATTCATTCGGTGATTGGTGGTTGAGGACGGGAGTCACATTTATGGATCGTCGAATTGTAGAAGAGGATGTATCCGTTGTGCCTATTCTGACGGAACATGTTAATGCAGTTTGGACGATTTCCAAACACTTCGATAAAGGCAATTGGTCTGTTGATTATACGGGAAATCTTTATAGTCCCATGCGTTTACCTTTATTAGGTGACCTAGACCCGCGCAAAGAATACTCTCCGTGGTGGCAGATTCATAATATCCAAGTGAAGAAGCAGTGGAGGCAATGGGAGATTTATGCGGCGGTACGCAATGTCTTAGATATGGTACCCTGGAAGGATAATCCATTCATCATTGCGAATGCCAATGATCCATTTGATCAAAACGTGGTCTTTGATGAAACAGGAAATGTGCTTCCTACCGCTGAGAACCCCTACGCATTGACCTTTGACCCCTCCTATATTTTCACGATGAATCAAGGAAGGAGATTGGTTTTTGGAGTGAGATTTACGCATTAATGCTGTATTTATTTCTTACTTTAGCTAATCATCCTTTAGAATTATGACAAATAGGTACTTTGCTTTACTTTTTATATGCTTGATTCATTTAAAGGTGTCCGCTCAAGAAACTATTCTCTTGGTGGAGACCTTTTCTAACGGCATACCGAACACATGGACATCCAGTGAGTCTGGAGGTTTAGCTAGTTGGGAGTTTCGTGGACCCTCGACATTTCCTGACAATACAATGGGCACGCGAGGTTCATGTTTGTCTGCAGGTCAAGAGTTTGGGGAACCGATTGAAAGTCCTACGAGAGGCGATGGGTTTGTAATATTTGATAGCAACTATTGGGATAACGACGCCAATCCTTGTACACTACCAAATTTTGGCACAGGTCAGGCGCCTGGTCCTCACTTTGCGACACTTGAAACCCCCTCTTTTAGTACAATCGGATCGATGTATCCTGCGGTAGATTTCTTTCAATACTATAGAAGACTTCAAGGAAATATTCGGGTGGAAGTGGCCATTAATGGAGGAAGTTGGACCTCTATTTATGAGAGCATGGTGCCGGCAGGACAAGCTACACAGAAAGATGCAAGAGTACGCTTGTCGTTGGGCGCAAACGCTGCCAATCAGTCTAACGTAAAGGTGCGTTTTGTTTTTGATGGAAATTATTATTTCTGGATGTTGGATGATATTTCTATTCGGAACTTGCATGCCAATGATATGTCCGTTTTAACGGCCAGTTATGGCGATTTTGATTTTTTCGCTCCTGAGCACACCACAGGATGGGAAGAAATGGAATATACCCGCTATCCTGAGGAAATGCCGCCGCTACTGAAGTTTAATCTGGTAGCCTTCAATACAGGATACTTAGCGCAAACCGGTGTAAAGTTGCGAGCAAGCGTTGAAAACGTGAATACAGGTGAAATACTCGTTCAACAAATCGGTGGTGAGGAATTCGTTTTTCAACAAGGCGTACAACAAGAAATAAGAGCTGGATCTTTTCAAATGCCCGGCATTGCAGGGGTATATAAAGTCATCTATGAAATTTTGCAATCCGAGGAGGATAGTGATTTGAATAATTCTAGGATAGAGTTATTTTTTGAAATCACTCCTGATGTGTACTCCCGCGATAAAGGAAGTGTGTCCTCGATATTTTTTCCACCATCAGGGTTGGACTTTCGTCCATTTGAAGTAGGCCCCGTTTATTTTGTGCCTGCAAGTGATCAATATGTATATAGTATTTCTGCAGCTTTTGTGAATGGTACATCAACGCCTTCTTCTGCCTATGCGAAGATTTATAGATGCAGTTACAACGGTAATTTGAGTCTTGTGGCTTTTGGGGAAACTAATCCACAACTGCTGGAAGCTTCTGATTTCAATCCTTTCGGTGGTCAACAGTTTGTTACGTTTACTTTTGAAGAACCCGTTTTACTTACGGGAAACAAGGCCTATTTTGCAGTTATTGGTAGTCCTGACGGTGCCGGTTTGGTCTATGTCGGGTTAAGTGGTACAGCAGAATTAAACGCCGCTTGGGTTCGCTTTTTACCTTCAGGAAATCAACCCGAACAGTTTTTTACGGTGCCTAGAATTCCTATGGTGCGAGTAAACTTTGGAACGAATGTATTGGTGGATGAAGCGGATCAATCATCAGAGTTGGTTGTTTATCCTGTGCCATCGAGGGATCGATTGTTTTTGGAGGTGCTTCAAGGAGAATCTGAAGGATGGACTCCACGATGTTTTGATTTAAGCGGACGGGAGGTTTCAGTTTTTTGGAACAAAGTAGGAAGCGCACAGTGGGCAGCTGATGTATCAGCGCTCTCGGACGGATTATACGTGGTGCAGCTTTGGAATGGTCAGAAGTTGATTTCTAAAGTTTGGTCAAAGCAGTAATATCCGTTCCTTTGTGAAGGATCTAGAAGTATGGGAATAAAATCAGTTTTAAGCAAGCCCTTGGCTCAATGGTCGATGCGTGGCTTTTATGAAGCGTACAAGGACCCAGTGCTTTCTCAGAAAAAGTGTCTGAAGTATCTTACGACTACTGCGTCGCGAACTCTTTTCGGAGAAGAACATCGATTGGGTGAAGTTGAGGATCCTTTGTCATACAGTGAGGCTGTTCCAGTCAGGGATTATGAGCAATTTTTTTCTTATATAGAGAAAGCAAAGCTTGGAGTGCCTGATGTATTATGGCCTGGTAAGCCACTCTATTTTTGTAAAACAAGCGGAACCACTAGTGGTACAAAGTATATACCCCTAACGAAGGAGAGTATGCCTAATCACATTGGGTCTGCCAGAAATGCTCTCTTTTCGTATATCGCAGAAACTGGAAAATCTAGGTTTGTTGATGGAAAGATGATTTTCTTACAAGGTAGCCCTAAGCTGGATAAACTAGATTGCGGGATACCCTACGGAAGATTATCCGGAATTGTCGCCAATCATGTTCCTGCGTACTTACAGAAGAATCGAATGCCATCTTATGCTACAAATTGTATAGAAGATTGGGAGACGAAAGTCAATGCTATCGCAGAGGAAACATTGAAAGAAGATATGCGCTTAATAAGCGGAATTCCGAGCTGGGTGCAGATGTATTTTGAAGTTCTTCTCAAGAAAACGAACCGAACGAATATTCGGGAGTTGTTTCCGAATTTTGATTTGTTTGTGTTTGGAGGAGTGAATTTTGAACCTTATAAAGCGAAATTCAGAGACTTAATAGGATTTGACATTCCTAGCATTGAGCTGTATCCAGCAAGTGAAGGTTTTATTGCCTTTCAGAATTCACAGGAGGACGACGGATTGTTATTGAATGTAGATTCAGGAATTTATTTTGAGTTCATAAAAGCTTCGGAGTACTTTGAGGAAAAACCGAGGCGTTATAATTTGGGAGAAGTAGAATTAGGTGTGAATTATGCCATTCTATTAACCACTAATGCGGGGCTGTGGAGCTATAGCATTGGCGATACCGTAAAGTTCACATCTCTTGATCCGCCGAAATTACGCGTTACAGGCCGAATAAAACATTACACGAGTGCTTTCGGAGAGCATGTCATTGCCGAAGAAGCGGAAGGAGTAATGAGTGCTGCTGTTGATCGTTTTGGACTTCGCATCAATGAGTTTCACCTCGCGCCAATGGTTACACCCAATGAAGGCCTTCCTTATCACGAGTGGTTTATTGAATGGGATGTGCGGCCTGAGAATATTTTAGAGATCGCCTCGTTCATGGATCAAGAAATGGCGCGCCGCAATATCTATTATCGGGATCTCATTGTTGGAAATGTATTGCGATCTCTCATCATCACAAATGTTCGATCTGGCGGTTTCAATGACTACATGCGTTCACAAGGCAAACTGGGTGGTCAGAATAAAATCCCGAGATTGTCCAACGATAGAAAGCTGGCAGACGCATTGAGTAAATGATATATTTTCAGAGTATGCCCATGGTCTGTAATGCGAGATTCTTTATTGTACTTGGTCTGAGTTTTCTTTTTCCACTGCTTGCGATTGGACAGTTGGTTGTGAGTCCGCAGAAAATTTCATTTGGGGAAGTGACCAAAGAGTCGCTGAAGATGGTAGATATCATCATTGAGAATCGATCAAGCAAGTCAGATATATTATTGAGTTCATCTTTCGGTGTTGATTTTGAGGTGAAGTTTTTATCTAAAACTGTTGCCCCGAATGACCGTATGATTGTGCGCGTTCAGTTTAATCCACGCAGGAAAGGTAATTTTTCGGAAGTGGCGGAACTTTTTTTCGCGTCACAAAAAGAGCCCATTTTGATTCCAATTTCAGCAGATGTGAGGTATGTCAATGTAAATGGGTATTTGCCTTGTCCAGATTTTAATCAGAAACCTGCAGATTGTTGTAGTAGCAATTTATTCATGGTGGAGGTATATGACGAAAACACCAAGAAGCCTATACCCGGCGCAATCGTCCGTATCGAAGAGCAAGGGTATATACAGCTTCGGCTGAGCACGAATAAAGAAGGTAAAGTGTCAAATGAGCTGAGGATAGGTTTTTATGATCTAGTGGTTAGCGCTATTGATTATATTCCCGAAACACGGACGGGGTATATCAATCATTCTAATGCGCATTTTATTTTTTATTTAAAGAAAAGTAAGGCGGAGGATTCTATACCCGCAGCAGAAGTATTCGTTCAAGAAACAGGAGAAGTGGATTCCTTGAATGTCGAGCAAATTCTGGATGATGGAGTTTTGCCGCGTGATCAGTACGCTGCCAACTTGATGGTATTTTTATTGGACGTAAGTGGAAGCATGGGCTCTGGAAACAAGCTCAGCCTTTTGCAAGATGGATTATTGGATCTGACGAATGTGATGAGAGACATTGATCAAATGGGATTAGTGAGTTATGCAGGAGAGGCGAAAGTGTTGCTCAGTGTTAGTGGCGGAAATGATAAAGAAGGCATTAAAAAAGTAGTCGCTGAATTAAAAACGGGTGGAAAGACAAGTGGAGCCAAGGGATTTAAGAAGAGCTATCAAATGTTGAGAAAGCACAGGCTAAAAGAAGGAAATAATCAACTTATTGTAATTACAGATGGCGCATTTTCGGTGGAAGATCAAAAGCAAGTTGAGAAAGAAGTAGTAAAAGCCCGAAAAAAGGGTTTTGTAACCTCTATATTGGCTATCAAACCAAATACCTTTGCGATTGAAAATTTATCAAAGGTTGCGGAGTTGGGTGGAGGCAGGGTATTGATAGTAGATGAGTATGTGGAGGCTAGTCAACTATTGATAGAAGAAATGCAAAATAGATCTAGAAAGTGAATACAAGACCTTTAGTTGTAGGAATTGCTGGAGGCAGCGGCTCTGGAAAAACTACTTTCTTGCGAGCATTATTAAATGAGTTTGATCCTACGCAAGTCGCATTGGTTAGTCAAGACAATTATTACTTACCCAAGACCCATCAAATTGCGGATGATAACGGTGTTATCAACTTTGATTTGCCGACCTCTATTGATCGCGCTCATTTTTACCGGGATATGATTGACCTCATTGAGGGAAAGCCTATAGAGATGATGGAGTATAACTTCAATAATCCCGATTGGATACCGGAGAAGATATTTATTCAGCCGGCTCCTATTGTTATTATGGAAGGGCTTTTCGTTTTTCATTACGAGGAAATAAGGGAAAATTTAGATATCAAGGTATACCTTGATGCGCACCATGATCGTCGGCTAGAGCGCAGAATACAGCGCGACGGGGTAGAAAGGGGGTATCCTGAGCATGAAGTGAGGTATCAATGGAATAATCATGTTCGACCTGCTGAACTGCACTTTCTTGAGCCTTATCAGGAGCTGTGTGACTTGGTGGTGGACAATAATCACCACTTTGAAGAAGGTTTAAAACAACTTATGGATAAAATTCATGGAATTCAGGCATCACTCTAGGGTTGTGTGAAAACATTTTGAGATAGTGATTGTTAAGAGAGGTATTAAGAATGATTGCCATGAAAAAGATTTACCTCCTTGCGAACTGTGGAACCTGCCAACAAATTCTGGATGAGTTTGGTGATAAGGCGCGTAGTTTTGAAAAACAAGACATCAAATCAGTTAAGCTCAGTGAAGAACAACTGGAGCAAATGAAGAAAATGGCGGGTTCTTATGAGGCTTTGTTTAGCCGCAGAGCGCTCAAGTACCGCGAATTGGGATTGAATAATCAAACATTGTCTGAAACGGATTATCGCCGTCTCATTTTAGAGGAATACACATTCTTGAAGCGTCCAGTTATTATCAATGATGACAAGATCTTCATTGGAAATGCTCCAAAAACGATCAACGCTGCCAAGAGTTCAATGTAATCTCGGGTTATCTTCGCCGCACCTGAGTGGAGATGACCAAGGAATCTAAAGCGCATATTGCATTGGCGACTGTAGGACTTATCTACGGTGCCAATTATGTCGTTGCCAAGTCGGTGATGCCTAATCCTATCGGTCCCAATAGCTTTATAGCATTGAGAGTGGTTGGTGCGGTTGTACTGTTTTGGTTATTAGCAGCACGCAGTTTTGTGTGGCCAAGAAAACAAGATATATGGAGGTTCGCCGTTTGTGGATTAACAGGCGTTACCATTAATCAGCTCTTCTTCTTCAATGGATTGGCCTTGACTTCTCCTGTAAACTCTGCCATCATAATGACTAGCAATCCCATCATGGTGATGGTGATTTCTTCTGTTGTATTGGGAACGGCAATTACCTTTCAGAAAGTTCTAGGAGTAATAATAGGGACCATCGGCGCTGTGAGTCTTCTGGTGCTCAGTTCGTCTGAGGACTTGACAGGTCTCCATTTCCAAGGAGATATGTTTATTCTAATCAACTCCATGAGTTATGCCTTTTATCTAGTGCTTGTAAAACCATTGATGACACACTATAAGCCAACGGTAGTCATCGCTTGGGTTTTTACTTTTGGATTATTGGGGGTTCTGCCATTTGGAGGTTTGGGTCTTACAGAAATATCTTGGAGCATGCTGGACGGATGGCAATGGGCTGCTGTGGCCTTTGTAATATTTCTTGTTACGTTTTTGACTTATCTGCTCAACATTTATGCTATTCATATTTTAGGACCTTCAACTGCAAGTGCCTATGTTTATTTTCAGCCTTTGTTAGCTGGATTGTTTTCTTTTCTCTTTGCTCATTTTTCTGGAAAAGAAAATGCAGGCGAGATTACGTGGAGTAAGCTCGCCTGCACAGTCTTAATATTTCTCGGCGTTTTTCTAGTGAGTAGTTCTGAACGACTACAACTCAAATTGAATCGACGCTAGGAAAAAACGTTCAGCTTGTGGATAAAAGAACTTTTCAGTGATACGCTCGCCAAATATGTAGCTGAACGTGTATCCATTCGCACTATACAATTCATTGAGGGTGTTATTCACCATCAATTGCAGTGTAATGCGATTATTTTTTGAAGTTGTTTTGTTCCATCGGATTGCTGCGTCGTTTACGAAATATGCTGGAAGAGTGAGGTACTCGCTTTCAGTGTTGTCGAGATATTGTTTTCCTACATATCGGGGAAGGCAGGCGATACTAAGGTTTTTGTGTAAAAACCATTCTAGTCTACCGCCCGCGATCACCGAGGGAGAGAATGCGATATTTGTGTTTTCATGGCGAATTGTGACCACATCAAATCCGTTTGTATAGTCGTATAGTATTTCATCAAAGGCTTCAATTTTGTTTTGAGAAAATGCGGCGTTCGCTGTGAAGAGCCATTTTTCCGTTGGGCGCCATTGTGCTTCCAATTCTATTCCTCTTCTATAACTATTGTCCACATTTGTTCTCAAAGGCGCACCTACATCATTTAACTCGCCTGTAAGCACTAATTGATCTTGATATTGCATATAATAGAGGTTGGCTTTGACATTGACTTTTTCAGAAGAAAAACCATACCCAGCTTCTAAATTGACCATTGACTCTGGCTTGGGAGTTACTCCTTCTGGAGCATCTACGTAGTCATTTCTGTTGGGTTCTTTGTTGCCAACAGCAACTGATACGTATATTTTTTCTTTAGTGCTTTTTTGAAACGACCAACCGATTTTGGGGTTGAAAAACACGAGTTGATCGTCCACATCGTATGCACGGAGATCGTTATCATTTCCTTTTGTTTTGTATTGAACCATCCGGCCTTGAAGGTCAAGGTAGAAGGTGTTTTTTTCTCGTATGGTATAATGTGATTTGAAGAAAACATTACCATCATTTTTAGTGCTTTCTCCTCTATAATATTCAAAATCCTTTGGTGTATTTCCCGCAAATTGCATCCAAATAATTTCACCAAAATGATCTCCGATATATTGATTGGCCGCTCCGCCCAATGACATGTACCATCCTTTTCTCTCGTAATTCAAGGAAGCGACCGCGCCATAAAAATGATTATCGAGCCAACGTCTCCTCACTAGGTCTGTGGATTCAAGACTGTCGGAGGGAGAGGTCAATCCATAGTCCGCAAAATCGGCATTCCCTATGAACTCCTCGAAGTGTCCGCGACCTTTTGTATAGTGAAGGGCACTTGTAAATTGAAGACGTGAATTGAATCGGTGGGAGAGGTGCGCTTGATAATGCGTTTGCGCATAGTTGTCTACTTGATTATCGTAGGTATAAAAATTATATCTCCTACCGCTATTGAGGAGATTGGCAGTTTGTGCTTCTGTAAGTCCATTGCTGGCTGCGTGCACGAGCATAGAATCTCTGTTGCCCGCTAGCCGAGATGCGGGCGTACCATACCAAGCTTGATATGTTCTTTCTTGTCCTCCAAATGTGGTGAGTTTAACGGTGGTTTTTTGGGAGGCATATGTTCCACTTAAAAAGTAAGAAGACAACCGAGCGGACGCTCGGTCGATGTATCCATCTGAAGATATGCGTGAAAGGCGACCCTCGAATACAAATCCATTTTTCATGCCTGTTCCAAAAGCCACAGTATTGCGAAGGGTGTTGAATGAGCCTCCTCCCATATTCAATCGCAGATAGGGCTTTGATTGAACGGAAAGCGTGTTCATCCGAATGGTTCCTCCAAAGGAGGCAACCCCGTTGGTGCTTGTTCCTACTCCTCGCTGCACTTGGATATCATCTGTTGAGCTAACGAAATCAGGAAGATTCACCCAAAACACCTGTTGACTTTCGGGGTCGTTGAGTGGAATGTCGTTGATGGTGACATTGATGCGAGAGGGATCGCTTCCACGAATCCAGAGGCCAGTATAGCCTATGCCCGTACCCGCGTCAGAAGTCATCACCAATGAAGGGATGTCTCGCAGTACAAAAGGAACGTCCTGTCCATAATTGAGCTTCTCAATGTTTTCCTGATTGAGATTGCTAAACGTCATGGGCGTGTTAGACGCGGCAAATGGAAGTTTGATCTCGATGGTTTGCAGTTCTTTTCCCAGAGTATCCTGCACTACCGTTTGTTGAGCTTGGAGCGTATACGCTGCACCAATGCTCATTGCCGTGATGGCAATTTTCTTCAGCATTTTTAAAAAATTAATTTGTTAATCAATTCCTTGCCCAAGGGTTAGGCAAAGCTTAACTAACGTTTCCCTTGGCGGCATAACCCGCCCAGGTTCCTCTCGAAATGATTCGAGAAAGGGTATAATCTCAGCCTCGCCTATAGCGAGACACCCCTGTGAGAAAGCAGGGCAAATATATTAAAGTTGGTAATTGATCATTTTTTTTTCATCGGTATTTGCGATGAAATCCATTCTCGAGCGACTATGATTTTATGTTTCAATAGAAAAGTTTGGAAATGATAGATTTTAAAAATCCATTTCTATTTCTATTGCTAATACCTTTTTGGTAATGGGATGTCTGAATTCTAAACGTTGCGCTTGCAGGTGTAGTCGAATGCCTTTTTTCCCGTAGATGTCGTCGCCGACAATAGGGCAACCCAAACCGTTTGAATGCGCGGCATGCACACGTAATTGATGGGTGCGGCCAGTGATAGGGAAAAAATAAACGCGTGTTTTTCCGTTTTCACGATCAATTACTTGCCACTCGGTTTGTGCGGATTTTCCATAGTCATAACAAACCATTTGTCGAGGTCGGTCTTCCAGATCAACCCGTAAGGGCAGGTCAATTAACCCGTGTTCTTCGTTTACTATCCCGTCTAACAAAGCGACATATCTCTTTTTTACTTCGCGTTGGATGAATTGACGCTGGAGTATTTTGAATACCTCTAGATTTTTTGCAACTAACAAAAGTCCCGATGTGGACATATCTAAACGATGCACAATCAAAGGGCCGGTAGCGTTGGGATATCGTTGGATCATTCTCGCATAAACCGAGTCGTGAATGTTCTTACCAGGAACCGAAAGAAACTCCTCTGGCTTATTGATGACTGCAATGTGGTCATCTTCCCAAATGATTTCAATGTCTTTTCCTTCAGCGGGATTGGTGAGCATAGGATTGGCTTCAACATTTAAGCCCTGTAACATGTGGCCGAGAATGGGCTCACATTTTCCACGACAAGCGGGGTAAAAATTACCATGAATCCTTACTTCTGTTTTTGGAGATTGCCCCCACCAGAACTCTGCGAGTGCAATAGGCTCATATCCATTTAAGAATGCATATTGAAAAAGTTTTGGAGCGGCACACTCACCAGCGCCAGCCTTTGGACGTCCTTCAAGCGTTTCTTGGAAGATGGCACCTACACTTTTCTTCTCAAGAAATCGATTTACAAAATAGTATTGATCGAATATTTCATTTTGTAAGTTGGCTGAGAAGTTCTTTCGCTCTTCCTTTAAGGCATTGATTTTTTTCTTGAATGATTCTATCTCTTGTTCTTTCGTTGCAATTTTTTCTTTCCACTCTCGGCTGAGCTTTTTAAGTTGAGCACTCTCGGCATAACTCTGATGGTTGAGCTCTTTGATTTTTTCTTCTAACTCGACTTCTCTGTAGTTAAGATGGTACTCTTTTCGTTTTTTATCGCGAATTCCTTTTTGGATTTTAATTTCTTCTTTTAAATATTGTATGGCATTTTCTGCTTCATTTTTTATGCGAAGAAGATCTTTTTCAACCTGAAGAAATTCGGGAGCTTCTTCCATTTGCATTATGCGCTGAGTTATTTCCTCAATAACCGCTTCGCCTTTTCTGAAGAAGCCGTCTTCTATTAAAATATCGAATACTGGAGGAACAAACTTCTCATGTTGGTTATGTCCAGCAAGTCTTCCAGAATAAGCACATAAGTAACCGAGTTGACCTTCTTTGTTTTTGACCACCAACACGCCGAACATTTTACCTACGTTCGTTTCATTTTCTAGGATTCCAAAATTGTGCTGCCAATCGGTTTGAGTTAGAAGATATTCCTGTAACTCTTTCGCAGCCATCAAGGCTATTTCATGTGGGGTATAGTAAAACGGGTATGCTAGCAAAGAGGGTAATGAAACCTCATCAACATTGGATTGAAAAGAATGGAAATACGCTACCAAGGTTCTACGATCATTAAATGCAATGAAGAAAATTGCGTTCAAAGATAGCGCAGATTAATCGAGTAGTTTCTCAACTAATCCTACTCCAGTCGCTCTTGTGCTGACTGATAAGCTGTAGGTGATCACTGAGGGGTTTATTTTCTGGATTAGAAAGCGTGGGGTCTTGGTCAATGATTTCCAATGCCATTTCTCGTGCGGCGGAAAGTATTTTTTGATCTCGGGCTAAATCAGCTATACGAAGATTCATTAAACCACTCTGTTGTGTTCCGGAAAGGTCACCGGGTCCACGCAGTTCTAAGTCTACCTCCGCGATTTTAAAACCATCGTTGGTTTCAACCATGGTCTGGAGTCGAGTGCGAGCGTCACTACTCAGTTTATGTCCTGTCATGAGAATGCAATAACTTTGATCGGCGCCGCGTCCTACCCGCCCGCGTAGTTGATGCAATTGAGATAGACCAAATCGCTCGGCGCTTTCTATGATCATCACTGACGCATTTGGTATGTTCACTCCCACTTCGATGACGGTTGTGGCTACCATGATTTGTGTCTTACCTTTTACAAATTGTTCCATTTCATAATCGCGGGACTCTTGTTTCATTTGACCGTGAACAATGCTGATACGGTAATCTGGCAAGGGAAATCTTCGAGAGATGCTCTCATATCCATCTTGTAGATCTTTGTAGTCCATAGCCTCACTTTCTTCAATAAGAGGATAGACGATGTACACTTGTCTACCTTTTGCAATTTCTTTTTCAATAAATCCAAAGACCTCTATTCGATGCGCATCGGTTTTATGTAAGGTTTGAATGGGTTTTCTTCCAGGGGGTAGCTCGTCGATGATGCTGTTATCCAAATCTCCGTAAAGTGTCATTGCGAGTGTACGGGGAATTGGAGTAGCGGTCATTACAAGCACGTGCGGGGGGAGAGTTGCTTTTTTCCAAAGAGCAGCACGTTGTGCTACGCCAAATCGATGTTGCTCGTCAATGATAGCAAGTCCTAATTTTTGAAACTGTACAGTAGGCTCTATCAGTGCATGAGTGCCGATGATCAAATGAATACTCCCTTGAGCTAATGACTCTAGTATAATGCGTCTTTCTGATTTTGGAGTTGAACCCGTGAGCAATACTACTTTTAAACCGAGAGGAGCTACCAATGTGGAAATGCTTTGAAAGTGTTGAATAGCGAGAATTTCAGTGGGCGCCATCAAACAAGTTTGATATCCATTATCAATTGCCAGTATTGCACTTAGCAATGCCACAATGGTTTTTCCACTTCCAACGTCCCCTTGAATCAAGCGATTCATGTGATACCCTCTTCCGACGTCCGCACGAATTTCTTTAATCACTCTTTTCTGGGCATTGGTCAATTCAAAGGGCAAATGCTTGGAGTAAAATTCATTGAAGATATCCCCTACTTTTTCAAATACAAATCCGCGCTCCATTTTTGTTTGAAGGAGCTTTTGTTTTACCAATTGAAGTTGGATGAAAAACAGTTCTTCAAATTTGAGGCGACGACGCGCTGCTTCAAGCGCTGTGGCATTAGAGGGCAGGTGAATTTGACGAATGGATTCTTGACGAGAAGGCAGTTTGAATCGATCTAAAACAACGGCACTTAAATTCTCAAGAATCGGTTCTTTTAATTCGTCCAAAGCAGTTCGAGTGAGCTTTGCAATACCGTTACTGGATAATCCTTTTGAAGAGAGTTTCTCAGTAGTGCGATATACTGGCTTTAACTCATTGCCAGATACCACACCTGCCGTTTCATATTGCTCCATTTCCGGGTGCGGGATGTTGTACTTGCCTTTGAATTCAGTTGGTTTCCCATATACCACGAAAGTTTTATTGAGCTGAATAGCGGCTTTGGCCCACTTGGCCCCTTTGAACCAAACCAGATCAATAGTTCCAGTGTCGTCCGAGAAGGAAGCCACTAGTCTTTTCGCCCTGGCTTCACCCACCTCACGCACCACATTGAACTGTCCTATGATTTGCACCGGTGTTTGGTCGGATTGAATATCCTTGATCTTGGTAATTTGTGATTTATCAATATAACGAAAGGGATAGTGCAAGAGCAATTGGCCAGGAGTAAAAATCGCTAGCTCTTTTTGCAATGCCTCAGCTCTCTGTGGACCTACTCCCTTTAAAAATGATATATCATCCGTTAACCTCATAACGGACGCAATTTAGAAATGATGCCTCTAATAAGGTGGATTTCTTTATTCAGATTTATTCAGAATATGCAAGATGATTTGAAGATATGGTTCGTTTATTCTGCTTTTGTTGTTTTCATTTTACTGAACATGACTTTATCTTTCTAAATGCCATTGGAACCAAGAAATTGACCATTGGTCATTTATAACATACAGTTTATTGATTTTGTGTAACGCATTTCATTTATGCGCGTCACATTTGCAGCGAATTACTCACTATGTATAAAGTTATCATTTCTACTGCCTGTCTAGTGTTGGTTGCCGTTGCTTCCTCCATAGCCCAAGAACGCTTTACGATAAGCGGAACCATTCGGGACTCACTCTCTACTGAAACCATCATCGGAGCTACCGTGACGGTGGCGGAGGAGCCCACTAAGGGGTCTGTGAGCAATGAATACGGTTTCTATTCTATCACTCTTCCTGCGGGTACGTATCGTTTTCAAGTACGTTTCTTCGGATATCAAACTCAGAGTTTTCAAGTGGATCTAACAAAAAATATTAGACGCGATATTACTTTAAAAGACGAGCAGCAAGAGCTAATGGCAGTCGAGATTACAGGGGAAAAAGAGAATGCCAACGTTACAGAAGCCAAAATGGGAACAGAGCGAGTAGATATCAAAGAGATCAATAAGTTGCCCGTTCTTTTCGGTGAACGTGACCTTCTTAAGTCTATTCAACTTCTACCTGGGGTTAAATCTGCGGGTGAAGGAAATAGCGGATTCTTTGTTCGCGGTGGAACGGTAGATCAGAATCTAATTCTATTGGACGAAGCGCCTGTTTATAATGCGTCGCACTTATTGGGCTTCTTCTCAACGTTTAATAGCGATGCGATTAAAGATGCTACCATATATAAAGGTGCTGCTCCAGCCCAATTCGGAGGAAGAGCCTCATCGGTTCTAGACATCCGCATGAATGAAGGAAATAATAGAGATTACAAAGTTGGAGGGGGACTAGGTCTGATTTCTTCTCGATTGTTGATTGAAGGACCTATCGTCAAGAATAAAGGTTCGTTTATGGTCACCGGAAGACGGACTTACGCTGACGTGTTTCTGGGAGCAAGTCCTAATGAGACCATTCGAGATAGCAAACTTTATTTTTATGACTTAAACTTAAAGGCAAACTATCAATTGAATGAGAAGAACCGTGTATATCTATCAGCGTACACGGGTCGTGACGTCCTCGGAGTTGCAGACGCCTTTGGACTCGATTGGGGAAATACCACGGTAACGGCTCGTTGGAATCACATTGTAAATGATAGGTGGTTCAGTAACACATCAGTCATATTTAGTGATTACAACTATACCATAGGAATCAATAGCAGCGCTCTTGACATTGAAATTCTTTCAAGAATTCAAGACTATAACATAAAACAAGAATGGCAGTTTTTTCCAGGCACGCGATCAAACTTCAGATTTGGAGTGAACGGAATATATCACCGCATGACTCCTGGGGAAATTACAGCGAGCGCATCTAGTGGAGTGAATGATGATACGGATCTTACTCAGCGATTTTCTTTTGAGTCTGCTGTTTACGCCAATGGAGAAACTAAAGTAAATAGCCGCTTAAGCTTGAATTATGGTTTGCGTTTGTCCACCTTCTCTCCGCTTGGAGGAGATCACTATACCTTTGATGCAGAAGGCAACGCAACGGATACAACACAATATGACGATTTCGAAGTTGTGAATACTTACATCGTCCCCGAGCCAAGATTTACTGCTTCTTATTTACTCAATGAAACGTCATCTCTAAAAGGTGGCGTTTCTAGAAATGCGCAATACCTTCATCTCATTTCCAATTCTACAGCGGCAAGTCCAACAGACCTTTGGATTCCGTCCAGCGAGAATGTAAAACCACAAATTTCAGATCAAATCAGTTTGGGTTATTTTAGAAACTTTCGAAACAACGCTTATGAACTAAGTGTGGAAGGTTACTATAAATACATGCAGAATCAAATTGATTATCGCAATGGCGCAAGCACACAAGGCAATGAACTCATTGAAGGAGAACTCCTCTATGGAGACGGAAGAGCATACGGTGTTGAATTGTTATTGAAGAAGAAGAAAGGAAAGTTTTCGGGATGGGTAGGTTATACCTTGAGCAGAACAGAAAGACAAATTGAAGGAATCAATAACGGAGATTGGTATGCGGCGCGGCAGGACAGGACGCATGAAATAAGTGTTGTTGGAGTGTATGATCCTAGTGATCGTTGGTCCTTTTCCGCAAGTTGGATTTATTACACTGGAAATGCAGTTACTTTTCCAAGCGGGAAGTATCAAGTGGATGGACAGACCTACTTGGTTTACTCAGAGCGAAATGGATACCGTATGCCTGCGTATCATAGGCTGGATCTGTCAGCTACCCTGTATAACAAAAAGAGAGAGAAGTTTGAGTCGAACTGGAATTTCTCTTTGTACAATGCTTATGGAAGAGAAAATGCATTTAACATTACTTTCCGCGATAATGACAATGATCCTGGAAGAACAAGTGCATATCAAACTACCTTATTCCGTTGGGTTCCATCAGTCACTTACAACTTCTTATTCAAGTAAATCATGAAGAACGCGATTCTAACATTAAGCATATTTTCTTTCCTTTTTATTTCTTGTGAGAAAGAAATTGATATAGATCTAAATGATGCAGATCAAAAGATCGTCATTGTCGGAACAGTCACAAATCTCGATGAACCCGCCCAAGTGCGAATGACGAAGTCTGTTCCATTTGACCAATTGAATGTTTTCCCCGCTGTAACCAATGGGCAAGTAGAGATCACCCGGGTTAATGGAAGCGATGTTTCCATATTTAGTTTGGTTGAGGTTGAGCCAGGCGTGTATCGCTCCTCAGAGCCCATTGGTCAGCAGGGGGCCACTTTTAGATTACGTATAGTAGCCGAAGGAGAAGTGTACGAAGCTCAAAGCACTATGCCTGGTGAAGTGGAGGTGGTGGATTTCTATTTTGAAGAATTTCTTCCAGGTTCATTGAATCCCGGTGTTGACTTTGTGGATGTGGCAGGTGTATCGAATTTTTATAAAGCAAATCTTTTGATCAATGGCGAGGTGAGACCTGAAATATTCATAACCGATGATTTATTCACTGATGGACAAATCAACAATGCGTTGTTCGGTGGTCCAGATTTGGAGTTTAATGCTGGAGATTTGGTGGAGATTCAAATCGATCAGATAGACCAAGCGAATTACAACTATTGGTTTACAATGAGCCAGAATGTCAATGAATCGACTGCGGCTCCCGCCAATCCAGAATCAAATATTTCCAATGGAGCATTAGGATATTTTTCTGCTTTCAGCAGAACCACGGTAAGTGGTGTCGTTCCTGAATAACCGAATATTCCACCCAGACTATCTTAACTTTGCTCTTTTATACCCAAAAGATATAAATGGAGCTAGTGATTATTTTGATTCTCATTTTATTAAACGGAATCTTCGCAATGTCTGAAATGTCTCTTGTTTCAGCAAGAAAATTTAGATTGGAAAATGAAAAGAACAGAGGAAGTTCAGGAGCAAAAAAAGCTCTTGAACTCTCAGAGAATCCTACCAAGTTTCTTTCCACGGTACAAATAGGCATCACGCTCATTGGCATCTTATTAGGGGTCTACAGCGGAGAAAACCTTACGGATAATGTTGAAGCGGTCATCCAAAGGGTTTCTTTCCTTGCACCTTATTCTCAGCAAATCTCGACCGGTATTGTCGTTGTAATGATTACATATTTCTCTATCGTTCTCGGTGAGCTTTTGCCAAAAAGATTAGGAATGACTTTTCCCGAACAAATCATTAGCGTTCTCGCTAAGCCTATGCATTTTTTATCCTTAATTACTGCACCGTTTGTTTGGTTATTGACGAGTACTAATAATTTTCTTCTGAAAATATTGGGAATAAAAGGTACTAAAGACTCAGTCGTTAGTGAAGAAGAGATTAAAAATCTAATCAAAGAAAGCGCTGATGGTGGCGATATTCAAGAAATAGAACAATCAATCGTTGAGCGTGTGTTCGAACTGGGCGATAGAAAAGTAAAATCCTTGCTTACTCATCGAACGGACATTGTTTATTTCGATGTGGCCGACTCTTGGACAGAAATCTATGGTAAGATCAATGGTGAGAAGCATTCGGCGTATCCTGTCGTGGAGAATGAAAATCTTGATGAAATCATTGGTATAGTATTATTGAAAGATCTGTTTTCGGTGGTGGATAGAGAAACAAGACAAGTAAAGGACTTCGTTAGAAAACCACTGTTTATTAATGAAAACAGTTATGCATATAAGGTTTTGGAGATGTTTAAAGCCGCGAAGGTGCATTATGCTTTTGTTTTGGATGAATATGGGAGTACCATTGGTATGATCACTATGGACGATATACTGGATGCTCTTGTGGGTGATTCTACGGACATTGACCAAGAGGAATATGCAATCGTGCAAAGAGATGAGAATAGTTGGCTTATGGACGGACAATATTCGCTTCATGACTTCGGTAAGTATTTTCAATTGCATATAGAAGATGAACTGATTGATAAATACTCGACAGTTGCGGGATTAATCCTTCATGAATTGGAAACGATACCAGGAGTAGGTGAAAAAATCGAGTATCAAGGTTTGACACTCGAAATAGTGGATAAGGACGGACAGCGAATTGATAAAATCTTGGTCGTCAAAGATTGAGATGATGTAAATTTGATCTATGAATCTTGATTTAAAAGATAGAATTGCGGTAGTGTGTGGTGCTTCCCAGGGAATAGGACTTGCTTCTGCTCGTGAGCTAGCTGCTTTAGGTGCTACCTGTGTATTGGTAGCAAGGAATGAAGAGAGATTGAAAATGGCTGTGGAACAATTGCCACGCCCTAACAATCAAACACACCTATTCTTGGTTGCTGATTTTGCACACTCCTCCGAGGTGGAATCTGTTATTACCGAGTTTGCAAAGAATCATGATGCACATATACTGATCAATAATACCGGTGGACCGCTTCCTGGAAAGGCCATTGATTCGGATATTGAAGCTTTCCGGGTCGCATTCAACGCACATTTGATCAACAATCAAATTTTGGCAAAAGCGCTCGTTCCAAAAATGAAGGAAGCGGGATATGGACGAATTATCAATATCATCAGCACTAGTGTAAAACAACCACTTCCAAACTTAGGAGTGAGCAATACAGTAAGAGGTGCCGTTGCGAATTGGGCCAAAACCTTGGCCATGGAATTGGGTGGATTCAACATAACGGTGAACAATGTATTGCCTGGTGCTACAGAAACCGGTCGTCTGGATCAAATTATTCAGAATAAAGCAGATAAATCGGGATCAGACCCCTTGCATGTCAAGTCCGAAATGGAGAGTGAAGTGCCCATGAAACGACTGGCAAAGCCAGAAGAAATTGCGGCAGCAGTTGCCTTCCTTGCATCTCCAGCAGCTTCTTACATCAATGGAATCAATCTGCCCGTGGACGGAGGTCGAACCCTTTCATTATAGATTATGAAAGGATTGGTGCTAAAATCTACTGGAAAGAACTACGAAGTAAAGGGTGAGGATGGAGTCGTTTATCACTGTACTATTAGAGGAAAGCTGCGCCTGAAAGGGCTCGTCACCACCAATCCAATCGCTGCGGGAGATTGGGTTCAGCTTGAAGTAGAAGAAGAAAACCGAGCAAACATTCGGGATGTATTTGAAAGAAAAAATTATATCATCCGAAAAAGTGTCAATCTGTCAAAAGAAGCGCAGATTGTGGCTTCAAACATTGATAACGCATTCTTAGTAGTAACCACTACCAGGCCTCAAACCACGGCAGGTTTCATCGATCGCTTCTTGATTACTGCAGAAGCATATGGTATTCCGGTGACTCTTGTTTTTCATAAAATTGATCAGTATTCAGAAGAAGAGTTGTATGAGTTGGATGACTTAATCTCTGCCTATGATAGTGTTGGATATCCATTTTTAGTTACCTCTCTCGTCAATGGACAGAATTTAGATGTCATGGCCGAGCGCATGAAGGATAAGATAAACTTGCTCAGTGGTCACAGTGGTACTGGTAAGTCGTCTTTAGTGAATCATTTTATTCCTGGAAAAGATATCCGTATTGGGGATATTTCGGAATCCAGTAACAAAGGGCAACACACTACTACGTTTGCTGAAATGCACGAACTCCCATTCGGGGGTTATATCGTAGATACTCCAGGAATTAAAGGTTTTGGATTGGTGGATATTCCCAAGGATGAAATACCAAATTATTTTATTGAATTTTTTCGACGCCTGCCAGACTGCAAATTTGGAAACTGTAAACACGTTAATGAACCCGGCTGTGCCGTTCGGAATGCAGTGGCTATGGGAGAGATTCCCGAGTCAAGATATCGCTCATATATCAGTATGATTAACGATGAGGAGGAACGAAGTGTCTATCGATAAAGACACGACTCTGGATCTGATTTTAAAGTGAAGCCTTTTAAGCGTTGTCCCGTGGAGTGGTCTTTGGGAAATCCGTTAAATTGAATCGTTTGACTGTATGCAGCGCTTGCTGCGAGTAGAAAAGTAAGTATTAGTAAGCTTTTCATGAGTCAAATATTTCAATCTAACATAAGAAGAATTTTACAAATCCAAACAACTTGGAGGGATATTTAAGCGTCCTTTGTATAACAAGCGAAATGCCAACCCTATGAATTACTCGACTATCCCATTTCCTACTCGATTCATCTTGATTATCTTTTTTCTGTTGAGTGGATTTCCCTCGAGGATTTTAGCCCAGGAAGAAAGTAATAATTGGTATTTCGGACTCTTCGCCGCAATAAGCTTTTCTACAGATCCTCCAACGGTTCTGAGCACAAGTCAAATGGCCACCAGCGAAGGCTGTGCTTCAATCAGCGATGAAGATGGAGCCTTGTTATTCTACACGGATGGTTTGACCGTTTTCAATGCCAATCATCAAGAGATGTTGAATGGCGCAGGGCTACTGGGAGGGGGGTCTTCCTCTCAGTCTGCAATCATCGTTCAAGCTCCTGAAAACAGTAACTTGTACTATGTATTTACAGTGATGGAAATGGGAATGGGTGGTTTGTCCTATTCTGTGGTTGACATGAATTTAGACGGAGGTTTAGGTGCCGTTGTCAGCGCATCAAAAAATACACCGCTCGTTTCTACTACTTCAGAAAAAGTGACCGCAGTTCGCCATGCGAATGGAATCGATATTTGGATCATTACTTCCAGTAACATGACCAATGAGTATTATTCCTTTTTACTTACCCCTTCTGGTATGGACTTGAATACTGTAGAAAGTACAGCAGGTTCCACACCCGATGAATGGGGTATTGGTTATTTAAAAGGTTCATTTGACGGTTCGCTTTTGGTATCTGCCCACTGTTTAGAGCCAGGAGATAATTTGGATATTCTCTCTTTCAACAATGCGACTGGAGCAGTGTCGGACCTATTGACATTTTCATTGGATCCTATGACACCCTATGGAATAGAATTTAGCCCAGATCAATCTAAACTATACATCAGTACCATTGATGAATTTCAGACTTTTGGACAACTGGTACAATTCGACATTTCTAATTTAGACGCAACCGCTGTGCAAGCGTCGAAAGTCATCTTGGATGAAACAGAGGCGGGGTTAGGTTTCGTGGGAGCGATTCAATTGGCATCCGATGGGCGAATTTATGTTTCCACAGTGAATGGATTTTTGGGAGCAATTGAGAACCCAAATGAAGCAGGAGTTGCTTGCGGTTACAACAATGAGTTTCTAAATATATCCCCAGGTACGAGTACTTTCGGATTGCCCAATTTTTTTCCCAACTTCTCTGTGCCTGTGGTATTGAATGCTACACAGTTTTGTTTCGGCGTTCCCACACAGTTCACCGTGACAGGGGCGCAAGAAGAGGCGATTGTGCAATGGAACTTTGGAGACATTAACTCTGCAAATAATGCGGCCGAAGGCCTTAACGTGCAACATCTTTATTCACAAGGAGGCACATTTACTGTTACAGCAACCGTAAGTGTTGGCGATGAAGTTGAAGTTTATGAAATAGTGGTAGTTATAGATAAACCCGAATTGGAAATAGATGTCCTTCCTGGACTTTCGGGTCTCGCTCCCTTTGAAGCTACTTTTGACTTCAATGCTTCTGGACTCAATCTTTCTGCAGATTTTCAAGCAGACGATGTGATGGATTATACAGATACGCCTGATTTTGAGAACACCACCTACATATACACGACTCCTGGAATTTACTTGGCCACGGCTATAGTGGAGCAAAATGGCTGTATAGTTCGAGACTCTATCTTCATAGAAGTGTACACAGAGCCATGGTTGTTTATTCCTAATGTGATTACACCAAATGGCGATGGGAAGAATAATTTGTTTTTTGTAAAGGCTTCTGGAATCAAAGACTTTGAATTGTCAATTTACAATCGTTATGGTATCTTACTCGCACAGTTGGATGATGTTGACGATGTTTTCGAACCCATTGATCCATTTGATGGTTGGAGACCCGATGAACCTGGAACAAATGGTGTTTATTACTATCACTACAAGGGATTAGGATTTGAAGGTCAAGAGCTTGATGGTTCCGGTACGATCACCGTGCTTGGTGGGGAGTAGCAAGACTTTCTAAGTAGGCTTCAGCATTTTGCCAAATGGCTTCTTTCTTTTCAATTGCCATTTTATCAAAGGTGCGCACCATCATACTGAGTCGTGGATTCTTTAAGAAGAAGGCTCGATGCTTATCAATGAACCTCCAGAAAAGAGCATCCCATGTTTCGCACCAGGGACCTTTACTGTAATTGCTCATTTTGAGAATGTAATTGCTTCCACTGATGTATGGTTTGGTGCTCATAATACCTCCGTCTGCGAATTGAGACATGCCATAAACATTTGGCACCATGACCCAATCATAAGCATCAATGAATAATTCCATAAACCAGCGGTGCACCTCATCGGGATCGAATTCACACAATACCATAAAGTTTCCAATGACCATCAACCTTTCAATGTGATGGCTATAGGCAGTGTCATGAATTCTGTGGACGGCATCATCAATTGGAAAAATACCTGTGGTACCATTCCAAAATGCATCAGGAATAGGACGCGCGTGTTGAAAGAAATTTTTCGTTCTTTCTTCAATCCCTTTATTAACATACACGGCTCTAATGTACTCTCGCCACCCCAAGACTTGTCGCACAAATCCTTCTAAACTATTGATCGGAATATTGTTTTTCAAGGAAAATTCAATTGCGCTATCTAGTATATCTTGTGGCGCAATGATTCCCACGTTTAACATGGGCGTGAGAATGGAATGAAATAGGGTACCTTCTCCAGAAACAATGGCGTCTTGATAGGTTCCGTATGAATGAAAACGATTTTTTAAGAAGTCATTTAGCCATGAAATCGATGAGTCACGATCTATTGGGTAGTGCCATTTATCCAAGTTTCCATAATGATCTTTGAAGTGCTTTTCTGTATATTGAATAGCCTCTTCCATATAATGATTTAGATCAACTTTCGGGAGGGATGGAATTTTTACGCCCTTCGGCATTTTATTTCTATTTTCTCCGTCAAAGGTCCATTTACTACCCAAAGGCTCACCCATGGAGTCAAGGAGTATGCTATGGCGTTTTCTTTCATCGATATAAAAGGAAGTAAAAAAGTATTTTTTCTTTTTAGAAAAATAATTTCTCACGTATTCATCGGTGCAAATAAATTGAAGGCTCTCGTTTTTTTGGGAGGTGATATTGTATTTCTTACAATAACGGACAATGCGTCGCTCTAGGAGGTAGTCGACCGTGTCATAGTAGCAAATTTCTTTTATTTTTTCTTTCTTGAGAAAGTCAAATAACATTGAAGTTTTGTTTCGTGGATCGACGGCCTCTATGTATAGCTTATTGGAATGATTTATCCCGTCAAAATACGAGCGCATGGTTGCGCGGTGATAGGCAATTTTTTGTTTGTGAAATTTATATTGATTGAAAAACAACTCATCTTCAATCATTATCACAATATCAGCGTCGATGCTTTGAAGCGACTGAAACAGTTGATGCGGATAAATGAGAAAGGCTTTCATTTATCTTTTCGATATTTTGTTATTTGTAATAGCGCGTTGGCGATTGCATTTATGTCTTCCCACTTCTTCCGAACGCAGAGCAGTATGTTTAGTGCTGCGCCCTGTCATGCGCTTTCTCCACATGCGAAAACTGGACGCTTTCATTTCCTTGCGCATCAATTCAATTACTTGCGATTCATTGATCCCAAATTGCGCTTCGATGGCTTCAAACGGGGTGCGATCCTCCCAAGCCATTTCGATGATTCTGTCGATGTCTTCTGGACTTAGTTGATTTTTCATGTGGTTGTTTTATTGAGCCAGAGGTTTCTGAATGTTCTGTCTCGATCGTAGTCAGAGGCTTGTTTTTGCGTGTTGAATTTTCTATCAGGACGAGGATCATTGCCTACTCCAGCGATGTATGCCCAGTTTCCCCAGTTACTCGCGGGGTCATAATCAATGAGCATCTTTTCGAAATACGCTGCTCCCCATCTCCAATCCATTCCCAGATCATGTACAAAATAGCTGGCAACATTTTGCCGTCCTCTATTGCTCATCCATCCGGTATGCTTGAGTTCGAGCATATTTGCATCCACGAAGTCATCTCCAGAATAACCGTCGCACCACGCTTCAAATGTGCGCATGTCTCTTCGCCATTTGCGGACTGCTTGTGCATTGAATCCGCTCAACTGAAAAAGTTTGGATCCCTGCTTAGCAGCAGTGAAGCGGAAGAAATCTCTCCATAGCAGTTCGAAGATCATCCAATAGGTGCTATCGTTTTTGATTTTTTCTTCTTCAAAATCCAAGATTTCATTGACAATGATTTTTGGACTTAAGGATCCGTTGGCGAGCCAAGGTGAGAATTTGCTGCTATAATTTTTTCCTACTAAACCATTGCGAGTTTCCTTGTAAGTAACAATGTGTTCTTCTTTCCACACATATTCATTTAAGCGATCAAGACCCGATTGTTCTCCCCCGTGAAAGCGCATTGCTGCGCGTGTGTCTGAACTTTCTTGCTTTTCAAAGGATGGAAATAAGTCTATTGATTCCACATTAGCGGCTTCTGGAGCATGTATTCTGTCTGGAGCTTTAAGCGGACGCAAATAACTGCATTCTCTCTCTACCTTGTTTCTGAATTTAGTGAATACATCGGGCAATTGCTGAAGACTGAAAGGAAGGTCATTCTTTTCAATTAACGTAGAGGTCCATTTTTCTTCCCAGTCCTTACCCATGCGATCAAGCTCTCTTTGAAGAAGTAATTCATCGTTGATTTCTTCCGTACATACTTCTTTGGAATAGAAAACAGTCGAGATGTCTAACTTCAGCGCCAGCGCCGCGATTTCAAGGGGAGGTAATCCTTGGAGTAGGATCAGTTTTCCTCCCAATTGTGAGATGTTATTCGAAAGGTTTTGGATTGATTCAAGTAGGAATTTCTTTCTGAAATCTCCCATCTTTGCAAGACCGCCGTAAGGCGTCGTTTCGTTCCACCTGTGGTCCCAGCAAAATGCAGTATATACTTCTTTATACTGCTCGCAAGCACTTAATAAGGCATCATTATCTGCAACCCTAAGATCATTGCGAAACCATACCAATGCGCGTCTGTTCTTCATACTCCACGTTTCTCAGTGGTAATAACAGAAGCAATTAGAAGAAAGTTTTAAAATAAAAATATAAATAGATCAAAGCGCACTGGCTATTGAAGTCAATTCGTTGCGAATGTGAAGCAATTTGTTTTGAATAAGATTTTCTTCTTCAATAAGATTCGTCTTTTTACGAAGCATGTTTTTTGCTCCATCTAAAGTGAATCCCTTTTCTTTTACCAAGTGATGAATCTGTCGGAACAACTCGATATCTTTCTTGCTGTACACGCGATTTCCGCGATTGTTTTTCTTAGGTTGAAGCTGTGGAAATTCTTTTTCCCAAAACCGAATAAGTGAGGAATTGACTTCGAAAATATCTGCCACTTCTCCTATGGAGTAGTAGAGTTTTTCTATATGATTTGTTTTCGTTAGCATGGTTAAGCGGTACAATTAGTCAAAGCTTTGGTTGGCGTTGGCTGCGCGTTGCAATAGGTCTTCGTATTGCTCTGGCGTAATATCGGAATAAAAATAGAAAGCGGGGTCTACTTTTTCGCCATTTCGAATGACTTCATAGTGTAAATGGGGCCCCGTAGAGGCTCCTGTGTTTCCCACATATCCTATTATTTGTCCGCGAGTCACTTTTTCACCTGGGCGCACTGTTACGCGGCTCATGTGAGCATAGAGCGTTTGAAAGCCATATCCATGCTTGATGATCACATGGTGGCCGTATCCACTTAATTTACTATCAACAGCCTCTATCACTCCGTCGCCTGTCGCGTAGATTTCAGTTCCCACGTCGGCAGTAAAGTCCAAACCGGTGTGCATTTTGGTAATTTTGTAGATGGGGTGAATTCTCATCCCAAAACCACTGGCGATGCGTCGAAGGTCCTTATTGGCCACTGGCTGAATAGCTGGAATGCTTTGTAGCATCTCTTTTTGAGCTTTGGCCAATTCATATACTTCTTGGTAACTTTTACTTTGCTCCACAAACATTCGCTGCAGGCGGGCTATACGCTTCTTCGTTTCAATGATTTCTTGAGAACTTTCATAGCCTTTCAAAGTCTTGTAGCGATCGCTTCCGCCAATTCCTCCATGACGCTGATGCTCAGGATAAGGAGCTGCACCAAAAATGCTTCTATAAACCTTATCATCTTTGTCCTGAAGATCTACTGCAAAGGTTTCTAGCGTATCTATCTCATTGTTAAGATCCTCAATTTGACTACGCAGGTAGCTTATTTCTCTTTCCAAACGGGCGGTGTCTGGATCTTTAAAAAACGAGGTGTAGAGCACAACCCCAATGATGCCTATGACTAGCCCTGCAAATAAATACCTCATGCCCTGCACGACATAATCGCGCACCGTGAAGCTGATTTTTTCGAAATTCAGCGTCGTGGGATTGAATTTATACTTAAGCCTCGCCATAAGTTGGGTGCTAAAATAATCCATTAGCCCTTACTTTTGCACCGTTATGACATCTAAAGAAATAAGACAACAGTTCCTGGATTTTTTCGCCTCCAAGGGACACCATATCGTTCCTTCTGCTCCTATGGTGGTAAAAGGAGACCCTACATTGATGTTTACCAATGCAGGAATGAATCAATTCAAGGATCTTTTCCTAGGGAATAGTGAGATAAAGTTCCCTCGAATAGCCAACACTCAAAAGTGTCTCCGTGTAAGCGGAAAACACAATGACTTAGAGGAAGTAGGGGTAGACACTTACCACCACACCATGTTTGAAATGCTAGGCAACTGGTCATTTGGAGATTATTTTAAAGAAGAGGCCATCGGCTGGGCGTGGGAATTACTGACAGAAGTTTATAAGATTCCAAAGGACAGGCTATACGTTACTGTATTTGAGGGAGATGCCTCTGAAAATTTGGATTTTGATCAAGAGGCCTATGATATATGGGCAGCTCGTATCGATAGAGATCGCATTCTCCGTGGAAACAAAAAAGATAACTTCTGGGAAATGGGCGATACAGGTCCTTGTGGCCCTTGTTCTGAAATTCATGTGGATATACGCCCAGATGCGGAGAGAGCCAAAGTCGATGGTAAGGCCTTGGTCAATGAGAGTCATCCTCAAGTGATTGAAATATGGAACAACGTGTTCATGCAATTCAATCGCAAAGCGGATGGTAGTTTGGAGTCGTTGCCTGCAAAGCATGTAGACACAGGAATGGGTTTTGAGCGACTCTGTATGGTGTTGCAAAGCAAGCTTTCCAACTACGATACTGATGTTTTTACACCTAGCATCAATGCCTTGGAGCGATTGAGTGGTTTGAAATACGAACAAAGTGACACGAAACAAGATGTGGCTATGCGTGTTATTTCCGACCACGTCCGAGCGGTTTCGTTTGCTATCGCGGACGGTCAACTCCCATCGAGTGGAGGAGCTGGATATGTAATTCGTCGCATCTTAAGAAGGGCTATTCGCTATGGCTATAGCTTTTTGGGCTTAAAAGAACCTTTCATCTACACACTTGTGGATGTCTTGTCTTCTGAAATGGGTGGATTTTTCCCAGAGTTGCGGGCCAATAAAGATCTTGTGAGTAAAGTGATTCGTGAGGAAGAAGAGAGTTTCCTTCGCACTTTGGATAAAGGTATTAACTTACTGGATGAGATATTACGAAATACCAAAGGAGATACCGTCGACGGAAAGACCGTTTTTGAACTATATGATACGTTCGGTTTTCCTGTTGACCTAACGGCGCTCATTGCTGCTGAAGGAAAAAAGACTATCGATACAGCAGGGTTTGAAGAAGAATTACAAAAACAAAAGGAACGCAGCAGAGCGGCTACTAAACTGGAAACAGATGATTGGGTAGAACTCACCTCTGGCGAAACAAAATTTGTAGGGTATGATCAATTAGAGACCCAAGCCAAGATCTTAAAATTCAGACGTATTAAAGCAAAAGGAAAAGAACAGTATCAGTTGGTGTTAGACATTACTCCCTTTTATGCCGAGAGTGGCGGACAGGTTGGAGATCAAGGTTTTTTGACATCGGCAAATGAGAAGATTGAAATAGTTGATTGTAAGAAAGAGAATAACTTGACGGTTCATTTCACAGATACATTACCAGAAAATCCATCTGCAGTTTTTATTGCGAAGGTAGATCCACGCAAACGTGAGGACAGTATGTCGAATCATACTGCGACACACTTGCTTCATCAAGCTTTGAGAGAAGTATTGGGAACACATGTAGAACAAAAAGGATCCTTAGTAAACCCGGATTATTTGCGTTTTGACTTTTCGCATTTCTCGAAAATGAGTGACGAAGAAGTGGAGAAGGTAGAACGATTGGTGAACGAACGCATTCTTCAAAATTTACCATTAGAAGAGAATCGCGATATGGCCATTGATGATGCAAGAAAGAGCGGTGCGATGATGCTTTTTGGAGAAAAGTATGGGGATCGAGTGCGCGTGATCAAGTTTGGTGAAAGCATTGAACTATGCGGAGGAACGCACGTAGTCAATACAGGAAAGATACGATTGTTCCGCATAATAAGTGAAGGAGCAGTAGCGGCAGGTGTACGACGTATTGAGGCCATCAGCGGGAATGGTGCGTTTTCATTCATTCAAGACGAGCTACGCCAATTGGAAGAAGTGCGTCAATTGCTTAAGTCAAAAGAGGTCGTTAAAAACATCGCCGATTTACAGTTGAAGAATGCGGAGCTTACCAAACAATTGGAAAAGCTCAATAAAGATCGTGCTCAACAGGTGAAAAAAGAGCTTTCATCCAAGTTTGAAAATGTGGGAGAATTGAAACTTTTAGTTGAGCTTGTAGATCTTGGCCCAGCCGAAATAAAGGACATTGCTTTTCAGTGGAAGAGCGAGATAGAGAATGCGGTAATTGTCTTGGGCAGCGAGAGTGGAGGAAAGCCGATGCTTACTGTGGCGCTTTCGGGCAGTTTAGTGGATACAGGCAAATTGAACGCTTCTGCTATCGTTCGCGATCTTGCTAAGGACATCAATGGCGGCGGCGGCGGTCAGCCGTTTTTCGCTACAGCGGGCGGCAGCAAACCTGAGGGGTTGAAGATTGCCCTGCAACGTGCAAAGCAAGTGGTTACAGGAGTTTGAATGCCCTTGAATCATTTTAGGTGAAATTCTGATAAATAAAAAAGCCCCATCCGATGACGGGGCTTTTTTCCTTCAGATTATGAAACCAAAAATCTAAACAAGCACAGGCTTGCGGGCCTGCACGTCTTTCAAACTCACACCGTACACAGGACCGAAGTATTCCTCGTTGTACGCTAATCCTAAATTCAGAACGTAAAACACATTGAAAAAGCAAACGAGAATGGCGTCTGCCATGGAGGTTTTGCCGAAGCTTTGAGCTATTTCAATGAGTAATTTGAAGCCAAAGTAAATATTAAAACCGGGAATAAGCAAATAAACCGCGTGAATCGCTGGTCTTCCCACCATTTTTAATACTACGAATAGATCCCAAACAGGTACAAGCGCTGCGATCCAAGGCTGATTGGCCTTTGCGAAAAGTTTTGCTTTTCCTACGGCGCCGATGAAGATGATGAAGATCAGGAGAATGAAAATCCCTGGGTTTTCCTCCATGATTTTTTGAAGAATACTTGTCATGGCATTAGTTGTTTAATGTTAGAAATCTTTTATTAAAGCGAAGCAGTTACCCAAAAGACGTTCTCAACATAAAACGGTTGCCTGTGAAAAGGTGAAAATCAAAATGTAAAGTGAAAAAAGGCTTTAACTAAGGTTTTAGAAACTCAGAGGTAAAAATCTCATTGCTTTCCTTGATGCTTCGGTCTACAATTTTGATTCGGAAGCGACAGGTGTCAAAGGCCGAGGGTAAAAAATAGGTGGACATTCGCAATTGAATCGTGCCTTGTTGAGAGGGATCTTGGCCTGTTGGTTTGGCCCAAGGCACACGATAAAAGAAGGGTGCGGCATTGTCATTGACACATGGATCGAGAATACCAGGGGGGGCATCTCCGTTGTCTTTCCAAATTCCGTTTTGTTTTTCTTGATATATACAGTACAAATTGTACTGGCGCAGGCAATCGTCAAATACGCCCGTGGTGTCACCTTGATCCAGACCGAAATCGCCGTCTCCGTCTTTGAAGTCGACCCATATTTCTATAGAATCCGAGAAATTTTTAATTTGATTAAAAGAGAGGCTGGGGGTGGGGGGGATTTCATTGTCTTTTAAACAACCGATGCCCGCGAGCAGAAGAGTGCTAATAAATAAAAGTTCAATCTTTTTCATCCGTTCAAATCTATCGAATTTATTTGCACTATGAATTGGCCTACCGAATTAGTTCGCAATGTACAACCAGAAAACTTCGATCAAGTTGCATTGGAGGTATTTCGGTTCCAGGCACAATACAATCCCGTTTACAAAGACTATCTGGGATTCTTAAAGGTGGCTCCTGAAAGCGTTAATGAAGTTGAAAAAATTCCTTTTCTTCCTATAGAGGTGTTTAAGAAACACAGCGTAATGTGCAGTGTGTGGGAGCCTGAGGCATTGTTTACTTCCAGTGGCACTACCGGCCAAGAACCCTCTAAACATTATGTAAACTCTCTTTCGTGGTATGAGGAAACGTTTCAGCGTTGTCTTCGAGAGCACTTTCCAGATCCCGAAGAGCTCACGATTTTAGCGCTACTGCCTTCTTATCTCGAGCGCAGCGGCTCCTCTTTGATTTATATGGCCCAAAGGCTTATCGAACAAAGCAAATCGCCCATCAGTGGATTTTTTCTCAATGAGCATAAGCAGTTAATGGAGGTGCTGACTTCTTGTAAGAATAGCAAAAAGCCCTGTTTGCTTCTCGGCGTTACCTTTGGTTTGTTGGATTTTTCAGATGAATACTCCATTGATTTTCCTGAATTGAAGGTTATGGAAACAGGAGGCATGAAAGGTCGAAGAGAAGAGTGGACGCGGGGCGCAGTGCACGATACTTTGAAGCGTGCTTTTGGAGTTACATCTATTTGGAGCGAGTATGGGATGACGGAGATGATGAGTCAGGCGTATGCTCCAGAAGGTGGTGTATTTTATCCATCTCCTACCGTTCGCGTTTTGCTACGTGAGGTTGCAGATCCACTTCTCGTGAGCCGAGCCGAGGGCGCAACAGGAGGAATCAACTTAATTGATTTAGGAAATCTTCATACGTGTAGTTTTTTAGCCACCGGTGATCTAGGTCGGATGCATTCTCACGGCCGCTTCGAGGTTCTAGGCCGTTACGACCACGCCGAGGTGCGCGGTTGTAACTTGATGGTGGTGTAATAATAAAAAGTAAAAAGGGACTCTATATAGAGTCCCTTTTAAGTTTAGTTGTAGTTATGTAAAAGGATGTCCGATTAGGACAATAATCGCTGTCTTAGAATAAATTCGAACTGTTGGTTTTGTCTGGTAAGCTGCAGGATTTGCTTTTCCTTCTCTGCAAATTCTTTGCATTGTTCCCACGCCTCGTTTACCATTCGTGCAATCTCATCCATGTTGAAGGGCTTGGTGAGTATTCTGAATACTTTACCCTTGTTTACCGCTTCAACAACGGGCACTAGATCAGTAAATCCAGTCAATAGTATGCGCTGCACAAAAGGATAATCTCTGGATACGCTTTCTAAAAACTCGACACCGCTCATGCTGGGCATGTTGTGATCGGTAATAACAATGTTGATGCGCTCTGCCTCGATTAAGTTATAGGCTTCTACCGGATTGGTAGCAATAAACACTTCAAATTGCTGGCGAAAGTTCGCCATGAACGAATTTAGATTCGCTTGATCGTCGTCTAAGTACAACACTCTAGGCAATTCGTCAATCTGTTGACCATTGTTGCCGGGGGAGTAGTGTAATGTCATAATTCTCGTTTTATATGGCTTTGTATGTTAGTTTTCATAAAAAGGTTTCAGTTTTTACCATTTAGTCCTTGTTTTTTTTACGCCAACTTTTCGTTTTTGGTATTGCTGTCCAAAAAGGCCATCAATCGTTCAATGATGCGCTCGGTCTTGTTTTGATTGTCCAGCACGGTTTTTAGAAGTTCGCCGTTGTTGGCTATTAAGCGGTCTACAATTTCTTTGGGTACTGCTTCGCTCCTGCGATAGGGTCTGCCCGCACTGCTGTGATGATCAAGACTAAGCTCAGATTGCATAATCTGATCAGGACGCACTCCATATAACTGCGCCAATTGCTGTATTTCTTGTGCTCTGGCGTTTCGAGTACCTGTTTCCAGACGGCTGTACTCAGGTTGCGACATTCCCAAATAACTGGCCACGTACTCTTGTTTGTAATCACGAATGATTCGCAGATTTTTAATTTGCGGATAATACATATAGAAACGGTTTTGGTTAATTAGTAGAGCAAATATGCCCTACCTGTAATCGCGAGAAGTGCGCTTTTCGAGTATTTCGATTTCGAAAAAATCGAGTGAAAACAGAAGGCCGCCCGTTGGCGGCCTTATGTCACTAAACCTTTAACCAAAACCTACCCCCCTACTAGAACGGGGAAGGAATCTTAATACCACTATGAAAAACCGTTGTCTTTTTACTTTGTTCTAAAGACGTTTCAAATTTACAATGCATGCACAGGATTTTTTTCTAATGGACTGTTAATCGCTTGCCAATGAATGTTAATGGCTGACCGCTCATCACAATTGAAGCAGCGCCCTGCTAAACAGTAAATAGTTTTGTCTCGATAATACTGTTGTATGAAACCAAATGCGATCATCCTGTTTATAGGACTATTCCCATCTTTTCTCTGGGGTCAATCTGTTGTCTATGGGACAGTAATGGACGAGAAGGGAGCCCCGGTTGAGTTTGCCAATACCATTTTACTATTAGCTAAAGATAGCTCCATGGTCAAAACTTCCCTTTCTGACGCTGATGGGAAGTACTCTTTTGACTATATCAATGAGGATGCTTATTTCGTGGAGATACGCCAAGTGGGTTATTCTTCTGTTCGAACAAAGGTATTTGAGGTAAAAGGGGGTATTTCCATTGCTGTTCCAGAGGTAAGACTCTCAGCAGGAGTGGACGAACTGCAGGCATTGGAGGTAGTATATGTGAAGCCTTTGGTAGAGGTGAAGGCCGACAAAACCATCTTCAATGTGGAAGGAACTACAAATGCAATGGGTCTAAATGCCCTTGAATTATTGAGGAAAGCTCCAGGTGTAGTGGTAGATAACAATGAGAATATTATGGTAAAAGGTCGGGGAGGCATAGTGGTATACATCGATGGCAAGCTCTCTCCATTGGACGGTGATGGTTTAAAAGATTATTTGAAGAACTTACAAAGTGCCAATATCGAGTCGATAGAAATTATAACTAACCCTTCTTCCAAATATGATGCAGCGGGCAATGCGGGAATCATTAATATAAAGTTGAAGAAGAATAAAAACTTTGGAACCAACGGAAATGTATCTGCCGGATGGGCCACTCAACGCTATTCGAAATACAATACCAATCTTAGTTTGAATCACCGCAATGCGAAGATCAATGCCTATATGAACTACGGAAATAACTGGGGGTACAACTGGAATTATATGGATTTCTTTCGAGTGCAAAATGGGATTTCCTTTGATCAGTTTACAAACAACAGAAGCGCAGGGTTAAACCACAACTATAAGGCAGGAGTAGATTTTTTTGTTCATCCAAAACACACTTTAGGGGTGATGGTCACAGGAAACAACGGAGCAAATGAATGGATGAGTACTGCACGCTCAGTCATTACAGATGTGGATCCCTCTCTCGACAGAATATTAGTAGCGCGTGGAGAAAATATTGGACGACGTGATAATATAAATGCGAATCTCAACTATCATTATTCCGATACTCTTGGACATGATCTCAATGTAGATTTGGACTACGGTTATTTTGATATCTACAACGATAGTTATCAGCCTAATCGTTATTACAATAGCGCTGAGAATTTCATTCTTTATGAGAATAACTTCAGAAATAACACGGGTACCGGAATAAATCTCTACACCGTTAAAGCGGATTATGAGCAGAATCTTGGCAAGGGCAGGTTGGGCGCAGGATTTAAAAGTTCTATTGTGGAAACGAACAACAGATTGGATTTCTTTAATGTTGTAGATGGAAAAGATTTTGTGGATTCCTTGCGTACGAATAAGTTCGGTTACTTTGAAAACATCAATGCTCTATATGTAAACTATAAAAGAGAATTCGGCAGTTGGTCGATCCAAGCCGGTGTGCGCGCCGAACATACACGAAGCATTGGAGATTTGGATGCGCTCACTGATCAGTCATACGATCAAATTGATAGAAACTACATCAACTTTTTTCCTAGTGGAGGGTTGACTTACGCTGTGAACCAGAAGAACTCTTTGAGTCTTACCTACAGCCGTCGAATTGATCGTCCAAGTTATCAAGACTTGAATCCCTTTGAGTATCGCATCGACGAGCTTAGCTACCGAAAAGGAAATGTAAATCTGCGTCCACAGATGACCCATAGTATTGAGTTTGGTCACACGTGGATGTACATGGTTAATACCTCACTGAGCTATGGACGCACGGAAGACTTTTTCACCGAGATAACAGATACAACAGAAGTTCTTCGCTCATTTATTATTCCGAGAAACTTAGGTTTTCAAGAATATTTTGCAATGAACGTGGGCAGCCCTCTTCCCATAAAGAAGTGGTGGAACGGCTATTTAAACTTGTCGTTTACCCACTTGTATAATCGAGCTGACTTCGGCGCTAATAAGACCATTGATTTGAGGGCCAATAACTACAACATTTATATGATGCACACCTTTACCTTGAACAAGACCACTTCTGCAGAGATTAGCGGTTGGTATAGTGGTCCGGGTATTTGGGGAGGCACATTTGTGAATGAGCCTATGTGGAGCATGGATTTGGGCGCTAAGAAATCCTTCCTCAATGATAAGTTCATTGTGCGTGTGGCGTACGCCGATATATTCTGGACTTCTCGTTGGCGCGGAGTTTCCGACTTTGCCGGATTATATATGGATGCTCGAGGAGGCTGGGAGTCCAGACAATTCAGGGTCAATCTCAGCTATTCTTTCGGCAATCAGGACCTGAAAACGAGAGAGCGTAAGGCGGGGAGTGAAGATCTGAATCGTCGTGTAAAGTAATTAACAAGGTTCTTCACAATTCAGTTTGAATAAGTTCCTCAATTTATAGGATAGATAGCATAAAAAATAGCGGTTCTTAGTGTGTTAGAATCCACCATGAACCGTTTTCGCGAAAATATTGACGAGTTTGCTGATAATCAGGTTGTTGTTGAATCGCCTGTTGCTCTTCCGCGCAAGAAAAAGCGTTGGAAAAAGTGGTTCTTGCGGGTAAGCATTGTTACATTATTGCTGGGAGTTCTTTCTCTCTTTGTTTTCGCCGGACATCAGCAAAAAGCATCCAAGGTTTGGAAAGTAGATATAGAAGTGAGGGAGATGGATGGTTTATTCTTCATCACTTCTCAAGAAATTTCTTCCCTTCTCCAATCCAAAGGAGATAGCTTGATTGGCAAGTCTATACAAGATTTAAATATGGACGCTTTGCATGCCAAGTTATCTGGACACCCATGCGTAAAAATGGCACAGGTGTATACCACGGTAGACGGGCGGTGTGTAGTTAAAGTGGATCAGCGTAGACCCGTGGCCAGGGTCTTCAACGAAGACGGCACGAGTTTTTTTATTGACGAGGATGGATGGATGATGCCTTATACAGGAGCAGCCACCATGAATCTCCCTTTGTTTGTAGGTAATATCAAAGAGAAGCTCGAGCAGACATCTATCTTAGAACTTCGAAAGAATCATCAATGGGCTTACCGAAGTTTAGCCGACGATATTTATTTTCTAGCGCTTCACATTCGCAATGATGAGTTCTTATCTGCGCAAATAGATCACATATTTATAGATGCTTCGCGCAATGTGCAACTTATTCCGCGCGTTGGGGATCATCGAATTTACCTTGGGAATGTCGAGGGGCTGGATGTAAAATTCAAAAAATTATTGGCATTTTATGCCAGCGCCATGAAAACACACGATCTCAATCAATACAAGTCTATTCACTTAGAATATGAGGGACAAGTAGTGTGTGAGAGGAAAATTTGAAACCGAATTAGAACACGCATAAACAAGACATGATGAATGCAGAAATTATTGTAGGTCTGGATATTGGAACCACCAAGATTGCTTGTCTGGTAGGGCGCAGACTGGAAAGTGGGAAAATTGAAATTCTTGGCTACGGAAAAAGCGAAAGCCTTGGAGTTAGTCGAGGGGTAGTAGCGAATATAGAGAAAACCGTTACCAGTATAAAGTCTGCTGTGGAACAAGCCTCGAAGGCAAGTGGTGTGGAAATTAAAGTGGTGAATGTTGGTATCGCTGGCCAACATATCAAGTCCTATCAGCACAGTCACATGCGCACACGTAAGAACTTTGAGGATGAAATCACTCAAGGAGATATCGATATCATGACAGACGATGTGTATAACATGGTGATGTTGCCAGGAGAAGAAATCATCCATGCGTTGACGCAAGAGTTTACGGTGGATTCTGAAAACGGAATCAAAGAACCAGTAGGTATGTGTGGATCGGTTATTTCCGCTAATTATCATATCATCACTGGTCAGGTAACTGCAATTCGCAATATCTATAAGTGCGTGAGAAAGGCTGGGTTGGAAGTCGCGGATCTTACCTTAGAACCTTTGGCAAGTTCGGCGGCTACTTTAAGTCCAGAGGAAAAAGAAGCCGGTGTGGCATTGGTAGATATTGGAGGGGGTACAACAGACGTGGCGATTTTCCAAGACGGTATCATACGTCACACAGCAGTAATTCCTTTTGGCGGAAATATTATAACCGAGGACATCAAACAAGGTTGTACTATCATGCGCAAAGAAGCGGAGCAATTGAAAGTGAAGTTCGGTAGTGCTTTGGCGATGGAGAACAAAGAATTAGATATTGTGGTGATCCCTGGATTAAAAGGCCGTGAAGCAAAGGAAATCAGTATTCGCAATTTGGCTCATATCATTGAGGCAAGAATGACAGAGATTCTTGAGCACGTGCATTATGAAATCCGAAACAGTGGCTTTGAGAAGCAATTGATCGCAGGAATAGTAATTACAGGTGGTGGTGCTCAATTGAAACACATGCGTCAATTGGTAGAATTCGTAACTGGCTTGAATTGCAGACTGGGTTATCCCAATGAACATGTTGCAAAAGCACCTACTGAAGATATGCTTGTTCCTTCCTTCTCTACTGGTGTTGGTTTGGTGATAGAAGGCTTAGATAAGCACGGAAAATCTCGAGAATTTAAGAACTTACTTCATTCGGATATACTGACTAAACAGGAGCAAAAGGAGGAACCTAAAGAGGAACCAACAGTGGAGGAGAAACCAAAACCGCCTCGTAGACCGGGATTTTTACAGCGATTCAAAGAATTCTTTGAAACCGAAGAAGAAGATTGATTTCATTTTTTTTAGGGTTAATTAAACAACGCTCTCGCCTTTAGGTCTGGCCTCTAGGCGAGATTGTTGTTTTATACCGTCAATGCTTTTTTACTACTGGACGTGCTTTGAATTTGGGTATTCCTCCGATAGGAACCGAATAAAATGGCAGTAATTCCCCATATTGATTGCGAATGGACATCACAATGTTGTTGCGCTGGATGCCTTTGGGACTTTTTACAAACTGAATATCCAAGGAAGAATTATGCTCTGCCGGAGTGATCTTGTGTTCACTGTTGGCCCATTCGTTTTCACCACTCAAAGTAACATTAATCCCAGGCTTATCTTTTGAAACTATTCGGATAGAACCATCCATGTCTCCGTCGAAATTATTTTGCTTAACAGAGGTTACCTTGCTATCTACGTAAGGATAGATATGAGATACTTGTTTTGGAGAATCGTGTAAACGAAATGTATACTCATATGTAAATGCATTACCCCCTTCAACGGCAGAATTCTTATCGGTGAAAGTGCTCATGAAGTATTTGTATAGATTGCCGTCGTCTCCACCAATGCCATCCGCAATCACTTTGAAAATGTATCCTCCGAAATTCTTGTCTAGTTCTCCTTGATTGGGAAAGAAGGGCCCAAAGGTGTACCAATCGTTATCGTATTTTTCATCTTTAAATACTTTGGTGCTTAATAACGTTCCGCTTTTGTAG
The DNA here is from genome assembly GCA_027491075.1 of Flavobacteriales bacterium. Taxonomy (GTDB): domain Bacteria; phylum Bacteroidota; class Bacteroidia; order Flavobacteriales_D; family Sanyastnellaceae; genus JAIXWP01. The sequence continues at coordinate 247,089 of JAIXWX010000034.1, forward strand.
TTTCCAACGGGATCGATTCCTTTTGCATCCGGGTTGGAAAATGAACCAGCCCCACCGTACACTGAAAACCGTGTCGTGGTGTTGAAGGCCGTTTTCATTTCATCGTGTTGACCACTGATGTCAGGATCAAATACCCTGATATAAATGGAAGATTTACAATTTTCGGGAACTAAGAAAAAAAACGTTTGCGAGAAGTCATCATCTCCCCATGAGACATTGCTTTGATTTCCGAAGGTCACCAAGAAAGGGATGTTCTCCTCTGCGGCGGGCACTTGTTGTGACCGTAACATTGTTGGAAGAGATATCAGGATAGTAAAGAGTAGTTTTTTAGTCATTTATCGATGTTTCAAATTCAACCCGTCTATTTAACTTTTTTCCATTCTCATTAGTATTGCTGGCGATGGGTTTTTGTTCCCCATAACCTTTATAGCTCAAACGGGAGGAGTCTATGCCTTTAGAAAGTAAATATTCTTTTACTGACTGCGCTCTTTTTTCTGAAAGCTTCATGTTGAACTCATCACCTCCACTATCGTCAGTATGGGCACCGATATGAACCTCCAGTACTGGATATTGTTTCATCAGTCTTACTACTTTGTCGATAATAGTCATCGATGAACTATCAATAGCGAAACTATTTCTCTCAAATAAAATGGAACCGGTTCGAAGTACTGCTTGCTTCAAGTCTTCTACGGATATATTTTCAAGGCTATCTAAGTTGATGACATTTTTTGGAAGAAATGCCTTTACTTCCGCCTCACTGTATTTCCGTTGTTTTAAGTCTCGGTAGATCGGGTACGATTCTTCTAAGTTTTCAACTTGGCCGGCCGCATATGAAAAAGAACTGTCCTGAGAAATAAAGGTTTCATAAATGGGGTAGACTCCTCTTACGTCGTCAAAAAAACTACTGAGCTGAGAAATTTTTTTATCGGACTTTAGAATTTCAACACGGAAAACGGCTTCTTCAGGAATGATCGTGGATACATCTACGCTATCTTGTTGGAGGTATTCGTAAATATTATCTCCAGCGGCTCTATTTGAATTCATACCGATGGAAGCCAATAGCTCTTGAGCATTATAGCCTTTCTTGGCGAATACTTCTTTATAAACTGCTTTTTGTTTTACTAAACCAAGACTATCCGGAATGCTTCGCACTCCTAACACCACGCGGTGTGGGCCTTCTTGAAATGAATGTGTGACTTCAGGACCTACAAAGTACTGATCATTGATCCACCAATGATAAGTCTGTATGTTGAATCTAGGTAAATACGTTTCTTTCGCATGCAGTACTACTACACTTTCCGAAGGTACGGTGTCTGGGCAGCTTATGTACGGCTGTTCGATATCTAGAATTTCTAAATCATAGGATGCTTGACTAAAGAAAAGATCTTGAATCAATGTATCAATTATATTTAGTTCAATGTGATAAAGGCCTGGTCCTGGAAAACAATATGAAATTTCTTTTCCTGGAATTTTGACGTTTTCTTCGACCGTCCATACATATTTTAAGGGGAGGGTATCTATAGAAAATTCATTTTCGTCATATAAAGTATAGCAGTACGAGTTGACTTGTTGAATGGGAACTGGATCGAAAAAAGGTTGAGTGAGCAATACTTGGAACATATCGTCGGAACCATTTCTATTGGTAGAAATTAGTCCACTATCGCGAGCTGCATTCAATGAGAACCCAAAATCGTCGCCGTCGCTGTTGATGGGCGAGGGCAGAAGAACCGCTTTTTTTAATCCTGTTGAATCAATGGTGCTTTCGTAGATGTTTAGTCCTGCGAATTTTGACTTTCTTGAAGATGAAAAGAAGATAGAGCCATCGGCGTGTATTGAAGGAAACAACTCACTTTCTGATCCATTGATTTCTTCACTAAGCAATACAGGTTTGCTCCAACCTCCTTGCGTTTTTTCACAAACATATATATCTGCCTTGCCAAAACCCCCTGGATAGTTTGCGCAGAAATATAATTTCTGTTCGTCTTTGCTCAGGGCTGGATGACCAACAGAGCAATCGGGACGATTGTATTTAAAGGGCATGGGCTCTGTCCAAACGCCTTCATTTAGGCATGAATAAAAGATGCCAAGGACGGGACCAGTATCACCAATATAGCTTCTCGTGAAGTATAGTTCATTGTTTTTAGAAATATCGAAAGGCCCTTCATCTACATGAATTTGGTCTAGATCCATCAATATTGGAGTTGATAGCGTTCCGTTTTCTTTTTTCTCAGAAAAATATATTTGTGTAAGTGGTTCTAAAGTTTCTGAGTTGATATAACTGATGAGCATATTGCTTCTTCGATTGGAACAAAACAAATAACCGTTACTAAAAGGTTTTATTGAATATTCGCTGTGCGAAGAGTTTATTTTGGATAAAGGAAGAAGATCATACTTTGCCTGGCTCCATGATGAAATGGTGCTGATCAACAGGAATAATATGAACCATAGTTTTCTCAAAATGGCATTCTAGAGTTAGCAGATTTTACTTTGAATCCAAGGGCATATTGCAGAGATATTTCATGTGAACCATTGTTGAAGCTCCTTAGAGCATTAAATCCATAATCGAAGGCATACCCTAATCGTAGCTGCTCATTTACTTTGAATTCAAACATAGCAACGACCGTTTGCTGATGGCGATACGAAAGACCGACTAAAAATATTTGATTAACTACTAGCTGGTTGTTAAAGTCAATAACAGAGCTCAATCCAGGAATTGTTTTAGCTAAGAACGAAGGACGCCATTCTAATCGATCATTGATTTTTACCAAGTAGCCTGCTTGAAAAACAAGGTTCATTTGTTCGGGTTGAAAAGCAACTTTAATGTCTTCATCCAAAGGAATGAATCTGCGTTCTACCATGGTAGGAACAGAAATTCCAGCGAACCACTTTTTGTCCTGATAATAAACACCAGCCCCGATGTCTGGCGTAAGTCTGCTCCGGAAATCATAAGAGAATGCAGGGTCGTTTTGATCGTTGGTGATAACGTCAGTAAAATTTGCTGTTTGAAGAAATGCACCACCAGAAAGTGCAAAGGTGAGTGATCGCTTGCCTCCAAGAGATGCGTTATCAGAAAGCGGGAGTTTGTAACCAATAATGGCCGAAAATGCAGTGTTGTTTGCTACTCCGTGACGATCATTATTTACAATCAGGCCAAGCACAACTCTGTCTTTTTTTGTGGGTGCATGAACACTGACCAATTGAGAAATGGGAGCTCCTTTAAATGATGCCCATTGTCTGCGATGCATAACGTTGGCGGTGAACACTTCTTTGCTTCCAGCGAAAGCAGGATTAATGACTACCCCATTCAAAAGATAATGGCTAACTATTGGAGAATGCTGTGCATTCATACCATAGCTGGCAAATAACATAAGAATGATGAGTAAACGATTTTTCATGAATGGGTGGTGACGAGCGTTTAGCGATTGATAACGATATAACCCGTTATGGTCTCATCGATTTTATTTGATTTAATGACGCAATAGTATGTGTCTGATGGAAGCTCATTTCCGGAGGCTGAGAGGCCGTTCCAGTTATTTTGATAGTCATCTGCAGAGAATACTTCTTCTCCCCATCTGTTTAATACTTGAATGGATAACGGTGAAATGGACTCCAATCCATCGATTTCAAAGAAGTCATTTATGTTGTCCGAATTGGGGGAGAAGCCAGTTGGTATTATCAGCTCCTTAATGGTAATTTTAACGGCATCACTCAATGACGGGCAATTGCCGTTACGTACGGTCCAAGTGAAAATATATTCGCCTGCTTGAAGGTTGGTGGCGATGGTTGTTGGATCGTTGGCATTGGTAAAAGTGATATCGAGATTATCACTCGACCATGTGCCCTCTCCAAAATCTGCAGGAGTTGCACCTAAGCTGATGGCTGTGGTATAAACAGAAGAAACGTCTTCTCCCGCGAATACACTAACAACGGGTTCAAAAACATTGATATTTATACTTGTTTCATCTTCGCATTCTCCCTGTTGTACGAACCAAGTAAACGTATAATTTCCCTGAGCAGGAACGGTTACATTCAAAGTAGGACTGCCTGCATTTCCATTTAGTATAACATTATCAGGAATGGTCCATTGCCCGTTGCCATTGGTAGGTACGGCAACTAGGTCGAAGGTGAGTCCACAAATTTCGGGACTCAGATTGATGATAGCCTCTGGTTGTTCTACGAATGAAATCATTACTTCATCAGTCGGAATGCCGCATGTGATATTTCCTTCTAGTTGGAAAACAAGGTTGACATTCCCCTGAGCTATTTCGCTCGCAGTTGGAATGTATGAAGCAGAGCTATTGCTTAAAATGATTAAATCTCCTAAACCATTGGTAAGGTTAAAATCTAAATTATTAGAAGTGACAACATTCAAAGTGACTTGTGGATCATTGCTACAGAGTATTTCGTCAAGGGCAGTCACTTCAATGGTATTAAATGGGGTAAAGGTGATGATTACTTCATCGGAGAAGGAAACGCCTTCGTTGTCTGTGGCCGTGAGTGTGAGCGTAACGGATCCATTGCTGTATTCAGATGCAGCGGGTGAATATGTCGGGTTTAAAATGCTTGGATCGCTGAAGCTGCCGATTCCTCCGCTCCAATGAAAAGCAGAAGCTCCGCTGACACTCCCATTCAAAGGAACGGTGAGTCCACTGCAGATTTCAATGGCATTCCCTGCATCGACTACAACAGTATTGGGATTGTTTACTGATAAGCTGAGCAGTGTTCCGCATGATGCGAAATTTCCGGAGGCATCTGTAATGGTCATGACTAGAAAAGATTCGCCTGCCAAGGTTTCATTGACGGAGAACTCCGAAGGGCTTATAGTCCAGTCGCTGCAATTGTCGAAGGAGCCATTGTTGACTTGGTCGATCTGTATCGTTGCAAGTTCTCCAGGCTCGATTTCCAGGCTGATAGTAGCATGACATAGTGCTATGGGATCTTCTTCATCCAACACAGTAACTATCGTTTCGCATGTAGCGGTCTCTCCCGACTCGTTATCGGTCAAGTGCCAAAGTATGGAGGTATTTCCTACAGCGAAAAACTGATCCACTTCATTAGAGTCGTTGAAGTTATTTGTAATGCTTACGTCATCGCAAGTACCGATGTGTGGTGGAGCAAGTATTTTAGAGGTAATTCCACATTCTCCGGCGGAAGCGGTAAGTGTGATTGCCTCATCACAGATGAACGAGGCGGGGACACTTACGTTTTGTACATGGACAATTTGTGAGCATGTTTTTACAACACCTCTGCTATCGATCGCTGTCCATGTGATAGTGTTGTCACCAAAAGCTAGTGGTGCAGGCGCTTCGCTCGTCAGTGAGACCAAAAGACAGGGATTATCTATAAATGGTATCTGAGGAGTAAACCCAGTGGTTCCGCATTCGCTGTTAGAATTTACTGTGATGTTCTCTGGGCAAATGATATTAAAGTCAATTATTCCATCGTCAGGATCGTTAATGATTTTTCCATAGAAGCTGTTCTCGTTTCCCGGAGTTACAGGAGAACTGATTAATCCAGATAAACTAGAGGCTGTTGTACCAGAAAAGAACAGGTAATCAAGACCATCTAGTGCCATACTTGTTATTTCATCATCTTCTGTTCCATTCAGTGTGTAGTTCCAAATGAAGGAACCGTTGTCATCCATACTGCGGATCCATCCGCCATTTGCGTTCATATCATTTACGTTCTCTGAAGGCGTTGCGGAGAACTTCAATGAGTTTTCAAATCTTCCAGATAAGAATACTCTTCTGTTTTTATCAGAAGCAATATCTGTAACATAAGTTCTATCAGGACTTCCGGCACTAGTATATGCCTGTACTATTTGATTTACCCCAGATGCTGCAAACTTTTTAATGTAGAAAATGGTGGGAACACTTCCTTGTGTGAGGCTTGCGAGTTCTTCCACGTTGGCTACTGGACTGTTGAGATTGGTTCCTATGGTTCCTGTGATGTATAAGAATTGACATTCCGCTGAAATGAATGGGCCTGAGGTAAATGGCGCTTCATCTGGTATATAACTAATGTCCGCATAATTGTGTGATCCATCGAAATTGTAGGAGAATACTCCGAGCTTCTCTTCGTCGTCCGTCGGGAAGTCGATGATAATCCCAGCTGGAGTGTTGTTGTCATAACAAGTGTAATGACTACCACTTAAGAAATTGACGTGGAAGATATAGCTGGAGTTGGCAGCAACATCGGCACCGAGTTTTTGTGGATTCGTAAGGCTATAGTCAAAGTCAGGGCTTGTATATGCTTTGAACCATAAGCACTCTCCAGAATAATTTAGAAGTGCGACATATGATCCTAATTCTCCGTCTTCTGCAATCGGATGGCTGAAGATTGTTCCGTCACTATCATCATCACCTCCCGTGTTACCAAAAAGTCCCGAAACGACTATACCATCGCCACCTTGTTGAATAGACAGACCAATATTGTTATCTGAAGTTTGTACTTTACTTAACCATTCTAATGATCCCTCTGTGGAAAACGATAATACAACGGCGTCTTGAGTATCACTTGATTGATAGTTGAAATCTTGGAACCCATTTCCGTATTGAATGATCGCACCGTCACTCATGCTTCCAGTAAGAACGACCTGACCAGTAGTAGTCACTGCAACATCCATGAAGTAGTCATCCCCTTGTCCACTCATGGTGGCCATCCAGATCGGATTTCCCGAGTAATCCAATTTTATCAAGTATGCATCTTTTCCACCTTGGTTTAATGTAGGTATTTCTACTGCGGGTACACTCACACTCGTAAGAGAGTTTGTAAAAAAGGAAGACAAACCCGTTAGACTGCCAGATCCTGCATCATAGGCACCGCAGACATAAACATATTGCGATACAGTATCTAGGGCTATTCCATAGCTTTTGTCTGACCAAAGGTTATCTGATACCTGAAGTTGGTTTAAGTCTTGGGCAATTCCGACAAAACCACTGTAAATCAAGGATATGAGGAAGATGGTTAAGCGTTGAAACATGCTATTGTTTTTGTGTATAATAACTTATACGTAAAGATAGCACTCAGGTTACGATTTTGTACAGCTATACCCGTAAAATACCCTTTAATTCTCTTACGAGTGTATCAATATCGCCAGCTCCCAATGTCAAAAGAACTTCTGCGGAGTGGTTTTTAAAGTAGGGAAGGACTTCCGATTTATGCAAAAGCTTTTTATTTGGTTTATTTATTTCCGCTAAGAGCTTTTCAGAGGTAATTCCTTCTATGGGTAATTCTCTTGCTGGATAAATGGGAAGTAAAATTATTTCATCAAGGAGTTCAAGGCTTCTTGCAAAGTCGTTTAGAAAGTCTCGCGTTCGAGAGTATAAATGGGGTTGAAAAATACCAGTAATTTTCTTTTCGGGAAAAAGTTCTTTGGCTGAAAGAATTGCGGCCGTCAACTCTGTTGGATGATGGGCATAATCATCGATGTAGGTGATATTGGGAGTGGATATAATGTATTCAAACCTCCGTTGGACACCTCGAAAAGAAGCAAGGCCTTTTCTAATTTGTGCCTCATCACAACCGCATTTTAATGCCAGAATACAAGCCGCTGTGGCATTTTCTACGTTGTGTCTGCCGGGAAGTCCTACTTCCAAATCCAGAAATTCGAAATCGGGTCCTTTCAGATCGAAGATGTACTTTCCATTTTGTATTCGAATGTTATCTCCGGTATAGGTTGCCTTCTCAGAAATACTATACGTCGCAATATTTTTGGTATGGAGCAGCTCAGTATTTAGCGGCAGGTCTTTTTTATATAGAACGAATCCTTCTTTTTCAACTTTTTGAGCGAATAAATTAAACCCTTCTTTTACATGAGTATCGTCTCCATAAACATCTAAATGATCGGCATCCATGCTTGTTATGACCGCCATTTTAGGACTAAGCGTTAAGAATGATCTATCAAATTCGTCGGCCTCAACGATGGTCCATGAATTTTTTTGTCCCAACAATAAGTTGGTTCCGTAGTTGGATGAAATACCTCCTAAGAAAGCATTACAGGAAATTTGAGCCGATTGAAGCAAGTGTGCAACGAGTGTGCTGGTAGTGGTTTTTCCGTGGGTGCCAGCCACTGCTACCGTTGGAGATTGAGCAGTGATGTACCCCAATACTTCACTTCTTTTCTTTAGAGAAAAATCATTTTGTATAAACCAATTTTTCTCAGCACTATCTTGTGGAATGGCCGGAGTGAATATTACTAGAATTTTTTCATTTGAAGTTACTTTGAGCAACTGAGGAATTTCCAAAACAGAATCATCGTAGTGAATGGATATTCCTTCCATTTCAAGTTCGGAAGTAAGAGCGGTAGGTGTGCGGTCATAGCCCAATACTATTTTACCGTGGTGGTGAAAATAGCGTGCTAGAGCTGACATACCAATGCCGCCTATTCCTAAAAAGTAAACGATTTCAACTTTTTGTAAGTTCATAGAGGCAAAGCTATGAATTCGCAACCTCAATTATCTTCTGTGCTATGACTTCGTCGGCATTTTCTTTTCCCAGTGCCCTGATGTTTTGTGAAAGGGTATTCATGCTACGCTCATCTGAGAAGAGGGAGTCAATTGTTTCTATTAAGCGATCTCCAATTTCGTTGTCTTTTACAAGAAGTGCGGCCTCTTTCTGTACAAGGGCTAAGGCATTTTTAGTTTGATGATCTTCGGCTACATTGGGAGAAGGAACGAGAATCGAAGGTTTTCCTATCAGACACAATTCAGAGATGGACATGGCACCCGCGCGAGATACGATAATATCGGCACTGGCATAAGCGAGATCCATCTCTTTTATAAATGGAAGTATTTTTAATGAGGGATGACTTTGCAGAACAGAGTTAAAATTCTTGCCTGTCTGCCATATTATTTGATACCCTTTTTGAACCAGGTCTAATGCATTTTTTTCCAGAGCAAGATTGATGCTTCTTGCTCCCAGACTTCCTCCTATAACCAATATGGTTTTCTTTTCTTGAGAAAGATGAAAATGCAGCAATGCAGCCTCTCGCTTGTTGTGAACTTGCCAGACCTCTTTACGTACTGGATTACCAGTAAGAATTATTTTGTCTTTTGGAAAAAATACTTCCATGCCTTCGTACGCTACACAAATGTTGGTAGCTTTAGGAGCGAGGAGCTTGTTGGTAATACCTGGATACGAATTTTGTTCTTGAATCAAGGTTTTTACGCCCATGAATCCAGCGGTTCGGAGCATTGGACCACTTGCATATCCGCCCACACCAATAGCAATATGAGGTCTGAAATCCTTTATGATTTTACGAGCCTTCAGAAGACTAGCAACAATTTTGAAAGGAACCTTGATATTCTTTAAGGTAAGACTCCTTTGAATGCCCATAATAGGAAGTCCTACGATGGAGTACCCTGCTTGAGGTACTTTTTCCATCTCCATCCGACCTTCAGCTCCTACGAAGAGAATTTCAATATCAGGTTGTATTCTCTTCAGGGCATTGGCTATTGCGATGGCGGGAAAAATATGACCTCCCGTTCCGCCTCCAGAAATTATTACTCGTAATGCCATTTTATAAGGCTATATAGGTTGAATAGTAACGGACTCTTCTTCCTCTTCTTCTTCTTCCAGTTTATCGTTTGATTCTGCTAGCGGATGGTCAATTGCACTTCTGCTTATGCTGAGAATAATTCCGATGGTAATACATGTGAATATTGTACTTGTTCCACCCAAAGAAACCAAGGGCAATGGCTGTCCCGTTGTTGGAAATAGATTAACTGCCACTCCCATGTTGATCAATGCTTGAATAACGAGCAACATCGACAAACCGATGGCTGCAAGTCGCCCAAAGTGTTTCGGACACTTCGATGTAAAACGGACTGTTCGGAAGAAAAGAATGACGTAGAGTAACAACAAACCTGCACCTCCAAGAATGCTTCCATATTCTTCGATGATAAAGGCATATACCATATCGGAATAAGGATGCGGCATAAAGTTTCTAGTAGTCGATGTCCCAGGTCCCTTAGGAATCATTCCTCCCTCATAGATAGCATATTTTGCAAGATTGGATTGATAGTTTCCTTCACTGTCAGAATCTACTCGATTCATGATTCTGTTTTTCCATGTTTCGTAGCGGCCAATGGTCCCCTTCGGTGCGAGTTCTCCAACGGCAATAATGAAAAAGATGAATCCCACTCCGATTCCAATCAGTTTCATTAAATGTCTGCCAGGAACTCCAGCAATGAACATGAGTAGAAGACATACCAATGCAAGCATGGCTGCGGTAGAGAAGTTCGATGGAAGTATTAGGCCACACACCAATGCGATATACCCGCACAGAGGAAGGATGGTCCTTTTAAAATCGTTGAGGCTTTCTCTTTTTAGGTTCAGCCAACGGGCCACAAAAAGTACCAAAATGATTTTTGCAAAATCACTGGTCTGAAAGGTCAAAGAGGTTCCAGGAATTTTCAACCATCTTTCGGCACTATTGATGTTTGATCCAAAAATCATGGTGAGCACCAACAGTCCTATTGCGGCGTAAATCAGCAGGGCGGAGGCTTTGGAGAAGTATTTGAAGTTTCTTTTGTGAAAGAAATACATCAATCCATAGCCTGCAGCCAGCATGACAATGTGTTTTAGGAATACAGTATACCCTCCATGCTTTACCGTGAGTGTAGTAACAGCACTAAATACGGCAAGTATGGAAAGCAGGCCGAGAAAGAAAGTTACCATCCAGATAACTTTATCTCCTTCCAGCTTACTATAGAGTTGTCTGATTCCTTTCTGTACCATCGTTACAGACTCTTTACCGCTGCTTTAAATTGACGGCCACGGTCCTCATAGTTTTCAAATAGATCAAAGCTTGCACAAGCAGGAGACAATAGAACTACATCACCGTCTCTTCCTAAATCATAGGCAACACGTACCGCTTGCTCTGCCGAATTGGTATCGATGATTGTATCTACTGAACTGCTGAATGCTGCTCTGATTTTAGAACTATCATTGGTGAGGCAAATAATGGCTTTAACTTTTGATCTAACAAGTTCCAATAGTTCAGAATAGTCATTGCCTTTGTCTGTTCCGCCGGCAACCCAAATAACAGGCTTATCCATGCTTTCTAATGCATACCAAGCAGAGTTTACATTGGTGGCCTTGCTGTCGTTGATAAATGAAATGCCGTGTACTTTGGCAACAAATTCCAGACGGTGTTCGATGTTTTCGAAGTGCTCGAGGCTTTCACGAACAGTTTCTTTTCTCAATTCAAGAATGCGGGCAGCCATACCAGCGGCCATGCTGTTTGCCAAGTTGTGCTTGCCTTGCAAAGCGAGTTCTGTAATTTTCATGTAGAGTGGATTATGATTAATAAGAATGGTTAAACTTTCCTGGTTAGCGAATGCTCCTTCTTCTAGCTCTTTTCCAGATAGGGTAAAGGGATATAGCTTCGCTTGTGTATTGATTTTTGGCAGATATTCCATGGTAGCTGGATCATCCATATTGTATATGAATGCATCGGCCGAGGTTTGATTCTGGGTGATACGAAACTTGGAGCGTATATAATTTTCGAATTGGTATTCGTAACGATCTAAGTGATCGGGTGTGATATTGGTTAGTATGGCAATGTCCGCTTTGAAGGCGTACATGTCATCTAATTGAAAACTAGAAATTTCAAGAACGTAATAGTCATAATTATGCAGTGCTACCTGTAATGCGAAGCTCTGCCCAACATTTCCAGCGAGTCCTACGTTCAAACCAGCATTTTTGAGAATGTGATAGGTGAGGAGTGTAGTAGTGGTTTTGCCGTTGGAACCTGTGATGCAGATTTTCTTTGCACCTGTGTAGCGTGCGGCAAATTCTAGTTCAGATAGGATAGGAATTCCGGCTTGGCGAATGCGTTGAATGAGTGGTGCTTTCTCAGGAATACCTGGAGATTTGATGATTTCATCTGCTTCAAGAATGCGTTCCTCGCTGTGTTGATTTTCTTCAAATGCGATATCTGAATCCTCAAGAAGTCGACGGTATTTTTCTTTCAGTGTCCCCTTATCCGACAGGAATACTGAATACCCTTGCTTTTTCGCAAGGATAGCCGAGCCATAACCGCTCTCACCACCGCCGAGTATGACTATTTTCTTGCTCATCTCGTCTTGAGTGTGATGATGGTTACAATGGCTAGAAGTATTCCGATGATCCAGAAGCGAGAAACGATTTTCGATTCATGGAGTCCTTTTTTCTGATAGTGATGGTGTAAAGGAGACATTAAGAAAATTCTCCTTCCTTCTCCGTATTTCTTTTTGGTGTATTTGAAATAGGAGACCTGAATCATTACTGATAAATTCTCAATAAGGAAAATACCGCAGAGAACTGGTATGAGTAATTCTTTGCGTATCGCGATGGCGAATGTGGCGATGATACCACCCAATGCCAAGCTTCCAGTATCTCCCATAAATACTTGTGCTGGATAGCTGTTGTACCAAAGAAAACCTACGCAGGCACCTACAAACGCCGCAATGAAAATGGTAAGCTCTCCACTGCGTGGGATGTACATAATGTTGAGGTAGTCGGCGAAGATGTAGTTACCAGAAACGTATGCTAGAATTGCAAGCGTCACTCCGATGATGGCACTCGTGCCAGTGGCTAAACCATCAATACCATCGGTGATATTGGCACCATTCGATACAGCAGTGACAATAATCACCACAATAATGCAGAAGAGAATAAAAAGAGTTGTAGGTGATTCCCAGCTATCGGGCATCAACCATGCGTAGTCGAATTCATTGCCTTTAATGAAAGGAATGGTGGTCTTCAGTGTTTTTTCTTCCTGCCAAGCGCCGCTGGTTTCGGCAATGCTAGCGCTGTTATAATTGAAGGGCAGGTCATTGATTTTTTCTTTAATAGTTACACTATCATTCCAGTAGAGCATGCTGGCTACAATCACACCAACTCCGATTTGACCGATGATCTTGGAGGTGCCTGCTAGTCCTTTTTTGTCTTTCTTAAATACCTTTATATAATCATCAAGAAAACCAACGAACCCCAGCCATACGGTGGCAATGATCATCGTTTGGATGTAGGCATTGGTAAGGTCTGCAAGAAGAAGTGTGGGAATAAGAATTGCCGCAAGTATGATCAAGCCTCCCATGGTAGGAGTTCCTGATTTTTCCATTTGGCCTTCCAAACCAAGATCGCGTATGGTTTCTCCAACTTGTTTTTTGCGCAGCCATTTGATCAATCGCTTGCCAAAGAGCAACGAAATCACCAACGAAATGATAGCACTGGTTGCTGCACGAAAGGAGATGTATTGAAACAATCCGGCGCCTGCCAAATCATAGGCCTTATCAAGATATGTAAACAAGTGATAGAGCATGTTAGCGTGGGGTGGTTAAGGTTTCTTTAGCAATGATGAAATCATCAAAGGGGTGTTTTACTCCATTGATTTCTTGATAGTTTTCATGTCCTTTTCCTGCAATAAGCACTATATCACCTGCGCTTGCAAAGCTGCAAGCGGCGCGAATTGCCTCTTTTCTATCTACTATACTGATGGTCTTTCTCATCAACGTTGGATCAAGACCAGCTTTCATTTCTTCAATGATCGTTTCAGGTGACTCGCTGCGAGGATTGTCGCTGGTGAGGAACGTTTGATCGCTTTGGGCGGCAGCTATTTTTGCCATCTCTGGGCGCTTAGTTTTATCGCGATCTCCTCCACATCCAATTACAGTAATCAACTTCTCATTTCCTTTTCTGATGTTCTCAATGGTTTCAAGTACATTCTTTAATGCATCCGGAGTGTGCGCATAATCTATGACCGCTGTGATGCCATTATCAGAAGTGAAATATTGGAAGCGACCAGCGGGAGCGTCCACTGTCGAAATAGCGGTGAGTACTTCCATTTTATCCATGCCCAATTCAATCAAAGTGGCATACACAGCAAGGATGTTGTAGGCATTGAAACCTCCGATGAGCTTGGTATATAGGTCCTGCGCATCGAGGTGTAGATGCAAACCCGCAAAACTGCTTTCTACCACTTTCGCGCGGTAATTGGCCATGCTTTGTAGCGCGTATGTTTTGAATTTGGCTTTCGTATTTTGAATCATCACCTCTGCATGGCGATCATCATTGTTGATCAATGCGAATGCACTTCCGGGGAGCGTATCAAAAAGAATTTTCTTTGCCTTGATATACTCGTTGAACGTTTTATGGTAGTCGAGGTGGTCGTGCGTTATATTGGTAAATATGGCTCCTGACAATTTGGTTCCAGTCAAGCGATGCTGGTGCAAGGCATGGGATGAAGCTTCCATGAAACAGTATTCACATCCACTTTCTACCATATCAGCAAGTAGTTTTTGAAGACTGATTGCGTCTGGTGTGGTATGCGTAGATGGAATTTCTTTCTCGTTGATCTTATTGACTACTGTGGAGAGCAAACCAACCTTTTTGCCTAAAGCACGACATACTTGATAGAGTAATGTAGCCGTAGTGGTTTTTCCATTGGTGCCCGTAACCGCCACCATTTGTAGCGATTCAGAAGGGTTATCATAGAAATTAGAAGCGATGTATCCTAGTGCTTCTGCGCTATTGCTTACAACTACATAGTTTATGGAATCGAGAAGCGATGTAGGAAGTGTTTCGCAAACAATAGCTACTGCTCCAGATTCTATTGCTTTCGTAATGTAGTCATGACCATCGGATGAAGTGCCCTTTACTGCTATGAAGAGGCTAAAAGGTTTCACCTGACGAGAGTCCATGGTGATCGATTCCACTGCGGTATTCGTAGAACCTTGCACATGCGTGATACGGCAGCGATACAATATGTCTTTTAGCAGCTTCACGATAATTCGATGGTGATGTATGGATTGGATTTGGAAGGGGCACCAGGTGTAGTGCTTTGTTTTTTTACTGTTCCTACCCCAATGATTTGTACTTTAATACCTTCTTGTTCTAAAAGGAATAGAGCATCCCTCAGTCCCATTCCAACCACATTGGGAACAGTTCCTTTTTTGGAGTTTCCTCTTTCTGTGAGCACTACTTTACCATGTTCTGATTTAGTGGATGCGTATGTTTGACTTGCTCCTATCGATTGTATTTGTAGTGCCTTGTAGACGGTATTTAATTCCTTAGCGGATCCGTCTTTAGATATGGGTACCACTGCATTTGCTAAAGCAAGTGAATCTGGTTTGCTAGAATTTTCATGAAACTCCAAGCGAGTCGCATAAATTTTATCGGCGAGTTCTTTGAATACAGGCGCGGCAACAGCACTACCGTAGTATTTGCCGCCCTTGGGTCGGTGAATAACAACGATGCAGCTGTACTTGGGTTGATCAGCGGGGAAGTATCCAACAAAGGATGCTCGGTATGAATTGTCTTCATATCCTCCGTTGTCATTGACACGTGCTGTACCTGTTTTTCCAGCCACTTTGTAAGGTGAATCAAGAAATACCTTATCCGCAGTGCCGCCGGGCTCCATTACACCTTCCATCATTTTGCGGCATTTCGCAAGTGTTTCTTTTTTGCAGATTTGTTCGTTCAACACCACGGCACCTTTGCGCTCTATGGTTCTTCCATTCTTTTTTATTTCTTGAACAAAAAGTGGACGTACGAGCTTTCCTTCGTTGGCCACGGCATTATAAAAGGACAGAATTTGCAGTGGCGTAAATTGCGTTTCGTATCCGATAGCAATCTGCGTTAGTGATAAAGCACTCCAACCTTTGTTTTTTGTGGAGGTATAAATTTTTGGAGCTGGCTCTCCTAAGAGTTCTAATTGCAGTGGCTTGCCTAAACCAAATGATTGCAGTTTGTCAAGAAACTTCTGAGGAGATTTTTCAAAGGCTCTTTTTGCAAGAAGGGCCGTGCCGACGTTGGATGATTTTTCAAATACTTGTTCTGCCGATATCGTACCATTTCCTCCTGTTTCAATATTTGAGTCGGTAAGTACTTGGTATCCTAGATCCAGACTTCCATTTCCTGTAGCTACGCTGTCGGTAAGTTGAATGTTCCCTTCATCGAGCATCGCCATGATGGAGGGCAACTTGAAAGTAGATCCAGGTTCTACGCTTTGGGCAATGGCAATATTGAGCATCTCGTCGTATGCTCCAGAGGAGGTATTCAATGTGAGATTAGCAATGGCTCTTATATAGCCAGTCTCTACTTCCATCACTGCCGCACATCCCCAATCTGCTTGTGATTCTTGGAGTTGGCGAAGCAGCGCATTGTGCGCTACATCCTGCAGATGCACGTCAATGGTTGCTACGATATCATTTCCAGGTTCGGGTTGCTCAACGTACTCATCGTTCATGGGGCGCCATTCGCCGCCTGCCATTTTCTCTTGAAGTTGCTTTCCTTTTTTTCCAGACAACAACGCATCATAGGCAAGTTCCAGTCCGACTTGATTGTCTTCTCTGTTTAAGCCGATAGTCCTAGCGGCGAGGTTGCCAAAAGGTTTTTTTCTCTTGCTTTTTTGAGGAAAGAAGAAACCACTTTTATAGCGACCCTTGTTGATGAAGGGAAGTTTTTTGATTTCTTGAAGTTGATTGTAGTCTATGTTCTCGGCCAGCTTAAAGTAGCGCTCGTTGTTTGCTTTCGCACTTAATAGAGCCTTTTTGTATTCCGCTTTGGTTTTATCTCCTAGAACTCTGTGCAGTCCATCGCAAAGTGAGTCCAATTTTGATTTCCATTCTTTAGCATCGAATTTGGCTTTGCTATCCCAACGTATTTCATAGATAGGAACACTGGTTGCGAGCAGGCTTCCATCGGAAGAATAAATTTGCCCTCTGGTGGGTGCAATTTCTGCAACGCGGTAGGCTTTACTTTCACCGAGTTTAAGTACCTCTGCATCTGGCATCGCTTGCAGGGCTATGATTTTAGCGAATATGATCAATGCGATCAATGCTAGGATCATAGCAACAGCATAGGCCTTTTTTGATGTATCTTTTGCTAAATCTTCGCTCATTCTTTTTCTTGGAAATAGCCTGGTTCAACATCAATGAATTGGGGAGGCGTGCGTAACTCTTGCAGGCCGAGTGCTTCTATATCACGCGCTACAGCACTTTGTTGTTTTTTCGTTTCGAGATTCGAGAGGGTCGTATTGTATTCAGAGCGGAGTTCTTCTATTCTTTCTTTCGTATCGCTTATTTGGCGATGTGTACTTTCGAAGAAATACATCAGAGCGATGTGAATGAAAAATAGTATGGCGAGGAAGGTGATGAAAGGAAGATGATTGATAAGACTTTCGCGGGTGAGGAATTCTCCGCTCAGAACTGTTCTGACCGATTTGGCCACCTTCCCTGATTTGCGGGGAGGTTGTACTGGAGCCTGCACAGCAGGTTCTTCCATTGGTTGGAGGTTGTCAGGTAGTTTAAATCTATTCATCTCGCTTCCCGATGTAGTGCGGGGTGCTTTATAAAAGCATCACAGTTTTTCTGCGATGCGCAGTTTGGCACTGCGAGCCCTTGTGTTTTCATTTATCTCTTCTTCAGAAGGAATAATGGGTTTGCTGTGTGTTGGCTTCAATGGCCTCAACAGATTTCCGAAGAAGTCTTTTTGGGGTTCGCCTTGAAAATTTCCCGTTTTGAAAAAGTCTTTTACTAAACGGTCTTCAAGGCTGTGATAACTGATCACGGAAAGTCTTCCGTTGGGTTTTAGAATGTCGCACGCTTGCTGTAGCATTTGCTTGAGCACCTCGAGTTCTTCATTGACTTCAATTCGCAACGCTTGAAATACTTGCGCTTGAAACTTGTGTTCTTTCATTTTCGGCGCAAAGGCGTTTACGATTTGAATGAGTTCGCCTGTAGTATTTACAGGACGAGCCGCAATGATGGCTCTAGCGATCTTGTGAGGCTGTTCTACTTCTCCATAATACTTGAGAAGATGTGTGAGCGCTTTTTCATCATACTGATTCAGAATATCCGCAGCAGTTTTTTTTCTTTTTTGATCCATTCGCATATCGAGTGGAGCGTCAAATCGAATAGAGAAACCTCGTTTGGAGGAGTCGAACTGATGGCTACTTACACCGAGATCGGCGATGACACCATCTACTTGTCTGAATCCACACAAACGAACCCAGTTTTTGAGGAATTGAAAGTTCTGATCTACAAAAACAAATCGTGGGTCGTTTATCTTATTCTTCACTGCATCGGGATCCTGATCAAATGCGATCAGTTTTCCTTGTGTCCCCAGTCGTTTCAATATTTCGCGGGAATGACCTCCACCACCGAAAGTCACATCCACGTAAACCCCGTCAGGTTTAATTTCTAAGCCATCGACCGATTCATGTAGAAGCGCAGGTTGGTGGTACTCGCTCACTGGTCGATGCGGTTATTGGTTCATGTTTCCTAAATCCCTTTGTACGATCTCTGCAATGGCTGCGAAATCATCTGGATTGTCGCTTACCGTACTGTTGTAGTTATCCGAGCTCCATATCTCCATCTTTTCCAATGCACCGATAAGCACCAATTCGTTGTTGGCCTTTAAGTCAATTTGAGCGTAATTCAATAGGGTAGATGGAAGTAGCAATCGCCCTTGATTATCCAGCTCTAGCACTGTAGCACCGTTGAGAAAACGACGAATGAACTCGCTATGCACTTTGTTATATCGATTGAGCTTTCCAAAATCCGCTTGAACACGATCCCATTCAGGCTTCGGATACAGTACCAAACTCTTCGTGTAGATATCTCGATTGATCACCAAGCCATGATGAATGACTTCCTCGAGCTGCTTGCGCAACTTCGATGGAAAGAGCATTCGGCCTTTGTTATCCACCTTACAGATATGTTCACCGAGAAGGTTTAGCATGTGTGCGATTCCCTAAGGACGCAGCGAAAATAAGCAGAAATTACCACAAAGTCCCACCAGATTGCATATTTTACGATTTTGTTAATAAGTCAATTTTTTTGTTTTCTTTAAAAAAGTGTAAAAACGCCAATAAAATAAGTGCGTTTGGACCGTTTTTTAAATTTTTAAATCGAAGGGTAAAAAGTGGGAAGGATTGTTAAGATGTGGGAAATTTACTGTTTTCGAACCGCATGGTTTTTAGCTACCTTCGCCGTTGAAGATGAGATATCGCTTATGGATTACCAGTTAAAAGAATCAGGTCAGTTTAAGTACATTGAAGAGGGTCAGGGAAAGCCGCTAATTCTTCTGCATGGCCTTTTTGGTGCGTTGAGTAATTTTCGGGATGTAGTGGAACATTTTTCCAAAACACATACCGTGGTTATCCCGATGTTACCTCTTTACACCATGCCTGTGCTCAATACAGGAGTAAAGAGTCTCGCTCACTTCTTAAGAGACTTTATTCAGTATAAGAAATACGATAAGGTGAATCTCCTGGGCAACAGCCTCGGTGGTCACGTAGCATTGGTCTATACAAGAGAGTTTCCTGAAAAGGTAAGTTCCCTTATTCTCACTGCAAGCAGTGGTCTCTACGAAAATGCTTTCGGATCAAGCTTTCCAAGAAGAGAAGACAAGGAGTTTATTCGTAAGAAGGTGGCGGTAACCTTTTTCGACCCCAAGCATGCGACCGATGAATTGGTAGACGAGTGCTTTGAGGTCGTGAATGATCGCAACAGAGTATTGCGCATTTTGGCTCTTGCGAAAAGTGCGATTCGTCATAATATGGCCAAGGACCTCCCAGATATGAAAATGCCGTCGTGTTTGATCTGGGGAAAGAATGATACGATCACTCCTCCTGAGGTGGCCGATGAATTTCATCAGCTATTGTCTAACTCGGAACTGTTCTGGATAGACGAATGTGGGCATGCTCCAATGATGGAACATCCGCAACTGTTCAATAGTATTCTTGAGAAGTGGATGAAGGATAAAAACCTCTAACATGATTACTTCTGCTGAATTTGTAAAGTCGTCGGTGGAGTTGGACAAGTGTCCAAAACCGATTCACCCGGAGGTGGCTTTCATTGGAAGAAGTAATGTGGGAAAAAGCAGTCTCATCAATCGCTTGGTCAATAAAAAAGGTTTGGCAAAAACATCGGGCAAGCCTGGAAAGACACAAACTATCAATCACTTCATTATTAATGAAGGTTCTTCAAAGCCATGGTATCTCGTAGACTTGCCAGGATATGGATACGCTAAAGTGGCAAAGACCTCTAGAAAGGCCTGGTCGCGTTTTATTGAAGAATATCTAAGAAATCGTGAGAACTTGTATTGTACGATGGTTCTTGTTGATTCCAGACTAGAGCCTCAAAAGATAGACCTTGAGTTTATAACCCAGTTGGGAAAATGGCAATTGCCTTTCTGCATTGTTTTTACCAAAGCAGATAAAATGAAACCGGGCGGACTTAACAATACCGTGGAACTCTATAAGAAAGCTCTTTTAGAAATCTATTCCGAATTACCAGGAATCTTCATTACTTCGGCCGACAACGGACTGGGAAAAGATGAACTTCTGGCTTTCTTAGAAAAAGCAGCGCGAGGATAATTATTTTATCTCCAGTTTTTCTGCATAATATTCACAGAAATCACGCATGGTATCGGCCATCTTCTTTTCTCCTGTGGCGCGTTCAAATGAATCGGCCAAGGTGAGAATGGTTTGATGAACGAAACGCTTCATTTCTTCCACTTCCATTTCTTTGTTCCAAAGGTCGATGCGTAAGGTGTTTCTTTCTTCTTTGTCCCAAACCGAAAGAATCATCGCTTTAGCTTCAGCGGTTTTTCCGCCGTCTTTGGCGTTCCAAATGATGCGCTCAGGAATGTTATTCTCGTCGAGTTCTATATCGAAATGTATATCTGTCTTTTTCATGACTAGGGTTTTCTTGGCTTTTTAAACGCGGTCAAAAATGCTTGGGGATCTGATTGTGCAATGAGTTGTTCTACGCTTAAATCAGGATGTGCAGCAGCATAATCTCTTACCATTTTCCATCCAATCCAAATGCCTAATTGAGGCGGCGACTCTTGTGGTATTCCAGCAGCGTTGGTAAAAGGTCCATAGTCTACCCACTTCTTATTTTCTGCGGGCTTGGTACCGAAGAGCACTTTTTCATTTGCCAGTGCCATCCAAATATTGTAGTAAGCGTTTTCAGCCCACGCATACTGTGTCGCGCTCCAGTTCATCTTGGTAGAGTCTGCAGCTTCTGGCATTAGAGCGTCCATCATATACATCACTTTTCCGTGATGAATCATACTGGAAAGAAGATCTTTCTCCAAGCGAAGAGAATCTTTCTCATTGCAATAGGCCCAGCAGAAATCTTTGATGCTATTTACTACCAAGTAATCTTCACGCATGTCTTCTTTGAAATAAAGCGGAAATGGGAAGAGCTGTACCAAACTGTCTTCGGGTCCGAGATAAAAATCCAGCCCTACTGCGATGATGCTATCGGTTGAGAATGCGGAGAAATTTAATCCGGAATGCATGTACACAACACGAGGTAATATTTCTTTTGGGAAAAAATGATGATAGCGCTTCAATGCATCTGTGAAGGACGCATTGATTGTTTGTATTTTTTCGTCCGGAAATTTTTTCTGAATGTCTTGATAAATCGCAACCATGTTTTGGAAAGTGACAAATCCCTGTAATGCACCGAAATTGCTATCCGGTTGGCAAGGTGCTGCTTGCAGGATGTATTCAATGTAGTCGCAATAGAAGTCTCCGTATTTTCGGTACAGTTGTTGACCTGCGGCCGCGGGTTGAGAGAAATCGGCACCGAAGACCTCTCGATCAAAGCGATCAAAGGTGATTTCCACTGAAGAGTTCGAAACGTCTACCTGTTTAAGGGGATTGGTTTCGCAGGATACTAAAGTGGCTACTGTTAGCAAGAAAAAGTAAGGTAATATCCGCATATTAAAATGTTTGTTAGTTTTGTCTTGTACTAACCAGTTGCAATGTTAAGGCAGTAAATTTACCCTTATGAAAAAAATAACATTAATTACTATTCTTACGGTGTTAATCACCAGTGCTTTTGCGCAAGACTTCCAAAAGTATAAAATCGCGCCCGTGGTAGGAGCTGGAATCGGTTGGCTCAATCCCGATTCTAAGTTTATCACCAATGAAGGAAACATGTTTCGTTTTGGTTATGGATTAGCGGTAGATATTCACTTCACTGAAAATTACGCCATCGGAACAGGGCTCAATGTATCCAACTTCGGAGGTACGCTTAGCTTTAAAGAGTCAGGTCGTTCCAATAACCAACAGTTGATTTGGCAAACTACCAGAGACTTCGATCTTCGCTATGTAGAAATTCCATTGTCGTTGAAGCTCCGCACCAACGAAATTGGTTACATGACGTACTGGGGTCAGTTCGGACTCATCGCAGGTGTAAACATTCGTGCACGTGGTGACAGCGAAATCGACTTTGAATCGGTCAAGTTAGAAACGGAATCTGGAGTAAATTGGGTGAAGTCCGATTTACCATCACTTACCTCAGAAGACGACGACATAAAAGACGATACTCAAATCTTCCGTGTAGGACTTTTGATCGGAGCTGGTATTGAGTATGGGCTTTCTGGTAATTCAGCAGTAGTAGTGGGAGTGACCTACAACAACGGTTTCACCAATGTGTTGAAAGGCGAGGTTGTTCAGACCGACGATCGCGATGAAGTAGTTTTTGAAAGTCAAAATCCAAAAACATCCAAGCTGAAGGCGATGTCACACATTGTATCCTTGAACGTTGGATTCAAGTTTTAATGCAACATCAAAAAATAGTGGAGCACATGGTAGCATGGCTGAAGAGTTATGCAGACAGTGCTCGTGTCAATGGTTTTGTAGTGGGTGTCAGCGGCGGAATAGATTCGGCGCTGACATCTACATTATGCGCGATGACGGGCAAGGATACGTTATTGTTAGAGTTGCCCATTTATCAAGCCGTCAGTCAAGTGTCTAGAGCGCAAGAGCACATGCAGTGGCTTGCCTCGAAATATTCCAACGTCAAGACCCATCGCGTGGAGCTCACTCCCGTATTTGATGGATTTATGAAATCCGTTCCAGCCACAGAGAGTGAAGAATTGCTTCATTTAAGTTTGGCCAATACCCGATCTCGATTGCGGATGATGACTCTGTATTATTTCGCAGGCATTCACCGCTTATTGGTTGCAGGCACTGGCAATAAAGTTGAGGACTTTGGAGTAGGATTTTACACCAAGTACGGCGACGGTGGAGTAGATGTTTCTCCCATTGCCGACTTGATGAAAACAGAAGTGTATGCCCTCGCTCAGTATTTAGGAGTAATTGACAGCATTCAAAAAGCAAAGCCCACAGATGGTTTATGGGGCGATGATCGCAGCGATGAAGATCAGATAGGCGCCTCCTATCCTGAGCTCGAGTGGGCGATGGTAGAAATAGCAAACAACGAGAACACGTTTCCTTCACTGGATTCTTATACTGAAAGACAAAAGACCGTTCTTCAAATCTATTGGAGAATGAATCGAGCCAATCAACACAAGATGAATCCTATTCCAGTGTGCCTCATTCCTGAAAATCTAAAAATTAGTCACTAGTCTCTAGTCTCTAGTCTCTAGTCACTAGTCACTAGTCTCTAGTCACTAGTCACTATGCTACCCCCCGAAGCTATTTACTTGATTAATTTTGCTGAGAATGATGCAAAAAACATTTGGGCAAATGACTACGGAAAAAGAGACTTCGCTTCAAACCATTCTTGACAAAACAGTTGATGGTAAAAAGGTGTTTGGGACATCTTTCGCCATAAAAAAAGATGTACTGGTTTGGTTCGGGGCGTCGGGCAATTTGTCAATAGATCAACCTTATTTCATTGCAAGCACTACCAAATTGTTTACAACGGCAATCATCCTAAAACTGAGAGCCAATGGTAAACTTCGTCTTGATGACAACATCAGTCAGTACATTGAGAAATCAATTTTATCAGGACTTCACTTCTTCAACGGGAAAGATTATTCAGAAGTACTCACCATTAGACATCTGCTATCTCATACTTCTGGTTTACCTGACTATTTCCAAGGAAAAGGAACAAATGGAAGCAGCTTAGAGAATGAAATAACAGCGGGGAATGACCAGTTCTGGTCTTTTGAGCAATCTATTGAAAGAACAAAGCAAATGAAACCGCTTTTTGTACCCGGGACAAAAAGGAAAGCAAATTATTCAGATGCGAATTTTCAACTTTTAGGAAGAATCATAGAGCATATAACGCATAAGTCGTATTCTGATAACTGTAAAGAATTGATCATTCAACCGCTTGGTTTGACCCATACCTATCTCTATCAAAACTCAACGGATAAAACACCAAAGACACTTTTTTACAAGAGCAACGAACTGAATATACCGAAAGCAATGTCCTCTTTTGGAGCGGACGGCGGAATGGTTTCCACTTCAAGCGATATGCTCACATTTATTGAAGCATTTTTTATGGGAAAGATATTCCCCAAAGACTACATCAGCGAATTGCAAGAATGGAATAGAATATTTTTTCCGATGAAATCGGGAATTGGAATTCACTTGTTTAAACTTCCATGGCTTTTTAATCCGACAGGTGCTGTTCCTTATTTCATTGGACATTCAGGACTTTCTGGGGCATTAGCATACTACAGCCCTAAAGAGAATATTTTTGTAGTGGGTACGGTAAATCAGGTGGCCCATCCTGACATTTCCTTCAGGACCATGATTAAATTGACTCAAGAAGTCATGAAGAAATAAGAAGTACAGGGTGTTTGCCAAACCCCATTTATGCTTCGTTAGGGTTGTATCTATCATCCAGATAACAAAAGTTTAGATTTGTTAAAGTATCTTTTTTTATGTTTTCCACGAGAACGCGGTGATTAAATTCACACGGAGAAAATGATTAACTCATTTCAGTTCTAATGTCGATATAAGGACAACGTGAAGCACGATGGATCTTTCTTAAATATGAGAACAAGTCCAAGCAAAAGCGGAAGACCTTTGAGACTTGAGGGAAATTTAAATCAGAAATAAAATGAAGACAAAGAACTACTTAGTATTAGCTTTTGCTTGTATGATCGTTTTTCCAATGAACTTGTTTGCTCAAGATGATAATGAAGCAAGCACACTTTTTGGGGATGGAAAAGGAATTAGTGCCAAAGATTTAGGATTCATAGTGGCTCCGAGTTATGGTTTAACTGAGATGGATGGTAGCACAACTTCACTGTTTAACCTACGTGTTGGGGTGAATCTTAAAGACCGGTTTTCACTTGGCGCTTACTATAGTACCTCATTAAATGAGATAAGACCACAGAGCGAAAGTCTTCAGAATATATACATGGACTATTGGACAGGAGGTGGCTTTGTAGAATATACTTTGTTTTCAAAGAAATTGGCTCACTTGACTTTTCCGCTTTATGTTGGTTATGGAGAAGTAGAAATGGACAATGAACCGGATAATATTGAACTTGGAGAAGCTAATTTTTTTCAAGTTGAGCCATCGGCTTTATTAGAAATCAATTTGCACAAATACGTGCGGTTTAATATAGGAGCAGGCTATCGCTTTGTTGGACAAATGAATTATAGAAACTTTGATCAATCACATATTTCAGGATTGACAGGTTACATTGGATTGAAATTCGGACTTTTCAAATAAAGAACTACTATTGCCAAACCATAGCTTAATCTTCATGAAACGATACTACAGGATATATTTTTTTCTTATGACAGTAGTATTTTTTCATAGTCGTTGTGCAAGCAATGCGGGAAAGACCTTGTCTGCTAGTTGGTATGAATTTACAAAAGCTGAAATTTTAAAACAAGCTGATCTCAGCCCTGATAGTATTATCTCTAGTTATAATGAGGATCGCTCTTTCAAAAAGGAACATTACTTTTCGGGGGGGCACGAATATTTGATTAGAGGATATGACAAAGGAATTCTATGTATAGAGACGCATTTCAGCAAAGAAGGAAGCTTTGAACTAAGACGAGAACTTTGCGATAATGGTAATTTAACTTTTGAAGGTATTGCGTACAAAAAACATTTTTACGGACTTTCAACGTGGCGTTATTGTGACGGACAATTAATGCAGCAAGGCGTTCGATACGATGATAAGAAAGTGGGTGTTTGGAAGACATTTGATCAGAAAGGAAGACAAATAGAAGAAACAGACTATAGAAGCATTGCTCAACTTGACTCCATGCCTACCTTCACCAATTAGTTTTCTCAGCTTTAAGGTAGATAATGAAATAATACATCTATGTGAAGGGTCATTTTATTATGATGGTTGTGATTTATAAAGTGACCATTATGCCCAAGCTGTGACGAGAAAATGGACAACATAAGAATGCTAGTAGAATGAAGAAAGCACTTTTTATCTTAGCTGTTTCGACCTTAACCGCATTTGTTGGAACAACTGCTCGTAGCCTAGAGGTTGGGAATTCCTTGAAGGAGGAAACATGTCAATCAGTTGACACAGTGAAGATCCATTATGTTCATTCTGTTATTGAAAGTATATTTTATGATCTCCCTCTTGAGAAGTCTCGTTTAGAGCTTCGTGAGCGAATGTTGCATGATAAAAGATTTATTCTGACAGACAGTACTTTCAATGACTTTAAGCCCTCGACCTTTTTCAAGGGTATCACCGCAGACAAAGGTCTTCTCAAGTCAGATCCCGACTCTATTGAAGTGATGTTGATTTATGGTAATGCAGCACTTGTAACGGAGAAGGGCGGACAAGCGGATTTTAATAAGAATCCCATGATTCTAGAGTGTAAGTATTTCTTTTCCAATAAAGACAAGGCGGAGTTAGAATATGGACGAATATTGAATTTGGTTCGTCCTATTTTCACGGATACCAGCTCCATAAAGGACGATGAATGGGAACTACAATATTCTAAAGGTACAGAAAAGTGCACTGGGAAAATATTCGATCACTTTGATCCATACTATAGAGTCGCTATAGCACACATATCTTTTAAACCTGTGAATGGCGATGAGTCTATATTTATACTTGATATAGCATTTAGTAAAGAAGATAAAAGAGAGTAAGCACCTGGCGGCATATTGCTTAGTCAATTTTGTGGCTGAAATGTTTCTATGAAATATCAGTGCTAGGTTGAACAGCATTAGCTCGAATAAACTTTAGTGTTTCAATTATGCTTCTTTATTAAGTATGCTTTGGTGTAACCGGTTATGAACTGCAACATTAGTTTTAATCAAATGATGTGTTATTGATGATTAAAGAAATGAAACATTTTGAATTGTTCGATTACTTTATTAGGAGAAATTGTAAATACATAGTTATTGCAATTATAGTTATTGGAGGTTTATCTTCTTGTAATACATTGGAAAAGGCTTCTCTTCATGGATTGAATAGTGGATATTACAAATTGAAATATGATACTATAAAAACACAAAGTGTTTATTTAGATGTTACAGAAGAAAAGATCGATCTATACCATCACATAAATCATACATTGAACGGAAAGCAATTTTTGACCATCCCTTTAAACACAATTAATGACAGTGTTTTCATAAATGGAATGGTATTGAAAAAGCAAAGTCTTGATGTGGATATCACTTCAGTTTTATTGAAATATCGGCCATCTGTTTATGGATTGCCCGCACAGTTGACAACAGACCTGAGCATGGCTTTATATGTGGGCTGGAGGCATGACTACTTTCACCTCAGGAGTAAAAAAGATCCATTGGGCAAGAGTCATCGTAAAATTAGTAATAGGGGCTTTGACTTTGGCGTATTTGCGGGTCCAGGCACGACATTGATTAGTCCCTTTACTACGCGAAATAATAGGACCGATGAGTACAACGGCATGATTATTCAGACGGGGGTTGCTGGCTTTATAGAATCAAACGTCGCTAGTTTTGGATTAGCGGTTGGCTACGATTATCTAATGAATCCTGACAGAGAGATATGGATTTATTCGAATAAACCTTGGGTAGGATTTATAGTAGGTATTGCGTTGAACTGAATAAGTAGTTATTATAAAACGGCCATCGCGAGACTTGGAACAGTTAGAATAAGCAAGCTCTTTGAACACATCCACGGTAGGATCACTTCTGAAGGTGACATATATCATATTCCTTTTGAAAGAAAAGGTAGTCCTTTAGAAAAAAAACAATGGATCAAACACACATTCACTTAGTCATAACCCATCTGCCAATTTTTGGTTCTATTTTAGGTGGGTGTGTTCTGTTTTATGGCCTTTGGACAAAAAGCGATGAGACTAAAATCGCCGCTTATGGTTTGTTCATTATTTCTTCGATAGGTGCGAGTATTGCATATTTAACGGGAGAGGCAGCAGAAGAGCGTGTTGAACATTTGCCAGGGATTATTGAAACGACCATCGAAAGGCACGAGGATTTTGCAATCTACGCATTGGTTTCCCTTATCATTTTAGGTCTATCCTCCATTTTAAGTTTATTCTTGACTTTGAGGAAGTCACCTGCGACAAGAACGTTGGCATTTGTTGTCCTCTTTGTTTCATTAGTTAGTTTCGGTCTTGTAGCAAGAACGGGATATTTAGGAGGACAAATAAGACATTCCGAGATTTCTAACGTTCCAGCTGCGCCAGTAGATAATACAGAAAGTGAAGGAGACGATGAGTAGATAAAGTTAGCAAAGTCGTTTTTTCTATAAATAAGCTAGCTTAAAAGATGTCTATAAATCAATTTGGAGTTAAAGGATTAGATAGTAATCAAGTCAATTTATCGAGAGAGAAATTTGGAAGTAATAGACTTGATTACAAAAAAGAGAATACCTTTTTAAATGTTTTATTTCGGGTAGTTAAAGAGCCTATGACCATCTTGTTGTTGGTGGCCTCTGCTATCTATTTTATTAGCGGAGAAACAGGCAACGGTGTTTTCATGGTTGTGGCGATCCTATTTATCGCTTCTATTTCTTTATATCAGGATTCCAGAAGCAAGAATGCGCTTGAAAGATTAAAAGATCTGTCTCAGCCCCATTGCCAAGTCATTCGCGATGAAGCCCTTGTAGAAATGAAAAGTGAAGAGTTGGTAGTGGGGGATTTTTTATTAGTAGAAGAAGGCACCTCCATCACGGCAGATGGAATCATAGTGCACTCTAACGATTTCTCCGTTAATGAATCCATCCTTACAGGCGAGTCGCTTCCTGTTTTTAAGAATAAAGATAAAGAAGACCGATTTGTTTATAACGGGACCATTGTGTCAAGTGGCTTGGCAATTGCTGAAATAACCGCCATCGGCAACGAAACCAAACTAGGAAAGATTGGGAAGAGTTTAGAAAGCATCATCGAAGTGAAAACACCCCTGGAAATTCAGGTGACCAATTTTGTAAAGTGGATGGCTATCGTGGGGGCTATCGTTTTTGTGCTAGTTTGGGTTATAAATTATTGGCAATCAAAACATGTATTAAACAGCTTGTTGCATTCGCTTACGCTTGCTATGAGCATTTTACCAGAGGAGATTCCTGTGGCTTTTACCACCTTTATGGCACTCGGGGCTTGGCGTTTAATGAAGGTGGGTATTGTAGTAAAACAAACGAAGACAGTAGAGACTCTTGGAAGTGCTACGGTAATCTGTACAGATAAGACCGGAACAATTACTGAAAACAAAATGAGTTTGGCAAAACTGTTTGTGTTAAGAAACAATAGAATTGTAAGTCCTGAAGAAGAATTAAACGAGTATGATAAAGAGCTTGTGACGTTATCGATGTGGGCAAGTGAGCCCATCCCGTTCGACCCAATGGAAGTGGCATTGCATCAGGCTTATAAAGATCTTAATATAAATGACGAACGACCTTATTATAAACTCGTTCATGAATATCCTTTGGAAGGTTTGCCTCCAATGATGACACACATTTTTTTAGGCAGTAATGGTCATAGAATAATTGCGGCTAAAGGAGCACCTGAAGCATTAATCCATATATCCAAACTCAGCGAAATTGAATTACAACAAATTCTTACAGCCTTAGGGTTTTTGGCGAATGAGGGATATAGAGTTTTAGGTGTAGGTGTTTCGAGTTTTGGAGGTGATGTTTATCCTTCTCAACAGCATGATTTGCCTTTTGAGTTTAAAGGACTGATTGCCTTTTACGATCCGCCAAAAAAGAATATGCAGCGAGTATTAGAAGATTTTTATAACGCGGGCATAGACGTAAAAATCATAACAGGAGATAATGCTGCCACCACAATTTGCATTGCGAAGCAGGTTGGGTTTAGAGATTATGGCAAAACTATTTCGGGAGTTGATTTGATGGCGCTATCCGAAAAGGAGTTGCAAAGCTGTGTGAAGAATACTGCTGTTTTTACCAGGATGTTTCCTGAAGCCAAATTGAGAATTATCAACGCTTTAAAGTCAAACAATGAAATTGTAGCGATGACTGGAGATGGCGTAAATGATGGTCCCGCTTTAAAGGCGGCACATATTGGCATTGCAATGGGAAAGAAAGGAACAGAAATAGCCAAGCAGGCAGCTTCCTTGATTTTGTTGGAAGATGACTTGTCCAAAATGGTGAATGCAGTGGCAATGGGAAGGAGAATATATTCCAACCTAAAAAAGGCTATTCAGTACATTGTTTCTATTCATATCCCAATCATCCTGACAGTGTTTACTCCTTTGGCTCTTGGATGGATTTACCCGAATATTTTTTCACCAATACACATTATTTTTCTGGAGTTAATCATGGGCCCAACATGCTCTATAATCTACGAAAATGAGCCAATGGAACCTCACACTATGTTTCAAAGGCCGAAACCACTGTCTACGACATTCTTTAATTTGAAAGAACTTTCCGTTAGTATCGTTCAGGGGTTATTCATTACAGTTGGAACACTGTCTGTATACCAGTACGCAGTTACAAACGATTACAGTGAATCCTTAACACGAACAATGGTTTTCACTGTTTTAATTACGGCAAATATTTTTCTTACGTTAATCAATCGGTCATTTTATTATTCCGTTTTAACGACCTTGAAGTATAAAAACAATATGGTTCTATTTATAGTGTTTATGACCGTCGCTCTCGTAGGACTAATTCTATATGTACATCCTTTGACCGTATTCTTTGAATTCGAGACGTTGAGTGGATATCAACTTATGATCTGTATTGTAATCGGTTTTGTTTCCGTTATTTGGTTTGAAGGAGTAAAAGCCATGAAGAGAATAAGTCGCTAGAAATTTTTACGTCACTGCGGGATAAGAAGGCATTAACGGATTAAAAGAATAGAACCCTTCAAATCATGTAAAATCAACTCACCCGTTAATGACGGTGAATCGGCATTGAGCACCCAATGGTAGATACCGTCTTGCGCGAAATAATCAGATCCTTTAGTCGCCTCCCCAATCCATGCTTCATTGGGATCTTTGCTTTCAAAAACCATATCTCCCCATCTATTAAATATTTTGAACTCATAGCGTTGAAAACCGCAGGCACATATTGGAAGAATAGCATCATTACTACGGTCGTTGTTGGGTGTAAAGGAATTGGGTACATAGACTTCACAATCACAGTTTGCCTCCTCTACGTTGACCTCGAAACTGCGCACGCCACAATCATCCGTTACTTGAAATAGGTATTGTCCCGCATCGTTCACTCTTCGTGGAAACAGTTCTTGTTCATCGTCCAACCACGTAAAATTCTGTGTGTTCGCAATCTGAGGACCAATGGTCAAATTCTCCGTATCGCAGGTCACCACGTTAGAGACAAATTCGGGTACAAGGATGCTGCCATCGGTAACTACGATTTCATCTTCGTCTGTCGAGCATGTAAAAGTCACCTGGACGGCATATGTTCCGGGTTCGGTGATTTCAACACTTGGCGTAGTCCGAGCATCGCTCCACAGATAACTTGTTGCACCAGATATTTCGGCGTCAATAAGAAGAGTTTCGCCAGTACAAATAAGCACATCTGGTCCCAAGTCAAGAGGATTTGGTGTGGGATAAACACTGACTAGAAGGGTATCTGCATCCGTTGTACCATTGATATCCGTCACCTCCACAATGTAGGCGACGTTTTCGGAAGTGGAAGTGGTAATGCTTGCAACATTCAGAAAATTCCCAGGACTCCATGAAAAAGTATAGGGCCCCAGACCTCCTGCGACCGCTGCATCCAAGGAGAAAGGATCTCCCGGACATACCATCAAGTCGGACCCTAAATCGACATTCAATGGAGGGCAATCTGTGATTAGAATAGAGTCGGTGGCGGAGTTACATTGTCCAAAAACTTCGACAATGTATAATCCTGGGGAAGTAACAACAAGAGATGCCGAAGTCGCCCCTGTATTCCATGCATAGGCATTGGCGTTCGGATCTGCACTGTTTAGAGTGATGGATGTAGAACAGAGGGTCTGGTCTGGTCCTAGATTTACAGTAACATCACTTTGATTGTTGTCTTCCAGAATAAAATCGTCCACAAAAATATAGGCCAAAGAAATAAATTCTTGTACACCATATTCGACAATGGTTTGTTCCTCATCTGACAGGAAATTACCGAATGTGAATTGATCATACGTTTGATCCGCAACGAAGGTGAAAGTAAATGTTTGCCAAGCTTCTGAAGAAAACACTTCAGGAATGAGTTGCTGGTAACCGGCGGCATTGATCAACCCATTGGTTCCTGCGGGTTGAAAGACTGGACCAGTGCTAAGTAGGAATCCCCATCCGTTGGTATATAAGCCTCCTACTTGTGGCGTACCAATGGCCATGGAGAAAGAGAGGGTATATTCATTACCGATGACCAGTGGGCTAGTGAGAGGAATTGAAATGTACTCGCGCGCATCTGTCACCAAATTGACATTGCCTCCCAAACCCATCACAGCCTCGCCTTCAAAAGGCTGGATATTGCTGTAGTAATTAAGCGGTAGGGCGGAAAGATCACCAGTTCCTTGAAGGTGAAAATAGTCCGGTGTGCCGTTGCTGGTATTGCATTCGGAGCTGGTAGCAGCATTGGTCCATCCCGTTGCGAGAGCCCAACCGCAATCGTCGTTCGGAAGAGAGGAGTAGGTTTCAAAACCCCCATTGGGAATAAGCGAGGGACATTGGGCAAAGACATCTTTGCATGATATAACGAACGCAAGAATCACTAAAAAACGCAACATGACCGATGAACAAATCCCTTTGGGGAATTGTTCGAGGCGCCGGTTACATTTAACATGCCAACGATGTTGAATGAAGTTTGTCGTGTTGTTCTCCTGTATTTAAGCTTTTCGTGACCCTTTGGCTTTATTCATAATATTTTTCGTGCCCCATTTTTCCATTTCATTAAGCACAGGAGAAAGACTTTTTCCTAGTGCAGTTAATTCATATTCCACGCGTGGAGGAATTTCATTGTATTGCTTCCTTGTTAGCAATCCATCTTTCTCAAGCTCCTTCAGTTGTTGAGTTAATACCTTTCTAGAAAGGCCTGGAATGCGGGCAGAGATTTCACCAAAACGTCTTTTATCAGACCGAATACAATACAAGATAACGGGTTTCCATTTTCCACCAATTATTTGAAGTATGCCTGTTATTGGGCATTTAATTTCTCCTGTTTTCACGGTGTTTGTTACCATTTTGTTACTGCTGTTTTCAATGTTACCAAAAGGTAACCTGTTACTTTTTAAAACAAATGATTGTTACTTTGTGTAACAAAAGTAATAATTTAATTTTAAAAAGAAACAAAAAGATGATTCTAGTAACAGGAGCAACAGGAAATTTTGGAAAGACAACAATTGACTTTCTTTTAAGAAATGGGATTTCTTCAACCCATATCTCTGCGTTGGTAAGAGACGAAGAGAAAGCGGCTGATTTGAAGAATAAAGGAGTAGCATTGAGGATTGGTGATTACAACAATTACGCTTCCTTGTTAAATGCTTTTAGGGGTGTAGAAAAATTACTCTTTGTATCAGGAAGTGATATTCTAAACCGCAGTGCTCAACACCAGAATGTAATAGAGGCAGCCAAAGAATCAGGAGTGAAACAGATAGTTTATACCAGTTTCCAAGGAAAAAATGAAACGGAATCTTCACCGCTTTGGCTCGTTTCTCAATCGCATTTGCAGACAGAAGCGTGGTTGAAAGAAAGTGGTGTAGATTATACTATTTTGAAGAATACGCTATACATGGACTTTATTCCGGCTTTTCTTGGTGAAAAGGTGATAGATACCGGCTTAATTTATTTGCCTGCTAGCAAAGGAAAAGTCGGAGCCGTTTTGCGTTCTGAGATGGCAGAGGCAACGGCGAACATACTTTCAAGTTCTGGTCATGCGGGAAAAGTGTATCGATTTACCAATTATGAAGCGTTTTCTTATCATGATGTCGCCAGTCAACTTTCTGAAATATCCGGTAGAACTATTAATTATATTTCTCCAGCGGCAGACGAGTATATGCAGACCCTAACAGAGCACGGCGTGCCAGCTGACTTTATTGGTTTGTTTTCCAGTTTTGCCGTTGCTCAGGCGAATGGGGAATTGGAAACGACTGGTGCAGACTTAGAAAATCTATTGGGCCGGAAACCAACTTCCTTAAAGACATTTTTGACTCAGGTTTATGGACCATCGGGTAATTAAGTATCTGGAATCGAGAGAATAGCGGTTATAATCTCCCCAAGAATTTGGAATTGAGGTATAACGTTAAGTCGGTTAGTCATACCGTGCTAGTTGAAAGCATGGATTTGGCTACGTCTTGATCGTTGAAGTGCCACATTAATTTAATAATTTTACAGCACATCCTTTTCTAACCGAGGGGAGGTTACACCACGACCTCGTCAAAAAGTAAATGAATCAGACAATATACAAGGACGAACAAAGGAACGCTATTCGGCTTTCGAAAATCAAAAAGATTGAGGCAGAGGTACAGTTTACCGGCTTCGGTATAAAGTATGTGGCAGCGGGAGAAGAGGAATACTTTATCAATCAGAAAAAATTTACAGTTAAAGAGGGTGAGTACATTGTCGGCAACGATTTCACAAAATCTATTGTAAGGATCAATCATGAACAGCCTGTAGAAGGAATATGTATTGATGTGTCCGCAGAAATTGTATCTGAGGTAGCTGCTTACCACGACTTGAATGGGTCTGAAATAAGTGAGTTCTTGCTATCGGATCAGTTTTTTGTGAATCGCTACAACATTAAAAACACTAGCTTGGGCTACACTTTGCAGGAGATCAATCAAAAATTAATTTCTGGAAATCTCAGCAACGATCTTCTTCGAAATGAACTGTTTTATAGTCTCGCAGAATCCGTTATTACCGATCAGCGTTTTGTATTTGACCACTTGTCTAAAATGAATTTTAAAAGATTCATTACCAATGAGGATGTTTTCAGAGCGTTGCTGGCTGCTCAGTCTTACATCGATGAGCATGTATTAGAACATCTTTCATTAGAGCAAATTGCGATGCAGGCGCACATATCGAAGTATCATTTTATTCGCATTTTCAAACAGGTGTTTGGAATTTCGCCATACCAATACCAAAAGAGAAAGAGATTGGAAAGAGCAAGACATGAACTCATGCAAGGTCGCTCTGTTTTTGATACTGCCATTTTGATAGGCTATCCTGATATTCCGTCTTTTTCAAAGGCGTTTAAACAAGTGTATGGACAAGCGCCTAGCCATTATGTAAAAAGCAATTTTTGACAAGCTACGTTTTTCCTTAAACTGTTTCTTCGCCAAAAAAAGGATATGATTCGATTAGTTTTCCTGTGGTTGCTACTTTTTCTGAGTTTTACTGGGTATTCCCAACTTCAACGTAAAGTTCAATTTGGCGCGCACATAGAATATACGACCGAGAATGGTGTTTCGGGTTGTAAGGTATTGCAGGTTGTCAGAGGAACTAGCGTAGTGCTTCAGTTGCAAGAAATGGATTTGATTTTGAAAATTGGTGCTGCAACGTTTACATCGACGGACGAATTCATACGTCTGTTTACAGGATATTCTCCCGATCAGGAAGTACAATTGACGGTAATGAGGGGTAAGAAAAATATTGTTTTAAAAGCAAAAGCGGTTGCGCGTCCTTTTGAAAAAGATGACAACGCGAGTGTGATTTATGACGAAGCCAATTACAAAGGTGGACAGCTACGTGTGATTATCAATAAACCTTACAAGGAAAGTAAGATGCCAGCTATGTTGTTCATTCCCGGTTATACCTGCAGTAGTATTGATGATTTGACAAACGATCATCCCTACAAGCGAATCATCGATGCATACGTTGATGCAGGTTACGTTACACTGCGCATCGAAAAGAGTGGCTTGGGGGATAGCAAGAACACTCCATCTTGCGAGGATTGTGACTTGCTAGATGAAATTGAAAATTTTGAAGTCGGCTTGAAAAAGCTAAAGTCATTGCCCTATGTTGATACCAATCAAATTATCATTTTTGGGCACTCAATGGGTGGAATCATCGCTCCAGCCATTAGCGCGAAGAATCAAGTTGCGGGTGTGGTGGTATATGGAACAGTGGCAAAATCATGGTTTGAGTATCAAATAGAAATGTACCGCACGCAGAACGCCCTTGCAGGTATGAATCCTATTGAAGTGGAGAAGTCGGTGATCGAACAATACGATTTGAATTATCGCTTTTTCGTGAGAAAAGAGAAACTGGAAGAAATGGCGATTGATCCATTGGCTGACAGTGTGTTGAGAACTGCGTGGCAGTACGACGGTAAAGGAAAAATCTATTCGAGAAATGCGGAATACTGGCGACAAATTCAAGACTTTCCGCTGCTCGAGAACTGGAAGAACACAACAGCAAAGGTGCTAGTGCAATTTGGAGAATCGGATTTTCAAGCTTTCTCAAAAGCAGATCATCAACAAATAGTCAATACCGTCAACTTTTTTCATCCCGGAAATGCCATCTTGAAAACCTATGCTTCGACGGATCATTATTTTGCAAAGTCAGGAACAATGCAAGAGGCCTATAACAAATTTGCTAATGGTCAAATTCAAGAAATCTTTAATGAATACAACCAAGAAGTTGGTCTTTCTGCTGTGCAATGGAGTAATGATGTCTTAAAAAAAGAAATCGATAGCAAGCCCAATGAACAAGGGTGGCGGAAATTAAACACGGAACGCTATCCAGGTAAGCAAGACGACATCTCATTTATAAATGAAAACGAAGGCTGGTATGTCAATGGTTATGGAACGATTTATCACACGAGGGACGGTGGTGAGAACTGGGAAAAACAGTTAGAACAGAAAGGAACATTTTTTAGATGCATTGCATTCGTGGACAGTCTGCGGGGGTTTGCAGGAACTGTAGGAACGGATTATTTCCCAAACGTAAGTGACACCATACCGCTGTATGGAACTATAGACGGTGGAAAAACGTGGAGTCCAGTTTCGTATAAAGGGCCCTACGTAAAAGGTCTTTGTGCGATAGATATTGTGAAAGAACCGTTCATCAATCACGGAAAAACGGATTACAAAGTGCATATTTACGCAGTTGGTCGGGTGGGTTCGCCTGCTAACATGATGGTCTCTCACGATGGAGGTTTGACTTGGTCATCCAATAGCATGGATCAGGATTGCAAAATGCTATTTGACATTAAAATGTTTGATAAGAATACTGGTTTTGCCTGCGCTGCTACAAGTGAAGATATTTCTCAATCCAATGCGTTAATCTTAAAAACAACTGATGGAGGCAAAACATGGAAAAAAGTATATCAATCCAATCGTCCGTTTGAAACCACTTGGAAAGTTTCTTTCCCCAGCGAAAAAGTAGGGTATGTAACTATTCAATCCTACAATCCAGACCCAAGTGCAAAACAACAGCGCGTCGCCAAAACTACAGATGGAGGGGATACATGGAAAGAGATAAACTTGGTGGAAGATGCGGGTGCAAGGCAGTTTGGGATTGGATTCATAGATGAAAATCACGGATTTGTTGGTACTATGAATTCAGGCTATGAAACCAAAGACGGTGGTCTCACCTGGAAGCCCATCCAATTAGGTATGGCTTGCAATAAAATCAGAATTTATAAGGATGAGAAAGGCAATACTTATGGCTATGCCATTGGTGTAGATGTTATGAAATTTTGAATCGAATAAAGAATAAAAAAACGTATTGGCGACTTTGTTCTATCTTTAAGATTAAAACGAAATTGGGAACGGAATCTCGCAGTCCTCTAATTTGTTTTTAACTTAAAAAAGAACATGAAAAATAGGATCAGCTGTTTTAAGAATGCGGTGCCATTTGTTTTCTTGATACTCTTTTCGCTGAATGGCCATGCCCAATATACTGTGGAGAAAGAAATATACAATCATCGGGATTATATCTATAACGTAAATGATAGATATCATCCAGCCATTGCTGGAGTTGCGTCCTGTTTTATTCCCGGATTGGGTCAAATTTATTGCAATGAGAACAATAGGGGATTACGTTTTTTATTGGGGTATGGTGGCGGAATTTTAATAATGATGTCAGGTGCCATAATTTCCACTTCTAGTGAATTGGATGATGGCAATCCATCTGCATTAGGGACGGGATTGATTGTCGGAGGCTTCATGCTGACAAGTGGAGTTCAAATATGGTCGACAGTGGACGCGGTGAGAGTAGCCAAGGTAAAGAACATGGCACTTCGAAGTAATAATGGTGTAGGAATGTCAATTTCATTGAGTCCTAGTGTAATTCTAACGCAGAAGCAAACACTTGGCTTGACACTGGCAGTACGATTTTAAAATTTAATCTTTAACTTCACACTTCGATTCATTTTTTCGAGACTCAATGAGAAAGATCTTGGTGGTGGGTATTTTCTTAACCCTGGTTTCCGGCCTTTTTACGGGTGCGATATATTCCTTAGTTGAAGAACATCGTCATTCGTTGGCGAGATACGCTCCATCAACGGAAGAGGAGCTTTTGAAGAGCGAAAGAATGGGACCTGTGCGACTTTCCAAAAGAGAAGTGGATGAACTACTATTGCTGTGGAATCGGGAACTGATAGAGTTGGAAAGACTTCAATGGATATTCACGGCCTCTTTTTTCATCGGAGTTGTATTCATTTTTGCTATCCTTCTAAAAAGGGGATCCATGGTAAAGAAATTCGATGGTCTTTTTTTATGGATTATCACATGTTGTATGGTGTCGGTCGAATGGGTAATAGACGTCTTTAGCGACAAGTATTACGGAGGGAGAAGTGCAATAATGGATTTGAGTATCGGAATATTTGTAGGTACAATTATAGTTTTACCCATTTTATTCTTTGCAGCATATAGAACGAATCAACATGAGTTGGCGTTAAAACTTCATCGCCAAAAATGGGTTTCCTATCTATCCATAACTTTTGCGGTTTTGAGCTTATTGCTCGCTTTAGTGATCGGTGTTGGTGTGTTAATGACCCCCGATCTTAGCGGAAATATTACTTAAATGAGGAGAAAGAACTCATTGCTAGCTGCAACTTCTAAAGGGAGTTAACAGCTTTTTAGCTTTTTTTCTCACATGAGTCTGAAGGAACATACGCATCTTTATGTCTGTGTTATTGTTTGAATCTGTATTCTATAGACTTATGAAGAATCTTCTCCACGTTGTGTTTTTTCTATTAACATCCCAAGCAGTGCTCGGACAAGAACCCAGTTGGGTGACGACCAGGCCCAATAGTTCTGAACATTTTATTGGTATTGCTTCAGCCAGTAAGAACAACTCGAACTATCAAAAGGCGGCGAAGAAAAACGCTTTAGATGATTTGCTCAGTGAGATTCGAGTGACGGTTCAAAGTGTTTCGATTTTAAGTCAAATGGACAACAATAAAGTTTTCACAGAAGAGTATCAGTCCATTATTAAGTCAACAGTTGCTGATGAAATTGAGAATCTCGAATTGGTCGGGACGTATGAAGATGAAAAGGACTACTGGGTTTTCTATCGGATTCAGAAGGTGGAATATGAAAATCAGAAACAACGCAATCGTGAACAAGCACAGAAAATGGCACTTCAATTTTTTGAAAAGGCGAAAGAAGTTTCCCTGACCAAAGATTATGTCACTGCCATTGATTTTTATTTGCAATCTCTTCTTTCTATCAAGAGTTACTGGGGTGAAAATATCGAAGTGAATTATCAAGGAAAGCCAATGTTTTTGGCCACTGAGGCATATACGCAGCTGCAACGACTCCTGGACAGTATTCATCTTGTGTCAGATGTGCAAACGATACAATTTTCATCCAGGGTAGAGAATAAGCAAGTATTGATTCAGGCGAAAGGAACGGAGAACATTGCAATTCCTAAGGTTCCTTTATTGGTAACCAGCTTGCCAGAAAGAGCAAATGCCAAGAACTATTTCACTAATGAGAACGGTCAGGCGAGCATTGTTTTAACACTGGCGAACAGTGTTACTATTGATCAAGTGGAAGTGGTTTTGAACCTTAAGAATTTCTCGAAAGGAAGTTCAGACGATCGGTTTTATCAATACTTAATGCAGAGTTTGCGATGTCCAGCGCAAAAAATTGATGTGATTGTTCCTGATCAATTAGCATTGGATATAAATCGTGTAGACGGCGATTTGTTTCCATTTCATTTTGATTATGTTAATGTAGATTTCAGCAATGCTGAGAAGTATACATTTCGGAATCTCAAGCTCATTCCTATACGCTCCAAAGAGAACTTTAGGCGTGTTATAGGCGATATGGGGTATTATATTACTTTACAACAAGCAATAGATGCTGATAAAGTGGTTATTAATGAAGTTAGCAATAGCGGAACGGTGAATACACTTTTGGTAAGAAATCTATCGACCGATACCCTTTTTGTAATGTCGGGTGAAATATTGATTGGAGGAAAGCAGGATCGCGTGGTAGCAAGAGATATGTTGATACCGCCTAATAGTGGACAAATGAAGTTGCCAGTGTTTTGTGTGGAGCAAGGACGTTGGCAGTATAAAAGTGACGGTACAAAATTCACCGAGTATTATGGTATGGCCAATGAGCATCTTCGGGATTTAATTGATCATAATGGAGGACAACAAGCAGTATGGAATGAAGTTTCGAAAACCAATCAAAAGGACGGAGTGTATAGCGCTACAGATGCGTATACCGCGCATGCCAGTAAGATAGAGTACAGAAAAATTGAGCAAGAGTATGTCGACTTTTTCGAGAATGTATTCAATGATCAAAACGATGTAATCGGTGTGCTCGCCATAACAGGAAACGTTATTGAAGGAGCGGATCTATTTGTTTCCAATATCCTATTTACCCAAGAGTATCGCAAGTTAATGTATTCTTACATCGACGATGCCATTACTTACGGAGCACCTGTGAATATTGAAAAAAACACAATAGATAACTACCTGAATCAATTGTTTACGCCGGAATTACAGCAACGATTTGTTCAAGAAAGAGGTCAGGCATTTCGCAGAGGCAATCAGGTGATTCACATTGCGGTGTATTAGAGCGTTCTGCCTTATTTAATTTCAAACGAACAGGACATGACACTTAGATTTCCTTTAGGTAAATGAAAGTTTGAATCTTGTTTGATTTGGAATTTTTCCCATGTATTGTTGGTATTGGGAAGCTCTATCTTGGCGACTGTTTTTCCGTCTTCTGTTTTAAATTCTAGGGTTTCTACTTTTTGTGATTTGTACAAGAAGTCAATGGTGTTTTCGGGTGCATCAAACCAATTTGGAGAAGTATCTTCTAAATCTTTGTATCGATAAGTAGGCTCGAATACTAACGATAAATTTTCTTTTTGAGAATGACGAACAGCGCGAAGATCTATTTTCCACAAAGACCTTCCATGAGTAGCAACTACGAGCTCTTGTTCTCTTTTTTGAATTACTAAGTCATGAATGGCTACGTTGGGAAGATTTCCCAGTTCCATAAAACTTAAACCTCTGTCTATACTTATATAAAGTCCGTTGTCAGTACCAACATACAGCATATTTTCATTGGTGTCATCTTCGCGAACAACGTTGATCGGTTCAAGTGGTAGGCTGGAAGCTATGTTTCTCCAAGTTTTACCGAGATCATCACTCACGAATAAATAAGGCTTCATATCGTCGTTGCGGTACCCGTTTAAAGAAACATAAATTCTTTTTTCTTGATGAGCCGATAGCACTATTCGACTTACGTATTGTGTTGGAAGTCCACTTGCGATGGAAGTCCAAGTGGCTCCAGCATCTTGCGTTATGTGAACACTTCCATCATCGGCGCCTGTGACAAGCATTCCAAAACGAAGGGGAGATTCTGAAATCGCAGTGATGGTTCCAAAGG
Source organism: Flavobacteriales bacterium (assembly GCA_027491075.1). Classification (GTDB taxonomy): domain Bacteria; phylum Bacteroidota; class Bacteroidia; order Flavobacteriales_D; family Sanyastnellaceae; genus JAIXWP01. Next base: position 289,048 of record JAIXWX010000034.1, read on the forward strand.
GTACATCGCCTGGAATACTTCCTTTAGTTAAATCTGGGCTGATGGTACTAAAGTTCTTCCCAGCATCTAAACTACGATGAACACGATTGCTGCATATATAAAAGATATCGGGTTGATGGGGAGATATCAAAATTGGAGTTTGCCAATTGTATCGAAGGGGTTTTTCACCGAATGAATGTTCGGGATGAATTTCTAAATAGTCTTTGGTGTTAAGTTCCAATCGCGCGTAATTGCCAAATTGATATCCAGTATATACTCTGTTGGCGTCTCGCGGGTCCACTTGTACTTGCATGCCATCACCTCCCATGATGAACTGATAAGGATAACGTCCTTCGTAAGTCCAATTTCGGTTGGGTTCGTTGTTGGAAGGCCCTTTCCAAACACCGTTGTCTTGCAATCCTCCATATACGTTATACGGTTCTTCATTGTCTACTTGAACGGTATAAAATTGTCCTACAGAAACAGTATTGCAGTTGACGAAGTTCTTTCCGCCGTCTTCGCTGTATTGCACTCCACCGTCGCTTCCATTCAATAGCCAGTCGGGATGCTGGGGATGCACTTTAAGCACGTGGTGATCTACATGGACATTCCCCGGATTGATTCCTTTCCATGTTTTGCCGCCATCTGTACTTTTAATGAGTGGTACTCCGCAGGTGTATAGTTCATCCGGTCTGGAAGGATGTACTTCCATCATTCCAAAATAATAGCCGTAGGAATATACCACGTTGTCTGAATATCCATCGTGCGTTTTTTTCCAAGTTCCTTCATCGAATGAATACACATATACTTCAAGGCCGATTACTGGTGTATTGAAAAGATCTTCATTCGCATCAAAGAGGTAGTCGTAAATGGCGCTCGGGCGGTATCTGTCTGAAGATATCAAGCTACGGATACTATCTTTGGAAAGGGTTCTTGGAAAGGCATTTTCTTTCAGAAACAATGAAAATCGAGCAGTATCCAAGGCAAGAAACTCTTCTTTGGTCATATTGAGAAAGTCGATTTTTTTTAAATTGGACTTTGTCGAATCAGGCTTTGCATCGTTGGGACGAGGATTTTGATTATCTAATGAGGCGTACAAGTATTTTTTGTTGTTCATCATGGCAAGAGCGAGGCCGATGCGTCCTGTTCCAATTCCTTTAGGAAATCCATTCATGAAAACCTGCCAGGTTTTTCCTCCGTCCATTGATTTATAGATTCCACTTTTTTCTCCTGCTTCTTGAAAGTTCCAAGCACGGCGAGAACGATGCCAAATAGCTGCATAAAGTTCATCAGGGTTATCAGAATTCAATTCCAGGTCAATCGCACCAGCGTTTTCATCTACAAATAGTTGATGTGTCCAATTACTTCCTTCATCGGAAGAAAAGTAAATACCTCTCTCTTTATTGGGTGTATATAGATGACCAAGTACTGCTACCCATATTTTATTTGGATCTGTGGGGTGAAGTACAATTTTTCCTATGTGATGTGACTCAGGAAGTCCTTTGTAAATCCACGTTTTTCCATTGTCTTTAGAAGAGTACAAACCGACCCCGCTGTAGCTAGAGCGACTGCTATTGTTTTCTCCAGTTCCTACCCAAATGGTGTTGGTGTTCCAATCGACAGCAATAGCCCCAATCGTCATGGCCGCGAGATGGTCCATTAAAGGTTCGAAGGTGACGCCATGATTTTTTGTTTCCCACAATCCTCCAGAAGCATAAGCGACATACCAGTGAGATGGATCCTTGGGATCCCACGCTAGATCTGTTACTCGGCCGCTCATTACAGTGGGACCAATGCTAATCGCAGGGATTTTCGAAAAGAGCGCATTCATTTCTGATCGCTTTTCAAAAGACTGAATACGTTCAATACCCGACGTAGAAGAACTTTGCAAGTTATTCGTTTTTCTTTCTTTTTGAGAAAAGGCGGATAGCGTTAAAATGAAAAGGAAGACGGCGAGTTTAAAAGACTTTGTCATTTTTCTTTATATAAAAATAAAATAGCATTGCTTGGCGGTAGTGGCGTCAATTTGCTTTCCTAGTTTAAAAAGATTCCGTTATGAGAATCCTTTGTTTTCTATTCGGCTTTATGGATGCACTAGTCACTCGAAATTGACTACGTTTGCGAAGGTAAGGTATCAAATTCTCAAAAAAGTATATCGATTTCTCAAAAAAAGAGTGCACCTTGGAGGTTCGACTTTTACATTAGTTCGTATGGTGAAATGTGTGGTTATTGATGATGAGAAAAATTCTAGAGACTTTTTGGTAAATCTGATTGGTCAGTATTGTCCAGATATTTCGGTGATTGGCACTGCTAGTGGTGGGGTTGAGGGACTTCAAACGGTGGCGGAGCTGAAACCGGATGCGGTATTCTTGGACATTCGCATGAGCGATATGGATGGGTTTACTGTAATGCAACGATTGCCCGAGCCGCGGCCCATGGTCATTTTCGTCACTGCGTATCAAAAATATGCCCTTCGAGCCATCAAGGCCAGCGCAATTGATTATCTGCTCAAGCCAGTAAATATTGGTGAATTACAAGATACTTCAAGAAAATTGAAGCAATTGCATGAACTCCGGTTTTCCAATCCTCATTTTAGAAATGAATACAATGACGCACTGAAATTGGTGATGCAAAGTGCCAGTGAATCCCAGCCATTGCGCATTGCATTGCCTCATCATAATGGATATCGATTTGAACGCATGAATCAAATCGTTCGGCTGGAGAGTGACAGCAATTATACCACCGTGTTTTTAGAATCAGGAGAGAAAGTAATGGTGAGCAAGCCGATGAAGCATTTTGAGGATTTTCTAGATGAATCGATGTTTATTCGCATACACAACTCGCACATCATTAATATGAAGTTTTTAAAAAGCTATAACAGAGACAAAGGAGTAGCTGAATTAGAGGGACAGAAGGAAATTCCTATTTCCAAAAGAAGATTAGCCGTTTTTATGGAAGCGATGAAGAAAACCTTTTACAAACCTTGATGCAAAAAATGCGCTTTATTTTTATTTGTCTATTTGTGTTTGCGTATTGTAGCGCCTCAACGCAGAATACGATTGGATTTTCATATACCAATTTTAATGCATCGAACGGATTGCCGAGTTCCCAAGTTCAGGGCTTGTTTCAAGACAGTCATGGTTATATCTGGGTGCTCACTGATAGAGGTGTTGCACGTTATGACGGTTATGAGTTTAAGATTTATTCTAGCGAGAATGGATTACATTCTCCAAGTATACTCTTGATAAATGAAGACGCGCATGGGAATATTTGGGTAATGACCAATGAGGGGAAGTATTACCATTTGGATCATGATTTTTTTAAAGAGTATAAGGGAAATAAGCGTATCGCAGCGTTGTTGAAGGACAAACTTCCAGGACCATTTTTTTTCGATGATGATAACGTTATGTGGGCGACGACTTTTTCGGGTACGCAGCTTTTCAAATGCGTTGAAGACAGTGTAGAAGAGTATCAACCAGAATGGCCGAATAATCAAGCCAAACCTACTTATTTTTTGAAACAAGTGAATGATCGCTTGCTTAACCTTCGTGTTGGCGAGGTCAAGGAAGTAAATGAGATTCAAACGGCTCCTGATCTTACCTATCTGTTGAATGTTGCAGGTGAGTGTAAGTTGGCTTGTTCAGTGCAGGTAGAAAGCAATAAGTGGGTGGTTAGCGGTCCCGGTGGATATGTTGTTTTTAGCGATAAAGGTGAAATCGTTGCATTGTTCGAACCATCTCCGTATGTGTTTGGAAGTATGGATCGCGATCGCTCAGGAAATCTTTGGACAACAGACAGCCATGGGGCTCATCTAATTCATGATTATTCTAATCCACGAAATAGAACCACTTATTTTGAAGGTCGATTTATTACCACGGTGATACAAGATCAGCAAGGTAACTATTGGTTAGGAGATCGGGATAATGGGGTTTACTTAGTTCCTAGTCTGAATATTTCAGTGATTAGAAGTAGAGAAAATGCTAGCAAGAAGCAAAAAATTACTTCACTGAAAGAGTGGAATGGACAGATTTACGCGGGGGATGCATCAGGTCAAGTGCATGTTTTGAAAGGAAAAGACTTGATTCCAATGATGGTAAGTGAATTAGAAAGTGAGGTGTCGGTGGACTTTTGTGTGCTGCCAAATGGAGATCTGCTCACTGGAAGTAAGCCGAGCATTTATTCGGTTCAATCAAAACGTTTTTCTCAACCGATAACCGATAAAGTTATGCGGGGTGCAACCTTACTTAAAGATAATACGGTAGCAATCGCGACGCCAACAGGAATATTGATGCGATCTCCAGAGGGCGATGTAATTAGTGTCAGTGAAGGTCGATTCAAGGAGCGGACGAATAAGATTTACGAGGGTGGTGACTCGGATAGATGGGTAGGTACCAATTCAGGACTATTTCAGTGGTACAACGATTCAATCTATTCAGTTGCAATTTTGAATGAACTAAAGCCTCGGGTATTTGATATATGTGAGTGGAAGGATTATTTGCTTTTAGCTACACGTAATCTCGGACTTATAGTGTTTCATAAAGAAAGCGGAAGTTATTTTGTATTGAATCATGCCAATGGATTACTTTCTTCAATAACGGATGCTGTATGTGTGGATGCTGAGGATAGAATCTGGTTGGGCCAACAAGGAGGTGTTCAACGCGTCACTTATGATTCTATGTTGATGAAATTCCATTTTCATACGTTGAACGTCAGTAAAGGACTATCTTCTAATGAGATCAACGATTTGTTAGTATTAAATGATACGGTGTATGCTGCAACGAATGATGGAATTTCCATTTGGCCAGCACGTCTTATCAATGCTGCACCCGAAAGCAATGTCTTGATTCATACGTTTCGAACTGGGGAAGAAGAACTGGCATTAGTGGATAACCCCGAGTTAACCTACGATAGAAACAACATTTCCATATCGTTTACCGCCTTGAATTTTCGAACTGGAGTAAATACCCAATATAGATATCGCTTGAATGGCTACAATACGGAGTGGGTAGTTACTGATGCAAGAACCATATTTTATTGGCAGTTACCTCCTTCTAGTTATACCTTCGAGGTGCAAGCGATGAATGAAGATGGTATATGGAGCGAATCGAGCATCTTATCATTCAAGGTACTTCCGCATTTTTCTCAAACCATTTGGTTTAAGGTACTATCTGCTATAAGCATTATTGCTTTGGTACTTTTTTTCAGTTTTTTATACCATAGGAGGAAGAGGGAAGAGTTGAATGTACGCACCAAAATGACGGAATTGAAGCAACAAGCTTTGAACGCGAATATGAATCCTCATTTTATATTCAATGCACTCAATAGCATTCAACATCTGATCAATTCGGGGAAGTCTGTGGAGGCCAATGAGTATCTTTCTTCTTTCAGCGCTTTGGTGAGAAAGAATTTGGAGTCGATACGATATGCTATGGTATCGCTGGAGGATGAGCTCGAACGGTTGGATTTATATATCAAATTGGAGCAGTTGCGTTTTGGGGATAGAGTACGCTACGTGGTAGATATTGATGAGAAAGTACACCCTTACGATTTAGAGATTCCGCCCATGCTGCTTCAACCGTACGTGGAAAATGCATTGCTTCATGGAATTCTCCCAGAAGAGAGGCAAGGAACAATATTGCTTTCCATCCGCATTTTCACTACGAAATATATTATTTCTATTAAGGATGATGGAGTAGGAATAGAGCATTCTCGATTGAACAAGCGAAGCGACCATGAAAGCATGGCCCTGAAGATGAATGAAGAGCGGATGAGTCTAATTCGATCTGCCGAAGGCGCCGATTTTGGGGTGGTGATTTCAGACTTGTCTGTGAAAGGAGAAAAGGGAACGGAAGTGATTATTACGCTTCCTATTTGACAAATTCTCAAAGAAATCTATCATTTTCTAATTCACCGCATGAATACTTGAAAAGTCTAAAGATATTTGGCTATCCAAAAAGAAGCAATATGAAATCAATATTGATAGCGACCATTTCAGTCCTCCTCACCGCATCCGCTTTCGGACAATTGATCATCACCGCACCGGTGGATGCCAATCCCTCTGGTGTGTCTGGTGTGAGTTCTTATATTCTCAACACCAAAATTTGCCAGGAAGGATCGCTGAACCACTGTATACAAGTTAGTGGAACGGGAAGTAACTATTCTATAGCCTCCTTTAACGCTTCCTCAGGAACAATTCTTCCCGTTGCTGGAACTTGTTTTAATTATACAGCGGCACCTGGATTCTCTGGAGTTGCTTCTCTGTTCTTTACGCTTCAAAATAATTTGGGAGAAACAGCGAATCTCACGGTCAGTATTGAAGTAGTCAATCAGTTTCTACCCGTGAACGTTGGAGCAAATGTTTTTTTATACAATGAGTACGAATACACCATTACTTCGGCGGTAGTGAATCCTCAAGTCAATGGCTCATGGACAGAAATCCAAGATGGAGTGATTTTGTCGGATGTAAATTCTGCAAATACTACTTTCTCAAACTTGCAACCCGGGGGGAATTATTTTGTGTGGACGCAAGTGTTGCCTTGTCAAACCATACGTGATCGATTCATGATTTTTGTGCATGATCACATAGAGCCGAATCTTCCAGCGTCAATTACTGTAACGCAATTCAATGAAGTGCTGGATAATTGTTCCGATGAGGACGATTTGCCGATCTCGAGCTTTAGTTCTTCTTGTCCAGTAAATGTAGAAACCACCGTCACATCAAGTCCTATTCAATATTGCGAAGTAGAAGACGCGTCAGATCAAGGGTCGTGTTTATACAGTTCTCCGTGGTCGATGGCATTCTTTGCGGGATTTAATAGCACTTATAGATATTCTCAAAAGATAGATTTGAGATTGCTTCAGCATCCTGGAGGAGATATTCAATTGAAGGGAACTGTTCATCTATGGAATCGTCCTCAGGCGATTTTCGAGGTGGACGCTTGGTTTTACAATGCTAAAACTTGGACCGAATGGTCGAATCAGTGGTCCCTCTCTTCATTTAAGGCGGATTGTAGCGGAATAGCAGGCAATCATCCCGATTGGATGTATTATATGATGGCCTACGGAAAACTAATAGGCCGTGGAGAACTCGAAGGAACAGTGTTGAATTTGGTACATGCACCATCGAATTTCTTTTTTGGCTTTCAGATGGGAGAAGGAGCGAACAATGTTTCCTCGGGCTATGGATTTGGAGGCTGGTTCAATGTGACGGGACAGCTAGTCGATATTCCATTAAACGTCAATCAGAGTGTTAGTGGGGCTGGTGATTTTGCAGTAGAAATGAATTGTTGCAGCGGACAATCGTATGATGTGAATTACAATGTAACGGATGAGTGTGGGAATATTGGAACTTGGCACGACCAATTCGAAGTAAACGATGCCACTACTCCTGTACTCACAGATACTCCTCCGACAATACTGAGTTGTGAGACTCTAGATTGGACGGGAACATGGCAAGATGCATGCAGTGAAGTATCCATAAATGTTATCCCGAATTATTTAAGCGTGGAGGACGGAAATGATGTTTACACTGCATTCATCACTGCCACAGACGCTTGCGGAAATTCAAGTAATTATGAATTTGTACAAGAGGTATTTGATGAGGCATGCGAATCGCTTGGTTGCACTCAGGAAACAGCAATAAACTTTGATCCAGCGGCAATTATCGATGATGGAAGTTGTCTGTTTGAAGGATGCCTTGATCCCAATGCGACGAACTACGACGAGAACGCTAGTATAAGTGCGCCTTGTTTTTACAATCCTGGAATATTCGTTTTCCATGACTTGAATATGGATGGAGTATATCAGGAAGGAGAACCAGGACTGGAAGGGTTCGCCGTTCAATGGAACAACGGAGCCGTTTACTTCTATACCAATGAGAACGGGAATGTAGAGACAGAATTTGCCGAGGGAGAACATGAGTTTTTCTTGGTACTCAACGATATGACTTGGACCAACACAACTCCATTGTTGGTGAGCTACACTAGTGCGGAACCTGTTCAGGTGATGTTCGGTTTGAGGTTATCTGACTTAGCAGAGAATACAAGTTATGAAGTGTTTTTTGATTTATCGGGAGTTGCATTCTGTGAGCATTCAACTATAGCAGGCGCAGTAATTCACAATTCAGGTACAGAGTCGATTTTCATTCAGGCCAACGTGACAATGTCTTCAGAAATTCAAATTAGTACTGATGTACAAGCCGAGTTTCCTGGCATGCAAACCGACAATAGTATTTCTTGGAATTCAGTAGAAGTAGTGCCCGGTGATTGGATTAATTTATATGCATTGATTCCTGAGCAAGGGATTGCTTCTGCAGGTGTTACGGCCCAGGGTGAAATTTCCATACAGGTGATGGACGAGGCGAATTCACTCTTAGAAGAGTTAAATGCGAGCGAAGTATTCACCGTTTTTTGCGAAGAAAATGCTGTAACAATGCAGGTGGAACCAATAGGTTATAGCACCGAGCATTTTATATTGGCTGGCGACCAATTGCATTATAAGGTGACATTTTTTAACCAAGGAAATAATGTGATTCAGAATGTGAAGGTGGAGGATTTTCTTGAAGAAGAAATCTATGACCTTTCAACGCTACAGCCAGTTGTAGCAAGCGATTTATCCTTGTTCTGTTTACACGATGATGGAATGATCGATTTATTTTTCAACGATATCAATTTAGCACCTGGTGCTACCGGATATGCGATATATGCAGTGAACGTGAGAGAAGATTTAACTCTTGGCACTTTGGTACTGAATGATGCTACTGTTGTTTTCGATGAGGCACAAACCACTGCTACGAATAGTGTTTTTAACACCATTTTTGATTGTGATGTGTTTTTAGATATAGTGGCGCAAGAAGAGTTGTGTTTGGGAGATGCTATTAGTATATCTATGATTCAACCCTATGTAGAATCCTATGCTTGGTATATTGATGAGGTACTTGTATCTAATTCATCGGAGTTGCTTTTTGATGAGTTTGTTTTAGGAGAAAATACCATTTCGGTCACCGTGGAGAATCCATTGTGCTCTAAAACGTTGTATCATACTGTGAATGTGAATCCCCAACCTGGAGATCAGATTGTATGGGATGAAGGGACTGAGGCACTTCAAGCACCAGACGGTAATGCTTGGGTGTGGTATTATGAAGGATTCTTAATAGAAGGAGCCAATGATCAATTCTTTTCTGATGTAATGAAAGGCAGCTATACTGTCGTTGTTACCAATGAATGGGGTTGCACGCAAGAATCGGAGCCTTTTGTTATTACTAGTTCCACAGCTGCAATAGGCGACAAGTTAAGGTTGTATCCTAATCCTGCCAATGAGTTCGCGCGCGTTGAGTTGCCTGAAGGAGTTTGGGAAGTGGTTGTAGTGGATATATCAGGAAAGAGGGTTACTGCGAGCAGAAAGATGCAAGGAAATTCAATGTTAGATCTTTCCGAGTTATCTGCTGGTTCATACGTTGTACAGATTCGAGGTGAAAGTGACTACTTTGCTATACCGTTACAAAAACTATTTGGGGAGAAGTAGTCAGGTAATTCGTATTGGTAGGAGAGTTGCCTTCAATTTTCACAATTTGGGATTCTCGAGATGGCGGGTGCTGTCTCGAGATGTTTTCTTCTCGATATTTTTTTCGAAAGCTGTGGTCAAATCAACTCCTGTTTGATTGGCGAGACATATCAATACCCAAAGCACATCAGCCATTTCATCGCCTAGGTCTTTATTTTTATCACTTTCTTTTTCACTTTGTTCACCATATCGGCGGGCGATGATTCTTGCCATTTCTCCAACTTCCTCCGTAAGCATGGCCATATTGGTGAGTTCTGAAAAATACCTCACCCCATATTTTTGAATCCATTGATCTACTTCTTGTTGAGCTTGCTTTATTGTCATGATTTTCAAATAATTAAGGTCATCAACGAGATATTCGTCGAATAAATAGAAGGATTAGTTGTTAAAAAACCACGTTTTGACGTAATTATTTAACATTCCTTGCGGATGTAAAGGTATTTGATTATTATTTTTGTACAACTTACGCGTGACTTATTCGTAAGCGCCTCCTTGTTGGAGTTACCAACACCAATAGATAATGAAACTAACGCGGTTATTTGGAAATATAGTTTTGCTTTGTTTGACGCTGCTGCTTTCTTCGTCAGTTGCATTAGCAAACAATTTACCTCCAGTAGCGAATGGTGATGAGAACTTTGGTCCAGAAGGCACCGTTCTTACAGGTAACCTTGCACTCAACGATTCTGACCCCAACAACGATGTACTAACATATTCCGTTGTTAGCGGACCTTCCAGTGGCACATTTACTTTGCAACCCAATGGTCAGTACTCCTACGCGCCGCTTCCTGAGTTCAATGGTTTTATATTCATTACCTACCAAGCTTGCGATCCTGGTGGACTTTGTGATCAGGCGACCCTTGAGATTGCAATGACGTTTGTCAACGACTTACCCGTGGTGAACGATGATGTTTATTACATGAGCTTGAATACCACGTTGACAGGCAATCTTACCAATAACGATACAGACATTGATATCGAGCCGATATTCACCAATGTCCTTATTCCTCCAGCAGTTGGAACGTTAGCATTGAATAACTTCGGAGTTTTTACCTATACACCACCTGTAGGTTGGACTGGAACTGTCACGTTCACTTATCGCGGATGCGACCCGTGCGAAGTGTGTGACCAAGGATTGGTAACAATTTTTGTCACGCAGCCCAACGTACCACCGGATGCGGTCAATGATAGCCGTTTCATGGGCGAAGATCAAACCCTCTCGGGCTCTGTGGCTACTAATGATAGTGACCCAGAAAACATGACCCTTACATTTTCGGTCGTCAGTGGTCCGTCCAACGGTAACTTCATTTTAAATCCGAACGGTTCGTTTAGTTATACTCCTGCTCAAAACTTTTCAGGTACTGTTTCTATTACTTACCGGGCATGCGATCCATACAATGCATGTGATCTTGCCACTTTGGTAATCACAGTATCAGAGATCAATGATCCTCCAATTATCAATGGGGAAACCGTTATTGGCAATGAGGATCAAATTATTTTCGGAAATGTTTTTGCCAACGATATAGAACCGGATGGCGAGCTTATTTTTTATCAAGTGTTTCAAGGCCCAAGTGCGGGTACTATAAGCATGTTTAACGATGGTTTCTTTAGCTATACTCCACCAGCAAACGTTTCAGGCACATTTACAGTAACCTACTTCGCTTTTGATCCTTGTGGAGAGGGAAGTACTGCTGTTTTGACCATTGTTATCAATCCGGTAAATGACGAACCATTTTGTGATAACGATACATTTACTATGCAAGAAGATGGAAGTCTTGCTGGCAATGTATCTTTGAATGACTTCGATATTGAACCAGGAACATTGACATTTGAAGCTATTAGCGATCCAGAATCGGGGGTGTTTTCCATGAATAGCAATGGCACTTTTACTTATGTGCCCGCAGCCAATTATTTCGGAACGATTTATATCGATTATGTGGGATGTGATGCCGGTGGGTTGTGCGGAATGGCCACGATCACCATCACGGTGAACGGAGTGAACGATGCTCCAGTGGTGAGCGGTGATAATTTTACTACTCAAGAGGATGTTGCAGTAAGCGGAAATGTATCTACCAATAATTCTGATGCAGATGGAGATGTAATAACCTATTCCGTTTCTCAAGCACCTGCCATGGGAACATGGAGTCTCAATGCCAATGGGACATTTCTTTATACTCCAGCTCCCAATGATAATGGAGTTTATACAGCTCAGTACATGGCTTCTGATGGAAATGGAGGAGTGGCATTCGGTACGGTTACCTTTATTGTGAACGGAGTAAATGACGCTTTAAATGCCAATGATGACTCCTTCAGCATGAACGAAGATGCAGTGCTTTCAGGAAACGTAGCACTGAATGATTCGGATCCAGAAAACGATCCACTTTCTTATACGTTGGTAGTTGCTCCTTCATCAGGTGTATTGAGCGTGTTATCGAATGGCGTGTTCAATTACTCACCGACTTCTAATTTCTTTGGAACTGTTACCGCGAGCATTCAAGTTTGCGATAGTCCCAGCAGTTGTGAGGTGACCTTACTTACCATTCAGGTGAATGCGGTCAATGATTCACCAGTAGCAACAGCAGATGTTGTTGCATCTAATGAAGATCAAACTGCAGTTGGAAACGTGAGTATCAATGACTCTGATGTTGATAGTAGTCCGCTTACTTATACAATATTGAATGCACCCGCTTTAGGCTCATTGGTCATGCAAACGGGCGGAAGTTTTGTATACACCCCATCCGCAAATGCTTTTGGAGTTTACAATGCTACTTACCAAGTTTGCGATGCGCAAGGTGCCTGCAGCAGCGCAACTTTAACGATTACAGTGCAAGCAGTAAACGATGCACCTGTTGCCAATGATCAGAATATCTCCATCGCTGAAGAGACTGTGCTGAACAGCAACGTCAGCACCAACGATGTAGATATCGATGGAGGAGTGTTGGTGTACTCATTGATTCAAGGACCATCGTCAGGAAATCTGAGCTTTAATTCCAATGGCACATTTGTTTATACTCCCGCAAATAACTTCTTTGGTAGTGTAACATTTACCTATCAGGCATGCGATGCCGGTGGATTGTGTGACAATGCAATAACGACGGTAGCTATTTCAAATGTCAATGATTCACCTGTGGCTACCAATGATTCTTTCACGGTATTAGAAGATGGAATTATTGGAGGAAATGTGGCCATCAATGACACTGATGCGGACAACGATCAACTCACCTTTACACTGATTTCAGGACCTACTAGTGGCACCTTTACGTTGCAGTCTAATGGTGCATTTGTATATGTTCCAATTGCAAATTATCATGGAGGTCAGCAGGTTCAATACCAAGTGTGCGATGGTTCAGGAGCATGTGATACAGGGTTGTTAATTCTAACCATTGTATCCGTTAATGATACCCCTGTAGCCAACAATGATGCTTTCGGTATCTTGGTGAATACAACACTCGAGGCTAGCGTCGTGAACAATGATAGCGATGTAGACTTAGCTCAGCTTATCTATTCGTTAGTAAATGAGCCGAATAATGGCGTCGTAGTATTTAATGCAGATGGAAGTTTTGTTTATACGCCGAACGAATTCTTTTCGGGTTCGGATATATTTACTTATCAAGCGTGTGATAGTCCAGGTGCTTGTGATCAAGCAATAGTTAATATTGCGGTGATCAATAACAATGTTGCTCCTGTGGCATTCGATGATTCGTATTTAACGTTAGAAGAAAACGGTTTTCAAACATCCGTTGCACTCAACGATCAAGATGAAAATGGCGGTCCGCTTTCATATTCTATCGTCACCATGCCCCAGCACGGAACGCTGGTCATGAGCTCAGATGGAACCATTCAATACAATCCTGATTTCGATTACTACGGCTCTGATTCATTTACATATCAAGTTTGTGATCCTTTTGGTTTGTGTGATCAGGGTAGTGTTACCATTTCCATTGGAAATGTAGAGGACAACCCTAGACTTTTCAGTGATGATTACGATTTGTTGGAAGATGAAAATTTCTCCGGTAATGTCGCGGAGAACGATGTGAGTCCCGATGGAGACTTGCTTTTATACAGTGTTTGGGATGGTCCTTTCCACGGTGAGATTACATTGTTCAACGATGGCTATTTTGTCTATACGCCCGATCCAGATTTTTATGGAATGGATTCTATAGTTTACAGAGCTTGCGATCCGTGTGGGCTTTGCACGAACAGTATCGCGCGATTTGACGTTCAATTTGTAAATGATTGGCCAGTAGTTTCAGGAGAGACATTTGTTGCGTTGCAAGATGAATTTATAACTGGTGATCTGTCAACCAACGATGTAGATCTTGATTTGGAAATTCTACTATACTCTACCGAGAACCCAGGACAAAATGGAAGCTTTACTCTGTTTAATGACGGTACGTTTTCATTTTTACCGAACGACGGATGGGTTGGTACGGAGACGATAGAGTACATCGCATGTGATCCATGCGGCGCTTGTGATATGGGAAGTGTAACCTTTATTGTTTCAGAACCCAATCATCCACCTATTGCGTTGAATGGAAGTTTGGAAATGTGTGCCAATGATTTATTGGAGATAGATATCACTCCTTATATCGATGATGAAGAAGAGTCCGTTATGAGTCTTTCTTTATTCAATGTAGAAGTCGCGCAGGGATTAGTAGTGGTTGACGACTTCAATAAGATGTTGACATACACGCCGCCGATTGGTTTTGAAGGTTTAGCAACCATCACCTATCAAATTTGCGACAATGGTTCACCTTCCCTTTGCGCCGAGGCCGCTATTGACGTTGCAGTTATTCATCATGCTCCACCAACTATAGTGTCATCCGAAGTTCAGCCCGTGTCGTGTTATGGTGGCGCCGATGGATCCATTTCTATCGAGGCGGTGGGAGTGGGAGATTTAACTTATGAATGGGGTTGGTTGACAGAAGGAACTACAATCCAAGAGAATTTGACGGTTGGAGAATACTATTTGAGCATTGTCGACAACGCAGCTTGTGGTTCGGTATTGACGGCTTTCTTCGAAGTAGAAGGTCCAGATGCGCCTTTGGTATTGCAGAGTTTAGTAGGTGATATGATTGATGAAACTCCAGGAGGTTCAGGCAGTGTGCAAGTTTCAGGGGGTACCGAGCCATATTCATTCGAGTGGACCAATAGCAATGGAAACATCATTTCGACAGAGGCCGAGTTTGGTGGACTTATAGACGCGTCGAATGTTGGAATGTATTATTTGAACGTAATAGACGCGAATGGGTGCAGTGTTTCTGGTAGCATTACTATAACGGGATTAGAGGATATTGAGAAAAACAATAAACTCAGCGTTTATCCAAATCCCGCAAATGAATGGATTCAATTGATGCAACCAGATGCCAGTATTCAGCCTTTTGCGATTTATGATATGAAGGGATCGTTGGTGATGCGGGGATTAACGCAGGGAGAGCGAACGCTTATTTATGTGGATTCTTTAAGTGCTGGCATATACCATTTACAAATTGGCTCTAGCAATTTAAAAGTGGTAGTAAAGCGCTAATTTCTCAAAGAACACAGCGTTCCCTCGTTCCCGTTCCCGTTCCCATTCCCGTTCCCTATTTCGACAAGTAAAGGTTCCTTTCGCTATAAATCTGTCTGAAGAATGGATCACGTAAGTCTTTGATGAAACGGATCGCTTCACCGGTACTCTTCATTTCGGGTCCTAGTTCCTTGTTTACTTCAGGGAACTTTTCATAGCTGAATACAGGAATTTTAATTGCATATCCGTTGCGCTTAGGTGAGAAATTGAAGTCCTTTACTTTCTTTTCTCCAAGCATCACCTTAGTAGCAAAGTTCACGTAGGGCTCGTCATAAGCTTTTGCAATAAATGGGACCGTACGACTTGCTCTAGGATTGGCTTCGATGATGTAAACGGTATCGTTTTTAATGGCGAATTGAATGTTGATCAATCCAACAGTGCCTAAGGCAACAGCGATGGCCTTCGTGTGTTCCTCAATTTGTGTGATGATAAAATCACCAAGATTGTAAGGCGGAAGCACCGCGTAAGAATCTCCGCTATGAATACCTGCTGGCTCGATGTGTTGCATTACACCAATGATGTATACATCCTTCCCGTCGCAAATGGCATCCGCTTCTGCTTCTATTGCTCCTTCGAGAAAATGGTCGAGTAGGATCTGATTGTCGGGCATATCACGAAGAATGTTTACAACGTGTTGCTCCAATTCATGTTCATTGATTACGATCTTCATCTTCTGTCCGCCCAGGACGTAGCTGGGGCGAACTAGAAGTGGGAAACCCAAATCGCGTGATAACTCTATGGCTTGTTCGGCACTTTCTACGACTCCAAACTTTGGATAAGGAATATTCATTTCCTTCAACAAGTTAGAGAATCGGCCTCTATCTTCAGCGAGGTCTAGACTATCGTAGCTTGTGCCTATAATTTTGATTCCAAACTTATGGAGTTTCGCAGCGAGTTTTAATGCAGTTTGACCGCCTAATTGCACTATAACCCCTTCTGGTTTTTCGTGCTGAATGATGTCGTAAATATGTTCCCAAAAGACGGGCTCGAAGTAGAGTTTATCTGCCGTGTCAAAGTCTGTAGAAACGGTTTCGGGATTGCAATTGATCATGATTGTTTCATATCCGCATTCCTTTGCCGCCAAAACACCGTGAACGCAACTGTAGTCGAACTCTATGCCCTGACCAATTCGGTTGGGACCGCTGCCGAGTACTACAATTTTCTTTTTTTCAGAAACGACACTTTCGTTTTCGTCCTCGAAAGTGCTGTAGTAATATGGTGTTTTTGCTTCAAACTCCGCAGCACAGGTATCTACTAATTTATAGACACGGTTGATACCCAGTTCTGTTCTTTTTTTATGTACTTCACTTTCGAGACAGCGCAACAAATGAGCGATTTGTCTATCCGCATATCCTTTTTGTTTTGCTTCAAAAAGAAGATCTTTTGGAATGGTGTCGAGAGTAAACTTTTCTATTTTTCTTTCAAGAAGAAGAAGTTCCTCTATTTGTTTTAAGAACCAAAAATCGATGCGTGTTTTTTCTTGAATGGTCTTGAAAGGAATTCCCAGTTTTATAGCATCGTAGATATGAAACAAACGGTTCCAACTCGGTCTTTCGAGCGATTTTAGTATTTGGTCTTGATCGCGAAGTTCTCTTCCATCCGCTCCTAAACCATTGCGATTTATTTCGAGCGACTGACAAGCCTTTTGCAGTGCTTCTTGGAAACTTCTGCCTATCCCCATTACCTCTCCCACACTTTTCATTTGCAGGCCAATCTCCCGATTGCTACCTGGAAATTTATCAAAATTCCAGCGAGGTATTTTCACAATCACATAGTCCAAGGTGGGTTCGAAAAAGGCCGAAGTAGATTTTGTGATTTGATTTTGGAGTTCATCCAAATGATATCCAATGGCCAATTTAGAAGCGATTTTAGCAATAGGATATCCTGTTGCTTTTGATGCCAATGCAGAGGATCGAGAAACGCGAGGGTTGATTTCGATGGCAATAATGTCTTCCTTGTCGTCAGGACTAACGGCGAATTGCACGTTGCAACCTCCTGCGAAATTTCCGATGGCTCTCATCATTTTGATCGCCATGTCTCTCATTTTTTGATACGTTGTATCGCTCAAAGTCATGGCAGGAGCAACGGTAATGCTGTCACCTGTATGAATTCCGATGGGATCAAAATTCTCGATACTACAGATAATCGTTACGTTGTCATTTTTATCTCGAAGTAATTCCAGCTCAAATTCTTTCCAACCCATCAGCGCCTTGTCAATCATCACCTCATGAATGGGAGAAAGATGAAGACCTCGAGTGAGAAGGCGATCAAAGTCTTGTTGGTTGTATACGAGCGCCGCGCCACTTCCACCAAGCGTGTAGGAAGGACGTATACAAAGAGGGAAACCAAATTCTTGGGCTATTTCTTTTCCTTCTAGAAAACTCTTAGCGGTGAGCTGCGGGGCCATCGGGATATCGATTTCACCCATGAGTTTTCTGAAAGCTTCTCTGTTTTCAGTGATTTCAATGGCGTGAATATCTACCCCCACCATTCGCACGCCATATTCTTCCCACATACCCATTTCTTGGCATTGAATGGCCAGGTTGAGAGCTGTTTGTCCTCCCATGGTAGGGAGAACCGCGTCAATCTTATGATTTTGGAGGATTTTTTCGATGGAAGCCGGCTCGAGCGGTAACAGATAAACATTATCCGCAACCACCTTGTCGGTCATGATAGTAGCAGGGTTGCTATTGATGAGTGTTACCTCGATACCTTCTTCTCTGAGGGAGCGTGCTGCTTGAGAACCGGAATAGTCAAATTCGCAAGCTTGACCAATGACGATGGGGCCGGAGCCGATGATAAGGACAGAACCAATGCTTTTGTCTCTTGGCATTTTTTTTTTATCCGCCGGGAATCTAGCCTTTAGGCGAGATCCGGCAGAGAGTATGTAGCCGAAAAATTTCGCCGCGAAAATAGACAAAATTCTAAATGAAAAGAGGTAAGAGACGCAAACGGACGACCCATAGTATGAGACTAATTGGCGCTAAGACGTTGAGAATGTCGATAAAACGAGGCGGTGTTTTGGGCGTTCGTTTTTATTCACAATTTGTTCACGCTGCCATTCCCGTTCCCATTCCCGTTCCATTATCCTGCGTTAAGCTCCGGCAGCCAGCGCGTTGAAAATTCCCCACCAATCGGCAGAGCCCTCTTTCTTTCCAAGACGAACGATAATGAGATTTTTTGGAGGATAAACGTAAACAAATTGTCCAAGGATACCTTCAGCCATGAAAGCCCCCCAACCATTGGGTATCCACCATTGATACTGGTAGTACCATGGGCTATTTTCGGATTCGTCGAGAGAAGTAGATTTGGCTACCCAGTTTTTATTCACTATTTGTTTTCCATTCCAGTTTCCTTCGTTTAAATACAATCGGCCAATCTTTGCAAAGTCGCGCGCAATGGCATTTACACAACAAAAAGTTTTTTCTACTCCGTCTTTTTTATCCAAGCTCCAGCTTGCATCGGACTCCATTCCCAAAGGCGTCCATATCTTTTCTTGTAAGTAATAGGTGATCGATCTTTCTTTTAATACGGATTTAAGGAGGAGTCCTAATAGCTGAGTGTCGCCAGAAACGTAATTGAATTGTGTCCCCGGCGTGTTTTTCACCTTCAGTCTTGAACAGTATTTTTCTAAGTGACGACCGTAGTAGAATAAAGCAGCTTCACCAAACGGATTGACATAACTCTCATTGAAGTCGATACCACTGGTCATTTGTAAAAGGTGCTTAATTTTTACCTCAGACATTTTAGGGTCTTTGAAACCTTTCACATAGTCAGTTATGGCATCTTCATCGCTGCGAATCAAACCGTCATCAATGGCACAACCTATTAGAATGGATGTAATACTCTTAGCCATAGAGAAAGATGCTACAATGTCATTTTGAGAGTAACCATTATAGTACTTCTCAAAGAGCATGGTATCATTTCGAATGATTAAAAAGGCAACCGTTTTTTGATCCGTTAGGTAATTCTCAAAGGATAGATTTTTTCCATCAATGGTGAAGCTTTTTAGCTCGAATTGTCTCTCGGGCGGGATAAACTTGAAAGGCTTTTCAGGAGCGAGGAGTGTCCTATCAGGAAATTTCTTATAATCGGTAATATTGGCGAAATTATAAATGAAGAATCTTCCGACATGACAACCGCTCAATAGAATGAGAAGGGTGAATACGATAATGAGTTTTCTTTTTTTCATGATTCGCAGTTTTTAAATTAAACCACCAATGCTCGGTGTGATTCTATCCAATAACCCTGTTCATTCTGCTCCACTTGAGCGACAAGTTTCGTGGCGTATTCTTTTTCTGCATGGAGTAAATCCACCATTTCTCGTCCTGAGTATATTGGTAGCTCATTGTTTTGAGAAGAGTAGGGTGCAAGCCAACTTTTCTTTGGAAGCACGCACCATTGTCTTCCCGTATCTGCTAATATAGGCAAATCATTTAAGGGCAGACACCATCCTGCACAGTGATGAGAGCTGCTCCAGCGCGGCGCCAGGGCTTTTTCTAATAAATTATAAGGATAGAAGAAATAGCCTTTCAGTAACACCACGGAAGGTATGGATGGAATGCCGCAACTATTTAGGATTTTCCTTCCCTGAGCACTTTTGATTAATGAGGTCTGACGACGAAACTTCTCCATTTTGAGCGACAGTTTATCTTGGTGATTGGGTCCCCACCAAGAGTTCCAATCGGGCTGGTTGAACTTGGAGTAGTAATATTTGCAGGCTACTTCGAGGTGGTAGGTTTCTTCTGAAAAGGTATCGTTTAAAATAAAATCGATCTCTCCAAGGGTTTGTTGAGCATCTTTTACCTGCACATTAGAAAGAACCAATTCAAAGTCCGGGTGATGTGTAAACCAGAACTCTAACAAAGACTCGAAGTACTTTCCAATCAAAGCATCGTTTTTTTTATTAAGAAAAGAAAGGAGTGAAAGAGGGTTTTCATCTATACCTTGAAGCCATTGATAATGCCTCACATATCGGTCTTCTACCCATTGATTATCAATCATGTTGAATCCAAGACGGCCGCTTGGAGCCTCCAATAATACACTGCTGCCTATGGCCCACGCCAAATCACGTACTGACGGATGTGTAAAAGTTGTGAATTTAGTTAAATCCATACTCTTCTTATGTTTGCTAAGAAACGAAATCCTACCTTTGCCGCATGAGGTTAGTTGCCAACATTCCACACCCTAAGTTAAAGATATCCATCATGGCCTATATGGACAAGTGGATCATTGAGCTGGAAGGTGGAGCGTACAAACAGACCTACAAAATTTCTCAAGAGGCAATTCCTTCTATCGAGGATGTAAAGCGACTGGTTTCTGATTCGCTTCTTGAAAATTCCATGGAGAGATTCAACGGAATGCACAAGGACTTTGCTCAGGCCTTTGAATTAATTAAAAAGTAGAATATAATTATGTTGTCGAAAATTGCTTTGGGGTTAAATGTTTTACTAATTGCTGCAGTGACCTATTTATTTTTTCAAGTAAATAAGAATAAGGTAGTGGACACTACCGATGCGCTGCCATCTACATCAGTATTTAGTTCAGCCGACTCCGTAAAAGCTCCGATCATGGCCTATATCAACGGAGATTCTCTGAACAGTCAATACAAGTTCATTGTGGATCGATCAAAGGCTTTGGAGCAAAAATATAGAGATGCTGATGCCAAAGTAAAAAGAGAATATCAGCAAAGACAAGCGGAGGTGAATGATTTGATGTCGTATGCTCAGAAAGGAGATTTACCTGATGATGAAATGCGAACCATTGAGAACAGGTTGCAGCAATTGGAGATGGAGATTCAACAAATTCAGCAGCAGGAAAGCGACAGAGTTATGAAGAAGGAACAAGAACTGCAAGTAGAGCTTCAAGAGAAAGTGCAAAACTTCTTGAAGGGCTATGCACGAGAAAAGGGTATTGATTTTATTGTGAACTACCAACCTGGAACACAGGTTATATTGTATGCAAATAATGCATACGATGTAACCTCAGAGGTGATAGCTCGATTGAATGCGGAGTACGAACAAGAACAGGCGGAGAAGAAATGACGATTGCGGAACAAAAGAAGTCAGAAAATATAGCGGAGTATGTACTTTTCCTTTGGCAGATGGAAGATTTGGTCAGGGCGCTTTACTTCGACGTGGATTCCATTGCGGAGTTTGTAAAGTCTTTTACTCCTCATAGTTTTGCCTATGAGAAGGAAATAGTATGGTTCAAAGATCTTATTCGCAGAATGAAGTCAGAGCGCGTGGAACAAAAGGGACATATTTCAGAAATTCACGAAGTAATTTTTGAGTTGAATTATCTGCACAATACCCTTTTGCATGTGCTGAAAGATAAAGGCTACACTGCGCTACACGCCGCTGCGCAAACTAATATTCAGGAGTACATCAATCGATCAGACGGCAAGTCGACCAACGATGTGGAGGTGTGTTTAACGGCACTATACGGTTTGTTGGTATTGCGTTTAAAGAAGGAACCTATTTCTGATGAAACGGAGTCAGCGATGAAGAGTTTTTCTGGACTGATGGCACGCTTATCTCACCACTACAAGTTAATGAAACAAGGAGAAGCGAATTTCTCAATGAATTGATTTCGCTGCATGTTCTGCGGTTGATTTATTCACTTTCTTCATTCTTCTCACTACCACTAATGCGATCAGCGTGGCTGTGATAGCTAGGTAGCCAACATATTCGTAATTCTTCAAAGGAGCGTGTTCATTTTCTTGTGAAATGATCAATCCAGCGATTGCGGCAGATGAACCGCTAGCAATAGACATCGCTGAGGAGTTAAGGCTCATAAAGCCCGCTCGGTTTTTTGGATCTACAACGGCGGAAATAATGGTATTGGCAGGTATCATTCGGCCAGAGATGACCATGAAGAAGAATCCTGCATTTAACAACACTGCCCATAGTTCTGTTTTCCCAATATTCGTGGCGACCAGAATGGGAATAAACGAAAGGATGGCGAATACACTGAATATTCTATACCGGCCAAATTTGTCTACGAGTCGTCCTATAAACATTCCGCTGATAACTGTGCAAATGCCTCCAACTAAGTAGATGTATTTCACGTCACTCTGCTTCAGTCCAACATTATTGATGTTATATGGAGTGAGAAAAGAAATCACTGTAAACTGTCCGAGGACCAATAATACCGTGAACAGCAGCGCATTTCTTTGTTCAATGCTGCTTAATGCAAAGCGGAAAGTAGCAAAACGATCATATCCATCTTTATGATGATGAAGGTGTGCGTTGAGAGGCGGTATTGCCTTCAAGGCAAGAATCCATATGGGCAAGCTCAAAGCACTCACTGCAAAAAATGGGATGTGCCAATTTCCACCGAATGAATCTACCAACATAAGAGCCAATGGTACACCGAAAATGGAAGCTAAAGAAAATGCTATGGTAACAGTGGCCATGGCTTTGCCTCGTCTTTCCAATGGAATGGTATCCCCCACGATACTAAGCACTAATCCGCCTAAAAGCCCGCCTGTTACTCCAGTTAAAATTCTTGTTCCTATAAAGAGAAAATAGTTGAGTGAAGCATTATCCGTATTGGGCACAATAGCGCTGCTCAGTGTTCCAATCATAAAACCCAAGTAGGCCATTAACAGTGCTTTCTTACGATCTAGGTTATCTAAGTAAAATACCCCAAGAAAAGAAGTAAAACCTGCAGCTAGACCATAAGAGCTGACGAGCCATCCATATTGACCTGGGGTAATATCTAACTTCTTTTGCAGAATATCCCCCATGGGCATCATGATCATAAAGTCTACAATGTTTGTGAACTGGATGGCTGCTAGAATGAAAAGCAGTAGTTTCTCATTGTTAGACTTCATGTGAGTAGCGAGGATGTGTAGAAACGATTTTTCGCAAAGTCACTTCTTTATAAGGCCTGCGAATGGGGATGGCAGTGGGTTCAATGTACTTGAAGATAACACTTAACAGTACGTTTGGAAGCTTTCCTGGATGCTTAATACAGCATTTTAATGCTACAGGAAATGCTCCAACAGAACTTTTTATTTCTCCTGCGGTTCGACCAAAGATGATCTTGGTTTTTTTTCTTTCTATGCCGAGTTGAATGTAATCGTAGAGCATACGAGAATACATTGCATGCTCTTGATTAAATTGGTAATCGATTCCAACCATGAAAGCTTCCAATTGATTTTCTGCAATTAAAGCAGTAGAAAATCCAATTAGTTTTTCTTCTAAATAATATCCCCGAACGATCATTCGGTCTTTCATGGAACGCTTCAAATCACATAATTTGGAACAGTCTAATTTTCCTATTTTAAAGTCTGCTTTGGTGAATACGGCGTCATACAGTTCGCCCATTCTTTCTTGGAGCGGCTCGATATCTTTTGCTTGCAGCGATTTAACATGTAAGGAAGACGAACGCTTTAGTGCGGCATTTGCTTTAGTACGAAACTTTGTGTTTAGAGCATTTAGATAGTCGTCAAAGCTTTCCCATTCGCTTAACAAAGGCATTTCCATGTTATGATCAACATCGAATGGCTTGAAATAACATTTTTCAAGTCCCTTTGTTTTATCAAAATTTTCTCCATAAAAATCTTTTACCAACCAAGCGCTAAGCGCGTTTCCTTGTGAGGCAAAAGCATCAGAAATTTCTGTGAGTGCTTCACACAAACCATTCATGCACTGCTGCATAGGTAAAGAAGGGTCAAATGAAAAGCCGTGTTCACCTGTGGAGAAAATACTTCCGCAAACCAGTATATAAGCTGGTTTTCCTTTTGGTAAAAAGCGATTACTGATCATGGAGCCCCATTTTCCACTGCTTATTCTCTCTTCTAAATTTTGGGCACGGAGTTGAGCGATTTGAACGACTGCGATGCCTACCGGTAGTGATTTGTTATAAAACACCACGTAATGAAACTGTGTATTGTCTATCTCCGTATGACCGCCTAAAGCTTTTAGAGTGCTATGTTCCAGGAAGATGGACTTTGAAAAATTCAAGCTGTTCCAAAGCTCAGGAGCGACAGAGTGGATGTCTGGAAGCACTTTGTATTCCAAGCTGTTTTTAAACAATAGCGGAATGCCTTGCACGGTAGAACGGAGTGCTTTGCGAAAAGATTGAACAGACAAACAACTCATACTTTGAAACAAAGGTAATTATGTATATATTAGGCTTGGCTATAACAAAACCTAAATCTTTGTTATTAAATGGAGAACATTCCAAAACGCATAGTGTTCTTTGACGGGGTTTGCGGACTCTGCAATAAGACCGTAGATTTCTTGATTCGGTGGGATAAATCGGAAACGCTTCGGTACGCACCATTGCAAGGTTATACCGCGAAGAGGTTACTTACCAAACTTGAAGTGGAAGACCTTGACAGGGTGGTATATTACCGAGATGGAAAGTATCTGGTGAGTTCTACAGCCGTGCTTCGTTTGCTTTTAGATGTCGGTGGCTGGTGGAAGTTGCTCAGCATCTTTCTTATTCTTCCTGCTTTCGTACGAAATAGAGTATACTATTTTATAGCAAAAAGAAGATACAAGTGGTTTGGAAAAAGTCAAACATGTCGACTTCCTTCTTCTAGCGAAAAGCATTTGTTTCTAGACTAGTCTCGCTATTTTTGGCGAAAATTGTTTCATGCTTCCTTTACCTTCATATCTGACCTTCGGGTTTATCGCCACGGTGTTGGTTTTTTATGTGTTGTTTTTGTTTACTATGCTTTCAGGATCCGAGAGAGCGCAGAAACGCGTACACATGATTGCTTTGGTGTTGCTTGCATGGATGATCTTCCAGAGTACTTTGGCTTTGAACGGATGGTATATGAAGAGGGATGCGATGCCTCCTCACATGTTATTTCCTGTGGCAGTGACATTTTCATTGATGATTTTGGCGTTTGCAACATCACGGGGAAGAAGATTTATAGATGGACTTTCTCCCTTCGTATTGACCCTGATTCATGTTATTCGTATTCCAGTGGAGGTCTCACTGTATTGGCTTGCTTTCTACAAACAAGTACCTTGGAGCATGACATTTTATGGTCACAACTTTGATTTGTTTTTTGGTATAACCGCACCGATTATAGCCTGGCTTGGTGTAAAGAAGCGAATGATTTCCCCAACCGTACAAAAGATTTGGCATGCTGGGGGAATGGTGTCATTAGCGGTCATTATTGTAACTGCCTTTGGTGCGGCTCCTTCTCCTATGCAGGCATGGGATTTTCAGCAACCGAATTATGCTGTATTACATTTCCCATTTATTTGGCTTCCTTCGGTAATAGTACCGCTGGTTGTCTTCTCACATTTGGCAATGTGGAGAAACTTGAATAAGACAGGTTCAGTCTAAAAGATATTTGAATAATGAATCCACTTCATACGAAGAGGGTTAATAGTAGCCCCGCCAAGAATCGAACTTGGAATTAGCGTTTAGGAAACGCTGGTTATATCCGTTTAACTACAGGGCCAATAAAGCGTTTTCGCTTATGGTTTTAAGGGCTTGAGTGACATTCCAAAAGCTCCTAATACGAGTAGCATTAACAATATAGAACCTGCTAAACTATAGGTGCTTCCTTGAGAAAATGTCGTGGGTTCAAATTTCCATTCAATGGTATGTTCGCCAGCGGGAACATGGACACCTCTAAGTACATAGTTTGCTCTGAAAGACTCTTTCTTTTCTCCGTCGATGTAGCAATTCCATCCAGCGGGATAATAAATCTCTGAGAACACTACAGCACCCCCAACAGGGCTATTGGCGCGATATTCCAAACGATTGGTTTCATACTTACTCAAAACTACCGTTGAACTTTCTACTACTGTTGAGTCGTTACCTACGCCACTTCCTGCAATAGATTGAAACTCTTGATGAACGATTGCGGTTTCTAAAGGATTCACTTTACCAAGCTCTAGCATTTCATTGTTGGCAGAGTCAACAAAAGTGATATCTTTTGTAAACCAAGCATTACCAGCTGCAAAGGGATTGAGAAGTGGTGGAGCTTCTTGCTTATAGATCAGGTATTTTGTGTTTAGCATATTGAGAACGCGCGCTTCTTTGAGAATGCCTAAATCGGAGGCCGACCTCAAACTATCGGTGATCATTTTTAATTCTTTCATCAAGTAGAAATCAATCACCTCTTGATATCGCTTCAATTTTGCACCGTGATAACCTCCAATACTTTTGTGATAGTAGCTCGTATTTGCATCCGAAAAAGGATTTCCTAACGTGACAACTCTAAAGTCGGTTGTCAATCCCAATGCTCCGAATGAAGCCATATTTTCTAACAAATTCTTATCTCGGATTACTGAAAATTCTCTTGACTCACCATAGATGGAAGACAGCTTTGATTTAACCTGGTCAAATCCAGGGGCATTTGCTTTTTCAGTTTCTAAAATAAAATTGTCTGCCATGCCTGCATCGACAGGGACAATCTTATCATCGGGTTTGACATAGCTGATGTATTGATTTTTTACTTTATCATTATTTAGATAACGCTGGCAAACTGTTATTTGATCTACCGCTACCAGAACGGTGAATACAGCGATAATAGCCAATGCTGGTAGTTTTCGATACATGGCTGCGATGGTAAGGCCTGCAGCAACCAATACCAATAGTAAGGTACGTTTAGCATCCGCGCTAAAGATCTCTTTTCTTACTCCAATGAGCGCTGTCTTATAATCATCGTACATCGCAATTTCTTGAGGAGAAGCGTCTGTTTTTTCTATTTCAGCGAACTGTTCAAGTTCAGCGCTGCTGAGGAAGCTTCCCGTTAGGGAAGGTGCAGCCAACAATACTATAGACAACATTACAAGCGCACCTGCACCCATGATTCGATGCTTCATTTGACCGATTAGCCCCTCTCCTTTTAATACTGCATCTAAAAAAAGAAGAGCACCAAGAGGAGCAATCACCATGAACACACTCATGATCATCTTAGAGTCTCTGAACTTGTTGTACATCGGAAAATGATGTATAAAAAAATCATTCAACCCCCCAGGATCTTTAGATGAAAGAGCAATACAAAGCACCATCAATACCAAGAGCGGCCACTTGAGCACATCTTTCAAGAACATCAATCCCATGACGAACAAAAAGACGATGATCGCTCCGAAATAGAAAGCCCCACCGGTGAAATTCTGTTCTCCCCAATAACGATTGGACTGTCCGATGTTTTCTTTAAATTGTTTGGGAACATTGGTAAGAAGCTCTTTGTCATTGCCGATAGCGCCAGAATTTCCTCCCTTAGCATTAGGGATAACCATTGACCACCATTCTCCTTTTCCAAAGTTGTATTCCAAAATATAATCCGTATCCAGACCTGTTTTTTCAGAGGCAGGTTTTTCTTCTCCATTGGGCTCTATGGTCAATTCTGTTTTTCCTCGGGTTGTATACTTACTGTATTCATAAGTGGTCAGCAAATTGGACATGGAGGGAAGTATAGACAAAACAGCGCCTACTGCGAGAGCGGCAGTCGTTTTAGCTAAATAAGCAAATTGTTTTTCTATGATCAATCGAATTCCTTCTGTGAGCGCTACTGCCAGCAGGATGAACGACAAATAATAGGTCATCTGCAAGTGATTCGCGCTGACATTTAGTCCAAAGAATAAAGCGAATACGGCAGTTCCTAAAAGCCATCTGCCTCGTTTGGCTAAAATCAATCCCCCTACAGCTGGAGCCATATATGCGATACTGTTCACTTTTGAAACGTGACCAGCGCCCATATAGAGAATATTTACCGTCGCAAATCCAAACGCAATTCCTCCTAAAATTCCAAGCCAATTGTTTACACGCAAACAAAGAGCGAGAATATAAAATCCAAGCATCGACATGAACAAGACACCTATGTGGTATGGCAAGCCCAATTTGAGAAAGAGGTCTACTTTGGACAATAAATTGTTTGAATGAATAACAGAAATCTGATAGGCGGGCATGCCTCCAAACATGCTATTGCTCCAAAGTGGTTCGTCTCCATGAATGAGACGGTAATCTGCGATTTCTTTTGACATTCCTCGCCAATGACTTATATCGCCTTGTCTAAGCTCAAATCCATCCCAAATAGGAGAAAAATAGAATGCACTTAGTGCAACGAAAACAGCTACAGCCACAAGGTGAGGAAGTGATTTAAGGAGAATATTTTTCATAGTAAGCTTAATCTTTTATTTCAACGAAATCGACGTAGTCACCATCGTCGTTTTTTGTGTTTTTTTGAGTTGATTTGTTTTCGACTTTTACATCTCCCTCTCTTCTTGGAGGAGTATTTCGCCGATAGTGTTCTTCGGCCCTTTGTCTAAGTGTTTCTTCCGCTTTTTTAACCACAATAGGATAAGCCAATCGAGCAATTAGTCGGATGACCATTATGATAATCAAAATGGTAAGAACAGTGCGTAAAAGTCCGCCAATGGATGCTTGATAATACTCCATTTTACTTTGCAATACGGGTAGTCAATTCTTTGAATATCTCCTCAAGACGTTGTTCACGTCGAGACATGGTTATTACGGCAACATTTTCCTTTAATGCCATTTCTGAAATATCTTTTCGGATATCATCTGATGTTGCGCAACGAATGATCCATATATGTCCACTCTCATTGGTAGCATCAGCCACACCTTTTACTTTTAGCAACGCGTTGCGTGAAATCGCTCCAGTGAATTCCACCAAAAGCTCATAACCACCGGAGGTTCCCGATCGAAGTTCTGAGGTTGGCCCATCTGCAACGATATTCCCTTTGTTGATAATGATGGTTCTATTGCAAATGGCTTCCACCTCTTGCATGATATGCGTGGATAGCATTACCGTTTTTTCTTTTCCGATTTCTTTAATCAATGCACGTATTTCTACCAATTGATTCGGATCTAGTCCTGACGTGGGTTCATCGAGAATGAGCACCTTAGGATCATGAATCATGGCTTGGGCGAGTCCTACGCGTTGTCGATATCCTTTTGATAAAGCTTCTACTTTTTTATGCGCCTCAGGTCCCAATCCTACCATTTCGATCATGGACTCAATTCTCTTTTTGAGTTGGGGAACTTTGTAGATTTCTCCAATAAAATGAAGATATTCCCTAACATACATGTCGAGGTACAAAGGGTTGTGTTCTGGCAGATACCCAATGAGTCGGCGCACTTCTATACTCTGCTTCATCACATCAAGACCACAAACGGTTACAGAACCAGAAGTTGGCGGAATGAAACAGGTGATAATTTTCATCATGGTACTTTTACCTGCACCATTCGGACCAAGGAATCCGACTACGTCGCTGCCGGTAATGCTAAACGAAACACCATTGAGAGCATGCTGTTTACCATATACTTTGACGACCTCCGTTGCGATGATTGACATACTTGAAATTGGGCTTTGCCACAAATGTAAGGAAAGTCGTAAATTGCGGGCAAATGGCTTCTTTAAATGAGTATTGATTCCCAATCCTATAGCTTTTCTGACTTGATGGAAATGTTTGATGGAAACATTGACAATGTAAAATCTACCGTGAATATCTTTTGTTCTCAAATGGCGCTGGATATTCAAAATCTGAAACAGCATTTTTTGCGCAAAGACTTTTCTTCCGTTAAATCTTTCGCACACCGAATGAAGCCAAATTTGAAAATGTTTCATATGATGGATTTGCACCAACTGGTCATGGATATAGAAAAAACTGCCATCGAAGGTGATCAAGGATTATTGGGACAGCAGCTAGAAGTTTTTTATGACAAAGCCCAGTCACGTTGTAAACTTATACTTAAAGAATCAGAAAAGTTAGTGTAGTGAAAAAGAGATTGGTCATACTCGCCTCTGGGGGCGGTTCAAATGCGGACAACATTTGTACCTATTTTAAGAGCTCGAATAGAGCGGAAGTGGTTTTGATTGCCTGTAATAAAGCTGGAGCAGGCGCTTTTGAAGTGGCGCAAAAGCATGGGGTCGAGTCTTTTCTTATCGACAAGGAATCCTTTCATAATGGCGATTTCTTGCAACTAATAAATGACTACCGCCCAGATCTCATCATTCTAGCAGGCTTTCTATGGCGTGTCCCAGCTTACTTGGTGAGTGCTTTTCCTGATAAGATTCTAAACATTCATCCAGCATTACTTCCCAAGTACGGAGGAAAAGGAATGTATGGCCACTTCGTGCATGAAGCGGTAGTGGCGAATGGGGAAAAAGAATCTGGAATCACCGTCCATTGGGTCAATGAACATTATGACGAGGGAGCTATCCTATTTCAAGCAACTGCTACAATTGACGAAAACGATGGTCCAAAGGAAGTAGAGCAAAAAGTAAGAGCGCTGGAAATCGCGCATTTTCCCCAGGTCATCGATTCTTTGCTCTAATATTGCATCATGATTAATGCAGGTGAAATTCTTTCTTGTTTCATGGTATTGTTTGCGGTAATTGATATTGTCGGAAGCATTCCTATTATTTTAGATATCAAAAAGAAAACAGGAAACATTCAGCCCTACACTACTACAGGCGTTTCACTTTTTCTTATGTTGATTTTTTTAATCGGGGGAGAAGGATTTTTGGGTTTGTTTGGAGTGGATGTGTATTCATTTGCTGTGGCAGGCTCTTTTATACTTTTTTTCATAGCATTGGAGATGATTTTAGGCATCAAATTATTTAAGCAAAAAGAAGGGGCTGAAAAGACCGCGAGCATTGTGCCCTTGGCGTTTCCCATCATTGCTGGGGCAGGAACTTTTTCTACGCTCATATCATTAAGAGCAGAGTATCAGACCATCAACATAGCTATTGCCGTTGTACTCAATATGCCTTTGATTTTTGCAGTTCTTAAATTGACCAATCGCATTGAAAGGTTTCTGGGGGTGGGGGGTATAGCTATTCTTGAGAAAGTTTTTGGAATAATCATCCTCGCCATTGCATTGAAGTTGTTTAGTAAAAATGCTCAGTTTTTATTCTCATGAGCGGAATTCCCATTACGATTTATACGGATGGCGCAGCAAAAGGAAATCCAGGGCCTGGTGGATACGGTATCGTACTGATGTCTGGTCCACATTACAAAGAGCTATCTCAAGGATTTCGTTTGACAACCAATAACCGGATGGAACTTCTCAGTGTATGCGTGGCTTTGGAAATGCTCAAAACTGAAAATTGCTCGGTGTTGATTTATAGCGATTCCCGTTATGTTGTGGATGCAATAGAAAAGGATTGGATTGGGGGGTGGGTCAAGAGAAATTGGAAGAATGTTAAAAATCCTGATTTGTGGAGTCGATATTTGAGAATAGCTTCAAAACATCGCGTAAAATTTCAATGGATACGGGGCCACAATGGCAACAAATACAATGAGGTGTGCGATGCTCTAGCTGTCGCTGCCAGCAATGGAAAGGATCTTCTAGTGGACGATTGGTACGAAAAATATGGGAGAGATCAACAAACACTTATTTGACTTGTTTGATCAATTATCGAATACATTTGCCGCTGCATTTTAATAGAAACTTGCAAATCTTAATACATGCGTACAGATCTTTATCAGGGTCATGACTACTATTTAATGGACGAGTTGTTGACCGAAGAGCACAAGTTAGTGCGAGACACCGCCAGAGCGTGGGTGAAAAAAGAGGTATCCCCTCTTATTGAAGGAGCTTGGGAGAAGGGAGAATTTCCTCGCCATCTCATCAAGGGACTTGCAGAAATTGGAGGTTTCGGACCTTATATCCCAGCGGAATATGGCGGAGCTGGCCTTGACCAAATTGCTTATGGAATTATTATGCAAGAATTGGAGCGCTGCGACAGCGGTTTGCGCTCTACCTCTTCAGTACAAAGCTCATTAGTGATGTATCCGATTTGGAAATATGGAACTGAAGAGCAAAGACAAAAATACCTTCCCAAATTGGCCAGTGGTGAGTGGATTGGATGTTTTGGTTTGACCGAGCCAGATCACGGCTCGAATCCTGCTGGAATGACCACAAATTTCAAGGATGCTGGAGATCACTATGTGCTCAACGGTGCGAAAATGTGGATATCCAATGCGCCTTTCGCACAAGTAGCAGTGGTTTGGGCAAAGAATGAAGAAGGAAGAATACATGGAATCATAGTAGAGCGAGGCATGGAAGGATTTACAACACCAACCATGCATGGAAAATGGAGTCTTCGTGCTTCCGATACGGGCGAACTTATTTTTGACAATGTAAAAGTGCCAAAAGGAAATCTTCTTCCTGGAAGAAGCGGATTGGGTGCACCTTTAAGTTGCTTGGATAGCGCCCGATATGGAATTGCCTGGGGAGCCATTGGAGCTGCTTTGGATTGCTATGATGTAGCATTGCGTTACAGCCAAGAGCGTCAGCAGTTCAATAAGCCGATTGGAGCTTTTCAGTTACAGCAAAAGAAATTGGCAGAGATGATCACAGAGATCACCAAGGCGCAGCTATTGACCTACCGATTGGGACAGTTGAGAAACGAAGGCCGAGCTACTTCTGCGCAAATTTCTATGGCAAAGCGTAACAACGTGAATATGGCGATTCAAATCGCTCGAGAGGCCAGACAGATATTAGGTGGTATGGGAATTACCAATGAATATCCAATCATGCGTCACATGTGCAATTTGGAAAGCGTAATTACATACGAGGGAACACACG
The DNA here is from genome assembly GCA_027491075.1 of Flavobacteriales bacterium. Classification (GTDB taxonomy): domain Bacteria; phylum Bacteroidota; class Bacteroidia; order Flavobacteriales_D; family Sanyastnellaceae; genus JAIXWP01. Next base: position 321,695 of record JAIXWX010000034.1, read on the forward strand.
ATGTTCACTTGCTCATCACCGGAATGGACATCACCGGATTTGACGCGTTTAAGTAAGTATAATTTACATAGAAGAAACCGTCTAGTCAAAGACTAGGCGGTTTTTTTTTCACCTCAAAACTGGAAATTTCTTCCGAAACTCATGGAGCTCTTCAGGATTTAGGAAACAATGAAGGATACCTTCCTGATGAGAAGGTAGCTCTCGAAGTGCTTCTCCTTTGAAGTTGAGAATGACGGAGTCCCCGCTGTGCTCGATCCCTTCGCGATCGCTCCCAACGCGATTAACTCCGATAGTATAAGCTTGATTCTCTATGGCACGAGCCTTTAACAAAGTGGACCAGGGAAATGCTCTTACAGAAGGCCAATTGGCTACATAAAGCAAAACGTCGTAGCTAACTTCTCCTTCCAAAATACTATTCCTTGCGTTTTCAGGAAAACGTAAATCAAAACAGATTTGAGGCTTGATCTTCCATCCCCGCCATTCAAATACCAATTCCTTGTCACCTGCTTTATAGTGCTCACTTTCTTTTCCGATGGAAAAAAGATTGATCTTATCGTAGTACAGATGCTCTCCGTTAGGAAAGGCAATGAGACATCGATTGTAATATTCATCGCCATCTTTTGTGGAAACGCTACCGATTATCGCGGCGTTTTTCTCTTTTGAAATTTCAAGCATCCAAAGCAAAGTGGGCATCTCTGGAGTATAGCTTTCGGCCACCACCTCGGGTCGCATGCTAAACCCTGTTGTAAACATCTCTGGTAGCACTATTAAATCACTGTCCGAAATATCGTTAAGCATCGACCGAATTTTCATTCGGTTGACTTCTGGTTCTTCCCACTGAATATCGAATTGTACGGCATGTATATTCATTTTTCCTATGCTTTATTTTTTCTCTCCCCAACCCTCCAGCAAAATTCTCTTTTCATTTTGTAATTTGTAACGATAGTTCCCAGGAGGAACGTCGCTTACATCTAATATCTTCTTAGAAGTAAATATTCTGTTTCGATACTTCATTTCACCGGCTTGATTCTCTAAGTAAAAATCCACGGGCAGAATCTCCGGCTCTCCCAGATCAACGATGATTATATCTTCAAAAGGATTGGGAGAAATCTTCATTTTTTCTTTTTATAAATTACTTCAACCTGCGGATTTATTGAAATGATAGCGTCAATAAAGGCTTGCTTGTCTTTGGGAGAAATTAATACACTTCCACTTTTGCCGTAACGAATATCAAGCCTATCCAAGGATGCAGCTGGGGAACTCAATGGATTGTTCGTTTCTTTAATCCGCTTAATTTCTTGGATGGAAATCGATGTTCTATAAAGTATACTAAACCGAATAATCAATCGGTTTTGGTCTATTTTATAGGTGGTATCATACATAAGAAACAAGATACTACCTAGAAAAAGCAAAATCATGGAAAAAATGAAGTAGGAGTGTGACTCAAATAATGCTAATGCAGCTACAGTTCCAATAACAACAACTAAAGGGATAACCAATTCTAGTCCCAGCTTGGTTCTAAAATGAAATGATTCTTTCATAGTTAGAAAAGTTGAATTTCTTCATTTGAAATCACATGATTGCCTTTTTGTGGCTTCTTGGCTTTTAAAATCATAGCCTTCGCCACATCTGAAGCCTGAACTGCCCTCCATTTTTTCGGAATAATCCAGTGGAAAATCTGCATGATAATCTGACCCATCTTTTCTCCAAAACGGAACTCTTTTCTCGGACCCAATAGCATTGAGGGACGTACAATGTACAAACTCTCGAGATCTAAATTTTTCAAGGCTTCCTCAATTTCTCCTTTAAGCCTAGCATACGAATTTACGGATTGGGCATCTGCACCCGCAGCACTAATCTTCAGCATCACCTTAATCCCGTTTTTCTTTGCCGCTTTACCAAGAGCTAAGGGTATGTCAAAATCAACTTTGCGATAGGCGCTTTTGTTGCCTTGTACTTTTTTATTCGTTGTTCCTATGCAGCAATATAACTCATCTACGCCTTCTAGTGCGGCAGCAACTTGATCGAATAGCTCATAGTTTACTATGATTTCATTTTCCTTGGAACTTTGAATTCCTTGGGGAGATCTTTGCAATAGTCGTATTTCTGAAACTTCTTCACGGAGTTGCAGCTGGTGTCGAAGCATACTTCCTACCAGTCCTGTGGATCCTGCTATAGCAACAATTCTACTCATGATTAAAAAGTTAAATTATTGATAATTTGAGCTGCTTGCTGCATCGTTTCATCGTCTTTTGCAAAACACATCCGCACTACTTTATGATCCCTTCCATCTGGATAAAAGACGGAGCAAGGAATGGTAGTGAGACGGTGTTCTTTTGTCCAGCGAATGGCTATGTCGGTATCTTTTTCATCGGACATATCGCTGAAGTCAGCCAATACAAAATAGGTTCCAGTACACGGCAGAAATTTCAATTTCGGATGTTCTATTTGCTTTAAAAATCCATCTCTTTTATTTTGATAGAAAGAAGAAAGCTCTAGGTAATTTTTAGGATTTTCTAGATATTCATTCAAAGCATATTGTACGGGAGTGTTGCAGCTGAATACATTGAATTGATGCACTTTTCTGAACTCGTTCATCAGAGAAGCATCTGCAATGGCATAGCCCATTTTCCAACCCGTCATATGGAAAGTTTTACCAAATGAAAAGACCGAAAGAACATTGTTGCGAATTTCTGGATATTTCAATGCACTATCATGTGATTTACCATCGAATAAGATATGCTCGTACACCTCATCGCTTAACAAAACGATATCTGTTCCGGAGATCATTTGCGCTAATTGTTTCATATCACCTTCGTTTAAGGAAGTTCCTGTTGGATTGTGCGGGTGATTTATAACGATCATGGCTGTTTTTTCAGTGATGGCTTCTTCTAGCTTTTCCCAAGGAATACTGTATTCAGGGTGAGATAGATATAACCACTTCACTTTTCCACCCGCGAGTGTCACAGCAGGAGCATAACAATCATAGGCGGGAGCAAATAGAATTACCTCATCTCCAGGGTGCACAAACGCTTGAATGGCGGTGAATATGGCTTGTGTTGCCCCAGCAGTAATGGTGATCTCTCCTTCAGGATCATAAGATCCGAATAGGGAGTACTTTTGAGCGAGTACCTTGCGCAACTCTGGAATTCCAGGCATAGGGGCATATTGATTTTTTCCTGTTTCAATATACTTTTTCATCAACATTCCCCATGCCTCGTCTATGGGGAATGAGGGAAAGCCCTGTCCGAGGTTCACCGCGTTGTGTTTCGCCGCTAGGGCTGACATGACCGAGAAAATGGTTGTTCCCACATCAGGGAGCTTAGAGGTTCTCATTTGCCAAATTTATTTTCATAACGGGCAATGCATGCCTCAATGATATCCAATGCTTGATAGGCTGGTAGAAACTCATCAACGACTACTGTTTTCTTGCTTAGCGTCTTGTATTCACTGAAGAAATGTTTCATTTCTAGTTTATAGTTTTCAGGCAACTCCTCAACGCTGTTGATGTGTGCAACACTCATATCACCTTCTGCCACGGCGATGATCTTTTCATCTTTCTCTCCATTATCAATCATCTCCATATAGCCAATGACTTTTGTTTTTACCAAACAAAGAGGTTGAATCGAAACTTGAGACAGAACAAGAATATCGAGCGGATCTCCATCTTCGCCCAGGGTTCTAGGAATGAATCCATAGTTGATGGGATAGTGAAATGCCGCAAAAACGACACGGTCCAATTTTAGCAGGCCGCTTTTTTTATCCACCTCATACTTCGCTTTACTGCCTTGAGAAATTTCTACAATGCCCTTTACCCGGGCTTCTGATTTTTTGAAGTCATGGTCGACCTCATGCCATGGATGTGCTATCATGGGCCTAAAGTACAAAACAGCCCATGTTTATTGAAGCGTAATTGTGAATAATTATAGGACTTTACGGGCATTTCAGAGCTAGATGCGTGGTCTGGAATCCGTTGGTTGTGGTTATATTTGCCCGCATAAATGAAAGAAATGAATTTATCTTCAGCACTCGCCCCTGCCACTTTAGAGCAGGCTCAGGAAATGGGTCTCCGCGCCGATGAGTTTGATAAGATCATCGAGATTCTTGGTCGTACCCCGAATTTTACGGAAATGTGCGTGTATTCGGTCATGTGGTCGGAGCACTGTTCTTATAAAAACTCTATCAAATGGCTCAAGACGCTTCCAAAAGATGGCCCTCACATGTTGGTCAAGGCAGGAGAGGAGAATGCTGGCCTAGTGGATATAGGTGACGGATTAGGATGTGCATTTAAAATTGAATCGCACAATCACCCATCGGCTATAGAGCCTTACCAAGGGGCTGCAACGGGAGTTGGAGGAATCAATAGAGATATATTTACCATGGGGGCCAGACCCATAGCTCAATTAAATTCTTTGCGTTTTGGGAAGTTGGATAATGCACGTACCAAGTGGTTGTTGGGTGGGGTTGTGAAAGGTATAGGTGATTACGGTAATGCTTTCGGAATTCCAATGGTAGGTGGTGAGGTTTATTTTGACGATAGTTATCAAGCGAATCCGTTGGTCAATGCCATGTCGGTAGGTCTTGTGAAAACTGGTAATATCATTTCTTCTAAAGCAAAAGGGGTGGGAAATCCAGTATTCATTGTTGGTTCGGCTACTGGAAAGGATGGAATTAAAGGTGCTTCTTTTGCCTCAAAAGATATCACAGAAGAATCAGCAAAAGATCTTCCAAGTGTACAAGTTGGAGACCCATTCCAAGAGAAATTACTTCTTGAGGCAACCTTAGAATTGGCCGAAACAGATACTATCGCAGGCATGCAAGACATGGGTGCCGCAGGTATCACATGTTCTACTTCTGAAATGAGCGCTGGTGGAAATGTCGGGATGGATATTCATCTTGATCTGGTTCCTACCCGTCAGGATGGAATGTTGCCGTTTGAAATTCTTCTTTCTGAATCCCAAGAGCGCATGCTGATTGTGGTAAAAAAGGGTCAGGAAGAAACGGTGCAAAGGATTTTTGAAAAGTGGGATTTGCATGCTGTAAAAATTGGCGAAGTAACTGAAGGACCAGAAGTTCGTTATTTCATGAATGGCACATTGGTCGGCGAAATTCCAGCTAAAAGTCTTGTGTTGGGTGGAGGTGCTCCAGTATATGAAAGAGAATACAAGGAGCCCGCGTATTATAAAGAAGCGAAGAAGTTTTCCATTGATCAGGTAAACGAGCCTGCTGATTACGTTGTTGTAGCTCGTCAATTGGTGGCACATCACAATATATGCTCCAAGAAGTGGGTATATGAACAATATGACTCCATGGTAGGCACGGTGAATATGTCAACCAATAAACCTAGCGATGCCGCAGTGGTAAATGTTAAAGGCACCAACAAAGCATTGGCAATGTCTGTGGACTGCAACGGTAGATACGTGAATGCAGATCCAGAAGTGGGAACGATGATCGCTGTGTCGGAAGCTGCACGAAACATAGTTTGCAGCGGTGGAGAGCCTTCAGCAATTACCAACTGCCTCAATTTTGGAAACCCATACAACCCCGAAGTGTACTGGCAGTTTGTGGGGGCTATAAAAGGAATGGGAGCGGCCTGTAAGAAGTTTCAAACGCCCGTAACAGGAGGAAACGTAAGCTTCTACAATCAAACAGTGAACGAAGACGGTAGTGCAAAACCTGTATTCCCAACACCAACTATCGGAATGATTGGTGTTTTAAAAGACAAATCACTTCAAACAACACTGGATTTTAAATACAAAGGGGATTTGATTTATTTGTTGGGAAATAGCTATGACGATATCAATTCTAGTGAGTATTTGTATTCCTATCACGGAGTAAAGAATTCTCCTGCACCTCATTTTAACTTGGACGAAGAGTTCAAGCTTCAAGAGTGCATGAAAGGACTTATTCGAAACAATTATATCAGCGCTGCGCACGATGTTAGTGATGGTGGTCTTTTCGTTTCGCTGGTTGAAATGGGACTTCCAAATAGTTTGGGTTTTGATATAGTTACCGATGGGGATATAAGAAAAGATGCCTTCTTATTTGGCGAATCACAAAGTAGAATTGTAGTAACGGTGGTAGAGGATTATGAGGACGAGTTTTTGGATTTCGTTGCAGAAAGCCAAGTGACGGTAATGCTTCTCGGTCACGTTACCAAGGGCCGCATGACAGTAGATGAGGAAAACTTCGGGTTTATTGAGGACATGCGTCATTTATATGAAGAAAGCATCGCAATGGAAATGGCTAAGTAAGTAATATGGGATTTTTTGGATACTTGAAATCAAAAGAAGGAAAGCGTATTCTGCTTCGCTTGGTCGCCATCTACCTTGGTGTGCTTGTAACCGTTTGGGTGTTTCTCTGGTGGTATACCGATCACGGAAAGCAAGTCGCAGTTCCAGATCTGACTAATTTGAGTTTGGAAGAAGCTACTGCGCTTTTGGAAGAGAAAGATCTCAGTATTCTGGTGGTAGATAGTATTTATGACCGCAAGTCGAAGGGTGGAACTATTGTGGAGCAATCTCCAGCACCTGAGAGTAAAGTGAAGGAGGGGCGGCAGGTATTCGTAACAGTTTACCGCAAAGTGCCTCCTCAAGAAACGGTTAACATTGCAGAAGGTGATTTTGCTCAAGTAGCAATTATTAAGTTAAAGAATAAAGGCCTTGACTTCGAAACGAAGTACGTTCCGAACAATAGTATGGTGGGATCAGTGATTTCAATTACTTACAAGGGCAGAAAACTTCGAGTCGGAGATACAGTGCCCAGAGGTGATAAAGTGATCTTAACTGTGGGAGTTGCTACGGAAGAAAGTGTGCGTGTACCAGATTTATCCGGGTTGAGCTACCAACAGGCTATGTCTGTTTTGGATAGCCTCAACTTGATGGGACAAGCCTTTTTTATGTATGATATACAATCTTCGACGGATTCTTCCGTTGGACGCGTCTGCACTCAGGACCCGCCATTTGATCCGGAAGGGCCAGGAGTGACACCAGGAAGAATCATTGACTTCCGATTGTTCAATGGACCTTGCTCAGACACTATTCGTTAAAGTATGAAATTTAAGCCTCTCTTTTTTCTCCTTGCGCTCATTTTACTGGTCTCATCACATTCTCTTTTTTCTCAAGAAACAGAAAGAGATTTGATGTTTGATGATGTTCAAAGGGAACGCTATGAAAAAGAAAAGGCATTTTCGAGGTCGGGGCAACGAGGAGGAGGATTGAATACTTTATCGCTTCCATTCTACGACGATTTTTCACGCATGAGTCTGCCTACATCTGATCCTGAAGCCAATCCTGATTGGCAGCGATGGTCGGATGATGACGCCCGTATCAACAACACGTTTGCAATTCAACCGCTGACCATTGGAGTTGCGACTCTTGATGGTACAGATGGCGCGGGATATCCTTACGACTATTCTGATCAATACGCTGAGGGCCCAGCGGACACGCTTACTTCCTTGCCATTGGATTTATTTGGATTTTCGGCTACCGATAACCTCTACTTGGTATTTCACTATCAAGCTGGGGGGTTGGGCAACGCTCCCGAAGGGGAGGACAGTCTCTGGGTAGATTTCTACTCTCCTTTCGGAGAAGGACAGTGGTTTAGAAAATGGGCCGTTGGGGGAGGCTCGGGGATGAATACTTTTGAAAGGGTTTTTATTCCCATCAATGAACCCGAGTTCTTATTAACGGGTTTTCGTTTTCGTTTGAGAAATAGAGCCACCATTTCAGGAAGCTATGATATGTGGCATATCGACTACGTGCAAGTAGATCAAGCAATCGATCCCTTGACGTATAGTTATGATGAAGTGGCCATGCAACGACCAGTGCGTACTCTTTTAAATGTTTATACCGCCATGCCATGGACGCATTACCTAGCAAATCCAGGAGGACTCATGGCTGATAATTTTGAATGGTATCAGAATAATCTTGGGGAGGATGAGAATATCGCTACAGGCTGGAGGTTTGCCAGCGATCTTGGAATTGACAATTTTCCAGCTCAGGATTTCAATCTTTCGGCGAATGGCTTCTCGTCATGGAGTCGAACAGGAAATTTGAATGGTTATTCCTACAACACGGCAATAAGTGAAACAGAAGCGACCTTTGCTTTTTCCGTATACCACAATCCTACGGATGCATTTCCTCAAAATGATACTACTACGCTGATTCAGGAGTTTTCCAATTATTATGCATACGATGACGGAACAGCAGAAAGAGCTTATGCTATCAACGGAGCTGGCAGCGAAGTGGCCTTGCGCTATCAAACCAATATTGAGGACACCTTATACGGGGTTCAGATTTATTGGATACCATATGGCAATAACCCTGATGCATCTCCTTTCTTTCTTCGGTTAAGAACCGATGAGGGCGGACAACCGGGAGCTGAAATCATCGAGAATTTTACCTTTCATAGTCCGCAGTATTACCAAGAAGGAATGTACGAGCGCTTTACTTACTATCCATTGGATGAACCTGTGGCTGTAAATGGAACTTTCTATATTGGCTGGGTACAAAGTGATGATGTTTTATACAATGTTGGGAACGATAAAAACTTCGATAGTAACAGTGGTCGATTGTTTACAAAGGAGGTAAATGGCGGTTGGACACCGACAACTATTACCGGTTCTTTGATGGTGCGCCCTGTTTTTAAGGCAGGTCTTCCAGCTCCTGTAAATACCGCCCAAACGGAGGAGTCAAGCGTGAAAGTTTATCCAAATCCAGCGCAAGAATGGGTGCGTGTAGAATCAGAGCAGATGGAGTCATTAGAATTATTAGATATCTACGGTCGATTGATTAAAACCGAACGTGCGCTCGGTAGTGCTCACCAAGTGGATATTTCTGAACTTTCTACAGGTAGCTATATTTTACGTACCCGCTTAAAAAATGGTACTTCCTCTTTCACCAAGCTCTTGATACGTTGATGTTATGTCGGTTCATGATGACGCAGAATTAGAAAACGAAGAAGAGTTATTTGAACACCACCGTATAGTCGCTGATGCAGGTCAAGGCATGGTGCGTCTGGATAAATTCTTAGTAGATCGATTAGAAAAAACCTCTCGGACACGCGTACAGGACGCTTGTGACAACGGCTTTGTTAAAGCTAACGGAGTGGCCGTGAAAAGCAGTTACAAAGTCAAACCTAAAGATGTCATTACGGTTGAAATGCCCTATCCAGTAAGAGAGATAGAGCTGATACCTGAAAATTTACCGATTGAAATACTTTTTGAGGACGATGATATAATTGTCTTGAATAAAGCCGCTGGAATGGTCGTTCATCCAGGTCACGGAAACTATTCTGGTACTTTGGTAAATGCTGTTATGTATCACCTTCAGCAGGAGTCGTATAAAACGAAAAAAGAGCAAGCTCGTCCAGGTCTTGTGCATCGTTTGGATAAGTTGACTACGGGTGTAATGGTGATGGCCAAGAATGATTACGCGCTCGCCCATTTATCAAATCAGTTTTTTGAAAGAACCATAAACAGGAGGTATATCGCTCTTGTGTGGGGAGATGTAGAAAAGGATGGGACCATTATCGGAAACACCGGAAGAAGTGTTCAGGATAGGAAAGTATTTACAGTATTTCCAGACGGTTCCAACGGCAAACATGCCGTAACACATTATAAAGTACTGGAGCGTTTTGGGTATGTTACATTGGTAGAGTGTAAGTTAGAAACTGGAAGAACCCATCAGATCAGAGTGCACATGAAGTATATTGGGCATACATTATTTGGAGACCCAGAATACGGAGGTGATAAAATATTAAAGGGAACCACCTTTTCTAAGTACAAACAATTTATTGATAATTGTTTCAAATTGTTACCTCGTCAGGCGCTGCACGCGCGATTGCTAGAGTTTCATCATCCAAGAACTGGTGAGTGGTTGAGTTTTGAGAAGACTTATCCAGACGATCTACATGAAGTGCTGGAAAAATGGCGCCGCTATACCCGCTCAACGGGTTCGGACGAAGAAGGAGGCCAATAACCTTGATTGGATAGAAAATCAATTCCTTCTGACTTAAGAGTTCTATGTCCTAATGGAGCGATTAAAATTCGAATGGAGGATTGGGAAAATTTTTTTAAGCGATCGCCGTACCGAGGAAGAATAATTGGATCTTTCTTTCCAAATACGATGGTAGTATGAAAAGGCGCATTGGAAAAAATCTTATCTAGATTAGGCCAGCACATTCGCAGAGCATTCCACACCTGAAAAATCATTGCAAGTCTTCGGTGGTCTTCCAATTGATAGGTCACAAATTTTGCTTTGTCTTTTGGGAGTAACTTCCATTTAGCAGCATAATTGACGATGCTTACACTGTTCTTAGCCTGTTTCAATGCGAACTTTAGAACTTTTCTACCCACCGCCCAATCATTGCCAAACCGGTACCAAGGAGATTTGTATAAACCGTCTGGTGAGAAAAGTGTAAGCGAGGAAATTCTTTTAGATAAAACTTCCGCGGTGACAAGAGCCATGCGGCCGCCGAGGCTATATCCTACAAGATGAAATCTCTTAACATTTTCGTTTCTCGTAATTCGCTCGATCATTTCCTTCCATTCCTGCTTTGAAATTGGTCGATTGGATCGTAAATTTTCGTTCCATTCTGACTCGCCATGTCCTGGCAAATCAATTAAAATGACTCTAAAATGTGTTGATAAGTGATATATGACAAATTCAAGTTCTTCTTTTACATGGCCAAATCCATGAAATAGGAGCATGACTTCATCGCCGCTTCCCATTGTTTTGTAAGCCAGTTGAATACTTTGGTCAGAGGATTTAACAAATGAAGTCATCGAGTCAAAGGTATAATGATTAGGACTTTTCTCTTGACGTTGCGATGTTGAAAATAAGATAAGCCAAACAAAATGTGTGTATTCTATACACTTAAGTTTATGCTTTATAATCCGTGAAGACATTCAATGAAGGAGGAGCTTGCACAATTATTGGGAAACCGAAGAACTCAGGACACTGGAGAAGATAACGTTTCTTTTTTCCGTCTTGAGGATGATCGGGATACGCACTTATTGGATGCGCTTCTCAAAGGAAACGTTTCCATAAAAGTGCTTTCCATGATAGAGTCTCAAATGAGAGATTTAATCAAGTTGGAGCACCCGCAAATGAGATTGGGTGAGGCGGAGTATCAATCATTGTTGAACGAAAAATTGGCAGGACGAAGGATAGAGGAGTACGGTGTGTGGATTTATTATCCTTGGTCTAGGAGGTTGGTTCAATGTTTAGATGAAGAGGAATTTATTAGAGTACGCACCATTCGAAACCGATACAAAATTACACAGGAAGAGCAGGAGTTAATGCGAAGCAAGGTGATTGGTATCGTTGGTCTTAGTGTTGGACAAAGTGCCGCCCTGAGTCTGGCGATGGAGAGAGTGGCAGGTGAGATTCGTATTGCTGATTTCGATTTGTTAGAATTAAGCAATTTAAATAGAATTAGAACGGGTGTCCATCAGTTGGGGCTCCAGAAGACGGCAATAGTTAAAAGAGAAATTCTGGAGATTGATCCATTTATCAAAGTCAGAGTTTTTTCAGAAGGACTGCATAAGGGTAATATGGAAGATTTCTTTGAGGCCAATGGGCCAATTGATCTTCTGGTGGAGGAGTGCGATAGCCCGGATATTAAAGTTTTAGCCCGTAAGTATTGCAAAGCCCATGGCATTCCAGTGCTCATGGAAACGAGTGACAGAAGCATGTTGGATGTGGAGCGTTATGATTTGGATCCAGACTATCCCATCTTGCATGGTCTAATTTCAGAGGAGTTTTTGAATGTTACAGATTGGACGGAAGACCTCAAAAGAACCATAGCCATGCAGTCCATTGATATTTCAAAAGCATCCGAAAGAGGCGTGGCTTCATTAGAAGAAATCGGAAAGTCTATAACTACTTGGCCACAGTTAGCCACGGATGTGATTGCAGGTGGAGCTATTGTGGCCATTGCAGCGAAAATGATCTTTCTCAACCAAGGTATTAATTCATCTAGAACCTATGTCGATATCCCGTCAATTATTAGTAAATAAAATTCTCGAGGAAACCCGCAAGGTGGAGCGTCCGGATAAAATTCGGATTCGCGCATTTCGCGCGCTGGATGATGTGCAGGCGAGTATTAAGTTTCACAAAGGCCATAGTGATGTGCTTGGGGCTTATGGGATTAGAGGACTAACAACACTTAACCCCGTTTGGATAGACGATGAAAATGTGTATGTGATTCTTGTGGAATCTTTAGATGGGAAGCACGTTTATGGGGGGGCGAGAGTTCAAATTTCATCTCCAAATACCGAATTACCCATAGAATCGGGCATCGGATACCTCGATGGGAGTATTCATGAAATTGTAAAACAGCACAGAGAAAACGGAGGTGTGGCTGAAATTTGCGGACTTTGGAATAGCCCTGTAGTCGCAGGAATGGGGATTGGTAGCACTTTTAGTATTCGCAGTAGTTTTGCTTATGCCTCAAAATTACCCATTACGTCTATGTTCGCTCTTTGCAGTCCATACACTTACAGAATGGCCGGCGGTTTTGGATTCACGAAATTAAAGTCGATGGGAAATGAAGGGGTGTTTCCGTATCCAGATGAAAAGAATACTGCCATTGTAACGTTTCAACCCAATATTGAAGAAATGACCGGAGCAAGTGAAGAGGAGAGAACTTTTATCTTTAATCTGCGTAAGAATCCCGTACAAATCATTGCTGAGGATGTCGGAAAGCCTAACCCTATTGAGGTTCACTACCATTTATAGTGGAATACTGCACGCGAGTTTTCGTGCTATTCTTGTTGCCTTTTCTTTCATTCCATTCGTTTCTTTTTCTCAAGAAAACATATTTGAAGGTAAGAGTGCTTACTTACTCAATTTTTCGCATTACAAAGGAAATGATACGGATTTAGAGAAAATCATCCTTTCAGAGGAATACGAGCCAATGAACGGTAAGGTGCCAGCGTTCGGTATTCATGCAAATGCTATTTTTTTGAAGTTCGAGATTAAAAATCAAAGCTCGGATTTCTTCATCAGTGGATTTGTGGATAATGCTCTCTTAGATCAAGTGGATATTTATTCATTGGATGGGACGCCGAAATTGCTTGTTTCTAGCGGTGAACGATTGTCTTTTAGCGAGCGTAATTCAGAACATCCAGCGGTTAACTTTCAGTTTTTTATTCAACCTGGAAGCACTTCTAAATTTTTAATGCGAATACAAAGTGAAGATCAGTTGCTTATTCCCATTCGCATAGGAACCGAAAAAATAGTTTCCGCGGAGCAATCTCGCAAAGAACTTCTCTATGGAATATACCTCGGCATTATGGTGGTCATGCTGGTATATAATCTATTCGTTTATTTCACGGTTAAGGATAGAGTATATCTTTATTATACAGCATATATTCTGACGGTTGGCCTTACACAACTTGTTGTAAATGGATACGCGGCAAAGTATTTCTGGCCATTTTTGGGGTATCAAGGAATGGCTCTCAGTGGCGTTATTCCTGCCTTAAGTGGAGTGGCTACGGTCATTTTCTCTAGAGAGTTTTTACAGACCTCCAAGTTCACTCCTAAGATCGACAAACTATTGCTGTTCTACATGTTGCTCTATATACTCGCAGTGGTTTTCGCATTTACAGGGCAATTGATGTATTGCTTTACTATTATGGATATTGGCGGTGCGTCGGCTCTCTTGCTGGTGTATTGTGCAGTAGTAGGTTTGAAAAACAAATACAGGCCTGCGGGATTCTTTCTTGTTGCGTTCAGCATTTTCCTAGCGGGTGTGACATTATTTGCTTTGAGAAATTTTGGTGTCATTCCTTTTAATGATATTTCCAATTATGGCTTGCCCGCAGGAAGTGCACTGGAAGCGGTGCTTCTCAGTTTTGCATTGGCCGATCGAATAAATCAATTCAAGAAGGAAAAGGACGACTCTCAACAGAAAATGATTCAAGTGATGTCGGAGAATCAGCTATTGATCGAAGAGCAAAATGTCAAACTTGAAAGGATGGTGCATGAAAGAACACTTGATTTAGAAAGTACTAATTTGGAGTTAAGCACTACTTTACAAAATCTGAAACTAACACAGAACCAACTTGTCGAAGCAGAAAAATTAGCCTCATTGGGTCAAATGACCGCTGGTATCGCTCATGAAATCAATAACCCTATCAATTTTGTGAGTAGCAATGTTATCCCATTGAAACGCGATGTAGAAGATGTGTTGACGATGTTAAACGAGTACACAAGTATTAAGGATGGGGAAGAATGGGAGCAGAAAAAGGATGCTATTCAAAGTCAATTGAAGAAGCTGGATATACCGTATGTGCGTTCCGAGATTAACCAATTGCTTCAAGGAATAGAAGAAGGGTCACGAAGGACGGCTGAAATTGTAAAGGGCTTGAGAATTTTCTCAAGAATGGATAGAGACACGCTTATTTCGGCAGATGTCAACGATTGTATACATAGTACGCTGGTAGTTATGAAGTCCCTTACAAAGGGCGAGGTGACCGTTGAGAAAGAACTTTATACAGGCACGAATGAAATCATGTGTTATCCAGGTAAGTTGAATCAAGTATTTATGAATTTGATATCAAATGCCGTCGCTGCAACGCGAATGGAAAACAGATCATCTTCCGAGAGAATAGTTAAAATTAGAAGTTCGTACTCTAAAGATCATGTAACCGTGGAGATATCTGACAATGGTGTGGGTATTCGGGAGGAGATCATCGACAAGATATTTGATCCATTCTTCACTACAAAATCTGTAGGAGAAGGAACGGGTCTTGGATTGTCTATTGTTAAAGGAATTATTGAGGAACACCAAGGAAAGATAGAAGTGAAGTCGGAAGTGGATAAAGGAACAAAGTTTATTATACATTTACCACGGTTCATCAGTAAGTAAGGGAAGAAGTCAATAATGAGTGAGATTAAAAGAATATTATACCTGGACGATGAGGAGAACAATCTTTTCGCGTTTAAAGCGCTGTTCAGACGTGATTATGAGATTTTTACAACAACGTCTCCGCAGGAGGCAGTTCGTTATTTGAATGAGAACGAGGTACAAGTGATCTTATCCGATCAAAAAATGCCAGAGATCAGTGGCGTTGAGTTTTTTGAGTTGACCATTACAGACTATCCCGACGCGGTAAGAGTATTAGTGACAGGATATGCCGATATTGAAGCAGTTATTGATGCAATCAACAAAGGACAAGTCTATCGATATGTTACAAAGCCTTGGGACGAAAATGATCTGCGTATTTGTATAGAAAATTCTTTTGATCGTTATTTTTCTAAAATAGAAATTAAAAGAAAGAATGCAGAACTTCAAGAGTTAAATGACCAGCTTCAAAAGTTCATATACAGTGCTTCGCATGATATGAGAGCGCCCCTAGCCAGTATTAAGGGCGTTTTAAAGGTGGCTGTTAGTGAAGAGCTTTCGCAAAAGGCGCGGGAGTACTTTTCATTGATTGAGAAAAGTGCGAATAGACTGGATGATTATGTTCAGAATATCATTCATTACTATCAAAATGCACAAACGGAAACATCCATTAAACCTGTAGACTTAAAGGCAATGGCGGAAAGTCTTGTTACACAGTATCAAGGTTTTGATGTATTAGAAAAATTCTCCATTGATTTGGAAGTTTTGTCGAGTACGCCGTTTTATACTGACGAATATCGCTGGAGAATTATTTTAGGAAATTTACTTTCTAATGCAATTCGTTATCGCGATCAAGCAAAGTCACAAGGGATTATCAAGATAAATATTATTCAAAATTCGGAGAAAGCAGTGATGAGATTTGAAGAGAATGGTGTGGGTATGACTGCAGATACCTTGGCTCAGGTGAGAGATATGCTGCAAGGTTCTGAACGCAAAACATTGGGTTCTGGATTGGGTTTGTATCTTATCAGAGAAGCGGTGCGCAGATTATCGGGGTCAATTAAAATGGACTCAACACAAGGGGAGGGAGTAGCAGTTACGTTAGAAATTCCGAATTTACAATGAGCAAAGTGATTATACACTTGGTAGATGATAATGACATCGACATTGCTGTGAATTCGAAGTTGATGAAGTTGGCCCAGATTGGTGATGAAACGAGGGTCTACGGGAATGGCCGAAAATTCATAGATGCCATAGGTGAGCACCGACAAGAGTTGTCTGCTGTCTCAAATATAGTTTTATTGGATATTATGATGCCAGGAATGACTGGCTTTGAGACCATGGAGGAGTTCAATAAAATGGACACATCCTTTATTGATCATTTCGATGTATTCTTGATTTCAAGCACGATAGATCGCAACGATATAAAACGCGCGGAGGATACTCCGCGCGTTCATAAAATTCTAGAAAAGCCGCTCGATGTTTATTTCTTGAAAAAATTAATCGAAGGGCTGCAAGATTGATTATTTGATATATCTCCAATCCTGATTGTTCTTGATGGCTTTTAAGCTGTGATAAATCAGAAGAATAACATTTTCTACGTCTTCTTTATGTACCATTTCCACCGTGGTGTGCATGTAACGCAGCGGTAGTGAAATCAAGGCACTTGCAACCCCCGCATTGCTATACGCAAATGCATCGGTGTCAGTTCCAGTACTGCGTGAAGCTGCTTGTCGCTGAATGCTAATTTTGTTCTTATCGGCAACCTCAATAATGTGCTTCAATAAATTGTTTTGAACTGCGGGTCCATAACTTAATACAGGGCCTTTTCCACAGGCAAGGTCTCCATTTACCACTTTGCTCATCATTGGAGTTTGGGTGTCATGACATACGTCAGTTACGATAGCCACGTCGGGTTTAATGCGATGCGCAATCATTTCGGCACCGCGCAGACCAATTTCTTCCTGTACGCTGTTGGTGAAATATACTCCAAAAGGAATTTTGTCTTTATTTTCTTTGATCAGCCTTGCTACTTCAGCAATCATAAAACCTCCGACACGGTTGTCTAGTGCACGTCCCATGTAATAGCGATCATTTAGGATCGCAAATTCATCGTCGAAGGTAACTACGCAACCAACGTGAATTCCCATCTTTTCAACTTCATCTTTAGAGGTAGCGCCCACTTCTAAGAAGATGTTTTTCATGCTCGGAGTTTCTTCCTTTTCAGCAGTTCTAGTGTGTATTGCAGGCCAACCGAATACACCCTTGACGATTCCTTTGGGAGTATGAATATTTACTCGCTTGCTGGGAGCTATCATGTGATCACTTCCGCCGTTTCTTCGCAAATAAATAAAACCATCGCCAGTAATGTAGTGCACGAACCAAGCGATTTCGTCTGCGTGTGCCTCAACTACTACTTTGTAAGGTGCGTCTGGATTGATCACGCCTACCACCGAACCGTAGGTATCTACCATATACGTATCTACATATGGTCGTATATAGTCCAGCCATAACTGTTGACCAGGAGTTTCAAAGCCCGTAGGCGCAGCATTATTGATGTAGGTTTCTAAAAATTGAAGTGATTGAGTATTGAGTATTCCAGCTCGTTTGCTGTCTTTACTGCCTTTACCTTTTTCTTTCTTTTTGGCCATATACTGAATATTTTTAAGACACGAAGTTATACATTTGCTCCATGTCGGAGAGCAATATACAACCGGAAATTATCATCACTGCCGACGGTTCACATTCTTTATATAATAAAGAACTAGATGAGACTTACCACTCTCGTCACGGTGCCTTACAAGAATCTAAATATGTTTTTATTGAGAACGGACTTAAGCAAGTTCAAACCTTTCCTTTGAACCTATTCGAGGTTGGTTTTGGAACGGGCTTGAATGCCTTGCTTTCTTCGATCTATGCGAGGGAGAGCAAGGTTCGTATAATTTATCATGCATTGGAAACTCTTCCTCTGGAGCCAGCACTGATGGAGTCATTTGGAGTCCCTCAGACCATCGGGGAAAGTAATCTTGATTTGTTTTTGGCCATACATCGTGCTGATTGGAATAGAGAAGTTGAAATAAGTGATTTCTTTACTTTGAAGAAAATAAAATCAAGTCTTCAAAATTATGATCCAAAAGGGAGTAGTTATGATTTGATTTACTATGACGCATTCGGTCCCCGCGCCCAGCCTTCAATGTGGGAGGCACCGCTTTTTCATAAAATCGCCTCTATGACAAAAACCGATGGGCTTTTTGTGACCTATTGTGCAAAAGGACAAGTAAGACGCGACCTTATATCTGCAGGTTTCAATATGCAGCGAATGCCAGGTCCGCCTGGAAAGCGAGAAATGATGACGGGAAGAAAACAATTCTGATTATCCTAGTCTCTTCTGGACATTGGTTTCCACTTGTTCATACAATTGGTCAGGAGAAAGTGTTCTCCAACGAAACTCGTTTAATCGACCACCAAGGACAAAGTACGAATCAATATTGGCTGACTCAAAATCCTCCAATACGTGATCTCTTGCGTTGAGCAGGGCAATCCATCCATCTTCTGAATTTACTTCTTCGAACCACTCCTCGTAATAGGAATCATCGCTGTTATGAAAATTCAGAACGTTTTCTGCTATGAGAATGAATTTGTATACACCATGGTGAATCAGATGCTCAGCAATTTCTCTTTTCAAAAACATAATGTCGTTGTACAAGAGATCATTCCATTCACCGATCAATTCGATGATAGCATATCCATCATTGTAATCTGCGAAAATGATTTTCAAGAAGAGGGTTTGACTTCCAAAATTATCCCATTGTGGGTGGATATAGTGGTTGTAAATTTTATCAGAAAACTCAAACTCACTGTATTCTCTTTCATAAAAAGGGGAGTAGGGATCCTCACTGGAAATATAGAGCCCTCGCCAGTTGTAATAGGGTTCTAGTTCATGCATTTTTATTCTCCTGAAAATAGTCTATTGCCGCACGAACGCTTCCCGTCTGCAATAAAAGTTGATTGGCTTCTTGTTCTGACAGACCCGTCTGCTCCATCACCATGCGGGTGCCTCTATGCACCAACTTTTTATTGGTCAGTTGCATATCTACCATTTTATTTCCCTTTACTCTTCCCAGTGCAATCATGCATGCAGTTGAGATCATATTGAGTACCAGTTTTTGTGCAGTGCCGCTCTTCATTCTCGTACTGCCTGTTACAAACTCAGGTCCTACAACTACTACAATTGGATGATCTACAGCTGCGGCAAGTGGGGCATTTTGGTTACAAGTAATGCAGCCAGTAAGCACTCCCATGGACTTCGCCTTTTCAACAGCACCAATCACATAAGGTGTAGATCCAGAGGCGGCAATGCCGATCAAACTGTCTTTTTCATTAATTTGATGTTCTTGAAGGTCTTTCCAACCTTGCTCTTTGTCGTCTTCCGCATTTTCGACAGGATAGCGGATGGCCCGGTCTCCTCCCGCAATAAGTCCTACCACTAGGCCATGTTCTACGCCAAAGGTTGGCGGGCATTCACTGGCATCAAGAATTCCCAATCTTCCAGAAGTACCTGCTCCTATGTAGAACAACCGTCCGCCTGCTTTCATCTTTTCCGATACGGCGGATATAAGCGCTTCAATGGCAGGCAATGCAGTTTCCACTGCTAGGGGAACTAGTTTATCTTCTTGATTGATATTTTTGAGCAATTCCGGCAGTCCCATCTTTTCTAAATGGTCATATCGACTGCTGCTTTCCGTGGTCAAATTCATAGGGCAAAAGTACTATTCAAATGTGGCTTGTGGCCTTTTTACTTATGGAAATAATTGGCTCGATTCCTGTTTTGTGCAGGTCGTTCCTATTTCGTAATTTGCACGGATTATTGTCCTATGAGAAAAGCATTATTTTATTGTATTGTCATTCTTTTGACGTTGAATGATTCTTCTGTCTTGTCACAAGACAGCACAAGTACGGGTTTTGGCAGCACAGCTACTATTCCTTATAAAATGTTGAGCGCCAAAATGGAGTTTCAGCAAAACAATATGAGGGGAGCTTTAACACTTTACAGGGAGATATTGGAGGCAGATCCTTCTAATGCCACGGCAACCTTAGGCATTGCCCAGTGCCATTATAATTTGAAGAAATACAATTTAGCATTGGAATATCTTAACCGAGCGCTTGCTATCAATACCGAGGTCAATCCTCGAACATCTTTCTTTTTTGGACAAATTTATCATCGACTTGCTGACTTGGATAAGGCTATAAATTATTATCAGCAATACATAGACGCTGAAAAAATGAGTACTTATGAAAAGGAATTGGCATTGAAGTACATCAAGGAATGTCAATTTGCAAAGTCTATGATGGCCAACCCAGCTCCAGTGGTTATTTCGAATATGGGTGAAGTAGTGAACTCTCGTTTTGAGGAATACGCACCGGGTATTACCTCCGATGGAAAAACGATTTATTTTACTTCGAGAAGGAGCGACACAAAAGGTGGCAACATCGATCAAAAGGGCGATTATAAATTTTTTGAAGATATCTACTCTTCGACATATAACCCAGAAACGGAGGCGTGGTCTGATAGCGAACCGATTCCTGGTGCAGTGAATACAGAGACCTATGATGGGATATTGAGTATTGCTCCAGATGGAATGAGCATGTTCGTATACAAGAATACAACCAATAGCGCAGGTGATATTTTCTTCAGTAAAAAGAGTCAGTCAGACGGTGAATGGTACGCTGCTGAAAAACTATCTAGACCGATCAATACTACCTACTTTGAATCGTCGGTCAGTATTACGGCAGATGGAAGTACCCTTTATTTTATTTCTGAACGACCTGAAGGTATGGGACAGGGAGATATTTATGTTGCCACGAAGAAGGGAGACTCTTGGAGCAACCCCAAGAATTTAGGAAAAGTGATAAATACAGAGGATGATGAAAAATTTGTATTCATTCATCCCAACGGAAAGACGCTGTACTTTTCGAGTAATGGTCACGAGTGTCTTGGAAGCTATGATATTTTTAAGACAGAATTTGTAAATGGAGAGTGGAGCATCCCAGTGAATCTTGGCTACCCAATCAATACAGTAAATGAGGAATCAACTTTTTCTTTGACAGCAGATAACAAGAAATTATTTCTTGCAGCGGAATACAAAGAGAATTTTGGGGAGAGAGATATTTATATGGTCGATGTTTCTCAATATGATCTGATTTCGAAAGGCTATGAGAATGGTACATTTGGCCAGATCATTTGCATTGCGTTGGATGCAGGTGAACAGGAGATTAGAGGAGTGGAAGTGAAAGTTTTTGATGCAGTGAGTGGCAAGTTAATGGGAGAGGGCAAGACCGATAAAACAGGAAGATGGAAGTTGAGCTTACAAGGAAATCGAAGTTATCGGGTGGAGTTCATTGACGGTGTGAAAAGGGATGAACGCATCGTAGACTTAACTTTGAAAGCACAAGGAGAAACTGTAGAAAAGGCTACGGGCGTGTTGCGATGATTTTCCCGTAATTCAATCCCAAATTGGTCGGCTCGTAGTGAAATTTAACAATCGAATATCCCAAATCTATTATAGGAGATATAAGCGTGTTCCCGTTATTTCGCGGATCTTTTAGGTCATGGAACTCCAAAGAAATGGTCTGGATTTTAGAGAAAACTTCTGATGGTGTTTCTTTTACAACTTGGTACTCTCCGCCTTCAATATCCATTTTTAGGAAATCTACTTTTTCCAAATTATACATTCGAATTAGTGAGCCCAGACTGATACCTTCTACATTGATAGAGCGAGTGACTTGTAGAAGAGGGTTGGCTACAAGACTGTGATTTACCGATCTTCCTTCCATGAGTGTGACAGTTCCATCGCGAGGCGTTAATGCCTTTTGCAGAGGTTCGATGCAATAATGTGAGTTGTGATCAATGTTCTTCTTTAGTTGACTTAGATTCGTAGAAGATGGTTCAATTGCAATGATGCGGCTGCCCAATTGACTATTGATAGCCGCGAAAAGACTGAAATACCCGTAATGTGCTCCAGCATCTATGATGCAGTTACTTTGATAAAAAGGGAAATAGTCGGCGTATTCTCGATCTACAAAAATGTTTTTGAAGATTTGAAATTCACTTTTATTGGGCTGAAAGTCCAATGCTAGGGCATTTGCAGAGCATATAGAATTAAATTCTTTTTTTATGTCTTTTAGAAAATAGGGTCTTTTCATATGGAGCTTCCTTTTATTGGGGTGTTGGTTTACAACAATGCAGCGTGATATAAAATTTTTTGCTAATGACTGGATTTTTATTTAGAATATTCCCATCCATCTGCGGTCATTCGAATTCCCATATTGCTTTTTCCGATGAGCTTGCTTGTTCTTGTGAGAAATACATTGCCTCCCAAATCGGTTGCGATGATTTCCAACATCAAATTTTCAGGAGAGATATTGCCAAGAATATCAGAAATGCGATTGCTAAATATAATTCCTGTTTTCTCTAAGTTCACATATCCTTCTTTCTTTCTGTAAATTTCTTTTCCTTCGAAATCCTTTATGATTAACTCGAGGTCTACCATGATGCTTTTTTCAGGCCAATCATTGATGTAGTAGATATTGAGAAAATTGTTTTCTACTACTGGACTGAGCAATTGTGGTGCGTATGATTCCTTCAGTCGGCTCATAAAGATTTTTGGTTGAAACTTGTAGTCGACCGCGCTCCAACTGAAAGCAGGCCAAACGTCATTTAGCTGCCAAAACAATGTACCCATGCAGTAGGGTGCATTTCGGCGATGCGCTTCAATTCCCATCAGCATTCCCTCTGCCTGTACCGATTGTGTGAGTTCTCCATATTTTCTTAGATATTCCAAAGTGCCTTCAGGTGTTTTCTTGAGAGCTGCAGCCTCTGTAATAGGAGGTAACCAACGAAGCATGTATTCTTCCATGAGTTGATTTCCTCGTGGGTGTTTTTGATGGGATTTAAGACCTGTATCGTCCATGGTCAGGGATGGATCGGCGAGCATTTCTTTCATCACCTCGAAGGAAGGAAAGCTCTGCATTCCGAATTCGCTCATAAAGCGAGGTATCTTCTCATTCAATATTTCAAAGGGTTCTGCGTCGTGCCATAGACCCCAATAATGCGAATCGCCTTCGGTCGTGCTGCGCACATCGCCTCTACCAAAGCGTGGACTGCTTTCCCAGTAATCGCTGGAGGTGTTGGCATGAACCATGGCGGGTAAGATGTCTGCAAATACGTCGTCGTAACCTTTCTTTAATCTCTTTTTCTCTTCATCTTTCAGTCCCATTTGCCATCCCCAACGTTCCCAGCCTTCGGCATTTTCGTTGTTGCCACACCACAATGCAATGCAAGGATGATTGCGCAAACGCATGGTCTGATACTGTGCTTCTCTTTTAACATTGTTCAAAAATGCCGTGTGGACGGGATACATACTACAGGCAAACATGAAATCTTGCCATATGAGAATTCCTTTTTCATCACAAAGGTCATAGAATTTTTTTTTCTCATAATAACCACCTCCCCAAACACGCAACATATTGAAATGTGTTTGCTTACAAAGCTCCAGAAGCTTTTCATAGTCCTGATCGGCATTGGCTCCAGGTAGCATGTGAATAGGAATATAGTTGGCTCCTTTAGCAAAGACGGGCTTACCATTGAGCTGGAAGTAGAAGGTTTCTCCGTCATTATCTTTCTCCGTAATAAGAGATACTTCTCGAATTCCAAACCGAGTGTTTATTCGGTCTATCTCTTTTCCTTGATCTCGAATTATTACCGTTAATGTATAAAGATATGCTTCTCCTAGTCCATTGCTCCACCATAACTTTGGATTTTTCTGAGAAAAAGAAAAGTCGATGGTTTGTATGCCGCGATCCAATTGTAAAGCCTCTTGTTTATAGGATATGCTATCATTGATGATGTATTCTATTTCATAGGTGGATGGTTGAGAGATGTGCGCGGTGCTCTGAATGCTCATTTCTGCTCTTGATTCTGTTAGGAATTGTGTTTTGACGTAGGTGTCCTTTATCAGTAAAGTATCGTAAGCATTCCATTGTATTTCCCCGGTAATTCCCATGGTAATGAGTTTAGGTCCCCAATCCCAGCCGAAGTGATACTGCGGTTTGCGGCTAATGGCGCGAAGCGGATCACCAGGTATTTTGTAACCAATACTATCGAGTAGTTGCTTACCTCTTACAACGGGCGAAGTAAAAATGAACTGAAGTACATTTTCTTTTTCTTTGAGGATTCCCTTTACATCGCATTCGAATCCAAGAAAAGTGTTTTCGGCTTTGTAAATCTTTGTGTTGTTCAAAAAAACATCGGCATAAGTATCTATTTGTTCGAATACGAGTCTAATTATTTCTTTGTTGAATATTTCGGGAGATACATCGAAGGGTACGGTTTCGTAGATCCAATTCTTTTCACCAACCCATTGTACTTTCAATTCATTGGTTTGAACAAGAGGGTTAGGTATAACTCCTGCATTTTCTAAGTCGCGATGAATACACCCTGGTATAGTAGCGGAAATAGGGTACAAGGTGTCGGGGCAATAAACAATCCAGTTCGCTTCAAACTTTTCACGAAGGCTCTGTGTTTTTGCTTCCATGTTGGCAAATTGAAAGAATGAGAATACGAATAGGATGAGGCCCCACTGATTAAATGGTTTCGAGTTTCCTTCTAAGGTTTTCAGCAATGATGTCACGGGTGAATTTTTCTGCCACATATTTTTTTCCATTTTCTCCCATTTGTTGAACGAGCTCTCTTTGTTGATATAATTGTATCACGCACTGTGCCAAGGCGGTTGCATTCTCGGGATCAAATGCAAGTCCTGCTTTGGCTTCGTCAATGAAAAGATCTTTGGCTTCTCCTTCTACTCCCAGTACTATAGGTTTTTTCATGGCGAGATTTTCGAATATTTTCGAAGGAATTGCACCACGAAATAGATCTAGTTTTTTCAATGGAATAACAGCAATGTTACAGCTTTGAACAAAGGAAGGCATCTCTTCTTTCCCCACCGCATCATGAAAGATGATATTGGTAAGCGCTAATTTTTTTTCTAATTGAATCAGATTTTCTTTTTCAGGGCCACTTCCAAGAAGCAGAAATTTAATGTCGTTGTGATCTTTTAATAAGTGGGCAGCATTCAGAATAACTTCAAGACCTTGCGCGTGACCGATGATTCCAGCATACATGCAGAGAAAATCACTGTCCTGAATGTTAAGCTGCTTGCGAGTCGAAGGCAGTTGGATTTCGGATTTGTAATAGTTGAGATCTACGCCATTTGGCAACCAGTATACGTCCTTATTCGGAAATCGGTTTTTTATGTTGTTACAAATCCCTTGTGTCTGTCCCGTAATTAAATGTGATTTTCGATAGAAAAACTCTTCCAATAAAGTGGTGAGTTTGAGTATGGTTTTGTTTTGTATAATTCCCAGTTTCTCCGCACTCTCTGGCCATAAATCGCTAACATTAAAGATGAGTTTGGCTCGCTTTATTCGAGAAAGAAGGTATGCTGTTTTTCCAAGAAATAGAGGAGGACTTTCTACCATTAAAAAGTCTTGTCGTGATAAACTGAATAAGCCAATCCAAAATGAGGTAAAAACAAAACTGAAGTAATTCAGAAGGCGACTAAAAATTCCCCTCGAAGGCCTTGCATAAATAGCGCAGCGTATCACCTTTAATCCTGATATTGTTTCTTTCTTGAACCATTTTCCCTTATAGCCTTTGTGCACGATCATTTGAGGATAGTTGGGCATGGCAGTGAGAATGGTGACCTCGTTTCCTTGTTGCTGAAGACGTACCGCTAATTCGAACAATCGATTTTGTGGTGCACCTACTTCTGGAGGAAAGTACTGTGTGAGAATGGTTATCTTCATTGGTGATCTCCCGCTAAGGTATCGTACACGGATTTCATCATTGCTACATTCTTTTTCCAATCGTATTTTTCAGTAACGAATGCTCTGCCAGCTTGCCCCATGGCGTTGCGTAAGGAAAGATTATCAGTGAGACGGGCAATGGCATCTGCTGTTTCCTCTTCATTTTTTGGAGCAACAAGGATCCCGGTTTTTTCAGAAAGTACAACTTCTGGAAGGCCTCCAACCCGGGTTGCGATCACTGGAATGCCGCATGACTCAGCTTCAACTGCTGCCACTCCGAAAGTTTCGCTGTCGATAATACTCAATATGCAAAAGATGTCAAAAGAGTCTAATAATGATTTATATCTTTCGAAGTCATTGTTTTGATTGATGTACCCGTGAAAGGTAACTCTATTGGATATTCTCAGTTCGGCACATAGTTCCTCAAGCATCGAACGTTGTGGGCCGTCTCCAACTATTTCCAATCGTAGGTTTGGCCGGCTCATGGATGCTTTTGCAAAGCCTTTTATTACGTACACAAGACCGTATTTTTCACTTAAGGTTCTAATTGTACCTACTCGGATGATGCTGTTTTCAACTCGTTTTACTGGACTGAATTTCTCTGTATCTACGCCAAAAGGGATCAAGTGAACAGGTTTTGAAGTATGTTTCCTCATTTCCCGCAGCGTTATCTCAGACAAGACCGAAAGGGCGTCGGCTTTGCTGAAGCTATAACGCAGAATGGTGCGCATGATTGGGTTTTTAGGACTATCAAATATATCTGCTCCCCACCCTGTGAGCATGTAGGCCTTTGCACCGCTTAGAGCGCCGAGTAAGCCATAACTTGTCGCATAATGAGCATGCACCACATGAGGCTGAATCGCTTGAACATACTTTCTAACTCGAGGTACATTCAATAGATAGTCGAGCTTATTTCTTGTATATTCTTTGAGAAAGTGATATTGCACGTCGGGATACTCAATGCCACGATGGAAGCATATTACGTGTAATTCGATATCATGGAGATCGGCCAATGCACGAATCCACTTTTGGACATGCACACTCCCATTTTCTCCTAATATCACCAGTTTCATAATTTATTTTGAGCTTTGTACCAGGCCACTAAGTTACTAATTCCATCTTTTAAACGCGAGTTCAACTCTGGGAATGCGAATTGTAGAGAACTGGACGAGACACGAATTTCAGAAGTGAGTTCTCTGTATTTCGACGGAGTGATCCAGTGCATTCTTTTTGGTAAGATGGGGGTGAGTTTAGAGAAAATTAGAACCAAAGGATGTAACCATGCAGGCAATACCTTTGGTTTGGTTTTTATTTCTAGAGCCTCACAAAGAGTATTGATAAAATCCTCAATAGTGATTGCTTGGTTTACGTTGAAAATTTCACGCTGGAATCGATTCTTTTCAATAATCTGTACCAATGCTTCAGCAACATATCCTACATATGCATAATTGGTCATTGCTTTTTTATTGAGAAAAAAGAAACGACCCTTTTGAAGTTGCTTCATCAGATTGAGCAACTTACTTTCTTTATCATATTCTCCAAACACATTGGTAGGTCGGATAATGCAAAAATTGATCTCAGAAAGTTGAAGAGCTTTATCCGCTTCTAGTTTCGTTTGCTCGTATATGTTGGATAGGATGGGCGATGAAATCTCAGTTATAGGATTCGTTTGTTGTTTAGCTATACCGTAGACCCCAGCACTACCCAGGTGAAGGATCTTAAGTGATCTATTCTTTGCAAAATGAATAAGTGTATTTACCCATTCTACATTGTCATTTTGCATTTTACTTTCATCTCGCTTATTGCCAGAGAGATTCACAATTATTTCCAAGGAAGAATATTCGTTGGCAATATCTTGTAGCGATCCATTTATATAGCCCTTTTCATACTGTTTTTCTTTACTGCGGGTATATTTGAGAATAGGAATGCCCTTTTGCTCACATAGTTTTGAGAAGTGCGTGCCAATAAAACCATCGGCACCGATTACTAATATTTTGTGAGCCTGATTCATCGAATTCCTTTAGGGGGATTGAATACTCTGGGAATAGTATAGGCGTAGGCTTTTCTTTTTAAACGAGCTGTAAAAGAAAATGGACTAAGAATGCTGAAGAGTAGCCATTTTTGAATGGAGTGGAGGAAGCTAATCATCACCACCACCTGTGCAGAAAAAGGTGAATGATGTTTTTTGAAATATTTTATTTTATTGAATATCTGATTCGATAATGAGATGACATAGCTTTTTTTAGCGCTACTTCCGCTGTGATGAATGATAGAAGTACTTGGAACATAGTGCTTGGATTTTCCAGCTAGGTGAATACGGTAGCAGAAATCTATATCCTCTATCCAAAACAAATGCTCATCTAGAGGGCCAATTTGCTCCAGTGTTTTTCTTGAAAAAAATAGTGCTGCCCCGCTGAAGCTATCCGCTTCAAAGGGTTTAGTGAGGTCTTTGTCTTGGTAATTTTTTTTCTTAAGAAAGAAATTCAAGTAATACATCTCTGCAAAAATACTTGTGATAGTGGGGAATCTCCACGCACTGATCTGATGAGATCCGTCAGTATTAAGCAATTTTGGCGCTATTAAGGCCAGGTCAGGATGCGATTGACAGTATTTTAATAAGGTTGATATAGAATCTTCGATCAATTCAGTATCTGGATTCAGCATAAAGATGTACTCCCCCTTAGCCAATTTGAAACCAACATTATTGGCTTGAGGAAAACCAGAATTATTTTCATTTCTAACTAGAATTACTTCTGGAAACTCTTTGGAAATCGCTTCAGCACTTCCGTCACTACTATTGTTGTCAACGACAATTACTTCGAAAGAGATGTTGGGCGAGGTATATTGAAATACACTTTTCAAAGCTTGCAAAACCAAGTCTTTCACATTATAGTTTACGATGATAACGGAGACGTTCATGACGGGTTCAAAGTAGCTATAATTTTTTTAATAAGGAAGAAAGGAAGAAGTAGAATACCGACAGAAATAATCAAAGGCGCTTTATCGAAAGCAATACTTTCGATGAAGCTTATCTTTCTTCCACGCACCAAGTGCACAAAAGATTGAGTGATTTCATTACCAATTCGGGCGAGTAGGGCTGTTTTTTGATTCCATGAAGTGGACGAGTCTCTAAATGCAGACAATAGAACCATTATGTAACCACGTTGCATTTTTGTGTAATTACGAGACATACTGTTTCCATGAATTCTATAAATCGCGTATTGTTCGATTTGGTGAATGTATTTTGGTTCTTGTATCGCTATTTTAAGATGTATATCGAGATCTTCATGGGTGGGCAAATAGATATTGAATTCACCAATTTTTTGGAATATTTCTTTAGGAAAGAGATAGCAGTGTATCGGAATCATAAATCCTTGTTCCCATTCTCGAACTAGGGCAAAATACATGCTTTTATGTTTGGGTGTCACATAATGACTTGTGGGCTCTTTTTTTTCTAATTTTTCATTTAGAAATACGAACGAGCTATATATGATTGCAAATTCCTGACTATCTTTAAGTATCTGTGTTTGATGCAGGAGTTTAGAGGAATGAATTAGGTCATCGGCGTCTAAGAATTGAATGTATTTCCCTTTTGCATGCTTCAAACCTTCATTTCTTGCAGAAGATAGTCCTCCGTTTTGTTTGTATATATAAATAAAACGAGCGTCTTTTTGAAGCCATGCCTTACAGATATTGGACGTATCATCTGTGCTTCCATCATCTATTAGTAGGCACTCCCAACTTTCCAATTCTTGCTCACGTATATTTTCTATAGTTTTATCTAGAAAGTGAGCGTAATTATAGCACGGGACAATAATGCTCACGAGCGGTTTTTGATCCATGTGATATTAAGTTTAATCCAGTGCTTTAAGTAGTCTATTTGAGTCAACCCTGATGCAAATGAAGAATTCATGAGTCTTTTGTAACCTTGATTTTTTAATTCAAGGGATTTTGATAGAAGAAAGCGTGCGAGGTATTTATCGAATTCAAGATGATCTATGGTATTGATCTGGCTTGCACTTTGTTTAATTTTTTCGAAGAAGCTAATTGCGCTTTCGAAATCTAGAAGACTCTCGGGCTTGTAGTTATTTCTAAAAAACTTCAATTCACTTTCGTGGTATGTAACGTTCAGAGTTGCAAGGATATTTTTTTGAACGCGCACTATGCTCTCAGCTTGTTTGATTTGATGAATAGCACTAACCTGCTGTTCATGTTGTCTATAGTACAAGAGTGGTGTATTAAGATTTAGAGAAGGATACTTAAACACTATTCTACTCCATAGTTCATAGTCTTCAACATGTGTATAATCAGGATCGTATTGAAGAACTTCGGATGGAATGATAGATCGATTGAAGACAACGGTTGGGTGAGCAAATGGAGAATTGAACAAGGTGTTAGCTTGTATTGCTCCTTTACTTTTAGCGAGTCTTTTAGTGGTAACGTTTTGATTGTTTTTCAGAAAGTAGTCGCTTCCACAAAGCGCGAGTTCGGGTTGTTTTTCGAATATTGAAACTTGAGTTTGAATGCGACGTGACAATGCTATATCGTCGGCATCCATTCTAGCGAGTAACGTTCCTTGTGCTTCATTGATAGCTCTGTTTAAGGAGCGCACCAATCCTTGATTTGGTTCATTTACGAGTATCTTAATTCGTGTGTCACGATAGGATTTAAGAATATTGCTTGTATTATCTGTTGAACCATCATTAATTATAATAACTTCTATGTGTTTGTAGGTTTGATATAAAATAGAGTCTAGACTTTCTTTTAGAAAACGCTCTCCATTGTATACGGGCATTATTACTGAAACCAGTGGTTCTTTCTTCATCGCAATAACCATGAATTAGGAATGAGGTCAGAGGTATCTATGCCACTATCAGAAAACCACTTTTTAGGAGCGATAACTTTCTTGGCTGGAAATGTATTTAACCACGCTCCCCACCAGCTAAAGCTGCTATTGGCGATAATGTGATGTGCGCATTTGGACATTAATCCAATGTCTAAATAACTTTCCTTACCTTGATTGTGATTTACATAAAAGGTGGGAATAGAAAAGTTGATATTCTTTTGTACCCATTCGGGGTCATCGGAAAAGACAAAAACGGCCGGAGAGAGAAGATCTCGACTTATTTCTAAGATCCCATTTTTATAATAATCTAAGTCGCACGTACCGTGAAATGCACTGGCAGCCGAATTAGTGACATAATCTCCTCTCCTTATGTGAATGCTTATTGAGTCGTATTGTTTCATTTTCTGCAGTACTTCTAAATTCAATTTACTTTCATCAAAGGAGAAAGAAAAGATGTTTCTTATTTCGTTTTGAATCGGAAGAAAGTACTTTTCAGATTGCCAAAAACCAATAAATCTTTTGAAAGAAACATCAGGCAATTCTATAGGATGATACGAGAAAACCTTTTCTCGTGAAGTATGATAGCGGGGTTGAATGAATTTGCGCTTAATGCGATACAATGGATGTGATGATTCAGCATCCTCAAAAGATCGTATGAGATTTGTATTGGCAATTTTATCTAGAACGGAAAATACATTTAACTCGAAGTTGCGTTGAGTGTATTGTGTAGCTTTTTTCTCTAGGAAAGAGATGTCCAGTTGCAATTCTTCGCCGTAACGCATAGATAACGCTTTTCCAAAAGCGTATTGAAACATTTGATTACCTAAGCCTCCTTGTAATTGAACTACAATCATGGATTATGAAACTAATTGATGATACAAGTTTATATAACTTTCAGTAATTTTTTTCCAATTAAACTCCTGTTTGAATGCTTTTTTTCCTGCGATGCTAAGATTCATTCGTTCATCTGGATTGCAGTAGAGGGCTTGGAGGACTTTTGCTGCTTCATTCAAATCAATATGTCCGTAACCGTACTCATCGAATGTAGTTTTAATGACTATCCCAGCGTTTGACCAAGAAATGATTTCAGCAATGTTTCCGACATTGGACGCAACAAACGGTAGGCCTGCTGCCATCGATTCGAAGATAACTATCGGTGAACACTCTATATTGGATGGAAAAAGGAATAAGTCAGCACATTGAAAAGCTTCGATGGTTTGCTCTCGATTCCATTGATGTATTTCTATTTTTTTATTCGTGAGTCGAGCTTTAATCCTCTCGAATGCCCAACGAATTTTCTGACGGCCGTATCTCGGAAAATTTTCATAACCATTACCAATAAAAACCATTCTCAGGTGGGGAATCTTTACTTTGTTGATGATGCGTAAAGCTTGGATGTGCCCTTTAAGCCCGGTGAAAGATCCAATGTGTAACACTACGAATTCCTTCGATGTCCAGCCTAATTTCTCTCTAAGAATATTTCTATCTACATCTAAAAACTCTCGTTCATCAGCAGCATTGGGTATAATAGTATAGTTTTTTATTCCTAACTCTGTAGCAAAGTGAATATCTCGATAGTCATATGATAGAAATACATGATGATCGAATTGCGGCATGTATTGCTTCATACTTTCGTAGTAGCCCTTATAAATAGGTATTGGCAAACCTGAAAACCCAGTAGGTACGAAAATCGTTTTGGCTTTTACTTTTTGTAAATCTGACAATAAGAGGTCTGTAGACCATATTTGGGCTGCAAAAAAGACAATAACGTCGAATGTTGATCCTAATACAAATTTTATGTAGGGTTCAGGATTGCCACTAATTCCCGTTGCTAAAGAACCCGTAATATCGAATGAATGAATGTAAACACCGTTGTGAACTTTGAAGTTCCTATTGGGATGACTCGTACATGCTACATGGATCTCATGTCCTTCTAACACCATGCGTTCGGATAGTTGTTTTACTACCTCTTGCATTCCCCCAACGGAGGGGAAGTAATTTTCTACTATATGCAGTATTCGTAGTTTACGCATTAGACTTAAGCATTCTGTATCTATATCTAATATCGAAGAAAGTGTTTTTGAAATAGGTAATAGCGCTAATCAAGGCTTTCTTCATATATAAATGTTGAATGTAGTATTTTATAGCATGAGCGAGTACCTCTTTCTTCATTCTATATTCGTTTTTTTGATTTGCACGAATACTCGTGGATGGATCATTTCGATAGAATAGCAATGGCTCATTGATCGTTAGGATGTTAGTGTGTGCAGAAACTTTGAGCCATAAAGCGTAATCTTCAACTGCTTTCAGACTAGTGATTTCTGGAAAGTATCCGGCGTCTACGATCAACTGCTTTTTGATAAGAACTGAACTACATATAACTAGATTTTCATTGAGCAGGGTGTAACAGTCTATTTCTTCAACTAGTTTCGGGAGCAACATATAGTCTTGCTGCTTTTCTGATATGAGCACATAAGCATTGGTGGATACGCACGATGCTTTCTTTGCATCCACGAGTTGAAACTGCTTCTCAATCTTATCTTTTTCCCAGAAGTCGTCGTTGTCCAGAAAGGCGATCCAATCTCCTTTCGATTTTTTAATTCCTATATTACGCGGAATAGACGGCATCCCATTTTTACCACAATCTAGCCAAACGACGGGTGTTTGTTCTGTACTGAATTGTGCAACTACTTCATAAGAGTTATCCGTGGATCCGTCATCGCAAACGAGTATTTCAGAAATAGGATAGGTTTGATTCAATACACTATGTATTGCTTTTTGGAGCATTTCTGCTCTATTGAAATTAGGTATTACAACAGAAACACTGTATATCATCCTATTTTAGTATTCGGCGTACAAGCATTTTCAAAAGTTGGATCACCGAGTATTCAGGTGCTTGTATTTTTTTTCGTTGCAGATCAATTTGTGTATGGCATAAGGCTTCGATGGATGTAGTCTTTTCAATGTCAAATGGAACATCCCATTCAAAGCCTTGAATGAAATAGGGTAAGAGATCATTTAGGGTATCGGTATAGCCCAGGTTTAATTGTGGATAGAAGAACTTTTGTACGGGTGCAAAAGAATATATTGGCGTTTCTGTTTTTATCGCATAATAGAGCTTACCATGATTAAAATGAAGGAAATTAACGTGGGCGTCAATGTTATACAAATAGTCATAGTAAATCATTGGAAATTCGAAGTAGCCTCTATTTGAAACCCTGAAAACTTCCGACAAGAATTGTGGAAGATCAATTACGTGCTCCAAAACGTGAGAACAAATGACATAATCGAAACTCTTGTCCTCGAAGGGAAAACGGTCGCCAGAATAAAAAATAAGCTCCTTATCGGTATGGAGTTTCTCATTGTTCCCGAATTGTCTCGCATATTCTTTTTCGTCATCGAACTGTTTTTCAAGCAATACATCTGATCTGTGGTAAGGATGCGCACCAGGACCTATTTCGAGAACGCGATCTTGAGGAAGAATTCCTTTAATTCTTTCTGAGAAGAACATGTCAGTGGATTTTAGTAATAATTGTTTGAAGCTGGTTCACAAGCAGGCCACTCTTGGTGTTTACGACGGAGGAGTTTTCGGGGAGGACAGAAACATCAGAAATGCTTAAAATACCTACTCCTTCAACATATTGAAGCACATCACCTTCATTGGATAAACCAACAACAAGTCGATAATGACCTTCTGTAAATGAAAGTTCGTTATTCACAAATAGCGCCTCATATACGCCTGGTTCCAATTTTTGAGGCCTACTCCATGTTGTTTGAAGTGGCATATCCAAAGATGACGAAAGACCTAACGCTATAATGAATTGATCGACTTTACTGACTACTTTGAATCGAATTCGAATTTGCCAAAATTCTCCAATGGCCACTTCTGAAACTTCCCTGCCTGCGCTATTTTCTACTATCAACTCTTCTGCAAAAGCAATTTCTTTTCGGGTTGATTCCGTCATTGGAATTTTGAAATGAGATTCTGCATTTTGATATGCTTCTAAATACTTTTTTACTACCGTCTCGATTGTTCCTTGAGTAACAAGTTTGCCTTGTTGAAGCATCAAACCCGTGTTACATAACTTTTGAACGGCTTCCATATTGTGACTCACAAATAGAATCGTTCGGCCTTCACCGGAAACATCTTTCATCTTTCCAAGACACTTCCTTTGAAAGGCAGCGTCACCTACAGCCAACACTTCGTCTACAATGAGAATTTCAGGTTCGAGATGGGCTGCTACGGAAAAAGCCAATCGAACATACATGCCAGAAGAGTAACGCTTTACAGGAGTGTCTAGGAAGCGCTCAACTTCACTAAATGCTACTATTTCGTCAAACTTGGATTTAATCTCTTTGCGACTCATCCCTAAGATGCTTCCATTGAGAAAAATATTTTCTCTCCCACTAAGTTCTGGATGAAATCCTGTACCGACTTCTAACAAACTGGCCACTCGGCCTTCAATGGTGATACGCCCATAAGTAGGCGCCACGATTCGGCTAAGCACTTTTAACAAGGTACTCTTTCCCGCACCGTTTCTTCCAACAATGCCTACACGATCTCCTTGCTTAATCTCAAAGTTTAGATTATGCAAAGCTTGAAAGGTTTCCGTTTCCGATGGCGACTTAAATTGTCCTTTAAGTACTTGCTTCGTCTTTTGAGAAATGACGTCTCTGAGCGCAGTGTATCGCTCTCTATTCTGTTGACGAAGAACGTACTCTTTTGTCAAGTCTTCAACTTTGATAATCGTTTTACTCATGGCTTCCTCCTGGATTCATCATCACAAATTCTGATGGGTTATAGTATTCCGTGGAAAGAACGAGTAATACGTTGTCTTCGCTAAAGCTGTGCATGGTATGAGGGTCGCCCGGCTGAAGCAAGAGGCACGTAGTAGGAGTATTCAATGCAAATGCGTCTGCTCCTACTTGAATGGTACAGCTTCCGCAGACGCTGATCAAAGCTTGGTGTGCTTGTAGGTGCTTCTTTCCGCCGCGTGTTCCCCTGCCATTGTGGATATAAAAAATCCTTTTAATATCAAATGGAAGTACTTTTTCAAACACGGTCAATTGACCGCGTTCATCGCTAAAGGAGGGGAGATGTATGAGTTGTGCCATCAGATGATATCAGCGAATGAACGTTCGGTTTTTCTGAAATAGTATATTCCATATAGGAGCAGGGCGCTGCTCACTGACAATGAAAGAAGGAAAGCAGGAAGATATAATGCAGTGTTTCCTAGTATACACCAACGAAAGCCATCAATAACACTCACCATTGGATTTAAAGCGTAAATCCATTGGAGGATTTGAGGAATACGTTCATTGTTGTATATATCGCTGCTTGAAAAAGCAATGGGGGATACATATAGGCCGAATTGTACAATGAATGGTACGATGTAACGAAAATCACGATATTTAACGTTGAGTGCTGCTATGTAAATCCCAGCTCCAAAAGAGGCAATCAGAGCCAAGAATAGAAATATCGGCAATAACATTATTTGCCAACCTGGAGTGTATTGATAAATGAACATCAACACAATCAAAATCACAAATGATATAAGAAAGTCTACCAAACAAACGATGATCGTACTGGCAGGAACAATAATTCTTGGGAAGTAGACTTTTGTAAGTAGATTAGAGTTGGCAATTAAACTATTGGCACTCTCGCTGAATGCCGTGGAGAAAAAAGTCCATGGTAGGGTAGCAGCTGCGACAAGTAAAATCCGCGGGGTGTGGGAGGGAACATTGGATTCAAAGAGCCAACCAATGAATACCATTACCAACATGGTCAACAGGGGGCGCAATACGCTCCAAAGAATTCCTATCGCTGTTTGTTTGTACCTGACCAGAAGATCTCTCCAAGCAAGAAAATAAAACAACTCTCTAAACTTCCACATTTCGCTCCAATAGCGGCTGTTCCCTTTAGAGGCATCAATGACGACACGGTGCAGGTTGGCTTGGTCCATGATGCTGCGAAGATAAGAAACTCTTGGAATGTGAATTAATCTATTGAATTACAGGGATTTCCATATTTGCCAGCTCTTCTCCGCCTGCAATTGTAGCATCAGTTTGCCATTAGCAACGGTAGCCCCTGCTTCTTTTCCTTTTCTGAGAAATAATGTCTCCTCTGGATTGTAAATTAAATCGTATAGAAAGTGGTCTGAGGTAAGAGCGTTGTAGGGCAGAGGGGGAATAGAGTCAATGTTTGGAGCCATGCCAACTGGAGTGCAGTTGACAATTAAAGGAAAAAACGCAATGTTGTTTTCTGTTATTTCTGAATAATGCAAATGATAAGATTCCCTTGGATTTCTTGTTGCGAAAAATACTTTAATCCCTAGTTTTTTGAGTACATAGGACACCGCTTTGGCGCTACCTCCAGTTCCCAGAATGAGCGCGCGTTCGTATTTATTTTCAAGAAAAGGCTTTATGCTATGATAAAATCCATAAGCATCCGTGTTGTATCCGGTTCTTTCTCCATTTTCCGAAATTTTCACGCAGTTTACAGATCCTATCAGTTTAGCCTCTGCATCTAAGCCGTCTAATAAGGGGATGATTTGTTCTTTATATGGAATAGTGACATTCAACCCTTTTAGCTCTGGGTGTGCTTCCAATACATCGTGGATCAAATCAAGAGAGGGTAAATCGAAATGAATGTATCCATGATCCGAGGCGCCCAATTCTTGGAATTTATTGGAGAAATAAGCCGCCGAGAAACTATGACCCAGAGGATGTCCAAGCAACCCGTATAAATATTTGGTCATTTGCTTGAAAACTTTGCTCTGAGGAATCCGATAATAATGGGCAATATGCTAAGTGCAATAATGGAAAGAATAACAATTTCAAAATTTTCTTTCACCACAGGTATATTTCCGAATGCATATCCTAGCATGGAGAGACCGATGACCCATAGCAATGCTCCTAGGATACAAAAAGTAATGTATTTTTTATATGGCATGTTTCCCGCTCCAGCGACAAAAGGTGCTACTGTGCGTACGATAGGAACGAAGCGAGCCATGATTACTGTTTTTCCACCATGCTTGGTATAAAATGCTTCGGTTTCATCTATATATTTTCTCTTAAAGAATAAAATCCTTTCTCTTTTTTTAATCTGTTCACTAAAAAATTTTCCAACGAAATAATTGAGATTGTCACCACAGAGCGCGGCAAGAATCAAAAGCGGAATCACGATGTAAATTTTTAATTCAGAGCCAGGAGCTGCGGCCAACGCTCCCGCAGCGAAAAGCAAGGAATCTCCAGGCAAAAGAGGCATCACGATCAATCCTGTTTCTACAAACACAATTAGAAAAAGAATGGCATAGGTCAGAGTACCATATTCAGCAATAAAGAACTGTAATTTCTCATCGATGTGTAAAGTGAAGTCGATGATACTTTGAAGGATTTCCATGTGTGCTAGATTTTAGTGTTCCTGAAAAATGGCAGGATCGAATTGCTCGGCATACGCTCTGATTCCACCGGTGAGGCTATATACATTGTTGAATTGGTGTTTATTCATGAGTGTATAAACTACGGCATTGCTTCGTTTCCCAGAATTACAATGAATTACCACTGGCACTTCTCTTTGTAACTCCTCTTTGCGCTGCAGGATGGCATTCATGGGGATATGTATGCCGCCAATATTTCCCGAGAGAACTTCTTCTTCCTCCCGGATATCAATCAATTGAAACGAAACTCCTTGGTCTTTCCAGCTCTTTAATTGAGCAGCCGTAATTTCCTGTATCATTATTCTTTCATTTTTGCAACGATATCCTCTGGAAGAAACTGAAAGAACGTATCTCCACGGAGCCCGATGCGCAGGCATTCTAATGGGATTACTTCGTTTTCAGCTATGTTTCCAAGGTTCACATTGTGTCCGAGATGTTTTATAAAATATACTTGTTGTGCTTTTTTTGGAGCCTCCCACAAGATATCTTCCGCTTTTACTTTCTGCAGAATCTTATTGATGAGTAGCACGTGCGCCTGTCCGTTGGGTCGATATATTCCAACATTTCCACTTTCGCGTGCTTCGGCAATCACTTTCCAACTTCCGGCTTGTAATTCAGTACTCATCATCTTAATCCACTTTGAAGGGCTTATGAGAATCCCCTCTTCTTTGGATCCTACTTCAGAGAGTACCGTGTAGTTTTTAGCGAAGCGATGAATGACCTCGCATTTTTCGGCATGAGGAATAGACATACTTCCATCGGATACTTCAATCGTGTCAAGGCCGATTTTGTTGATGTAACGCTCGTATTCATCCATTTGATTGCGTACGTAGAAAGCTTCAAATAAAGTACCTCCTACATATACACGAATGTTGTTCTGCTGGTATAACTTTACTTTATCTTTTACTTTTGATGAAAAAGCACTGGTTCCAAAACCGAGTTTTACAATATCTACAAATTCTCCAGAGCTTTCTATAAGGTCTTCCGCTTGGCGTATGGTAAGTGCCTTGTCCATTACCATGGTGAGGCCTGAGGTACGGGGTTTAGCGGTGCGCTGTGGCAAATGTTTTAGGTCAAAGTTCATGTAGCGAGCTTTAAATAAAAAGATAGTTGTTTTTAAAACGGGGGCAAAGATACATCTTTTAAGAATTACGTCCAGACACGAGCTCGATGTAAACCAAGTCGTTTTTAATGTCCGGATAGTATTCTTCCAATTCTTCTAGCCCTTCTGGTGAGTTGGCATGAAGTCGCAAGAGAAGATCCCTTGCTTCTTCTATTCTTTGCGCAGCGAATAAATACGCCACTTTGCGATAACCCAGATCATTGCTCTGGGGATTCTTCTGCCATCCTTCGTTTATGACTTGAAGTGCTCCTGAAAATTCTTTTTTCAGGAAAAAAACATCGCTATGATCTAACCATACATCTTCATTGTCAGGAAAGCGGATTACCAAACTTTCGGTGATGGCTTCTGCTTCTGCAATGTGACCTCTTTTCTTAAAAATTTCTACAAGAAAAAGAGGATAATCAGGATTATCGGGTTCGAGTTCTATTGCTCGCTCGATATACGTGATGGCCTCGGAGGTCTTATCTTGAAGATCTAATACTACGCCGATTCCTAAAAAAGCATCCGCGTAATACTCGTCTAATTGTATCGATTTTCTATAATAAAATAACGCCTTGTCATACTCCTCTAATTTCTCAAAGCATTCTCCAACATGACAATAAATGGGAGATTGTGGTGGCTCAAAGGCGTAGGATTCTTCGAAAACATGAATGGCCTCTACATAGCGCTCTAGTTTGAAAAGTGCGTGTGCCTTATTGTAGTATGCAGGTGCAAAGTCATCTTGTATTGCCAAACAATAGTCGTATGCGTCAATACTTTCTTCGAGTTTTTCTATTTTCTGATATGCATTTCCCAAGTTGTACCAACCAGGAAAGCTGTATGGATGTTTTTCAATAAATGCGAGATAGTACCTAATTGCTTCTTCCATCCGCTCTGCGGTGTCAAAACAATAGGCCAACTCGTACATCAAGGTTTCATTATCCGGAGTCTTGATTAAAGCTTCTTGTAAGGTATCAATCGCTTTGTCAAAACGATCCATGTTTTCGTATTCAAGAGCTATTTCCAAGTAAATCTCTTCTTCCATTTCCTCTCCGCCCATTTCAAGTGCTTTCTTGAACAACTCGATGGCTTGCTTGTGCTCGCGCAATTGACTGTATATGGAAGCCATAGTCAAAAGAACCTCTTGATTACGGGGTTCAAACTTCTCTAATATCTTTAGACGATTAAGAGCCTTGGTTAAACGGCCCATGCCTGCGAGGATTTGACTCTCTCGAAGCATCAATGCAGTATTCTCTGGGAAAAGCGTGTATGCATATGAAATAACATGCAGCGCTTGATTGAATTTATTGTTATCGCAATAATAGTCGACGATTCCTTCGAACTCTTCGATATCGAAATACCAAGATTCATCATTCGCCAGCATTTTCTCATATCTGTTCACC
Source organism: Flavobacteriales bacterium (assembly GCA_027491075.1). GTDB lineage: Bacteria > Bacteroidota > Bacteroidia > Flavobacteriales_D > Sanyastnellaceae > JAIXWP01. The sequence goes on from JAIXWX010000034.1 coordinate 362,201, forward strand.
AACTCTTCCGCATTATGCTGGTCGCGGTCTTCTTCATTCATAGGCACAATAAGTATCTATAAATCAAAGATACTATTTTTTTTTTCAGAGGAAAAGTGGCCGATTTCAATTATTAACAGGTTTTCAATAGCGAGTAGCGAATTTTTGATCAAATAAATTACTCTATGCTAGTATTTTATGGCGTAGTAAAGAAGCTTAATGTATTCGTTGTTGGTGTAAATCAATCCTGATTCACTCTGCCACCATGCATTGGGATCGTAGTCCGAATTAGCACGAGCATGATAGAAGCTCTTTATTCCTTGGTCAAGAAGCACCTTTTCCATGGTTTTCCGTACCCTTCTTAGGTGATAATTGCTGCTAATAATGGTCACCTCTGAGAGGTTCTTTTCCTTGCAAAAAGCGAGAATCTGTTGCGCCTCTTCTTTAGTAGATGTTGCTCCTGGCATGGCAGTTATTCTATTTCCATCTATTCCTTTCGCTACCATAAAGTGTTTGGTCAATTCTGCTTCAAACATGGCCGTATCAAATGCCAATAATTGATGTGGAGTATTTCCACCTGTGGTTAGAAATGTTGCATTAGGAAAAGAATTGCCTACGTCAATGGCTGCCAAGCCTCTGTCATAGCTATCACCTCCAAGTACTACAAATAATGGTGTTTCTGTTAATGGATCTTGTGCAACCAGATAATTTCCCATGCCGCGGAGAATGGGACGGTGAAAGATGAGCAATACAACTGCGATCAATCCGATGCTTATGAAGAAGTATACCGTTCTTCTAAACCACTTTTTTTGCCAGAGCTTTTTCATTTGTTTTCTATAGTTATAGGTTTGAGCCAAGGAGCAAGACAAGCGAGCGTATCTATTTTTTCTGTGGGATAACCAATACTGCCAAGCGCTGTCTTCGCGTTTTCTAAACTGCGAAGGTTGAAATTATAGTTGTTATTCCACTCGGTAGCGTGCAGCCAAGATCTGGATTCTGTTTCAGTCATCTCGAATCGACGCATCAATTGCTGTGGAGTAAGCTTACTTTCTTTGAATTGAATGCAGCTCGGAATCATCAAATCCAATACTGCTTTTATTTCTTTTTCTTTATGAAGTAGACTATTGTTTTCTGCAACTATCAAGAATCCAGACCATGGTGCTTGAAACTCACCAATCAATCGAACGCTTCTATCTTTTACAAAAGGCCGAGTCATGAATTTCTCCCAGTAAAACACATCACTTTTTTTAGAAATCAGTGCATCAATACCGCCGTGCAAGCTTTGTATAACTTGAAATTGATTTTCGTCGATGCGGATTCCTCGCTTTCGGGCGTGAACCATGGCCATTAAATGACTGCCGGATCCAAAGCGGGATACTGCATATCGCAAGGATTGTTGTTGATCTAATTCATTCAGTGGATTGTCAAAACCGGTATAAATTCCCCAAACCAAAGGCGATTCTATATACGTCTTAACGATGGTAGCTTTCAATCCTTGAGAAACAGCACTGGTATAGCCTTCGGTTAGAAGGATAGCCATATCGAGTTCACCTCGAGAGAGTGCGGCTGTCATGGCACCGGTACCGCCCGCATAGAATGACCATTGTACATCTATGTTTGCACTTTCAAACAAACCGTTCTCAAGGGCAAGTTGCCATGGCAAATTAAAATGTTCTGGTACGCCGCCTATCTTGATCAATGAACTCATGACGCAAAGATAGTTTTATGGAGACTAATATGTTCCCGCGCGCTTTCTTAAAAGCCACTCGGCACTTAGTAGTAAAAGTACAATGAGCAAAAGCCAATGGAAATTGATGAGATCATCGAGCTGTTTGTTTTCATAAGACACACTGATGATGTCTTTTCTTGCACGAATGATGTCAGCAATTTTATCCACCTCATTCTCTGAAAGTAGTTGACCATCGTTTTCGTTGGCTAGTTGTTGGAGCATGCGATGATCGGCTACAAGGTTTGTTAGTTCTGCCTGTAAAGGACTCACGCTAAATTCTCCGTTTTCTTTAAGCGTTAGGCCTTCACTTACAGTGGTGGCGAGGTAACGATAATTTCCAACGGGTAGACTTCCTGCATTGAGCTTATAACGTCCATCTGTGGTGCTGAAAGCGAAAGAAAATTCTTTTCCGGTTTCATCGGTAATGCTCATTTTTATTTCCTTATCCAGTATGGGTTCGTAGGAAGCATTGTAAAGTTCAGCATTAAATACAATCGCTTCATTCTCGGCAAAATCTCCAGCACCCGTGACGCGGAACAACGATTTGTCTTCTTTGGCAGCTAAGTATTGAACCATTTTGGTGATCAATGCATCGAAATTTTCATGTGACTCAAATTGCCGGAAAGCACTGATGCGCCAGCGCCAAACTCCTTCTCCAGCGATAAGCCCAACTTTAGTTTCGTTTATGCGATTAAAGGCAATAAGTGGCTTACCAGTGAGTATTTGCCCAACACGCTGTTGAACAAAAATCGAAGCACCATTGCTGTTGGAAAATGATCCAAAAGGGATAGAGAGTGGCGGTAAATTTTGAATCAACCCTTCGGTCACTTCATCGGTTTGAAAAAGAGTAAAGCCTTCCATCAATGAAGAATACACTTCTGTTGAAGTAGTCCTATAGTCGTTGAGGGCAAAACCAGTATTGAGCTCATTGAATGTTCGAAAATCTGTATTAGCTCCCCAAATGAATAATGAATTAATTCCACCGTTAAGGGCATTTTTAACGAGGGTTGAGCCCTGCCCATTCATTGAAGGAAGTTGATGAAAAATAACCAAATTGTATTCAGAGAGATTCCCAGAAAAATTTGAAGCGAGCTTTGTATCTACTGAGTAAGCATCGTTATTGGAAATGGCTTCACGCAAGGCATTTACATCGGGATGAGGCGATGCCGCTAATAGTAGTACTTTTTGGCGGCTATCGAGCACATCGATAAAAAAGTCTTTTCGGTTATTCAGTATAGTTAATTCGTTGGAAACAGAAGTAACCTGCAGGGTATATTTCTGTAGTCCAATAGAAGTAGCTTCTTGGAAGATTTCTAGATTCTTAAATGAACGATCTCCAGAGAAGGTGATGCTTTCGCTAAATACAACGTTTCCTTTGGTGGATAGCGTCACATTGACCGTTTCTCCCGCCGTCTTTCTTCCTTCAATAGTTACGGCTATTGGAAAGCGGTTATTGAGATATGCGAGGCGATTCGCATTGACCTCACGAATGAGAACATCTCGATAGACGGTGGTATCACCCAAAGCAATGGTATATACCGGTGCATTGAGTTTTTGATAGCCGTAGAGAGGATTGCTCCCTTTGTTGTAAATTCCATCAGAGGCGAGAACGAGTGCTCCAAGATTTCTTCCGCTGTAGTTGTTGGCAAGTGTGCGAAACAATGCCGTGAAGTCTGTTTGTTTTTCATTGAAGGAAATACTGTCTAGACCTTCGCTAACTTGATGACCGAATGCATATTCAACTACTTCATAATCGTCGCCCAATTGCTCTTTAACTTTGCGAAGTTTCGCGAGATATTCATTTTTATAGTATTCTGTTTTTCCTGTTGCTCCTATACTTTCAGAATTGTCTTGAGCAATAACGATGATAGGTTTTTCAACCTCGCGATCGATCGTTTTTATCAAAGGTTTTAGCAAGAAAAAGCAAAGAACTGTAATTGCGCTAAATCGCAGTGCACCCAATAGGCCTGCTAGCCGACTACCATAAGTTCGGTTAAATTTATCTCTGAAATACAGCGCGCCCGCATAAACCAAGCCCGCGAGCATACAGAGAGTTATGAACCAAATAGGATATTCGGTAATGATAGACAATGGGTATTCTCCTTTATTCGATTACATCAACATTCCACCGCAAACATGAAGCGTTTGACCCGTTACGTAAGCGCTCATATCACTGGCAAGAAAGAGCGTCGCATTGGCGACATCCTCTGCGCTACCGCCTCTTTTGAGCGGAATGGCATCGCGCCATTGCTGAACTACTTTTTCATCCAATGCGCCAGTCATTTCAGTTTCAATGAATCCTGGAGCAATGGCGTTGCAACGAATGTTTCTCGAGCCTAACTCGGCCGCAACACTTTTAGTGAAGCCAATGATTCCTGCTTTTGATGCAGCATAATTGGCTTGGCCAGCATTTCCTTTTACGCCTACTACAGAAGACATATTGATGATGCTTCCGCTGCGTGCCTTCAGCATGGGTTTGATAACAGCTTTAGTCAGGTTAAAAACAGATTTTAAATTGACATCCATGATTTCATCCCATTGCTCTTCGGTCATGCGCATCAATAAATTGTCGCGCGTTATTCCTGCATTGTTTACAAGAATATCTACTGTTCCAAATTCTTTTACCACCTCATCAATGAGAGCGTGCGCAGCTTCAAAATTGGAAGCATCGCTTTTATATCCTTTAGCCTTTCCGCCTTTGGCTGCGAGTTCTGCCTCCAATGCTCGTGCTTTCTCTTCAGAAGAGGCATAAGTGAAGATAACTGTAGCACCTTCCGCAATGAATTTTTCTGCTATTCCTTTTCCGATTCCTCTAGAGGCTCCGGTGATGATGGCAACTTTTCCTTGTAGTAGCATATGATCGGTAATTATTTTTATTGTTAAGAGTTAAGTTGTCCGGCTATGAGTTCAGCGATATCTTTCACCACCACCTCTGCTTCTTTTTCGAAGTGCTTAATGCCATCGGTCATCATGGTATTGCAGAACGGACATCCTGTTGCAATTACAGAAGCTTTGGTTTCAAGGGCATCCTCTGTGCGCTCAATATTCACTTCTTTATTTCCAGGTTCAGCTTCTTTAAACATTTGTGCTCCACCTGCGCCGCAACAAAGGCCTTTTGCTCGTGAACGCTTCATCTCAACAAGATCTGCGTCCAATTCTGAGAGCAACTCTCTTGGTGCTTCGTACACATTGTTTCCTCTTCCGAGATAACATGGATCATGGAAGGTGATTTTTTTGCCTTGAAATTCGCCCCCGTCTTTCAACTGGATGCGTCCTTCTCGAATAAGAGAATTGATGAGTTCACTGTGGTGAACGACATCATAGCTGCCCCCTAATTGTGGATATTCATTTTTAATGGTGTTGAAGCAGTGAGGACAGCCAGTGACTATTTTTTTTACCTCATATGCATTCAATACCTGGATGTTTTGCATGGCCATCATCTGGAAAAGCAACTCATTGCCTGCGCGCTTAGCTGGATCTCCCGTGCATGATTCCTCTTCACCCAGAATCGCAAAGGATATTTGACAGTGATGGAGAATTTTTGCTATTGAAGCAGTTATTTTTTTTGCGCGATCATCAAAACTTCCAGCACATCCCACCCAAAACAAAATTTCAGGGGATTCTCCGGAGGCCATAAATTCAGCCATTGTGCGCACTTGAAGCTGCTGATTCATTTCATTATTTTTTTAATCTTGTTTAAAGACCTGAATTACCATTTCTTTTTCTACCAAATCAGTAAATTTTCCCTCAAAGCGAGTGGCTCTGACCATGTGATTATCGATCCAATGGTAGTTACCTCCTCTTGGCTTTCCAAAGATAATTCCGTGGTATTTGAATCCATTTTTCTTCAACCATCTTTCTGTCACTTCTCGATGAGCTTCAGTTCGTGAGGTAAAGAAGAAAATGATGTGTCCTTCTTCGAACCACTGGTTGCATTTTTGAAGCGCATCTGGGTAAACGCCTGCATCTTCCATGCGTTCGGGTTCCTCATTGGGGATGTCTTCACCTACTGTGCCATCAATATCAATCAAGAAATTCTTGATATGGGTAGGTAGAACTGGTGAAATTTTTTTGCCGTCCTCCTCGGCGTCTTGTAGTAAGTTGTTCATGGTTTTCATGCATTTCTCCATGCTGCGCGTTCACTTGCAGGAAATGCCCATGGCGCACCATTGTTTTCAATATTGGTAAACATGACTTTGATGCTTTCTGGTGACTTTGATTCTTCAAGAATCAAATATCGACGCAAGTCAATAATGATTTCTAAAGGATTGATGTTTACCGGACAAGCCTGAGTGCATGCGTTGCAGGAGGTGCATGCCCAAAGTTCTTCTTCTGTGATAAAATTTCCTATGAGCGCCTTGCCATCGTCTTTCCATTCTCCTCCGTTCGCGTCCATGATTTTTCCTATTTCTTCCATCCGATCTCGCGTGTCCATCATGATTTTTCTTGGAGATAGAAGCTTGCCTGTTTGATTGGCTGGACACTCGCTGGTGCAACGACCACATTCTGTGCAGCTATACGCACCCATAAGTTGAACCCAACTTAGATCAAATACATCCTTGGCTCCAAAGCGCGCTGGTGTGGCTCCGTCGGCCGGTGCTGAGAAGGGATCAGCATTCGGATCCAACATGAGTTTTACTTCTCGCGTTACCGACTCTAAATTATCTAAATATCCTGCGGGTTGGAGTTTGCTGTAATAAGTATTAGGAAATGCTAGAATGATGTGCAAGTGCTTGCTATAAGTGATATACACCATGAAGGCAAAAATTGCCACAATGTGAAACCACCAGGTGAAGCGTTCTACAAAAATCAAAGTGGATTCACTCCATCCTTCAATCAGGGGGAGAAGTAAACTACTTACTGGATAAGATCCGACAGCAGCATAATGATCTACACCCAATTTTTGAAGCTGTTGATCGCTCGCATTCATCAATAAAAAGGCAGACATGATAAACACTTCTGCGATGAGGATAAGATTGGCGTCGCTCTTTGGCCAACTTGTCATCTCGCGCATGTGAAAGCGTTTAATATTGATTATATTTCTTCTTGCTAGAAATACTACGCATGCTACGAGCACCAACAAAGCCAATATTTCAAATGATGCAATTAGGAAACTATAGACAGGGCCGAGAAAAGAAAGTACTCTATGTGTTCCAAATATTCCATCAATGAGGATTTCGATGATTTCAATATTGATGATCACAAAACCGACGTATATGAAAAGGTGCATTATAGCAGCGAGAGGTCGAGTGAACATTTTGCCTTGACCCAGCGCCACGAGAAACATGGTATCCCAACGATCTTTTTTGTCACCTTCCAAAGAAATCTTTCTTCCCAAAAGAATATTTCTACGAACGAATCGGAAGCGCTTCACGACAAAAAAGGCGGCTATGCTGAGCAAGATTAAAAAGGCGATTTGTGCCATCATACATTATCGTTTGGGATTCAAACTTACGGTCTTTTTATGAAAACAGAGAATTCAGCACTCGGTTTGTCAATTATCTCTGATTTTTTTTGGAGATCCTATAATTTCCTCCACTTCCTCTTTTTCTTTTTTAGAAAGACCGTCATTGTTCTTTCGTCCAATCAATGAGAAATTGACATATCGATTGGGATGCATTCGCATATCATCTAGTAGTAAATCCAGGCTATGGGAGGCATTCATTAGCTCATGGTGCAGGCTGTCTGTTGTAGCCAATTTTCCGAGAGTACCTTGACCTTCGTTGATTCCAGCCAGCAAAGTGTTCGTGCTTTCCATGGCTTTATTGACTTTGAGAATTGTAGTGGCCAATTCTAGCTTGGCAAGCGTGTCGCTCAGAGAAGAAAAGTTCTTTATTGCATTCGTTAGAGGTACGTTATTATCCTTGAGATTCTTGGAGATAGACTCAACATTCGAAACGATTTCTGAGATTTTTCCGCCATTCGAGGCCAATAAATTATCCACTTTGAAAGTGGTGCTTTCTAAATTTCGTAAAGTGTTTTTTAGGCTTGCAAAAACAGCCGTCATGCCGTCTTTATCGTTGGCGGATCCAAGAACGGCATTCAAACTATTAATGACACTATCGATGCCTGCAAATAAGTCGCCCGTCTTTTTTTTCAGGGGTTCAATTTCTTGTTTGATAGTTTCTGTCAGGCCGAGTGAGACCACACCAGCCAAGTAATCTCCATCATTGGCGAGTACTTCGCTATCACCCAAGGCGATTCGAATGGCTTTACCACCAAATAAGTCTGCGTCGAAAATTTCAAGTTTGGTATCGATGGGAACTTTTAGTTTTGAGTCATTTAGCATGACTTCCACGATCACGGATCCATCTCCATTGGGATTCATACCTACGTCGGAAACGATTCCGATTTTAAAACCATTTAGCACAACGGGGTTAGAGGCTGTAAGTCCAGCCACATTTTCGTAGCGAGAATAGAACTTGAGTTGCTTCGAAAGTAAGTTCACCCCTTTGAGATAGTTGACCCCCATGTATAGCACGGCAATGGTCAACACCACTACAACCCCGATGATAAATTCTTTTGAAGCTTTCATTCTCAATTAGTTGCTTTACGGATGGCCTCATTCAAATCAATGCGCTGACCGTTTTCAAATCCCACAATGAACGCATCCTTGAATCCAAGGGCTCGCAGCTGCTTTTGGAGTTCTTTTGCCTCATTAAAGTTGCTGGTTGAGCCGGCCATGTATTTATATACGTTGCCGCTAAAATACTCATCTACCTGCTCAATTCCTTTAAATTGAGCAGAATTCTTAGGAAGTGCTTTGGATGAAGTAAGAATTTGAACCTGAAATTTGATGCCTTGCTTAATTTCTTTGTACACAATTGGGCCGCTTGGCTTAGATGCAGCGCCAGAAGTTTCGGTTTCCGCCTTTGGATTCGAGTTGGGTGAAATTGCCACAGGTTGTTCTGCAGAAGCTTTTAGCTTTTTTGCTTTAAAGTCCTTAAATGCTTTGAATAAAGCATTGGACATATTGGCTTTTCCATCGGAGGAATGTAAATAGTCTTCTTCATTTGAATTGGTAAGAAAGCCCAATTCAACCAAGATACTCGGCATATTCGTAAAACTGATGACATAGTAACCTGCTTGCTTCACCCCACGGTCTTTTCGGCCTACTTTCACTCTGAACTGATCTTGGACATTTTTTGCCAATAGAAGGCTGTGATCCAAAAAAACATTTTCCCTTAGGCTGAGAGCGATATAAGTATCTGGATTTTTTGGGTCAAATCCAGCATAGGTTTTTTCGTAATCGTCTTCTAAGTAAATAGAAGCGTTTTCCCTCATGGCGTTTTGCAAGCTTTCCTCTGATTTGTGTAATCCCATAACAAAGGTTTCTGAACCATAGGCTTCTTTGTTGTTATTGGCATTGCAATGCACTGATATGAATAGGTCCGCCTTTGCTTTGTTTGCTATTTGAACGCGGTCGTTCAAGGTTGGAAAAACATCTGTTTTGCGTGTATAAATGACTTCGACTTCAGGAAACTCGTTTTCAATTAATTTTCCCAGTTCAAGAACTACATCAAGCGACACATTCTTTTCAGTCTTTTTATGTCGGCCTGTCCCTAAATTCCCAGGATCTTTGCCGCCATGGCCAGCATCGAGTACAACGGTAAAGGTCTTATTACTGTCTTTCAATGGAGTAGTGAAGGCTGCAATAAAAATAGCCGTTAGGAAAAGAAATCCTAAAATCAAACGTTTCCGCTGTTTTGCGGTGCTAACGGATGGGATAGTTGGCGATGTTGCTCGGTTATGCATAGCTTTGAGGCCGATATTTTGCAGATTTTACAAAAATATTTTCTAAAGGATCGCATGAAACGCGCGTGGTATGCATTTATCCTCTTATCTCTGTTGATAAGCATTTCAATGCATTCACAGGCACAAACCACGAGTCCTGACTCTACAGCAAGCAATAACGTTGCCGAACAGGATTCTATTATCGAAACCTCTGATATTGGTATTGATGAAGAGGTCATCTATTTTGGAAAGGACAGCACGGTGATGGATATTTCAGGTAAAAGGGTTTACCTGTACGGACCTGATTCCTACGTAAAATATGGAAATTTGGAGGTAAAAGCTTCTAGGATTAATTTCTCTTTTGACGATTATACTGCCTACGCATCAGGCACGAGAGACAGCAGCGGAACGTATGTAGGGAGGCCCATTTTTAAAGATGGCGACACACAATTTGAAGAGGACTCTTTGGCCTATAATTTCAAATCGAAAAAGGGGCTGAGTTACGGAGCCAGAACTCAAGAAGGGGAAGCTTTCTTATTGGCGGGTGTATCGAAAAAGCAAGCAAACGATTGGATACACATAGGTAAGGGCAAGTTTACAACCTGCGATAATCCTAATCCGCATTACTATTTCCGCCTTTCCAAGGCAATCGCTATTCCTGATGAAAAAATCGTTTCTGGCCCACTTTTTCTTAAAGTACGGAAGATTCCAACCCCACTGGCGGTGCCATTTGGCTTTTTCCCCAACAAGAAAGAAAGTTCACACGGAATTCTTCTCCCCGGTTACGGAAATGGAAATGAGCGAGGCTACTTCGTTCAGAATTTGGGTTATTATATTCCTATCTCGCCCCAATGGGAAACTAGTTTTCTCTTTGATATTTATACCAGAGGTTCTTGGGTGGCCAGAAATAGAACTAACTACAAGAAGAATTACAAGTACAATGGTAACTTTGACATAAGCAGAACGGTAAGCAAACTGGGATTTGAAGAATTGACCAGTTATGCCATTTTGAAAACCTTCAATGTTCGCTGGACGCATAGTCAAGATCCCAAAGCAAAACCAAATTCAAGATTTACAGCCAACGTGAATGCAGGGTCGAGTCAAAATTTCACCAACAACCTCAACTCTTCACAGACCGACTTTTTGAGCAGCACATTTCAATCTTCTATTCAGTACAATAAATCATGGGCTGGGACTCCTTTTAACCTAGGAGTGAGCGCAAATCATAACCAGAATACCCAGTCTCGAAGTGTTACAGTGACTTTGCCAGCAGTAGCCGTGACTATGTCGAGAATAAACGTGTTTAAGCAGAAGTTTGTAAAGAACCCAATAGGTTTGAATGCCAGTGGAAGCCTTGAAAACTCTGTTAGCGCTCGTGAGAATCTTTGGACCCTTGAAAATGCAGCGGGTTTGAATCGGATCAGTAGAAATGGAGCGCGCTACAATGCTTCTTTAAATACCAGCTTGAAAGGACCTTTTGGTTTAACGATCAACCCAGCTGTCAATGCTAATTGGCTTTGGACATTTAAACATTTAGAGGAGAATAGCATGTCACGTCCTGATACCATCTATGGTTTTAGACAATTTGCCAATTGGGATGCTGGTGTAGGGGCGAATTTCAGATTGTTTGGAACATTTGTGATGAAGAAAAGCAATGCTAAAATCAAAGCATTTCGTCATCTGATGCAGATGAATCTGAATTATAATTATCGACCGCTGAGCAACGTGAGGACCTACGGATATTACAGCGAAAATGGAGATTTTGTGGGATATACTATTTGGGACGTGGCCAAGTTCATCCCAACTTCCAATGAGATGGCGCAGAGCATTTCATTTGGGATCAACAACAATTTGGAGGCAAAAGTTAGAGATAAGAGCTCAGCAAAAGTGGCTTACAAAAAGGTAAAACTTATAGAGAGTTTTAGATTGAATACCAGCTACAATGTTGCGGCGGACTCTTTAAATTTCTCCAATGTGGCACTAAATGCCTTTACCACTTTGGGGAAATCGACAACGATTACGTATAGCAGCACATATAGTTTGTATGAGTTGGATTCTTTGGGTAGAAAAGTGAACCGGTTTTTATGGGAAGACGGGGGCAGTTTTGCGAGGATGGAAGGCACTACCATCGCTGTGGCTACACGATTGAGCGGAGGTAATGGTGAAAGCAATACAAATCGAGCGGATAATCGCACAACTGAGGAAGAAGATTTTGTATCGATGAACCGTGATCGGTTGGTCGACTTTTCTGTGCCATGGACCCTGGAGTTAAATTACAATATTCAATTGGTCAGAAGCTTTGTACGAGAGCGTGCGGAGTTTGATCAAAAGTGGGAGCAAACGGCCATGTTTAGAGGAAGCTTTACGTTGTTTAAGAAACTTGCTTTCAATTTCGATAGCGGGTACAACTTCGATAGAGAGAAACTGACGACCACCACAGTAGGTCTCACATGGGATTTACATTGCTGGGAACTTTCAGGGACGGTGGTTCCATTCGGACTACGTCAATCTTACATGGTTCAACTCAATGTAAAGAGCGCCATGTTACGAGACCTCAAGCTTCAACGAAGAGGAAATTATGGAGATTTACTCTTCTAAACTTAGACAAAAGCTGCCAAGAAAAACATAGCTACCATTGCAATTGAAAGCACCAATAATCCAATTCGATTGCTATCTGTGCTCACTATACGACCGGCATTTTCTATAGGCGTTAACATCGACACGATAATGCGTAAATAGTAGTACACTGCAACAGCAGAGGTAAGTACCATGATAATCACCAACCAAGTATAACCTCGCTCAAGGATATGGCTTATCACAAAGTATTTCGCCATAAAACCAGCGAGCGGTGGAATACCCGCCATTGAAAGTAGGGACAAGGTCATCGCTCCCGCCATCACTGGGTTGCGCTTTACCAAGCCCTTGAATGCATCAAACCCTTCCGCTCCGTTTTGAAACTTGCTCACGTGATATAATACATTGAAAGAGGTGAGGGATGCTATTCCATATACCAAAACGTAATACATCAGCATGCGTGGATTCATTGAGTCCGCAGTCATTACAGCGGCGAGCATAAAGCCTGCATGAGATATAGACGAGTAGGCAAGAAGGCGCTTTGCATTGACTTGTATAGTTGCCATAACATTGGCTACTATCAAAGATAAGCCCGCCAGCACAGCGAATATAGATGCTGTAAATTCCAAGGTCGGTGTGAATCCCAAGTAATAAAGTCGGAAGAAAGCAGCAAAAGCAGCCCCTTTGACCATGGTACTCATAAGTCCTGTAATAACGGTAGGTGCTCCCTGGTATACATCAGGCGTCCACATGTGAAAAGGAGCGATTCCGACTTTGAAGGCAAATCCAGTAAAAATCATCAAGATACCAGCAGTCATGATGGTTCCTGATCCTGCAGTAGCGAGTACATTTTTTATTGCATCCAATTGAAAACTTCCTGTTGCTCCATACACCAATGCAATTCCAAACAGAAGAATGGATGAAGCCAGAGCACCAAGGAAGAAATACTTAAACCCGGCTTCGTTGGAAAGCATATCGCGTTTGTTGCTTGCTGCAAGCACGTACATGGGAATAGATAGAATTTCAATCCCTATGAAGAGCATGACCAAATTGGTATAAGAACACATTACATAGCCGCCGCAGAGAGCGAAAAGGACTAAAGCATAGAGATCTGTTCTACTGATTTCATTGGTAAAATAGTCTGTAGAAGTGAGAATCCATGCGAGTGTTAGTAAGCAAAGAATAGAAGTAAATCCTAAAGCATAATTATCCATGATAATCATGTTTTTCCCGAAAAGATTTTCATTCATTCCCCAGTCGACGATAGAAGCTCCAACTACTGCTAAAAGTCCTACTACGATCAGTGGAAGGATGAATTTACGTAACTTAAGGATGTCGAAGGCAAGAACTCCAATGCCTAAGAGCGAAGTGATGACTAGTTCTTTCATCAGCGAATATTTGCAAGTAAGGTTTCTACAGCTTTATTTGATAAATCCATGATGGGATGAGGAAAAATTCCTAATCCTACGACAAGTATTACCACGATGGATAATAGGATTTTTTCTTGACGGGTCAATGCGGTGAATCCAGAGGTATTGGTGTTTTCAGGACCAAGCATCATCATTTGAAATGAGCGAAGCATGTACACTGCGCCAAGCACTACTGTAAGTCCGCCGAAAATAGTCAGCCACAAGCTATACTGAGACAATCCAAGAAGTAGTAGGAATTCACCTACAAAACCACTGGTAAAGGGCAGGGCAACGGATCCCATAACGATAATAAAATAGAGAAAGGCGAAGGTTGGATTTACCGCGCGAATGCCTCCCATTTTATCCATCTGATCGTGACCCAGTCGTGTTTCAATAATGTCGTACACGAAGAACAAACCAATAGCTAGAATTCCATGAGACAACATTTCGAAGAGTCCTCCTTGAATGGCTTCTGCATTTGTACTCAATATACCTGCGGATATCAATCCAACGTGCGCCACGGACGAATAGGCTATCAACAGCTTGAATTGCTTTTGTGCCATGGCTAAAAGAGAAGCATATACGATTCCGATTACTGAAATTACTAAGGCCCAATTGCCATATTCTGCAAGGCCGTCTGGTACCATTGGAAGCACTAGTCGAATAAGACCGAATGTTGCCATTTTCAACATGATCGCAGCAAGAAGCATAGTGCCTGCCGTTGGTGCTGCCTTATACGTGGAAGGCTGCCAAGTATGAAAAGGAAACACAGGCATTTTTACTGCAAAGGCGATAAATATTCCTGCAAAAACAAGTCCTTGCTCCAATACACTCAACGACTGACCTGCTTGATACATGGCTTCAAATCCAAAAGTCTTTGGACTTGTGTGTGCATAGACATAAAGCAATGATGCGAGCATGAATAGGCTACCAAACATGGTGTAGACAAAGAACTTCATCGTCACTTTCGGACGATCGTCGCCACTTCCCCAAATTAGAATCAAAAAGTAAATGGGGATCAATGCAATTTCATAAAACAAATAGAAAATGAAGGCATCTCCAGCAGCAAAGGCTCCCATCATAGAGCCAATCATTAACCAAATCAAACCATAAAAAACATGAGGTGATTTGAAAGTTCTATTGAACGTGCTGTATACAATCAAAGGAGCACTAATTGCTGTCAACAGTGCTAGTATTATACTCAGACCATCTAATGAAAAATGGTATTGGATACCCAAAGGACCGATCCAGTTTTGCTGAAAGGTGAGTATGGATGTATTGCCATATTTGAGCTGTATAGCTGCAAACACGGTAAGTGCAAGTTGTAAAATTCCTGCTAGCAAAGCGAGTTGCCTGGCAAGTTTTTGGCCCAGTACGAATATCAATCCGGACATGAGCAGTGGAACAGCGATGAGAGCGATGGTTAACATATTCTGTTAATCGAATTTTTTATATCAAAGTGCTTAATAAAATGATCAATCCTGCGATCATGGCCAATACATACATGACCAATTTGCCGTTCTGGGCAGCCTTTGCCACAGATCCCAGACCTGATGGAATAAGGGAAACTTGCTTTACCAATTCATCGATGATTTTTGGCTCAACAACATTTCTAGCAAATTGAGCAATGGCATCCACCGGACGACGAATGATTTTTTCATACAGCTCATCGATATAGTACTTTGAAGCCAGTGTTTGATGAGTGGAAGAAGTAATTTCATCATCTTCTAAAGCCAATTCTCCATTTTTCATATACTTCGTATAAGCAATATACATGCTGATAAGAGCTATAACAGTAGCGAGTATCATGAGAATGGACTCTGTGCCAACACTCATATCTAGAACCTCCATTTCTACGGTGTTTTCTAGGAAATGATCTAACCAGTGAGGCACATGCATGGCGTGGCCTACCGCATGTGGGAATCCCATGAAACCTCCGAATATGCTGAGCACGGCAAGTACGATCAATGGAATAGTCATCACTTTTGGTGATTCGTGAAGATGATGTTCTTGTTCGTGTGTGCCGCGGAAGGAGCCTCTGAATGTGAGAAAATACAATCGGAACATATAAAAGGCAGTAAGTGCGCTGACTACTGAAGCAAGCACAAACATGATCATGTTTTCTTCAAATGCAACTGCTATGATTTGGTCTTTGGAGAAAAATCCAGCTAAGGGAGGAATTCCGCTTATAGCAATAGTACCGATTAAAAAAGTAATATGAGTGATCGGTAAGTGACTTTTCAAACCACCCATTCTACGAATGTCTTGTTCTCCACCCATCGCGTGAATAACACTTCCTGAACCTAGGAAGAGAAGTGCTTTGAAGAAAGCGTGTGTGATTACGTGGAAAACTGCAATGCTATAAGCTCCCATGCCTAAAGCTGTAAACATTAATCCCAACTGACTTACGGTAGAATAGGCAAGAACTTTCTTGATATCGTTTTGTGTAAGTGCTATGGTGGCTCCTAAAATGGCGGTTAGAATCCCTGCCCACATGACTACGTCAGAAGCTACATCACTGGCAGAGAAAATGGCGGAACTGCGCGCTACCATGTATATTCCTGCAGTAACCATCGTTGCGGCGTGGATCAGAGCAGAAACCGGGGTAGGTCCAGCCATTGCATCTGGTAACCACGTATGCAACGGAATTTGTGCTGATTTTCCCATTGCACCAATAAAGAGGAAGATCGCGGCAAGATGAAGATCCCACCCGTGAAGTCCTGAAGCTGCGGATTCTGAAATAAAAAGATCATCATAGCGCAATGTGCCCGTGTGGAAGAAGATCATGCACATTCCTAGGATAAGACCTAAATCACCAATTCGGTTGATGATGAATGCTTTTTTGGCTGCATCATTGTTGGCCATGTCTTTATACCAAAATCCAATGAGCATGAAAGAACAAACTCCAACGCCTTCCCAGCCTACAAACATCATTGCGTAGGAATCACCAAGGACAAGTATCAACATGAAGAAAACAAAGAGGTTTAGGTAAGCGATAAACCTATTAAAGCCTTCGTCTTCGTGCATGTATCCAATAGAGTATACGTGAATAAGAAAGCCGACTCCTGTGATAAACAACAAGTATATAGTGCTTAGAGGATCTACAATAAAGCTGATATCAATATCAAATTTCGGAGTGGTGATCCAGTCTATGACTTTTACGATCGTTGGATTTGCTCCATGAAGCTGGGTAGTAAAGACGAGAATTGAAGTAATGAAAGCAAGAAATATTGCTCCAGAACCAATAGCTCCAATGGTGTTTTTGGATAAGCCTTTTCCTAAAAAAATGATATAAAGAAAACCGACGAGCGGAAATACAGGGATGAGGGATACTAATTTTTCCATAGTCTGTCTTTTACCATTTTAATTTATCAAGAACATCTGTACTGGTGGTATGCATGTTTCGGTATAGCATCATCAGGATTGCTAAACCTACAGCTACTTCGGCTGCGGCCACTACCATGATGAAAAATACAAACACCTGTGCATCGGATTGTCCCCATACTTTAGAGAAGGCAACGAGTGTTATATTTACTGCATTGAGCATAAGTTCAACACACATAAACATAATAATGGCGTTGCGTCGAAAGAGAATTCCAGCAACTCCAATAACGAATAGAATCACGCTCACCAATAGATAGTGATTCATGGTAACGTTGGGAAGTAATTCCATTAGGCTAATTCTTTTTTAGAGAGATAAACTGCACCCACCATCGCTCCTAAGAACAAGATACTTGCTAGTTCAAAAGGCAGTAGATAATCATTGTACAATACCTTACCGAGATTTTCAACCAATCCACAATCAGAATTGGCCGCCTGGGCCGTAATTGTTATTTCATCCGTTCTTTTCACCACTGCGAGTAAAACAAAAAGCAATAAGCCACCTGCGGCAACGCTTAAAAATTTCATCCAAGTGGATTTTTTATCCTCTTCCAGTCGATTCAAATTCAGCATCATGATGACATAAAGAAAAAGAACCATGATAGCACCAGCATATACTATGATATGGACAGCAGCAAGAAATTGCGCGTTCAATAAAAAGTAATGTCCTGCTATGGCAAAAAAAGTTAGAATCAAGGATAGAACACTATATACTGGATTTTTCGAAAAAATCATTGCTAGTGCGCTGAAGATGGCCACGAAGGACAAAAACCAAAATGCATATTCTGTCAGCATAGTCGGGTAGTGAATTTAGTAGGCTTAGTGTGCTGCTTTTTTACGAGTAATTTTATCTAGAAAAGTTCTATTGTGATAGTGCTTTTTATCTTTTTTGAAGTCTAAGACCTCTGGAGTTTGTCGCTTGGTTACATCCACGGGTTCATCCTTCGATTCAACCAATTTATCTTTTCCGTAGATAAATTCTCCTCTATTAAAAGTGGTTGGAACGATACGATCTGTTAGGAATATGGCTTCTTTTGGACAAGCCTCTTCGCAAAGTCCGCAGAAAATGCAGCGAAGCATATTGATTTCATAAATCTTCGCATACTTCTCCTCTCTGTAGAGACCTTCTTCTCCTTTTTTGCGCTCAGCAGATTCCATTGTAATGGCTTCAGCTGGACAGGCCACTGCGCATAATCCACAAGCAGTGCAACGTTCAGCACCTGCTTCGTCTCTTTTCAATACGTGCTGTCCACGATATACTGGAGCGATTTCTCTTTTCTGCTCTGGATATTTGATGGTAGGAGTACGTTTAAATAAGTGTGTAAAGGTGATGACCATTCCTTTTAAGATGGCTGGCAAATAGAGCTTTTCGCTCCAACTCAATGATGCCGTCTGTACTTTCTGTGCTCTGTTGGTTAATGCCATTTTATCCTAGTTTACCAAATAAATACATTCCAATCCCTGTGAAGAAAATGTTTGCCAAAGCTAAGGGCAATAATACTTTCCAACCGAGATTCATCAACTGATCATAACGGAATCGTGGGAGTGTCCAGCGCACCCACATAAAGATGAAAATGAATATCAAAATCTTTGCAAACAATACTACAGTTTGAATTATGCTCAGCGTATTTCCTTCCAAACCAAGTTCATGCTGAAATGGGAAGTTGTAGCCACCGAAATACAAGGTAGCCATCACTGCAGAAGAGATAAACATATTGATATATTCTGCAAAAAGGAAAAAACCGAGTTTCATTGAACTGTACTCTGTATGATATCCACCAACGAGTTCCGATTCTGATTCTGGCAAATCGAAAGGAGCTCTATTGGTTTCAGCAAAAGCACAAATGATGAATATGAGGAATCCTAGAGGCTGATATACCACATAAGCTAAACCTTCGTCTTGTTGTCTGGCAATCTCTCCCAAACTCAAAGTTCCAGTCATCATAACAAGAGCGATTAAAGCAAGACCCATGGCTACTTCGTAGGAAATCATTTGAGAACTTGCTCGCAACGCGCCCATGAGGCTGTATTTGTTGTTGGATGCCCAACCTCCGATCATAATTCCATACACTCCTATGGATACAACGCCCAACAAGTAGAGCAGCCCGATATTGATATCGGTGATTTGCATTGGGTATGTTACTCCATCGATGGTAATGCCACCGCCCCAGGGTATAACAACGCCTGTCATACAAGCGGTGAGCATAAAGAAACAAGGAGCCAAAATGAACAAGAAACGATTGGACGCTCCTGGTATCATTTCTTCCTTCATAAACATTTTAATACCATCGGCAATAGGTTGGAGCAATCCGAATGGTCCCGCTCTATTGGGACCTACACGGTCTTGAAGAATGGCTGCTAGTTTTCTTTCACCCCATGTCATGTATGCAGCAATTCCAAGACTCACTGCAAACACCACTACGCACAAAATGATTTTATAAAGTAGAATAGGATCCATAGTTCGTTGTTTTAATGCTTGCCGTGAATGTTATTGGGATCAAGAGCACCTTTACCAAGACCTACTTTTTCTCCATGAGGCAAAGCAAGCTGTTGTCTATCCACCGTGGCTTTTAATACTTTTAAGTTGTCGTAATGATTTGCAGAAATCACACTGTGACGATCTACTTTTGAAGGACCTTCAATAACCCAATCGGATGTTTTCTTTTTATTGAAGCGACAATCATTGCAAATCCAATCCTCCACTTCTCCGTACTTGTCTTTTCTCGCAGTTACACGCAATACTTCCTCCCCTTTGTACCACAGGCGCACTTTGCCGCTGCACTTATCACAGTTGCAATGAGCATCTACTGGTTTTGTATACCATACTCTGCTTTTGAAGCGGAAGGTCTTGTCGGTTAGAGCACCAACTGGACAGACATCAATAACGTTTCCAGAGAAATCATTTTCGATGCTATTTTGGATATAAGTAGAAATTTCCGCTACGTCGCCGCGATTGATGACGCCATGAACTCTTCCATCGGTCAATTGGTCTGCGACTTTCACACAACGATAACACAAGATACAACGGGTCATGTGAAGTTGAATCTTATCTCCGATATCAATTTTTTCAAACTCTCTACGATCAAATTCGTAGCGCGTTTCTACTTTACCATGTTCGTAACCCAAATCTTGTAAATGACACTCCCCTGCCTGATCGCAAATAGGACAATCCAAGGGGTGATTGATGAGTAAGAATTCTACTACTCCTGCGCGCGCTTCAAGAACCTCTTGAGAAGTTTTGTTGCGCACGACCATACCGTCCATAACTGTTGTGCGGCAAGAGGCGACAGGTTTTGGCATCGGACGAGGATCTTTCGCTGATCCTTGTTCCACCTTTACGATGCAGGTTCTGCAATATCCTCCGCTGGTTTTTAGCTTAGAATAATAACACATGGCAGGAGGTACAACGTCTCCACCGATCATTCTTGCTGCTTGAAGGATGGTAGTACCTTCTGGTACTTCAATGGTAATATCGTCGATAGTAACTTTTGGCATGGTACTATGAGTAAGCGGGTTCTGGTAATCCTTGTGTAGTGTAATAATGCTTCACGTCTTTGATGGAATGTCCTTTGCGAACATACTCTTCAAATTCCGCACGGAAGTGACGGATTGCACTGGCTACAGGCCATGCGGCTGCATCACCGAGGGGACAAATGGTCTTTCCTTCAATTTTACTTTGAATGTCCCAAAGAAGATCTATGTCTTTCATTGTTCCATCTCCATCGAGGATGCGGTGCAATATCTTTTCCATCCAACCGGTTCCTTCTCTGCACGGACTGCATTGACCGCAACTTTCGTGATGATAGAAACGAGTGAATGTATATAGGTTCTTTACGATGCTGGATGTTTCGTCCATTACGATAAATCCTCCTGATCCCAACATAGTACCAGATGCGAATCCACCATCGGCGAGACTTTCATAGCTCATCAGACGAGGCTCACCCGCAGCTGTTTTTAGTATTAAATCTGCAGGAAGAATAGGAACAGAAGATCCACCCGCTACTACAGCTTTTAATTTTCGATCACCTAATATGCCACCACAATATTCATCACTATAGATAAATTCCTCAACGGGCACTCCAAGTTCTATTTCATAAACCCCCGGCTTCTTGATGTGTCCTGAAGCTGAAATCAATTTAGTTCCTGTGCTTTTTCCTATACCTACTGCGGCATAAGCTGCTCCACCATCGTTCACAATGGGTACAACGGCAGCAATCGTTTCAACGTTGTTTACAACAGTAGGGCAGGAGTAAAGACCTGCTACTGCTGGGAATGGAGGCTTGATGCGAGGATTTCCCCTCTTACCTTCAAGAGATTCTAGCAGTGCAGTTTCTTCGCCGCATATATAAGCTCCAGCTCCTATCTGAACATAACAATCATGATCGAATCCAGAATTAAGAATGTTCTTTCCTAATAATCCTGCTTCGTACGCTTCGGCAATCGCAGCTTCTAGAATGCGCGCCACATAAAAATACTCCCCACGAATGTAGATAAAGGAAGTTTTTGCTCCCAATGCGAACGATGAAACAATCATTCCTTCAATGAGCAGGTGAGGTATTTTTTCCATCAAATACCTGTCTTTAAAAGTACCAGGTTCTGATTCATCTGCATTGCATACCACATATCTTGGTACACCTTCGGGCTTGGCTAGAAAGCTCCATTTCATACCAGTGGGGAATCCAGCTCCTCCGCGACCTCTCAACCCCGAAACCTTCACCTCTTCTACAATCGCCTCGGGAGTCATAGTCCTTAATGCTTTCTCAAGAGCACGGTAGCCACCTTTCTGCCTGTATACAGAGAGTGTATTTATTCCTGGAACATCAACATGTTCTAAAAGAAGTTTTTTTCCCATCTTAACAGTATCTGCTTCGTTTTCCTTCTGATTTCCACTGATCGAGCAACTCGTCAACTTTATCTAGTGTCAAGTTCTCGTAGTAATCTGCTCCTACTTGCATCATTGGGGCAGTGCCGCATGATCCTAAGCATTCAACAGTTTTTA
This sequence comes from Flavobacteriales bacterium, assembly GCA_027491075.1. Taxonomy (GTDB): domain Bacteria; phylum Bacteroidota; class Bacteroidia; order Flavobacteriales_D; family Sanyastnellaceae; genus JAIXWP01. The sequence goes on from JAIXWX010000034.1 coordinate 384,006, forward strand.
AAGTAAACATTCCGTCTGAGGTAGTTTCACCAACAGAAATGTGTAGTTTTTTTTCAATATGTCTTACTACATCTTCAGCTCCACGCAACCAACAACTGCTGGTTCGACAAACTTCAATCAAACATTTTCCAACGGGCTTTAAATTAAACATGGAATAGAATGAAGCCACTTCATAGACTTCGATCGATTGAATGTTCAAAATTTCAGCTACATAGTCCATTACTTCTGGACTCAACCAACCATCAAATTCGGCTTGGGCAATGTGGAGAATGGGAATCAACGCTGATTTGTGTTTCCCTTCGGGATAGCGCTTAATAATCTTGCGAACAGTTTCCATGGTCTGCTCGTCAAATCGTATGTCTCTTTTTTGATCAGTATGCATGTTCATTCCTTTTTAGGCATCAAGTTCTCCTGCAATTACATTTAAACTCGACATGGTGAGAACGGCGTCAGATAACATTCCACCGGCGATCATTTCAGTATAGGCTTGATAATAAATAAAGCACGGTCTGCGCATATGAAGGCGATAGGGCGTGCGGCCTCCATCACTTATCAAATAATATCCAAGCTCTCCATTTCCTCCCTCTACAGCGTGATATACTTCTCCTTTTGGAACATCCGTTTCTCCCATTACAATTTTGAAATGATAAATCAACGCTTCCATTTTGGAGTAGACATCTTCTTTCGGTGGCAAATAAAACTCGGGTACATCCGCATGAAAAGAACCTTGCGGCAAATTTTCTAATGCTTGGTGAACGATCTTCAAACTTTCACGCATTTCCTGCATTCTCACCATGTAGCGATCGTATGTATCTCCTCGTTCTCCTACAGGAATATTAAAGTCAAAATCTTGATACGATGAATACGGATTCATTACACGAACGTCATAATCTACTCCAGCCGCCCTTAGGTTTGGTCCAGAGAAACTATACTGAAGTGCACGTTCCGCGCTAATTTTTCCAGCGTTTACTGTCCTGTCCACAAAGATTCTATTTCTTGTGACCAAACGATCAAACTCGTCTAATGCCGCAGGAAACTCCTTTACAAAAGCACGTATTTTCTCGATAACTTCTGGTGAAAAATCTCTCTCTAGCCCTCCAATACGACCGATGTTCGTCGTCAGTCGTGCACCACAAACTGCCTCATATATATCATAGATCCTTTCTCTCCATTGAAACATATAGAGAAATCCAGACAGAGCACCTGAATCTACCGCTATTACTGTATCGCAAACAATGTGATCCGCAATACGGGCAAGTTCCATAATGATCACGCGCATGTATTGAGCGCGCTTTGGAATCTCTGCACCAATAAGTTTCTCCACTGTCATGTGCCATCCCATATTGTTGATGGGGGAGGAACAATAATTAAGACGATCGGTTATGGGAGTTACTTGATTGTATGGACGACGCTCCCCTAGCTTTTCAAAAGCTCTGTGAATATATCCAATGGTCGATTCCGCTTTCACGATGATCTCTCCATCCATCGTCAAAATATTCTGGAAAATACCATGGGTTGCAGGATGGGTAGGACCCAAATTGAGGGTGCTATAATCCTTGTTTTCTAATTCTGGTTTGACGATTGTTTCCAAGTGTCCTGGTGTTTTTCTTAACGTCCGAAATATTTATCTTCCTTGTCGTGACGACTGCCGTCCTCCAACGGATATTCTTTGCGAAGAGGATGATAATTCATCTCCTCCATATTCAGAATGCGCTTAAGGTTGGGATGTCCTTTAAATCGAAATCCAAAAAAATCAAAAGCTTCTCTTTCCATCCAATTGGAAGCAACCCACAAATCTGTTATGGTTGGCACTTCTAGATTTTTTTCTGACATAAAAATCTTCACGCGTATGCGCTCATTTCTCTCCAAACTGTGCAGTTGATACATCAATCCAAATTCTTCTCCCACATTATCCGGAAAGTGCAAACCGCATAATGTAGTTAAATATGTAAACCCATCTTTTTGAAGAAAGGCCAAGATGTCGTGAATTGAATCTTTAGCAACAATAAAAACAGGATAGTCATAATCCATTTGACTGGACAAAACAGCCTGAGGAAATTTTTCTTGGAGCTTGGTGCCTATCTTAGTCAGCAATTCGGTCATGGTGTATTATTATTCTAGGCCGTAACTGGCGAGCATTTGTTTGTATTCAGGGCTTTCTCTACGACGTGTGCTTTCACTCTTGGCCAATTCTTGTATTTTCAAAATACCATCCAATACTTGCTCTGGGCGAGGTGGACACCCTGGGATATACACATCGACAGGGATAATTCTATCAATGCCTTGTAGAACGCTATATGTATCGAAGATTCCCCCGCTTGAAGCACAAGCTCCCATGCAAAGAACCCATTTCGGTTCTGCCATTTGTTCGTAGACTTGACGGAGCACTGGTCCCATCTTTTTGGCGATAGTTCCCATCACCATCAATAGATCCGCTTGGCGAGGGGAGAAACTCATTCGCTCGGAACCAAAACGTGCCAAATCATAGTGAGAGGCCATCGTTGCCATGAACTCTATGCCGCAGCACGAGGTAGCGAATGGCAAAGGCCATAAAGAATTTGCCCTGGCTAGACCTACCGCCTTGTCCAAATTGGTAGCAAAAAAACCATGGCCTTCGAGGCCGTCAGGTTGATGCTTGGGGTGTATATCGATGATTCTTTCCATACTCTTTTCTTATCTTAATCAACCGACTTTTATTCGAATATGTTCGTTAGTCCCAGTTAAGGGCTCCTCTTTTAATAATATAAATCAAGCCTACTATCATTAATCCCATAAAGGTGAACATCTCCAATAACCCGAATAATCCAAGATCCTTGAAGATAACCGCCCATGGATACATGAAAATAACTTCAACGTCGAAAAGCACAAATAGAATGGCCACCAAAAAATATTTAATGCTAAAAGGACTCCTTGCGTTGCCTTGAGATTCAATACCACACTCGAAGGCTTCTGACTTTATTTTGGTTTTACGCTTTGGACCAAGCCAGTGGGTTAGTACCATAGTAGTAACTACGAAACCTAAAGCCACAAAAGCCATCACCAGTACTGGTAAGTAGTCCTGAAGGTGAGATAAATCGTTTTGCATTTTTAAATTATTCGGTCAAAATTAATTGCTACTTGCTCTATCAAAACTATTATAAACCTAAAAGTATCTCCTCGGCGGTTTTACCACCAAAAATGAGTCTCTCAGGATGTTCTAGCATGTCTTTTACTTTTACCAAAAAGCTAACGCTTTCCTTGCCATCAATGATGCGATGGTCATAGCTGAGAGCCAAATACATGATTGGACGAATTACAATTTGTCCATTTTCTACTACGGCTCTTTCAACAATATTGTGCATTCCCAAAATGGCGCTCTGTGGAGGATTAATAATCGGTGTAGACAACATGCTTCCAAACACTCCTCCATTGGTAATAGTGAATGTACCACCTTGCATGTCATCTAACGTGATTTTTCCATCTCTCGCCTTTTTAGCCATGTCTCCAATGCTCTTTTCTATCTGAGCCAATGACATGGTTTCTGCATTGCGAATGACTGGTACCATCAATCCTTTTGGAGTTGAAACAGCTACACCAATATCACAATAGTCATGAAAGACAATTTCATTGCCATCAATTTGTGCGTTTACTGCGGGGAAATGGTGAAGAGCTTCGCATACGGCTTTGGTGAAGAACGACATGAATCCGAGACCCACTTGGTGCTTTTCTTTAAAAACATCCTTGTATCTCGCACGTAAATCCATGATGGGTTTCATGTTCACCTCATTGAAGGTAGTGAGCATGGCGGTGGTATTCTTTACAGAAACCAAGCGCTCTGCCACTTTCTTTCTCAGCATGGTCATTTTTTCACGGTGAACTTCACGGGTTCCGCCCCATTGTTCTATTGAACTCGTATCAATTCCTCCAGCAATTGCAGAAAGTACATCTCCTTTGGTAATGCGACCTCCAACTCCCGTAGCTTTTACTTGAGAAGCTTGAAGGTTATTTTCTGCCATCAATTTTGCAGCGGCAGGTGAGGGGTGACCAGCTGCATTGCCGCTTGCCGGTGTGGGCTCACTCACTGGAGCTTTTGATGGTGTTTCTTTGGAAACAACTGGGGTCGATGGAAGAGGATTCGGAGCTGCTGTACCCACAGGCTTCGCAGCATCAGTATCTATCAGACACACTACATCACCAACGGCCACGGTATCACCCGCTGAAGCCTTGAGGGTAATTGATCCAGCAGCCTCGGCCGCTAGCTCTAAAGTGGCCTTATCGGAGTCAATTTCCGCAATGACTTGGCCATTGCTCACATAATCTCCGTCTTTGACCAACCAGTTCGCTATTTGAACTTCACTGATGGACTCCCCCGGACTGGGGACCTTCATTTCTATTTTAGGCATAGAAGCTCACTGTTTAAAATGTCGCGCAAATCTGCATCGAATTTCTTTGGAAACCCAATGTTTTTAAAAGGATTTCATGTTTTTAATAAACATTAATGCATGGTTAAAGTTGAAGATGCCTTATGCCTTCGCTACAACCTTTGAATGACTCAAGAGCCTGTTCAGCATATCTAAGTGGCGCTTCTCATGCACTTTGGGCGAACCTGCCGCCGGAGATGCACTGGCCTTTGGGGCGATAACCTCAAGGTCGTATGATCTCATCATGCGCATGATATAGGACCATGCTCCCATATTTTCAGGCTCTTCCTGTACCCACAATAATTTACAATTCTTGGGATAGCTTGAGATGATACGATCGATGGCATTTTGTGGCAAAGGATACAATTGTTCAAGTCTGACAATTGCCACATTTTCTCCAACCGATTGCTTTTCTTTTTGCTCCAGAATATCATAATAAACTTTTCCACTGCAAAAAGCAATGGTGTCTACTTCCTTCTTGACGACGTTAACATCATCCAAAACTTCTTGGAATGAACCTTTTGCCAATTCTTGAATGCTGCTGACGGCCTTTGGATATCGAAGAAGTTTCTTCGGGGTAAATACAATCAACGGCTTTCGGAATGAGCGCACTACCTGTCTTCTTAATAAATGAAAGAAATTAGCAGGAGTAGTGGCGTTGCAAACTTGAATGTTGTTCTCGGCACAAAGTTGAAGAAAACGCTCTAAGCGCGCACTGCTGTGCTCGGAGCCCTGCCCTTCGTATCCATGTGGCAAAAACATGGTCAATCCATTCATCGTTCCCCACTTGTCTTCCGCTGCACTGATGAATTGATCTATAATGATTTGTGCGCCATTATTGAAGTCTCCAAATTGAGCTTCCCAAATGGTGAGCCCTTGAGGCGTTCCAAATGCGTATCCATAATCAAAGCCAAGAACCCCGTACTCGCTTAATAGACTATTGAAAACGCTGAGTTTGGCCTGCTTCTCCGAGAGTGAATTAAGAGGAATAAACTCTTTCTCCTGATCTTCGTCTGTTTTTACAACGGCGTGTCTGTGGGAGAATGTTCCTCTTTCGACATCTTGACCGCTAATTCTTACCGGATGTCCTTCTTCTAGAAGACTGGCATATGCCAAAAGCTCTCCCATGGCCCAATCCAACTTGTCGGCCTCGATCATATTCAAACGATCTTCGAAAACTTTCTCCGTCTTTCTAAAGAACTTTTCTCCGCTGGGAAGTGTATTCATCTTTTTCCCTAAGGAGATCAACTTCTCCTTTTTTACGCCTGTATCTGGTGATGATTCGAAATCCTTATCCTCGGCTTTCTTGATATTTTTCCAGGTTTCCTCTAAGAAGTGTTTTACTTCAGTACTTGCAGACTGCTGAGACTTGCGATAGCACTCTTCGAGATGTGCCTCAAAGTCTTGTTTTACTTTTTCTGCATGTTGCGCATCAATAGTACCCTCCGCGATAAGCTTTTCTTGATAAATCTCTCTTAAATTGGGATGAGTTGCAATGAGCTTGTAAAGACTCGGCTGCGTAAACTTGGGCTCATCCCCTTCATTGTGGCCATACTTTCGGTATCCTAAGAGGTCAATGAACACGTCCATCTTATAACGTTGTCTGTATTCCAAAGCGATATCCATTACACGGATCACGGCTTCAATGTCGTCAGCATTTACGTGAAAGATGGGACAGAGGGTGGTTTTTGCCACGTCTGTGCAATAAATCGATGTTCGGCCATCCAAGTAATTGGTTGTAAAGCCAACTTGGTTGTTGGTAACAATATGAATGGTTCCTCCTGTGCTATATCCATCAAGACCGGCCATTTGAACGACTTCGTAAACGATACCCTGGCCTGCTACTGCAGCGTCTCCATGAACTAAAATCGGAACAATGGTAGTCGCATCTTTTAAGTAATGATCGATTTTAGCTCGGCTGAGTCCTTGCACCACAGGATTGACTGCTTCTAAGTGTGAAGGGTTTGGACACAAAGTCACGTGGACATGATGACCATTAACGGATATGTCTCTGCTATATCCCAAGTGATATTTCACGTCGCCGTCAAAATTCTCGTCGGTATAAGCCACTCCTTCAAACTCTTGAAAAACCAACTCCTGAGGTTTGCCCAATATGTTGGTCAATACATTAAGCCTTCCTCTGTGAGCCATTCCTACTACAAATTCTCTTACTCCTTTGTCTGCGCCTTTTCTCACCAAGTAGTCCATGGCAGGAACCAACGCCTCAACACCTTCTGCTGAAAATCGCTTTTGTCCTACAAATTTTTTGTGGATGTATTGCTCAAACAACGAAGCGCGACTCGACATTTCGAAAATCGCCTTTTTTTCTTCTTTAGAGAACTCGGGTTTCTTTACCGCTTCAACGCGCTCGCGCAACCAGCTCACTCGCTCTGGATCCCGAATATATTGATATTCAACTCCTATACTTTGACAATAGCTATCTTCTAAGTGCTTGATAATGTCTTTCAATTTGGCATCTCCAAGTCCGACCTCTGAACCCGCATGAAATACTACTTCTAGATCGGCTGCATTCAGCCCAAAATTTTCGATGGAAAGGGTAGGAGAGTACTTCCTTCTTTCTCTAACGGGATTGGTTTTGGTAAAAAGATGACCCCTCTGGCGGTAAGCATTGATGAGATTGATCACCTTGAATTCCTTTTGTACGGCTTCCGCTCCGGCACCAGAAAAAGAATCGCTTCCTGGCAGCGCTGGATAATCAGATCTTTGAAAATCAAAACCTTCGAAGAATCTCCTCCAAGAGATGTCCACAGATTCGGGGTTTTGTTTGTACTGTTGATAGAGGTGTTCTATCGCTACGGTATCGGTATTGCTGAGATATGAAAAGGAATCCATAATCGCTTATTGATGTGAGGTACAAAGTTAGTTAACCATGGTGCTTTATGAAAGTGTTTTCCGCAACCACACTTTTTGGGCCTCCCGTTTTAAGATTATTTGGGCCAACTTAATTTCTTCTGTTTCGCCATTGTCTTCTGCTAGCTTTCTTCGCGTGCTTGCTTCTGGAAGATCGACAGAATACAGTATTCTTCCTAGCATTGAGGGGTAGGATTGAAGCAAGTGTCGAACTCTATTCAAGACATATTGCTCTAAGGCCGAAGCGTGGGAGTAATGGTGTTCATCATTGATTTCTTCTGGAAAGGGAATGCAAGAGAAGTCTTTCTTTGTTTGAAAATAAATGGATTTGAAGAAATCTTTAAAATCCCTTTCGGGCAACTGATCTGGTATGATGGAAATTTCGTCGGGCATGTTTAGTGTTGCCTTACGAGCATTTGCTCAGCAAGTTGCAGAAGACTTGCTTTTCTTTCTTCGAAAACAGGAAGTTTTTTTAATTCGTAAATCGCCGCGGAGTGATAACGATTCACTTGCTCAAGTAAATCTTCGTCTACTTTTAACTTCTTGAAGATTGCAGAAATGGCTCTTACTTTTTCTGTAGGATCTTTTGGCTTTTTTCCCAACCAATACTGAAGAACATCTTTGTCGTCACCTTCTGCTCTTTCTAGTGCTTTTATCAATAAAAATGTTTTTTTATCCGCGATAATGTCGCCCGCTTTTTGTTTCCCTACTTTGCTTTCATCGCCGAAAACATCTAAGTAATCATCCAATAACTGAAAGGCGATGCCCAAGTTTTCTCCAAAATGATACATGTGCTTTTGCGACGTCTTGTCTGCACCCCCAATGATGGCTCCGATTTGCATCGCACCAGCCAATAACACAGAGGTCTTGAGTCGAATCATTTCTAAATATTCTTCAATAGAAACGTTACTCCTCTTCTCAAAGTCCATATCGTGCTGTTGGCCTTCACATACTTCTAAAGCAGTTTTATTGAAGACTTCCAGAATGGGAAGAAAAATCTCTGGTTTTGTATCTGCCAATAGTTGATACGCCTGGATCATCATCGCGTCGCCACTGAGAATGGCTACATTGGAATTCCATTTTATATGAACCGTTGGCTTGCCTCTGCGCAATGGGGCCTCATCCATGATGTCGTCGTGCATGAGGGTGAAGTTGTGAAACACTTCAATTGCAACTGCGGGTGAAATAGAATATGATAAATCATCTGAAAAAAGCTGCGATGACATCACAGATAGCGCTGGACGCAATCTTTTTCCGCCTAAAGAAAGAATATATCCAATGGGTTCGTAAATGTTTTTCCTACCGTTCTTCTTTATATAAAGATCGATACGATCATTGACGAGCTGCTGTATTTCTTCAAGCGTCTGCATAATTTATTTACCTGCTTTCAATTGATCTAGTAAGTATTGGCCATACCCACTATTAATCAAAGGAACAGCCGCGTTGTGCAATTGTTCGTCGGTGATGAACCCCATCTTCCATGCTATTTCTTCAATGCAACCTATTTTCAACCCTTGCCGCTCTTCAATCACCTGGACGTACTGACCGGCCTGCATTAATGAGGTAAATGTTCCTGTATCCAACCAAGCAGTTCCTCTATCCATGCGTTGAACATGGAGTTTTCCGCGCTTGAGATATTCTTTATTGACGTCAGTTATTTCATATTCTCCTCGTGCGCTGGGCTGAAGGTTCTTCGCTATTTGTACCACTTCATTGTCATAGAAATACAAACCGGGAACAGCATAATTGGACTTTGGTGCTTTGGGCTTCTCTTCAATAGATACGGCGCGATACTCTTTATCGAACTCCACTACACCATAACGATGGGGGTCGTTCACGTGATAAGCATATACCAGACCGCCATCGATTTCTACGTTTTGACGAAGAATTTTTCCGAAAGCATTGCCATAAAAAATATTGTCTCCAAGTACCAATGCAACTTTATCTTTTCCAATAAACTCCTCACCAATCACAAAGGCTTGTGCTAAGCCATTTGGCACTTCCTGAACCTTATAGGAAAAGGTACATCCTATTCGACTTCCATCACCCAACAATTTCTCAAATCCCGGCAAATCATGCGGAGTGGAGATAATTAGTATTTCTCTGATTCCCGCAAGCATCAAGGTACTCAATGGATAATAAATCATAGGCTTATCATACACCGGCATCAATTGCTTGCTTACAGCGAGCGTTAATGGATAAAGTCGTGTACCTGAACCTCCAGCTAAAATGATTCCTTTCATTGCTCGTCAAGTTTTACTGTCCAATCATCGTAATACAAATCGTCTTCCTCATCCATGATTTGGAAGAAGGGCTCTTGAAATGCCTTTGTAGTAATGCTTCTTTGAAAACTAAGAAGCAATGCTGGTAAAACAATCAAATTCGTGAACATCGCCACTAACAATGTCACTGCTGTTAACACTCCTAAGGCTCTGGTTCCCTCAAACTCAGAAGCGGCAAAACAGCCAAAGCCGAATAGAAGTACCAATGAAGTGTAGACCATGCTGGCTCCTGTCTCCCGTATGGCAAGCAAGGCACTCTCTTTAATTTTCCAATTATGAAATTTCAACTCCTGGCGATATTTTGCCAGATAGTGTATGGTATTGTCCACTGTGATTCCAAGTGCAATGCTAAACACAAGAATGGTACTAGGCTTCAATGGAATATTCAAAAAACCCATGATTCCCGCGGTCATGATTTGTGGAATGATGTTCGGAACAAAGGATATCACCACCATTCTGGCACTCCAAAACATAATCGCCATCAAGAAAGAAATAATTGCGATACCGTAAAGTAGGCTGCTAAACAAATCTCCAACCAAGTAATTGGTGCCTTCTAAGAAAATAATGCTGGTTCCTGTAAGCGTAACATTGTACTTATCTGGGGGGAAAATACTGTCTATCTTGGGTTTGATATCGGACATCAAACGATCCATTTCTTTGGTGCCGATATCTGCCACCTGCGTGGTAATTCGCGTCATTGCTTTGGTACTATCCAAAAACGCTTTTTCCATCCCCTTCGATTTATAGTCGTTTTGAAGATAAGGCCCTATAAAACTTTGCTCGTTTCTAGTAATGAGGGTGTAGTACTCTGGATCTCCTTCATAAAAGGCCTGCTTGATAAACTTACTGGCGTCAACTATGGACAGTGATTTGGAGAAGGGCTGGATGGTGGTATCTCCAATGTCCAAGCGATAATCACTCAACAATTGTTGAACTTCTTCGATACGCGCCAAATTTTTATCCTTAGTAATCTGCCCTTTTTTCTGACCATCTATCATGATCTCAAAAGGCATTACTCCATGAAAATTCGACTCAAACCACTTCAGGTCTGTTATAACACGATCGTCATCGGGTAGATCGTCGACAATGTTACCTGTAGTATGCACCAGGCTTATACCCAATCCTCCTAACAATACCAGAGCAAACGTAACAATGTATATGGTTTTGCGCTTATAAGTAACCAAACGAACCAGCGCATCCAGCGCCTTTTCAAGCCATTTTGACTCGAGGTGCCCTAAATGCTTTTCTGTTGGGGGAGGAAGAAAACTATAGACAATAGGAAATATCAAGAGGGATAAAAAGAATACGGCCATCGAATTAATGGTCGCAATCACTCCGAAATGCTTTAAAACGTCACTACTGGTGAAAATGAAGGTGGCAAATCCGACTGCGGTAGTAGCATTGATCATGAATGCAGCCGCACCGGCCTTCTGTACTACTCTTGCTAATGCCCTGGTTTTATTGCCGTAGCGTTTGTATTCTTGGTGGTATTTGGTAACGAGATAAATACAATTCGGAACAGAAGTAACGATCATCAATGGCGGCATCAGACCCATCAACACCGTTATAGGATAGTCGAAAAGTGCGATGGTACCCATTGCCACCACTACTGCTACCACCACCACACTCATCACCACCGTCATCACTTTGATGCTTCTAAAGAATAGGTAGAGAAGCACCATGCAAATCAATGCGGAAAGCAGGGTGAAGAATTTGAGCTCCGCTTTGATCTTGGTGGTCATTTCCGTCCTGATATAAGGCAAGCCAGAAAGATGAATTTCAATACCTGTTTCTTTAGAAAAACGATCGGTGAGCGCTACCACTTGCTCAATGGCGTCACCTCTGTTCTCGCTATTGAACAACTCAATATTGACAAAAACCATCATCAAACCTGCATCGGTGGAGTCGTTGAATAGCAATCCGTTGTAAAATGGGAGCGAATAAATGACGTTTTTAATACTATCTACTTCACCTTGAGAAGTAGGCAGGGTGGGCACTATTTGTTCAAATCGAAAACGCTGCTCTGTGGTATCCTTCAGCAATCGATAACAATGAGCGGTGGAGAAGATGGAGTCTACTGATTGAAATTGCTGACCCCCAACGTTTACTTGAATAGCTTTTAGATCACTTCCAAGTTGCTTCCATTTCACAAAGTTTTCTAATTCCCAGATTTTCGGATCACGGTATCCGATGACCATTACATTGCCATCTTCTGAAAATTGTTCAATAAATTTTGAGTATTCAATGTAAGTGCTGTCGTCCTTGGGAAGAATTCCAGCGAACTTATAACTCATCCTTACAAACTGAGACTCATAGGCCATGAATGCCGTGAAGGCGATCATAATCAATCCCAGCGGAATTCGGTATCGTAGTATTAAGGCTCCTATTTTACCCCACATAGCATTTATTTCAGCTACAAATTAAAGTCATAAGATTGAAATTAGGGGAATTATTTGATTGTGTCGAGCGTTCGCTTCTTTATATACATTTGTCGCACTTTTAAAAAATTTAAAAAACATGTCAAGTAAATACCAAGCTCAGGTAGACGCTTTCATGGAGAAAGTGAGGGCAATGAACCCTAGCGAACCCGAGTTCCTGCAAGCAGTGCATGAAGTGGCTGAGGCAGTCATTCCATTCATGGAAGATCACCCCAAGTACAAAACAGCCAAAATTCTTGATCGCATCGTGGAGCCAGAGCGCACCATTATGTTTCGTGTGCCATGGGTAGACGACAAAGGAGAAGTTCACGTGAACAGAGGTTACCGTGTAGAGTTCAACTCTGCTATCGGACCTTATAAGGGTGGGTTAAGATTCCACCCAACAGTGAATCTATCGGTTCTTAAGTTCTTGGGATTTGAACAGATCTTCAAAAACTCACTCACTACCCTTCCTATGGGCGGTGGAAAGGGTGGATCTGATTTCGATCCAAAAGGAAAAAGCGATCGTGAAGTAATGGCTTTCTGCCAAAGCTTTATGAATGAATTGTCACGCCACATCGGCGCAGATACGGACGTGCCTGCTGGAGATATCGGCGTTGGCGGTCGTGAAATCGGTTTCATGTTTGGCCAATACAAGAAGTTAAGAAATGAATTCACCGGAGTGTTCACCGGAAAAGGCCGCAACTGGGGGGGATCGTTGATTCGCCCAGAAGCAACAGGTTATGGAACAGTTTACTTCGCTCAAGAAATGCTCGCTACAAAAGGTCAAAACTTTACCGGCAAAACCGTGGTAGTAAGTGGCTCTGGAAACGTTGCTCAGTATGCGATCGAAAAAGCAACGCAACTGGGTGCGAAGGTGGTGACTGCTTCTGACTCATCAGGCTATATCTACGACGCAAATGGTATCGATAAGGATAAACTTGCTTTCCTCATGGAACTCAAGAACGTTAAACGCGGAAGAATCAAAGAATACGCAGATAAATTCGGCGCTCAGTTTGTGGAAGGCAAGACTCCATGGGGCGTGAAATGTGATATTGCTTTGCCATGCGCTACTCAAAACGAGCTACAGGGTGAAGACGCGAAAGTACTGGTAGCCAACGGTTGTATTTGCATTGCAGAAGGAGCCAACATGCCATCTACTCCTGAGGCGATTGAAGTGTTTTTGAATAACAAAGTACTTTTCTCGCCAGGAAAGGCTTCCAACGCGGGTGGTGTGGCTACTTCCGGATTGGAAATGTCGCAAAACTCGCTTCGTATGTCATGGACGCGCGAAGAAGTAGATGCGAAACTTCATACCATTATGAAGGATATCCATTCAGCTTGCGTGAAGTATGGCAAGGATGGTGATTTTGTAAACTACGTGAAAGGGGCAAACATTGCAGGCTTCGTAAAAGTAGCCGATGCAATGCTAGATCAAGGGGTAGTGTAAACTGCTCTTATAAATGTAAATGCTTTAAGAACTGCCTCGTTTTTTCGGGGCAGTTTTTTTTTAATAAAAATTTAGGCTGCCGCTGAATGGAGGACACTCGCTGGCGCTCGCGGGGGCTTGTGATAGTTGTTCATGAGATAAAGTTATGAACTTTATGAAATCGGATCAGATAATTACTTAAATTCGAATATGTTAAACTAATAAATTACAACATGAAAAACCTCAGAACTTCAGAACCTCGGAATTTCAAATTGCTATTAACTAGCGTTCTTTTATTTTTCGCACTAGCGCTTCAAGCGCAAAACTGGACTCCCTCGGGGGCAAACTTTACACTGTCCAATGCCAATGGAACCATTGGAACAACTACCAATCATTCACTTGATTTTAGAACCAACAATTTAAGCAGACTTCGAATACATTCCAACGGCAGTATTGGAATAGGAGGAATTAACAATGCCCAGCGATTGATGCAATTGCACGGCACCGGTCCTATTTTGGCAGAAATGGGTAGCCCCATTCCACCCCCCGCAGGCAGCGAAAGCATGTTGGTGATCACCAATACAGAAAGTGGCAGCACCGCATGGGATGGATTGAGGCTAGGCCTACAAGGAAATGTAGCTTCCTTGGGAACAGTGGACAAACTGAGAATGGATGTGTTCAACGGACCGGCTTTGCTCAGTCTTAGAGAGGATGGAAGGATAACTATGTTCACCTCCGCGTTTTCTTATGACGCCAAATTCGCTATTCGTTCAGTAGGAGAAAACGCTTTATTCATTGACAACAGTAACAATACAAATGGATATGGTGTACGAGTGCAAGTCAGTCAAAATAATGTCGATGCCTATTCTGTCACCTCTGGTGTCAACAACTCCAGATTTGTAGTAAAAGGAGACGGGCGAGTGGGAGTCAATACCGGCACCATTGGAGCAGGCTTTATCTTGGATGTCAACGGTAGAACCAGAACGCAAAACATAGAGGTACAAAAAATTGCGGGGTCGGTTCCACTGGTCGTCAAAGATGCTACCACCACTCAATTAATAGTGACCAGTGAGGGAGTAGTAGGTGTAGGCACAGCCAATCCATCTACCGACTATTTGCTCGATGTAGCGGGCAAACTCCGAGCATGTGAAGTGCGTGTAAACAATCCAGGGTGGTGCGATTTTGTGTTCGAGCCGGATTATAAGCTCCTGCCGTTGGGCGAGTTAAAAACCTTTATAAAAGAAAACAAGCATCTTCCGGAAATGCCCTCAGAAAAACAAGTAATAGAAGCGGGTGGAATTGATTTAGCTCAAATGAATGCGGCATTGCTGCAGCGCTCGGAAGAGAACACGCTTTACATCATTGCATTGGAAGAAAAGATCAACAGGTTGTCTTCTATCGTTGATGCGCAGACAAAGCTCCTTGAAAAACTAACAAACAGCACCAAGTCCGATGAATAAGCTCCTTTACTTCTTCCTACTTATCACCGCAGTGCTCTCCTGTTCGCGGTGTAAAAGGGAATGCTTTGATTCTACGAACCCGGATTGCGACAACTACAAAGACCCCTGTTTGAACAAATCGGAGTTTACCACCGACTTCAAGTACTATTGGCAAAGAGCTGCAACATTTCCTTTAAACGA
>JAIXWX010000001.1 GCA_027491075.1 Flavobacteriales bacterium
AAATGTTCCAAGTAGTTCTTGAAGAAGGAGATCACCAAATCAGAATTACTGATGCAATGGGACGTGTGGTATTTACCAACCGTTACGTTGTAGAAGGAACACAGAATGTAGAGGTTGTTTTTTCAAGCAAGCTCGCATCTGGATTATACAATGTTGAGTCTATCAACGGAGAGACTCGTAAAGTTGTTCGCATGATTGTAGAATAATTATAAAGCGCTTATTATTGAGAAAGCCTCCCCGTAAAAAGGGAGGCTTTATTTTTTCCAAGAATTAGAATCCCGTTCCCGTTCTCATTCTAAACGTACCCTTCAACCGTTCTACTAGCTTATGACTAAAAAGCGCACTAAGAATGAGAATGAATTAAGGTTCTCGTTTTATTTTATTGTTTTCTGTTTCTTCTCGCAGTTTGTGATTTTGTTCTATGTTTTAGGGATATCGGTTTTTAGTTTAAACGACCCAAAAAAGAAAAAAAAATACTAGAGAGATAGGCTTAGAGAAAAGAGCATCAAAAGAAATTAAGTGATCATGATTTTAGAAGTGACCCTTTATGGTCAATCTCTGGGTACGGTTGATTGGAACCACGATAAAAGAAACGCTACCTTTCAGTAGAACAGTCAAGTTATCGGAAGGATGGAGTCTTCTCCATTGGTAATGCCTACTGAAGCAAGAGTATTTGAAACCAATAGAGATCATAAAAATTTTCACGAAAAGAAGAAATTTCTGACCGCGAATTGGAGATACCAAGGGAAGGAATAGAATACATCCAACGTAACTTGAGATTGAGAAAATTTAATTGACCGAAAAACTATAATTGAATCAAGACCAAAAGACCATTGATGTTGACGTGGTCTGCTTTTTTAGTTTTTAAGAGGAGAGTAAAAGCAAGTAACGAATCTTGTTCAATTCATTAAAATTACCTTAACAAGTAGACTACTTTAATTACAAAGTGTATGTATTAATTTAAAATCGGATTTGAGTTAGATGACTTTGTTTGTACGACCAAAACAATTTCTTCTATCATGCAGAACAGAATTTTTTCTTACAACACATCTTCTTTCCAATGGGAAAGATGGATGAGAAGGTCGTTAATGACGATAGCCTTTATATCGGCGGCCCTTCTCGCATTTTCACAGAGCGTAATATACAGCACCAATTTTGGAACTGCAAACGTAACCACTGCTACCCTTCAAACCGGTTGGGTGAGAAGCGGAGCACAAGCCGCTAATCTCACTTTGAGCACTGCCTCTGCTTCTTCTGGATATACCAATCCTGCCGCGGCTTCTGGTGGTGCCAATCTTGCAGAAGGAAATTCGGGACCAGTCACGGGTACGTCTATAGTGACCGTGGACGGTGTAGTGAACACCACCGGATTTACCTCGATTCAAGTTTTATTTGCGGCAAGAAAGACTTCGGCTTATGCTGGAACTGTTACCCTTGAATGGAGCAATGACGGTACTACCTGGAATGCACAATCGTTCACCGATGTGGCCAATACAGGTGCGTGGTTGACAGCAAATGGTGGAAACTGGATTAACCTTCCAAGTGGAGCGGAGAATCAAGCCAACCTACGTTTTCGTTTTACGTTCGTTCGCCCAAATGCTAGCGGTAATTATAGAATCGATGACTTTGTGGTAAGAGGAATTTCTGCAACACCTAGCGTGAATGCAACCTCTACAACAGGATTCTTCACAAATGTTGGAACACCTTCTGCGGTCCAGAATATCACCGTGAGTGGAACGAATTTAACAGCGAACGTAGCATTAAATGCTCCCGCTGGTTATGAGATCAGAGAAATTGCTGGAATATTCGGATCTTCAGTAACACTTTCTCCAACTCTAGGAACTCTTTCAGCGACCACAGTAGAAGTACGTTTAACAGGAGCAACTGCTGGCTCATTTACTGGTAATCTAACGGTGTCAAGCACTGGCGCAACCACTCAAAATGTTGCGTTGTCAGGAACAGTAATTGGAACTCCGGTTTCATTTACATCTGGAAACTTGGTGGTATTGCAAGTGGGAAACGGAACTTCTGCATTGAGTGCTAGTGCAGCTCCACTTTACCTTAGAGAATTGTCTCCTGCTGGATCTTATGTTCAAATGATTGCCTTGCCAACAGCGGATAGCGGTCCAAATCAACAGGTGGTGTTGTCTGGTTCTTCTACATCTGAGGGATCTTTGGCACTTTCCGAAAATGGTCAATACTTAACACTTGCAGGATACGACGCGGCTGTAGGAACAACCAATGTGAATTCTACTGCAGGCATCAATCGAGTAGTTGCATCGATAACACAAACAGGATCTATCAATACAACTACCATTATCAATGATGGATTTACTGGTAACAATATTCGTGGAGCGGTAACAGCGGACGGTAGCGGTTTTTGGGCAACGGGCGCTGGAACTGGCGGTGGAGTTCGTTATGCGGTAAATGGAAATACCAGCACTTCCATTCTAGTTTCTAATACCACTGGTAACACTAGAGTTCCAGTGATTGAGAATAATCAGCTCTATGCTTCTTCTGCATCTGGAAGCGTAGGAATAAACCTAGTTGGAACAGGTACTCCTACCAATAGTGGCAACACGATGACCCTAGTGGGCCTTACGCCGGCTGTAACAGACGCTTACGGATTTGTTTTCTTGGACCGTGATGCGGGCGTGGCTGGAAACGATGTGCTATATATTGCAAACAACTCTGGACTTTTGAAGTTTTCATTTGACGGTTCAGCGTGGACCGCTCGCGGGAGTGTAGTAGCAACAGGTATTACAGGAATTGCGGCTTCCATCAATGGAGCGAATGCAGATATTTTTGTTTCAGGTCCTACTGCTGTTTCTTTCATTTCAGATAACGCAGCATTCAATGCGAACATTACGGGTACACTAACTACTCTTATGTCTGCTCCCGCGGGAACAGTATTTAGAGGATTATCATTTGCACCATTTGCAGCTCCTACTTGTACATTCTTCCAAGATTTTGACAACGATGGATTTGGAAACAACACGGTGACTCAAACAGCACTGTGCTCTTCTCCTCCCGTTGGATATGTGAGTGTAGGAGGAGATTGCAATGATGGCAACAATCTTATTTTCCCAGGTGCCACAGAATTACCTTGCGATGGTTTGGATAATGATTGTGACGTAGCTGTGGATGAAACTTTCATAGCTGGATGTAACGATATATTAGCATGCAACTATAACCCTGCTGCAACGTGTGCTGTAGGTTGTGACTTTAATCCTCAAACATGGTATCGCGACCAAGACAATGATACATACGGAGACGCAAGCGACTCTCAAGTAGCATGCACTCAACCTCTCGGTTATGTATTGTTATCAGGGGACTGCAACGACAATAACGCAGCGGTAAATCCTGGAGTAACAGAAATACTGTGTAATTTTATAGACGACAACTGTAATACAGTGATTGATGAGGGAAGTATAAGCGGTTGTACAAACCCCAATGCTTCTAACTTCAACCCACTGGCCAATTGTGACAATGGAACATGTATTCCAATTACGTCATTCGGTGCTGGAAATGTGGTGGTGCTGAGAGTCGGTGATGGAACAAGCGTAGCGAATAGCGCTGCGAATAGAGTATTTGTAGATCAAGTTTCTCCAACGGGAACATTGGTATCTTCATTTGCGGTGCCTCATACTGCAGGTCCACTTCGTCTTGTTACTTCGACAAGTGCAACTTCAGAGGGTCAAATTACGTTGTCTGCGGATAGAACTGCTATTGCTATCGCCGGATATGACGCCGCGCCTGGAACGGCTAACGTTAATTCTACAGCGGGTATTGATCGTGTAATTGGAGTGATTGACAATACTTACTCCTATTCATTGCCATCTCGCTCTAGCACTTTTAATACGGGAAATAACTTGCGTTCCGCTTTAAAGAGCGGCAATAATTTCTGGGCTACCGGTGGTGCTGGTGGTATAAATTATTATGGCACGGGAACACCCGCCGCAGTTAATTCAACTCCTATTTCGAACTTCAGAACATTGGGAGAATTTAACGGAGAGCTTTTCGTTTCAACGGGTTCAGGAACAACCAATCGTGGTATCTGGAGAATCGGTGGTGGATCGTTGCCAACGTCTACAGCTACAGCAACCCAGTTCTTGGCCACTGGAAGTTCTTCAAGCCCTTATGCATTTGTGTTTTCTCCTGATGGAAATACACTTTATATAGCAGACGACAGAACAGGTGCTACTGGCGGAGGTATCTTTAAATACACTTTCAATGGTGCAGTTTGGACTTTGACAGCAACATTCAACTTGGGAGCGGCATTCGGTGCTAGCGGGGTATTCGTTGATTTTTATACAGAACAATTTGACGTAGTGTATGCCGTAATTCGTGATACAGGAACTTATCCAAACGTGGTATCTCGTTTGGTAAGATTCAACGACGATGGTTCTGCAAGTGGTGCAACTACTCCTACATTAACTGCGCTTGCAACTGCTACGGCAAATACCTATTTCAGAAGTGTAACAGGTGCTCCTGGCGTGAATACTGCGTGGTACCGCGACATAGATGGAGATGGATTTGGAAATGCTTTAGATGTAATTACATATACTGCCCAACCATTTGGATATGTTGCGCAAGCAGGAGATTGCAATGACAATGATAATACGGTGTTTCCAGGAGCTGTTGAAATTTGTGGAAATGGCATCGATAATGATTGTGATGTTGCCATCGACGAAGGTTGTGGTAATGCACCAGCCAACGATACACGCGCTGGCGCACTAACATTGTCGGGAAATCAATTCCCATCATGCAGCACATTGAGCGCTAATCTTTCCTCGGCGAATAATTCACCAGAAGCGTTGACCGCAGAGCCTATAGGTGCAGGTCAAG
>JAIXWX010000014.1 GCA_027491075.1 Flavobacteriales bacterium
GGTGGATGGTTCCACTACAGTGGAAGCTTCTTTGATAGCGCTTCTAGCAATGAGCCTAGCACCCTAACAGGTGGCGGCGACTTTGCCTTCGTATTGGATTGCTGTCCTGACTATTCAGTTGTTCGCACCTGGACTGCTGAAGATTGTGCAGGCAACATTGCTCAATGGACTCAAGTGATATCATGGGAAGGCAATGAAGTGGCAATTGACACACCGATACTTCCAGAGACACCAGAGGTCGTAAAAGAAGATAAGGGTAGTCTTGCCATTGTGAGTGTGTTCCCAAATCCATCGAACGTTTCCACTCAAGTGAAGGTGACATCTTCTTACGACGACACCATTTCATTGGATGTCATGGATGCTACTGGTCGTACCGTTGCTAAGGTGTATTCAGGTCGGGTACAAGCCAACGAAGTGTACAACTTCACCATCAACACTGCTGCATTCAACAACGGTCTCTATAGAGTACGATTGTTGTCTACAACAGAAGTGAAGACAGAACAACTTCAGATCATTAAGTAATTAGCGATCTTAGATATTAAAAAATAACCCCTCGCGAAAGCGAGGGGTTATTTTATTTGGTAACATGATTTTATCAAGTCATCATTCAGAGCTTCTAATCCTTGATAAAAAGAGTATTTTTTTTCTTTCCATCTGTAAAATGAAATTCGAGAAAATAAATTCCAGGATGTAGTTTAGAAACCTCAATAGAAGTGAAGTCTGAGCCGAATGGATCACCTTGCATCACCAATCTCCCTTCGGCCGAATAGATGGTCCAATTTTCTGTATGGGAACTTGTCTGTATATTCAATATTTCCTTTACGGGGTTAGGATAGACGCTGAAGTTAGGTTCTTCTTCATCAATGGAAGTAATACTACCACACGCATTGGTGAGACCAAGGTTTACATCAGAAACAAGGTAGTCACCAGAGATGTATTCAAAGTCGGTCAGATTTCCCACACTTAGAGCAACGTTAGAATCAAAAAAAAGAGAAGGATCTGTTGCAAACAGTAATTCGAAATTATCATTTTGAAAACCGGGACAAATACCAGTTCCATTTTCATCTACAGAAAAGAAACCATTGAGAATAGGAAGTCCATCCCAGGAAGAACGTGAGAAGGGAACGAAAAGTCCAAGTCCATTTAGTGCGCTTTGAGAGTAATTAGTGCGCACCCAGTTGACTTCTTCGATAAACGTTTTCGAGCTTTCTATTTCTCCGTCAGATGAGAGCAACGCAATGAAACCGTTGTCCGCTTGAATATTGTCAATCAAATTGTATCCATTGATCCATAGCCTTCCGTCGGGTCGCTCTATCACGGAAGTAATGGTAGAATTGCCATTGAAGTATCTAGCGGAAAGTACTGTTCCTGTAGGGCCAAATCTGACAAAAGCACCAACATTTAGACTGCTATTTGGATTAGTAATAAATCCAACCACGGCGACATCGCCATTCGAGCACCGAACTGCATCGGTAGGAACCATGGCTGATGATACGTCTCCCCACAATTGAATTCCTTTTCTATTCTCTAGAATATAGTCGGAGACAATGGTCTGAAAAATCAAATTGGAGCTACTAGAGTGAATAATAACAGCGGGAAAGTCATTTGATGCTGAAAGAGTCAAACAAGGACCATCTTCAAAAACAAAAGGATTATCTAAAACGCGATAATTCAAGAAGTCGCCAGTGCTGCTATACTCGATAAAGCGAAAATCAGTACTGAACTCTACCGGAAATCCAGGAGATATATTGAATACAACCACTGGATTGCCCGATGCATTGATATATAAATCGCTATTATTTATCGACCACGACGGAAAGGCCTCAAAAGGGTCTACAATCCTCCGAGACCATATCAATTGACCATCAAGGTCTACTTTATTCAACGCCAATTGCGACTGAAATTCTTCTGCAGAGTAGTTCGTTCCAATATCCAACCAGTACAAAGCATCGTTAGTGGCGATCAATCTAAAAGCAAAAGGTGAGGCAAAGAGTTCTTGATTAACAACGGTTGAGGCATAGCCTTTGCACCATTGGAGCTGCCCGTCCGAGGAGAACTTTGTAATTACAGCCTTTCTTACTGGGTCCTCGCTCGAGGCCAGTTTGTATCCAATAGAAAAATATTCGCCCCCAGGACTTTTTACCACTTGTTGCTGCACAAAAAGGGCGCTGGTAGAATAAGAAAAAGGATCCGTTTGAGAATGTAAGGGACAAGATAAGAGCACCGCGATAAGTGCGTGTAGTATAGTAAGTTTCATGGCAAGAATATTAGTAAATCAAATATAGGAATACTTTTAAGATATCAATTTGGCACGAAGAGATTTAACGATTTAATGTGGTGAGCTTATATCTATTCAAAAAGTGCATTCGCGCTCTTGGCACCTTGCGTTTGATGAAGAAAATTACAACCCCAATACTCCAATCTATGCAGATCAATTGACTTCAGGGGTTTATTTTCTTGAGGCTAAATGCGCCGATCACTCCAACAGAAGAATAAAGTTTATAGTAGAATAAACCGCGTTGAATTATTTGGACTTTATCCTTAGTTTATTGTAAAGGGAATGCATCTCCAATAGATGCGGTAAGGTGAGAATAGACAGCAGCACGAATACAGAAGTAAGCGCGTGCTCCTTGAGCCATGCATTTTCTCTTAGAAAAATAATTGCGAAAAATATGGCGGCAGTGGCAAGCATGATGGGAAAAGAATAACGAATCACTTTCTTCCATTTCATTTTTGAGAAAACAGAAGTCTTGATTGTTTTTAAAGTGATGATGCTGTGCCACCCACAGAAATAGATACTAAAGCCCAAGAGTAAACTGGTTTTACTTAAAGCAAATAGAAAAATTAGAAATGAAACGCGCTCAAGGGCATTGCTCTTTTTTACACTTGAAACCAGTATAACACAGATCACAGAAAACACCAAGGCGTTGTGAATGGAGCTGATGCTAGACACACCGGAGAAAAAGTGTGAGTTGCTTTTTACTACAAGATCTATCCAATGTGTTAACTCTATAGGGTTTTGTGTAAGCAGCCAGAATAGAATGCAAGTTCCTAATGTAAATTTTACGATGAAATGATTTGGCTTAATGTCTAACACTTCGGTGTCGGTTTCTCCGAAATGCCATGCGGTTATAAGAAGAAAGAATAAAAAAGCCACTACAGGAAGAAGCACCCATAACAACAAAACGAGTCCTGAAAGAAAAAGATATTTTACAAAGAAAAAAATAAGTGTTTGTTTTTTATTGGTGTATTGAGCCACATGATGGTCAAACGACCCATGAGGCACTCCTGTGAATAGGATAGAAACGAGTACGATTGGTAACTCCAGTTCATGCTGCTGAAGAAAAGGGGTAATCAGCGACACTAAAATCGTGACGATAAGAAGAAAGCATATATGAGAAGTGGACTTTGTCATCTAAAGAATTTAATTCGCTTTAAGAAAGGCCACCATTTTAATGGTATAAAGATCTTTATTTCTTCCATGAGATTGGTCTTTTCATCCAGAAACTTTAGAATGGAAGAAAAAGAAGATGTTTGAAATAGCCGGGAGAAAGTGTTTTTTGCTTCATCGGGATTTTCCTCGATCATTTTGAGAAGAAGTTCATCGTAGAATAAATGACGACTTTTGCTTTTTCTTCTTCGAGGGTTGTTGTTGAATAGTGATCCACCAATCAGACTTGCATCGTCGAGCATGCGTTGAAATGCATAACCCGTGCTACTTTTGATAGTGCCCGAACGCTGCCCAATGTTCAAATGCCCAGATTGGTTTTTAATTTCTGAGATGGAGATGGTCTGCAAAGGAATTGAACCTACTTCAATGGAGGTTAACGAATAGTCACTGCCAAAATGCGCTTGTATGTAGGCCTCGATTTCTGGAACATATACTTGAGAATCGATGCGTGACGCGCTGTAGAAAGTGCACTCAATCAAGGCTTTTCTTTTACTGAAGGGTAGAATGTAGAAAAATGAAAATTCTTTTTCTTTACTACAAGAAAAGTCCATTAGCAGGGCTTTATCCTCATCGAAAACGTCTTCGTTGAATTCAACAAACCAGCCTAGAAATTGCTGATGTAGAATTTTCTTTTTTGAAATAAAAGGCAGATTGCTTATCAGTAAGTCGCAGGTGTACTCGGCTAATGATGTTTTTACTGTCCACGTATTCTGAAATGGCGCAGTTGTAAGAACGGTATCGTTACAAATCTCGATTCTAGAGAATCGAGGCAAAATTTCTTCTTGGGTATATTGTTCAAATGACGATCCGAAGATACACGCGTATCTATAGGGATGAATGTTTTCTGAGCGAGCGATATCTTTTGATTTGAACTCAATATCGCCCCATGATTTAGTGATGATGTGTTGAAGAGGGTGATGGTTTTTGAACCAGAAGCACCACGTTTTATCCGATGTTTTGTTTTCCTTTTCTATGAAGAGAATCTTACGGTCTTGAAACTCTGCTTGGTCCTTTAAATAGTAAAGAACCATTCTAGAAGCAGCTCCTCCACCTGTAAAAATGATATCATAGTGGTTATCGTTCATGAGCAAGAAAAAAGGGCTGTCTGGAAAGACAGCCCTTCTAGGAAGAATATTATGATTGTGACTTTCTCGATAGAGAGTAAATCACCAAACCGAAACCAATTTTGTTGATGGCATCACCGATGTTGTACACGATGTCCATTGCTCCAGCAGCAGCAGCGCGATCAGAAACGAGTTCCATACCGAACAAACCGCCCTTCGTTCCAAGGATGTAACCCAAAGGATAGATGGCCCATCCAACAAGTACAAACCAAGCAAGCGTCTTATTGGCAGCAGCAACGTCTGGACCAGCATCTCCAGCAAGTTTCGCTACTTCACCAAACCAAACGAGGTACACGATGTAGAAGTAGAACAATCCGCTGATCGCTCCCCAAACCCAGCTAACTGATTCTGCTGGGTAGATGGCTTCACCGATGTAACCAGTAACCAACATACCTACTGAAGCAGCAATCAATTTCCAAAGAAGGCCTTGAGTAGATCCTACTTTCTTGGTGATCAAGTAGAATTCAACGCACATCAATGGAACGGTCAAAAGCCAATCCACGTAACGGAAGAAAGTTGGAGACTGACCTGTTTCCAAGTTGTAGCCTCTCATGTAATAATAGTGAACCGCGGCAATGAAAGTAATCAATCCGCTCACTAAAAGAGAAGTACGCCACTTCTTGTCTGTGTTGTTCAACTCGAAGAAGAAAAATACGGAAGCCGCCATCATAGCCATAGTGCCTATGAAAAACGTGAAAGCAACGTAATTGTAGTTTGAAATCGGTGCGATCTCAAGTAGAAAATGTTGACTCATAGTTCTAATAATTTGGTTATTTGAAGTTTATTTTTGTGTGAAACCTGCAGGGGTTTAACAATTGTTAAGACAAGCGTTGTGGACGATTGTTTTCTGGCCATCGGCCCTTAACCCGCTGAATGGGTGGTTTTTGGGCTGAAATAACAAGTATTTTGATTTCAGTTTCTTTCTGAAAGGTCTTTATTACATGAAAATTTTCCTTTTTCGGCGATGTTCAAAAATTTTTTTGAGAAAAATTCGCGTTGAGCCTCGGCAATACCAATAACCTGAGTAAGCCAAAATCACTGATACATACCCCTTTGTTCTAGTCCTGTTCAACAACACTATCTTGTGGTGATGATTTGATATTACGGAACGACTCTTCTATAATACTCAAAGGTTTTTTAATTCAGTATATAGGGTTGAACTTTGGTACATGGATAAGAAAGTCGGAGAACGCATTCGAAAGTTCAGGGTAATCAAGCGATTAAGTCAGGAAGATGTTGCCGAGGCAATCGGAATGTCAACGGGGAATTATGGCAAAATCGAGCGAGGGGAGATTTCTATTTCCATCCAGCACTTACACGCAATATCTATAGCACTGGACATGCCGATGGTCGATTTTATTGAAGAAAAAAAAGACTTGGTGCTAGAACCGACACAAAATCCATACGTTTCACGAGTAGAATTCCAAAAATTAGCCTCTGACGTTCAAAAGCTCCTCAAACAATTGAAGAAATGATTGGTAGGGACTAGATCTAGAGACTAGAGACTAGTGACTAGTGACTAGAGACTTGATGGTGGTGAGATGATGTGAATAATACGTGGTCTTCTTAACTCCAATAACTTTTAAGGTTAAATGAGTTCTTGGGAACTAAGAATGGCAACACGGGTTTATGCCATCACTTTGGAAAGAATGCTTTCAAAGATCTCTCTTCCATCGGTATTGCCTAGTTCAAAGTCACTGCAACGCTCAGGGTGAGGCATCATTCCGAAAACGTTTTTCTTTTTATTGCTAACACCAGCGATGTTGTCCAAAGAACCGTTGGGATTGGATTCTTCTGAAACTTCACCCGCCTCATTGCAATAGCGGAAAAGAATTTGGTCGTTATCATTGAGCTCTTTGATTAGCTCTTTTGGTCCGTAATAATTTCCTTCTCCGTGAGCAATAGGCACTTTATAGGCACGTGGCTCAAGACCGGAGGTCACAATGGTGCTAGTACTTTCAGGTTTTAGAAAAACATTCTTACAGATAAATTTTCTTGACTCATTGTGAAGCAATGCTCCTGGAAGGAGTTTAGCTTCGGTAAGGATTTGAAATCCATTGCAAATTCCCATTACGTAGCCTCCTTTGTCGGCGTGACGAACTACTTCGCTCATAATTGGTGAAAAGCGCGCAATAGCTCCACTGCGCAGATAGTCGCCATAACTAAAACCACCGGGAATAAATACAAAGTCTACGCCTTGCAAATCGGTGTCTTTGTGCCACAACTTTACAACGTCTTGGTGAAGCACCTCTGATAAAGTGTACACCAAATCTTCATCACAATTGCTTCCAGGAAAAACTACTACGCCGAATTTCATTTGAATGGTATTTGAGGTCCAAAGGTAAGCTTTTTATATCCTGCCAAAAATATGGAGCAATAATGCAATACATGACAGGATCAGTCCATAAAACATAAAGGGAGCAATGAGGCTATAGCGATAGTTGGTAAACCAGTTACCAGCTACAATTCCCAGCGGAAGTAGAATCACTCCAGGAGTTACTTCATGCAGAATGAAGTAGGAGAACACACCAGAGCCAATCATCGCGATACTCATGATTAAAAAAATGCGCTTCACACTGCGTGCCCTATTAGAACTTCTATCACTAAGAAAAATGAAGCTCCGCAATGCAAATAAGAATGTCAGGCCGATCATTATCCCGAAGAATAAAATGTAGTTGTTGTTCCAGTCAGGACCTTCAGGCGCGTTGAAACTGAAAACAGTTCTAAATAGAATCAAGGTGTCTAGGCGGTCAATAAAGAAGAGATAGGACCACCAGTACACAAAGGGTGTTACAAAGGCTACTATCGAAAGGAAGTGCTCTCTCCAATGAAAAGAACGAGTATTCATTACCGCCAATGCCATTCCAGGAGAAAGCCATATAAAAGGAGGAAAGGCCAAAGCAGCAAGTCCATAGCAAAAGGACGCTACAAAATATTCAGCAATGGCTCTGTTTTGCCTCCATACTTCAAATTGCTTATTCAGACCTACAATAACAAAAAGATTAGCCAGTAAGTTGGGAATACTGACTTCTACCATAGCCAACGAAGTGGAAAGGATTGCATACAAAAAACTCGGCACATAAGAAGGCGCAAGGTTGAATTCATGCCGGTTGAAAATCAGATTTATGACCAAGCTTCCTAAAAATATCAGCCCCGAGGCAACAGTAACGAGTAGCCAAGGAATGTGCTCCCATCCTTTAAGCCATTGGTCCAGCGGAAATGAAGTAGATGAAAAGTGCAGTAAGCCAAAGTAATAGGCAGGAAAAAGCACGAACATGCTGAGCACAGGTCCGATGATTACCAAAAATGGCTGACGCGATGAAAACTGTCGCAATAACATTTGGGCACAAAAATGAGAGGAGAAAGTGGTAAATTGGTCGCGGATTTCTATTTTTGCAACGAAATTTTACGAACCATGAATTTACAAAGCATACTTAACCCTATCGTCGAAGCGCTTCAATGGACTTTCAAATACATTTTGGAACCTATGTCTCATTGGTTTAACTGGGTATGTATTGCTGGCGGTTTCGTAGGAGTATACATCTGGTTGCGAATGCAAAAGCGTTTCTCTGAGAAAGCACAAAGAGAAGGCACCACGATTTAATCGGTCTGTTTTCATAACTTTTTATTGGATCCCTGCTCAGGGTCTGAGACGCAGTGTCAAAGAAAGTCCTCTTTTAAGGCAATTTTTACGAACTTTGTTCGCTAGGCGATGTTTTAGAAAATACTAATTCATCACGTTTAAAGAACTATGAGTACTTATACCCCAGGACCTTTATTGGCCCAAATCAATGATCCACAACAGTTGCGTTCGTTGATTTCTGAAGATCAACTCCCACAGCTGTGTGCAGAGTTACGCCAATACATTGTTGACATAGTCTCTGAAAAAGGCGGTCATTTTGGTGCAAGCCTAGGCGTGGTGGAGCTGACTGCGGCTTTGCATTATGTATTCAACACCCCTTATGATCAACTTGTATGGGACGTAGGTCACCAAGCCTATGGTCACAAAATACTCACGGGTAGAAAAGATTCTTTTCACACCAATCGCAAATACGGTGGTATCAGTGGTTTCCCAAAAAGATCGGAGTCAGAATTTGATACGTTCGGTGTAGGACACAGTTCAACTTCGATCTCTGCTGCTTTGGGAATGGCTGTGGCGAGCAAATTGAAAGGAGAGAAGGACCGCCAAGTAGTAGCAGTAATAGGAGATGGTGCCATGACTGCTGGATTGGCTTTCGAGGGCTTGAATCACGGCGGCGCTGAAGACGCTAATCTACTGGTGGTGCTCAATGACAATTGTATGAGCATTGACCCAAATGTTGGAGCTTTAAAAGAATATCTTACGGATATTACAACCAGTCATACTTATAATAAGGTTAAGGACGAAGTATGGAACCTTTTAGGGAAGGTGAGCAAGTTTGGCCCGAACGCTCAAACCATAGTCCATAAAATTTCTGAGTCCTTGAAAAGCTCTCTGCTAAAAGAAAGCAACTTGTTTGAGGCGCTCAATTGGAGATATTTTGGCCCCATTGATGGACATGATGTAGATTATTTGGTAAAGGTGATGCGCGATTTAAAAGACATCCCAGGCCCGAAAATCTTGCATTGTGTTACTATGAAAGGAAAGGGCTATGAGCCCGCCGAGAAAGGAAGCCCTACAAAGTGGCACGCTCCAGGCCTTTTCAATAAAGAAACCGGAGAAATTGTAAAGATTGTTCCGAAAAATCCACAACCACCGCTTTATCAAGATGTGTTTGGTCACACCATCATTGAACTTGCAGAGAAGAACGAGAATATTGTTGGTGTTACTCCAGCAATGCCGTCAGGATGTTCTTTAAAGTTTATGATGGAGGCAATGCCAAAGCGTGCATTTGACGTGGGTATTGCAGAGCAACATGCAGTAACATTTAGCGCAGGGATGGCAACACAAGGATTAATTCCTTTCTGCAATATCTATTCAAGCTTCATGCAGCGCGCTTACGATCAGGTAATCCACGATGTGGCATTACAGAAACTACACGTAGTTTTTTGTTTGGACCGCGGCGGATTGGTAGGTGCAGATGGACCAACACACCACGGAGCTTATGACTTGGCATACATGAGATGTATACCACACATGATTGTGGCTAGCCCGATGAACGAAAGCGAGCTAAGAAATCTGATGTACACCGCTCAGTATGAAAACTATGGTCCGTTCTCTATACGATATCCTCGAGGAAACGGAGTTTTGGTAGATTGGAAAACACCAATGAAACTCATCAAAGTAGGAACCGGTAGAAAAGTTAGAAGCGGAGAGGATGTTGCTTTCCTTACTATTGGTCCTATTGGTAATTATGCAGAAAAGGCTTGCCAAGATTTAGAGGAGAAAGGAATAAGTGCAGCGTTATATGATATGCGCTTCGCAAAACCAATTGATGAAATGCTGCTGCACGAGGTGTTTAGCAAGTTTAAAAATATAATTACTGTTGAAGACGGTTGCATCCAAGGGGGCATGGGAAGTGCAGTCTTGGAGTTCATGGCAGATAACGGGTACACCGCACAAGTGAAAAGGCTGGGTATTCCTGACTCTTACGTAGAACATGGTACGCAAGACGAGCTGTATGCCGAATGCGGATATGACGTTAACGCAATGGTGGCTACTGCTTCAGAAATGGTGGGTGAAGTTTCGTTCAGAAAAGTTTCGCACTCATAACCCATGGAAGAAATCGTCAATAAAGTCGCTAAGAGCGGACTGGTTACGATTAATTTGGAAGAAATATATCCCGCGTTTACTCGCTCAACCATTGATATCAAGGAGTGGCTCTGGCAAGGCTTGGCTTTAAAAGAGAAGGATTTCAGAGAGTCTCTTAAGGGACATCCTTGGGAAAACTATAGAGATCATTATGTGGCGGTTTTTTGCAGCGTGGATGCCATTATACCGCATTGGGCGATGATGCTCATAGCCTCTAAATTGCAAGGTATTTCTCAACGCACTTTCATCGGAACACCTTCAGAAATGGAGGCAGATATTTTTAGAAGCCTTATTTTAAGTTTGAATAAAGAAGACTATCGAGATCAGCGCATCGTCATTAAAGGGTGTTCTGATCGCCCCGTTCCTCCCAGTGCTTATGCAGATCTGGTAAGTCACCTTCAACCCGTAGCCAAATCCATCTTGTTTGGCGAGCCATGCAGCACGGTTCCTGTTTTTAAGAGGTAAAATTTTGTTTCTTTGAAACATGATTACAAAAGAACACCCCAGGAAGCTGTTCCTGTTGGATGCGTATGCTTTGATTTTTAGAGCGTATTATGCATTTATTCGCGCTCCTCGCATTAACTCTAAAGGGGTGAACACCTCTGCGATGTTTGGATTTACCAATACTCTCCTCGATATCATCAACAACGAAAAGCCAACTCATATGGCAGTGGTATTTGATGCGCCTGAACAAACACTTCGTGAGATAGATTACGAAGCATACAAAGCAAATCGCGAGGAAACGCCAGAGGATATTAAAATATCTGTGCCGTGGATTATGAAGATCATTGAGGGTTTCAATATTCCCATTCTGATGGCGCCGGGATACGAAGCGGATGATGTGATAGGTACGCTCGCCAAGAAGGCGGAGCAAGAAGGCTTTTTAACCTACATGATGACCAGCGATAAAGATTATGGTCAACTGGTGAGTGAAAATATCTTTGTGTTTAAGCCAGGATACCAAGGCGGAAGTGCCGAAGTACTTGGGATACCCGAAGTGTGTGCGAAGTTTGACATTGAACGAGTCGATCAGGTCATTGACCTATTAGGAATGATGGGAGATGCTGTTGACAACATTCCTGGCATTCCTGGAGTAGGAGAGAAAACCGCGGCTAAATTATTGAAGCAGTTCGGCTCTTTGGAAGGACTTCTCGCCAGTACCGACCAACTCAAGGGAAAGCAAAAAGAGAATGTTATTCAGTTTGCTGATCAAGCCATTCTTTCAAAAAAACTTGCTACTATTTTGCTTGATGCTCCAACTCCTCTAGTGGAGGAGGACCTCAGAATTAAAGAGTACAATAAAGAGTTTCTAAAAGAAGTTTTCGACGAGCTGGAGTTTCGTCAATTAGCGAAACGGGTGTTAGGTGAAGAAAACGCAACACCAGTGCAAGGAAGTTTATTTTCTACAGAAGAAGTTGAAACTGCAGCAAAAAGTGATTTGAGGAAAATTGGAGACGTAGAGCACAACTATCGTTTAGTCGACACTGAAGAAAAAACCGAGGAGTTGATCGCATTACTGAAAACAGAACAATCGTTCTGTTTTGATACTGAAACCAGCGATTTAGAGCCTATTAATGCGTTTTTGGTTGGAATGTCATTTTCTGTAAAGAAAGGAGAAGCGTATTATATTCCCGTTCCAAGTGAATATGAAAAAGCCAAAGCGCTTTTGAGTCGATTTGCTCCCGTTTTTGAGGACGAACAAAAGGAGATGATAGGACAGAATATCAAGTACGATTACAAGATGCTCCTCAAGTATGGTGTTCAATTGAAAAACAAACTGTTTGATACTATGATTGCTCATTACCTCATTCAGCCCGATGGAAAACACGGAATGGATGTTTTGAGCGCTCAATACTTGAGCTATGAGCCCATCAGTATTGAAACCCTGATCGGAAAGAAAGGGAAGACACAGGGCAGCATGGCCGATCTAACCCCAGCGGAAGTGTGCGACTATGCGGCAGAAGACGCGGATATAACCTTACAACTTAAAGAGGTGTTTGAACCTCAATTAACTTCCTCCGATGTGAGAAAGCTATTTGACGAAGTGGAAGTTCCATTGATCACGGTGCTTGCGGAAATGGAGCTAGAGGGAGTGCGCGTAGACGAACATTTTTTAAAAGACTACAGTTCTGAACTTCAAAAAGACATTTCAACTTTAGAAAGAGAAATTCATGAAATCGCTGGTGAAGAGTTTAACATCGATTCGCCAAAGCAGCTAGGTGCCATTCTCTTTGAGAAATTGAAAATAGGCAGTGATATCAAGAAGACCAAGACAGGTCAGTATGCGACTGGAGAAGATATACTTTCGAAATATGCAGCAGAACACCCCATCATTGGGAAAATTCTGGACTACCGTGAATTGAGGAAACTCAAGTCAACCTATGTAGACGCATTACCAGAGTTGATACTCCCTGCTACCGGAAGAGTTCACACCAATTATATGCAAACCATAGCGGCGACCGGTCGTTTGAGCAGCAATAATCCCAATCTTCAGAACATCCCAATTCGCACTAGCAGGGGGAAGGAAATACGCAAGGCATTTATCCCAAGGGATGAAGATTACGCCTTGATTTCGGCGGATTATTCTCAGGTCGAATTGAGAATCATTGCCGCGCTGAGCAACGATGAGAATATGTGTGAGGCTTTTTTACACGGTGCCGATATACATGCAGCCACTGCATCCAAGGTATTCGGTGTCCCCATTGAACAAGTGGACAAGTCGATGCGAAGTAAGGCAAAGGCCGTAAATTTCGGTATTATATATGGGCAAGGGGCATTTGGATTGGCACAGAATCTTGGTATTTCAAGAGGAGAGGCCAAAGAAATTATAGACTCCTATTTCAAACAATTTAATAGGCTCAAATCGTACCAGCAAGAGAATATAGAGCAAGCACGAAAAAAGGGGTATGTAGAAACGATCTTAGGCAGAAAGCGCTATCTGCCAGATATCAATAGTGCCAATGCCGTGGTTAGAGGTTTTGCTGAGCGCAACGCTATCAATGCTCCCATACAAGGCAGTGCCGCTGATATTATCAAGGTGGCGATGATTAGAATTCAAAGAGAAATGAAAAAACAAGGCTTGAGATCCAAGATGATTATGCAAGTGCATGACGAATTGGTGTTCGATGTTTTTAAGCCTGAATTAGAAATGATTGAGCCGATCATAAGGGAAAATATGATGGGAGCTGTTAAAATGAGGGTTCCATTAGAAGTAGAAGTGAATCACGGAGCGAATTGGCTTCAAGCGCACTAAGATATTATTGATTGATTTCGTGACACTTGTGAATAAAGAGGAATAAACATTTAAATTTTTATAACTATTTTCGTCAAGCTCCCGTAAAAAACCAAGATTTTGGAAATTACACTTTCGAAATTGGTATTTTCTAGAGTACTTAATGACCACCCAAAATAAACTAATTATGCGAAATTTACGATGGATGAAGCCCACGGCTCTTGCGTTCGGCATCTGCGCGTTGATGTCTGCTTGCCAGAGTGGAGGAAACAATGCAAATCAACCACCCACACAACCCAAAGTTGATTCTTTAGAAGCTGCACGAGAGGCAGAACTACAAAAGATCTTTTTCTCGATCCCTGCTCCCATGGAAATGGCTTCTTTGATTAAAGAGAACGGTTTCAAGTATGACGCCGCCATGCTTAACAGCACGGAGAATGTCGTGAAATATACCGGTGAAGTGAAGCAAGCTGTTAATCTTGGTATTTACGGAGCAGATCTTAGCTATGCCAGTATGTTTGATCAAAAACAAGAGAGTATGAATTACCTTGCAGCGGCGCAACGTTTGGCCCGTGAAATGGGAGTAGATGGGGCCTTGCAAGATGATATCATCAATCGTCTCAATAGTAATCAAGACAGCAGAGATAGCTTGATGAGAATTGTAAGTGAAGCGTATTCAGATTTGAATGGTTATTTGAAAGAGAATAATCGCATTTCCGTATCAGCTCTGGTGATTGCCGGTGGCTGGATGGAGGCATTATACTTGAGCACTCGATATGCCTCCAGCGGTGATTCTGAATTGAAAACACGTATCGCAGAGCAGAAATTATCTTTAGATAATCTCATCAACTACTTCAACAAATTTGGAGAAGCGGAGAATCTCAAGGAGGTAAAATCGGATCTGCTGAGTTTGCAAGCATTGTTCAATGAAGTACAAACGTCTGCAGGCAAGACTACTGCAAGTAAGGGTGCTGATGGCACATTTACCATTGGAAATTCTTCAAGCGCAGTAATTAGTGACGAAACTTTGAAGAAGATTGAAACCTTGATCGCTCAAGTTCGTTCAAAGTATATCTCATAAATCACCCTAAAACTACGAATATGAAACTCGTTAAATATATTATTCCGGTGTTGTTTCTTCTTCCGGTATTAGCGAATGCCCAATGCAGAGCTTTCACTAAGAACAAGTGCCTTCCTTTGTTAGAAGGATATGTTCAAAACGACAACTATAATTCTGCGGTATTGGTGCCTGGTGATGAAGCAGAGCTTTTGCTTACTTTCTACAGTGGCAAAGACTATCGTATAGTAGTGGGATCTCACCCTGTGCTTGGAGATGTAGAGTTTGAATTGGTAGACACCAACGATGAGATGATTTACTCCAACAAAACAGCAGATAACAAGAGTGTTTTCGATTTTAAAATGTCAAACACTCAACAACTGATTGTACGTGTGCGAGTACCTAAACAAGATGGCGCGATTTCTCATGAAGGATGCGTTACAGTTTTGGTAGGATCAAAAGAGAAATAGTTCAATCGTGATAGAATAAAAAGGCGACCGTACGGTCGCCTTTTTTATTTCTTATTGATGCATTCCTAAGAACTCGCAAAACTTTAGTATCAATGCTCCAAGCAATCCTGAAATAGGAATCGTAATAACCCAAGCCACCAAAAGTTTACCTGTAACGCCCCATTTAATTGCTGAAATGCGTTTGGTAAGTCCTACACCGATAATTGAACCAGTAATAGTGTGAGTGGTAGAAACAGGGATACCGAATTTTTCTGTACCAAAAAGAGTCAAGGCTCCTGCGGTTTCCGCAGCAACACCTTCAAAAGGAGTCATCTTGGTAATTTTTGTTCCCATGGTTTTTACGATTCTCCAACCCCCCATCATTGTACCCGCTGCAATGGCAGTATAACAACCAATGATAACCCATTCTGGGATGCCTGATATAGTTTGCTTCACTACACCGTTTTCGATGGAAGTAGTTTGTGCTACTTGCATCCAATGCGGAATTTGATCAGGTGACATTCCATGTTGTGTGGTGTAAACTATCAATGCCGCAGAAATAATACCCATTACTTTTTGAGCATCGTTTCCACCGTGACCAATGGAGAATAACGCAGAAGACACCAACTGGAATCGCTTAAACCATTTATCTAACTTGCTCGGGTTTCCCGCTCTACAGGCCCAAAGAAGAATTACCGAAATGAAATAAGACAATAGCATACCGATAATGGGAGCTAAAGCGATGAACAGAAACAAGGGCCTTATTTTATCCAGCTTCACAACGTCCCAATCGGCGTGCATGATTGCCGCTCCTGCAAAACCTCCAACAAGAGTATGCGAACTAGAACTGGGAATTCCCCACCACCATGTAGCAAGATTCCATATAATGGCGGCGATGAGTCCTGCGAAGATAACTGTGAGGGTAATTGAACTTCCATCTACTGTCTTTGCCACGGTATCAGCCACTTTTAGTTTGGAGATATACATTGCAATGAAGTTGAAGAAAGCAGCCCAGAGTACGGCCTGAAAAGGAGTTAAAACTCTTGTAGAGACAATAGTTGCAATCGAATTGGCGCTGTCATGAAATCCATTGATAAAGTCGAAAATCAAAGCCAATACAATAACCGCGATAAGTACTTCCATATGTTTAGTAGCGGTTAGGAGTTTTTAACGAGAAT
The DNA here is from genome assembly GCA_027491075.1 of Flavobacteriales bacterium. Lineage (GTDB taxonomy): Bacteria > Bacteroidota > Bacteroidia > Flavobacteriales_D > Sanyastnellaceae > JAIXWP01. The sequence continues at coordinate 16,223 of JAIXWX010000014.1, forward strand.
GGATTCAAGGACATTGGCTACGTCTTCACATTTATCGGTTGCTGTTTCTAGATTGCTAAGAACCTCTTTTATTTTTATCAACTCGAGTGGAGGAACTTCTTCTGCAAACAAACGCGCGATGGCCTCGTCAAATAAATCGTCCGCATGATTTTCTAGAGAATTAATTCTGACAATCGCTTCTCTTACTCTGTCTGCATTTCGCATATTGCGTAAGTCTTTAATTGCAGTATCAATTTCATATACCTGTTTGACTATAACGTCACTGAGCATTTCCATCGTTTGTGAAAATTGATCCACGCCATAAAGTTCTATTCGTGAAGCAGTACCTTGAATATAATCCGCGATGTCGTCTATGCATGTTGCTAATGTGTGAATATCCTCGCGATCAAATGGGGTAATGAAATTAGCAGAAAGTTCTAAGAATATTCTATGTGTGATCTCGTCGCCTTTGTTTTCTAATTCTTTGACTCTTTTTATAATCTTCTTTTGTTCAGCCTTATCCGCCGTAGCAAATAGCTTGTTGAATTCATTTGCTTGTTCCACTAAATTGGAAGTGTCTTCTGCGAAAAGATCGAAGAAAAGTCCACTTTTAGGGATAAGGAAAGAGAAAAGGTTGGAAAGTCCCATTTTTGATTTTGTCTTTTTTTCTTGTATAAAGTGCCGCGAAGGTCTTGAAGTCATGTTAACAGAATATTAATTAGAGAAACTATAATTAATACAAATCTGCCGCATACCCAAAGTTTATTTGTTAAGATAGAATTAAAATATTTAACCTAAAAGGTTATCAAATCGTTTTTAAAGCCCATTGCCCTTTTTTCATGTAGAGGAAACTGATGAAAAATAAAGTGGACCAATAGACCCATTCACTCATCCATGCAGCGGAGAGAGAAAGATGAAAGACACGGGTGACAAGGAAGACGTATCCGACGTATAAAGAAATGGAAATCAACTCTGCAAGGAGGGTGATACGCGTATTTCCTGTGCCAACTACAGCATTGAGCCAAATACAGCTTATACTCATTATCACCAACGCCAGTGCTACAATTCGGATGATAGGCACACTATCCGTAAGAAGTCCGACATCGTTTGAGAAAACAGTGAAGAAAATTTTTGGAACGGATAAGAGTAAAATAGCCCAAAGACAGGCGAATCCAACACTCAACTTCATAATTCGCATGGTTACCGGTATGACCTCTTCTTTTTTGCCCTGACCCATCACATTGCTTACCATGGTGGTAGTAGCTGAAGCAAAAGCCCATGTAAACGACCCGAAAAACCCAAAGAGTGTTCGCACCAATGAGCTGATGGCAAGTTCACGTTCGCCATAGTGTTCCATTGAAATATAGAAAAACTCCCAGGCTACAACGCTAATTACGAACTGAACAATTAGAGGAAAAGATACAGTCAGAATGCTCCAGATCAACTCGAAATCGGGTTTGGCAGTCAACTGTAGACGAATCGTATTTTTTACAGAAGGCAATTGAACTATGAAGGCAATAACCACTAGACCAGCAAACTCAGCAATTATGGAAGCGTAAGCCGCGCCGATATAGCCCATTTCTGGCATATTCAGCTTTCCATAAATTAGTCCATAGTCAAATACAATGTTAAAGAGTGTTTCTACAGCCGTACCTACCATTAGAAACTTGGACTGGTTAATTCCAACCAAAAGTGCATTTCGCAATTGATATAGAAGCAGCAATGGAAGCCCCCAAATTCTTACACTTAAAAAATGATTGGTCATCTGTACCAATTTCTCGTCTACCATGAGTGCCCTGAAGATATATGGGCTCACAAGCAAAGTGAAGAGAATAGAAATCACACTTATGGCAATTGCGATGAGAATTCCTTGACTAAATAAAGTACCAATTGCCTTGGGATTGTTTTCTCCCGCTCTTCTTGAAATAAGTGCTTGAAGCCCGCTATTTAGACCGTGGCCAATCACCGAGAAGATCAAATAGTAAACTCCCGTTATACCCGCCATAGCAAGCACTTCTTCTCCCAAGCTTCCCAAAAAAACCAAGTTGGTAATGAAGTTAATTTGGGGGATGAGCAGGGACGCGGTAATTGGAAATGCCAACCCCATGATGTCTCTATAACCCGTTTTGAGTTGAAGGGAATTGGAATTCATGCCCCAAAAATAGTATGGGGGGCTGCTTTTTAATATGATTCTATTTTTTTGATCTATCTTGCAATTATAATAGCGCCTAAACAGCGATTCCTTAACCAAAACCTTAGCATCACTTGCTGATGCACTTGAGACATGAAGCCAAGTTTCATTGCGTGTTATTCTGTATGATAAAGTGCGCTTACATATCTTTGATTGGCGCGCTATTGCTCTTTGTTGGAGTTGCAAAAGGTGCTGATTACAATATGGCACCGGGAACCATCAATGTTCCGTGTGGCACCGTACATAACTTTTATGATCCCCAAGGACCAACGGCTGATTATCTCGCCAATACCAGTATTACCAGTGTATTCACTTCTGCAACTGCTGGTCAGTGTTTAAGCATCACATTTACCACCTTTAATACTCAAGCGACCAACGACGTCCTCATTGTTTATAATGGTTTGGGGACTGGAGGTGCAGTACTTGGCACCTACAGTGGTAATTTGACGACAGTTCCATTTACCATTACTTCTACTTTGGGAAGTGTAACCATGGTATTTACGACCAATGCCAACAATCAAGGGGCAGGTTGGACCGCTACGATGACCTGTACAGCTTGTCCTCCAACAAATGACAATCCTTGTTCGGCAACGCCACTCACTGCCGGCACCTCCTGCAACTATGTTCAAAGTACCAATGCTGGTGCCACCGCCAGCGGAGGGGTTCCTGCACCTGGCTGCGCGCTTTATGCTGGTGGAGATGTTTGGTTTACTGTGGTAGTGCCTGCTTCTGGTTCAATCTTATTGGATACACAAACGGGAGTGGTTACAGATGGAGGTATGGCCGTTTATTCTGGAACGTGTTCCGCCCTTACCTTGATTTCTTGTGACGATGATGGAAGTCCAAATGGATTAATGCCTAGTCTTACTGTCACTGGTCAGACTCCAGGCTCTACTCTGTGGATACGATTTTGGGAGTACAATAATGACGGAAATGGAACCTTCGGCATTTGTGCTACCGCTACTGCTTGCATCAGCTGTTCAAATGCCACACCTATCACCGCTGTTCCTTTCAATGGAAGCTACACCAGCTGTGGGGCTTGTAATGATGTAATTAGCGGAAACGCTTGTACCTCGCTTTATCTTGGTGGAGAGGATTATCTGTTCACGTATACCCCTTCAGCGACTGGGCCATTTAACATAGTCTTGACCGGCACCAGCACCTATACGGGTGTTTTTGTTACCCAAGGTTGTCCAACCTCTGGAGGAACATGCGTTGGTTCAGCGACACAATCGGGAGGAAATCCAGCATTGAATAATATTACACTTACGGCAGGAGTAACTTATTACATTGTTGTAGATACGTGGCCTGCTCCTAATTGCACTCCATTTACGATCAATGTATCTCAGGCAGTGGTTACTCCACCGAATGGCAACGGAGATGTCTGCACGAACTCCACACCTTTTTGCACAGGATCAACTTATTCTTTTCCAAACAACACGGGAATTCCAGGTTTAGGCGCTATCAATTGCCTTTTTTCCACACCGAATCCTGTTTGGTATTACATGCAAATCGATGAACCGGGGAATTTAAATATTACCATTTCACAAACCAACGCTGCGGGTGCTGGGTTAGATGTGGACTTCAATTTATGGGGGCCGTTTACTTCTTTGACCGATGGGTGTTCTCAAATAGCAGGCGGTACTGCGCCCAGCATAGACTGTAGTTTTAGTCCTGCACCGGTAGAAGAGGCCAATATCACGGGAGCGATTGCAGGTCAATATTATATTCTCTTAATGACCAATTTTTCTGGACAAGCGGGAACCATCAGTTTTAGTTCACTTTCCACCAGCACAGCTACGACAAACTGCGATATACTTTGCAATATCACGGCCCTGACTGCTGCGCCTTCTGCTTGTAGTGCATTTACCAATACCTATTCAGTAAATGGAACAATTACTGTACAAAACCCTCCGAGCTCTGGTATACTCACCGTCAGCAGCAGTTGTGGTGGAAGCGTAACCATTCCTCAACCATGGGGAACCAGTATTCCGTATTCGTTGACAGGACTTACTTCTAATGGAGCTTCGTGTGCAATAACCGCCTCTTTCTCAGCTGATCCTCTTTGTACATTCACCACTAACTATACTGCTCCAGCTTCTTGTACTGCAACCACGCTGAATTGTCCCGGTTATTCAAATACTGCCACAGGCACTGGTCTAGCGTGCGCCGATCAAGCTTATTACATAGAAATACCCAATACAAGTTGTAACGGGACTGTTACTTTCCAAGTGGTCGGAAACTACGGCTCCTCCTTCGCAAATGAACTTACATGGAACGTTGTGAGTAATCTCACAGGAACGGTTGTGGCATCTGGAGGACCGGGAGTGAATGCTGCTCCTATTAATACTACAGTCGGTCCCATAAGTGCAAATACATTTGGAAATATTTTTACTTTAAATATCATTGATAGTTTTGGAGACGGGTTCAATGGGATTGGAGGATTCATAGGAATTACTCAAAGTGGAAACAATTTGACTACACCGATCTCTGGGCCTTTTGGGTTAAATGCCAATAGTATATTCGGTGCGAATGTTGCGATTTCTCCAGCAACCATCACCATTAATACTCCCTCTGGACCTGTCGTGGCTACTGAATTTAACTGCAGTGATTTTCGGGTGCCTGTGACTTTAGTGAATTCAAACTATTGCAATACAGTAGCAGTAAATCTTCCTTGGTCGATTTCGTGTAATGCTACGGGAGCAATTATTTCAAGCGGAACAACCAACGTAACGGTGTATCCTCAGGTGCCCAATAGTTACGACGACATCGTTACGATTACTTTCAATAGTAGCACATGCCAATGGACCATGAGTGGAGCCAGTGATTGTGACATGTCTGACATCGGTACCATTTTTACGGTTAGTCCAAACCCAACAACGCTGCCAGCTGCCAGCTGCTCTGCGGGAAATAGAACTTTTACCATTGATTATTTGGGTCCTTCTCCCGGCCCCGACTGCTGCAATACCGCGGGGCCTTTGGCGCCTGTAAGTTGGAATCAAACATTTAACACGGGTAATGTGTCGGTTGTTTCTAGTCCATTCGGAGGAGTTAATAATGCTGCGTTATTGAACATTGCGCCTTTTGGTATTGGAGGAAATGCAACATCTTTTACATTAAATGTCAATCTCAACGGATTCTGTTTCAACCCTCCTTCAACTGGAACCAACTCATCATATTGGGTGACTGTAGTCGTCGGAGGACAGATCATTTCGGATGTTATAACGGCAACACCAGGGCCTTCGAACTACACCCAAACGTTTAATCTCGCTCAATTGCCAGCGGGATTTGATTCTGGAACTTCTATGCAAGTATATGTTTATCCCAACGCGTTCAATGCTGGAGGAGTCAATACGACGTACGTGCCAGGAGCGAATTGCGCAAGCCTTGCAGACGGAGTGTGGACGGGTGTGTTAAGTGCTTCTTTGAATGTCGTGTTTGAGGAATTTGTTGGAACTCCAGCGGTATGCACATTCACTCCGTCGATACCCTATAATTGTTGCTCGTTTACTTCGGTTCCAAACACAAATACAAGTATTTGTCACGGCAATTCAGTTTCATCTACTATTTCAACTTGGCAGAATGCGGTGAATGCAGCGAATACATCGTGTGTTGTATTTTCTTCTGTAACTCCCATTGCAGGAGTGATTGCGCCCAATTCTATTTTCCCTAACGGGCTTAACCCTGGTACTTCATCGATTACTCAAACTGTTTCTGCCTATAGCTATTGCGATAGCAATGGAAGCGGAACAGTCAATGCAGGAGATACATATACTTTGATTAGCACTTTATCTATTACAGTGCTTCCTCAAATAATAACCACCCTAATATTTCATAATTAATTTCTACCACTATGAAAAAATCAATGAGAATGTTTCTGATCGCATGGATGTCATTGCTGACGTCCTACATCAGCGCTCAGACCAACAGCGCCAACCCTCATGTCATTTGTGTCAGTTCTACTGAGCCTTATCAAGTAGACTACACGGAAAATGGAGGGGCAGGAACGACAGGCAGCACCTATGCCTGGACGATGCTTACTGCGGGTTTTACAGGCACCATCACTACAAACCAAGGCCCGGGATCAAGCAGTAATCGAATTGTGATTAACTGGGGAACAACCCCTCCTGGAAACTATGTGTTACAAGTAATTGAAACCAACGGAGGTTGTCCTGGTACACCCATTCAGTTGACCATTCAGTTGACACCGCAAGTAACACCAACGTTTACACAACTAGGTCCTTTCTGTCAAAACAGCACTGCTCCATCACTGCCAACAACTTCAACGAACGGCATTGTTGGAACGTGGCTTCCAGCGACCATCAATACTTCAACGCCAGGAACAACGACGTATACCTTCACACCGAATCCGAATCAGTGTGCATTGCCCACCACCATGAATATCACCATTACACCAGAAGTAACTCCTAATTTCGCGGCAATCGGACCACTTTGTCAGAATAGCACCGCTCCAACTTTAGCAACAACAAGTCCTAATGGAGTATCGGGTACATGGTCACCTTCTTCCATAAATACATCAACACCAGGGACAGTTGCATACACATTCACGCCAACACCTGGTCAATGTGCCCTTCCACAAACCTTATCTGTTACTATAGATCCTTTGTTGACACCCAGTTTTACACCCGTTGGTCCTTTGTGTCAAAACAGCACTCCACCAGTACTACCTACTACCTCACTCAATGGCGTGACTGGTACATGGCTTCCTGCTACTGTTAACACCGGTGCGTCAGGTAGCACTACTTATACCTTTACTCCAACTGTTGGACAATGTGCTCAACCAACTACTATGACCATCATAGTGGATACTCAAATTACACCCAACTTTGCTGCGGTGGCACCGATATGTCAGGGAGGAACTGCACCCGTTCTCAGCACAACCTCTATCAATGGCATTGTTGGAAATTGGTCTCCAGCCGTAATAGATGTGAATACGCCAGGCACAACCAACTATGTGTTTACCCCTAACCCAGGACAATGTGCTATTTCATTTACACTTCCTGTTACCATAAACGCATTGCCTATTGTTAACGCTGGACCTGATGAGACAATATGTGAGGGCGATGTCGTAACTCTTACTGCAAGCGGGGCTTCTACTTACACATGGTCGCCTGCGAGTGGATTAACACCAACTACTGGAGCGATAGTGTCAGCTAATCCAACAAGCACCACTACTTATACAGTCACTGGTACCGATGCTAATGGGTGCGTAGATTCAGATGATGTTATTGTAACGGTAAACCCGCTTCCTGTGACTTCGCCGATTTTCCATAACTAATTTGGTGAGAATATAGCAATAGAATGAACGTTCGGTTGATCATAGGATTTTTAATCGCAACACTGTGTGTTACGAGCTTCTCGATGGAAGCTCAGATCGACAGTGTATGTGTAGGAAATCCTGTGTCTACTTATCACGTTCTCGGATCTGTAGGAAGCACATTTGCTTGGGATACTGGCGGAGATGGTAATATTCTCAGTGGTCAGGGAACCGATGCTGTCGTTGTTCAATGGAATGCTGTGGTAGGCGTTTATACATTGAGCGTGATAGAGACCAGCTCTACTGGTTGCGTTGGTTCACCTCAGGTTTTGAATATCGAAGTCTATCAGATAACTTCAGTATCCAATGTTACGATTTGCAGCAATCAAGTTCCGTATGTGTGGAACGGTAACAGCTACAACACTGCAGGAACCTACAACTTGAATCTAACGAGCGTAACAGGCTGTGATTCTATTGTCACGCTGAATCTTTTGATCAATGACGTGCTTAGCTCAAACGAAGATGTTACAATCTGCAGCAATCAAGTTCCATACGCATGGAACGGTAACAGCTACAACACCGCAGGAACCTACAACTTGAATCTAACGAGTGTAACAGGATGTGACTCGATTGCGACGCTCAATCTTGTCATTAATCCTGTACTTTCTTCTACAGAAAACATCACGATCTGCAGCAATCAAGTTCCTTATGTGTGGAACGGTAACAGCTACAACACCGCAGGAACCTACAACTTGAATCTAACGAGCGTAACAGGATGTGACTCGATTGCGACGCTGAATCTTTTGATCAACAACGTGCTTAGCTCAAACGAAGATGTTACAATCTGCAGCAATCAAGTTCCTTATGTGTGGAATGGTAACAGCTACACCACCGCAGGAACCTACAACTTAAATCTAACGAGCGTAACGGGATGTGACTCGATTGCAACGCTCAACCTTGTGATCAATGATGTTCTTTCTTCTACAGAAAACATCACGATTTGCAGCAATCAAGTTCCGTATGTGTGGAA